>NZ_JBXAPJ010000002.1:0-832624 GCF_058803865.1 Agrobacterium sp. GW821-FHT14E08 | reverse complement strand
GCGGGGTGGAGCAGCCCGGTAGCTCGTCAGGCTCATAACCTGAAGGCCGCAGGTTCAAATCCTGCCCCCGCAACCAAATCATTCATAACTCCCGTAGCAATCGCTCCGGGAGTTTTTCGTTTTAAGCTCCGCGTGCTCCGTCCCGCCAACAAAGGATGAGGGTGATGGCCCAATCCCAATCGTGTTTCTGCGTCAATTCCGTCTTTCGACATTGCGATGAAACCGGATTTGGCCATGATGCGCGAGCCGCCGCCAAACTCGGAAGAAATCGTCGTGACCGCAGATCCCTTGCAGATTCTCAAGACCATTTATGGCTACGATACGTTCCGTGGACGGCAGGCGGAGATCATCCGGCATGTGATGGCCGGCAATAATGCTTTCGTCTTGATGCCGACAGGCGGCGGAAAGTCGCTGTGTTATCAAATCCCGGCGCTCGCCCGTGAGGGGATGGGGTTGATCGTATCGCCGTTGATCGCGCTGATGGTTGATCAGGTGGCGGCATTGCGCCAGGCCGGTGTGCGGGCGAAGGCCCTTAATTCCGATCTTTCCCCGGAAGAGCGCCGGGCGCTCTGGCAGGCCATGCGGGCCGGTGAGGTAGATATTCTTTATGCCGCACCGGAAACCCTTCTCAAGCCCGATGTTCTCGACGCGCTCCAATCCATTGATCTGTCGCTGATCGCGGTCGATGAGGCTCATTGCCTGTCGCAATGGGGACATGACTTCCGCCCGCCCTATCGCCAGCTCGACATGCTGATCGAGCGTTTCCCGAATACCCCACGAATGGCGCTGACGGCGACGGCCGACGAGCCTACCCGCACCGAGATTCTTGGCCATCTGGGCATCGATGAAAAGGACGCTTTCATTGCCGGGTTCGATCGCCCGAACATCCGCTATGCGATTATGGAGAAGGATAATCCCCGCGCACAGCTGAAGCGTTTTCTTGAGGGCCGTGAAGGCGAAAGCGGTATCGTTTATTGCCTCTCCAAACGCAAGGTCGATGAAACGGCGGCTTGGCTTCGGGAAGAGGGACGTGACGCGCTGCCCTATCATGCCGGCATGGACAAATCTGCCCGCGAGGCGAACCAGACCAGTTTCCAGCACGGTGAGGCGGTCATCATCGTCGCAACGGTGGCTTTCGGTATGGGCATCGACAAGCCGGATGTCCGCTTCGTGGTTCATATTGATCTGCCCGGCAGCATTGAGGCCTATTATCAGGAAACCGGGCGTGCCGGCCGTGATGGTCTGCCGTCCGAAGTGTTGATGCTTTATGGTTATGAAGATATCGCTTTGCGTAACCGATTTATCGAAGAGTCGGACGCAGCGGACCAGCGCAAATATATGGAGCGCCAGAAGCTTGATGCGCTGCTCGGCCTGGCGGAAACCGCCGGTTGCCGGCGGCAGGTACTACTGTCCTATTTCGGCGACCGATGCGAACCCTGCGGCAATTGCGACACCTGTGCGCAACCGCCTGCCCTGTTTGACGGAGCCATCGCCGCACAGAAGTTGCTCTCCTGCATTTATCGCACCGGCGAGCGTTTCGGCCAAGCCTATGTCATCCGTGTATTGCTTGGAATGGTGGATGAGCGAATTTCCAGTTTCGGACACGATCAAATCACGACTTACGGCATTGGCAAAGAGCATGACAATCGCGCCTGGCGAGCCATCCTGCGCCAGCTGGTTGCGCTGCGCCTGATTGAGGTTGATCTGTCGGGGCATGGCGGCTTGTCAATTTCTGAGGAGGGAAGGCGCTTCCTGCGCGAAAAGCCTTCCCTGATGTTGAGGATACCGTCGGCTCCCCGTTCGACGCGGCAACAGACGCCCCGCACTCCGGCTGCCACGGCCTTGCCGGAGGCTGATCGCAGTCTCTTTGAAGCACTGCGTGCAAAGCGTATGGAGATCGCCCGCGCGCAGAACGTTCCGCCCTATGTGATTTTCCACGATAAGACGCTCATTGAACTTGCAGCAGTAAAACCAGCCTCGGCAAAGGAAATGGCACAAATCCCCGGCGTTGGAGAGACCAAGCTGGAACGCTACGGTCCCGCCTTTCTGGAGGCGATCACGGAACATTCTGCCAGCGAGTGATCGCTTGAATCCGGCAAAGAACCTCAAGCAAATATGGAGGAAGCCGGAAGCCTCAGCCTGTCGTGTCCTTGAACAGGACGTTCTGATCGATGAGGTAACGGGAAAACAGGGGCAGGCTTGCTCCCCCTATGGCCCGGGCCTGGCTGCCGACCGCACCTTCGATGATCTCCGGCATTGTGACACCCTGAAGATCATGATGCTTGAGGGCAAGCCGGGTGGCGAAGACTATTCTCGCCCTGACCCAGTCGGGAAAACCGCCATCGATGATGACACTGGAAAAATCGATGATGGAGGCTGCCGCGATAACGGCTTGCGCGAGCGCCGCAGCGGTTTTGTTGATCCAGCTTTCCAGTGGCTCGCCAAAATCGACCCACTCGTCCGGCGAAAACCACAGTGGGCGCGGATCGATGCCCCGCTCACGCAGCATGTTTTCCAGAACGAAGATGGAGGCGATTTTCAGAAGCTGCACCGTATTGCCATCCTGCCCCTGCACGGGCAGGGGGCCGATGGCGCCAGCGGTGCCTGTCTTGCCGGAAAACAGCGCCGAATTCAAAACGACGCCGCCGCCGATGAAGGATCCGATGAAGATATAGAGAAAATCGGCATAGTTCTGGCCGGCTCCGAAAACCAGTTCGGCGCCGCAGGCACTGGTCGCATCGTTCTGCAGAAAAACCGGATAGCTGATGCTTCCCGCAATTTCCGAACGAATATCAACATCCCGCCACCGCTCCATTTCGATCTGCGGTGCGCCCACCTCCTGCGCCCAGTTCCACAATTCGAACGGAGCGGCGATGCCAACGCCCGCGATTTTTTGTCGCTCGGCCGGAGACAGTTTTGCCTCGAGTTCGGCGATGCCCTCCACCACGAAAGGCAATATCCATTCCGGCAGCGGATAGGGATAGGTTCTGCGAAGCTTGAGCCTGATGCGGCCGACAAAATCCATCAGCACAAGATCGACGCTGCGCCGGCCGATCTTCACGCCGAAAGAAAAGACCGCGTCGGGGTTGAGGCGCATCGGTGTTGATGGCTGTCCCACCTTGCCGCGCAGTCTTTCACCCCGAATGAGAAGCCCGTCTTTTTCAAGCGAGCGCATGATGACGGAGACGGTTTGTGCCGAGAGACCGCACAGCCTGGAGATTTCCGCTTTCGACAATCCGCCATGCCGGCGAACGAGCGACAGGACGAGCCGCTCATTATAGGCGCGCACTCCGATCTGGTTGGCGCCGCCACTCATATCCATGATTGTGGGCGGCGCAGGCAGCGCCGTCTCGACAGATTGTCTCATAATACCATCCTCCCGCCCGCCCTATCCGTCGCGACCGATACAGCAGGCTTTATGGCAATCTTGCTATCGCAACGTTAAACGACGCGGCGATATTCCTCCCTGCCGCCTATTAGAATGCCATATGGAATTAATAATTCAATCGGATTTATTTATTGACAGCCGTTTCCTTTGGTGGTTCCATCTGTGCCAACGGTCGCTGTTCTCGGAGGAGACGAGATCGTCGAGTAACCGTCACGGTGCTTAAATATCCATTGGGAGGATTAAATGAAGACCACTGTTTCCGCTCTTCTGGGCGCGCTCGCGCTTGGCGTTTCTTTCGCTTCCGTTGCGTCTGCGGCCGATACATCGGTGTGCCTCATCACCAAGACCGATACCAATCCCTTTTTCGTCAAGATGAAAGAAGGCGCGACCGCCAAGGCTAAAGAACTTGGCGTGACGCTGAAATCCTACGCCGGCAAGATCGACGGCGATTCTGAAAGCCAGGTAGCCGCCATCGAGACCTGCATTGCCGATGGCGCCAAGGGTATTCTGATTACTGCCTCCGACACGAAGGGCATCGTTCCGGCCGTTCAGAAGGCGCGTGATGCCGGTCTTCTGGTCATCGCCCTCGACACGCCGCTGGAACCCGTCGATGCCGCCGATTCCACCTTCGCCACCGACAACCTCCTGGCCGGCGAACTGATCGGCAAATGGGCTGCCGGCACCCTTGGCGACAAGGCCAAGGATGCGAAAATCGCCTTCCTCAACCTCACCCCCTCCCAGCCGACGGTGGATGTGCTGCGCAACCAGGGCTTCATGAAGGGCTTTGGCATCGACGTGAAGGACATCAACAAGATCGGCGATGAAAACGATCCGCGCATCGTTGGCCATGATGTCACCAATGGTAACGAAGAAGGCGGCCGCGCGGCGATGGAAAATCTGCTGCAGAAGGACCCGACCATCAATGTCGTCCACACCATCAACGAGCCTGCGGCAGCCGGCGCTTATGAGGCGCTGAAGGCGGTCGGCCGTGAAAAGGATGTTCTGATCGTTTCCGTCGATGGCGGTTGCCCAGGTGTCAAGAACGTGGCGGAAGGCGTGATCGGCGCGACCTCGCAGCAATATCCGCTGCTGATGGCGGCTCTCGGCGTGGAAGCCGTCAAGAAGTTTGCCGACACCGGTGAAAAGCCGAAGCCGACCGAAGGCAAGAACTTCGTCGATACCGGCGTGACGCTGGTAACCGACAAGCCGGTCAAGGGCCTCGACTCGATCGATACGAAGGAAGGTCTCAACAAGTGCTGGGGCTGATGCCTCACCGTTGAAACCCGCGGGGGCATTCGTGCCCCCGCCCTTGGACGAGAATGATTGAGGCACGATCCGGGGGATCGGACAAAGGAACAAACGAGCGCGTCACGCGTCCTGCGGGGATGGCATAGGCCGCTTCACAACACTTTGAAATCTACGCATCATTCTCTTTTGAGATAGACCCCGGTGTCAGGGCTGGTGCGATAGAGCGATCGGGAGGAAAATCCATGAGCGATCAGCCGGTGCGGGCTCAGCCGCATAATGAATTTGAAAAAGTGCTTTCGGGAAGTTCGACGCAGGTCGCCGCTTTCGATACGCACGACAAGAGCGTGCTGGAAAAACTGCAGCACTTTCTCCACTCCAGCCCGGCGGCCGTTCCGCTTATCGTTCTGGTGCTGTCGCTGATTGTTTTCGGCCTGCTTCTCGGCGGCAAGTTTTTCTCGGCCTTCACGCTGACCCTTATTCTGCAGCAGGTCGCCATCGTCGGTATTGTCGGCGCGGCGCAGTCGCTGGTCATCCTGACGGCGGGCATCGATCTGTCGGTTGGCGCGATCATGGTCCTGTCCTCCGTCATCATGGGACAGTTTACCTTCCGTTACGGTCTGCCGGCGGAACTCTCCATTCTCTGTGGCCTCGCCGTCGGCGCATTTTGCGGCTTCATCAACGGTATTCTGGTCTCGCGCATGCGCCTGCCGCCCTTCATCGTCACGCTCGGCATGTGGCAGATCGTATTGGCGACCAACTTCCTTTATTCCGCAAACGAGACGATTCGCGCCCAGGATATCGCCCAGCAGGCGCCGATCCTGCAATTTTTCGGCGCCAATATCCGTGTCGGCAGCGCGGTCTTCACCTATGGCGTCATCGCCATGGTCCTGCTCGTCGCCCTGCTCTGGTATGTGCTGAACCGCACCGCATGGGGCCGCCATCTTTATGCTGTCGGTGACGATCCGGATGCCGCAGAACTTGCCGGTGTCAACGTCAAGCGCATGCTGACGACCGTTTACACACTGTCCGGCCTCATCTGCGCCTTCGCTGGCTGGGCCCTGATCGGCCGTATCGGCTCGGTTTCGCCGACCGCCGGTCAATTCGCCAATATCGAATCCATTACCGCAGTGGTTATCGGCGGCCTGTCGCTGTTCGGTGGACGCGGCTCCATCATGGGCATGATTTTCGGCGCCCTGATCGTCGGTGTCTTTTCGCTCGGCCTCAGGCTTATCGGAACAGACCCGCAATGGACCTATCTGTTGATCGGCGTCCTCATCATCATGGCTGTCGCAATCGACCAGTGGATCAGAAAGGTAGCAGGCTGATGGCAAAAGAACCCATTCTCACAGCACGCAATCTCGTCAAGCGCTATGGTCGTGTGACCGCCCTCGATCATGCTGATTTCGATCTCTATCCGGGTGAAATCCTGGCGGTGATCGGGGATAACGGCGCTGGCAAGTCCTCTCTCATCAAGGCGATTTCCGGTGCGGTGACACCCGATGAAGGGGAAATCCGGCTGGAAGGCCAGCCGGTCCAGTTCCGCTCGCCGATCGAGGCGCGCAAGGCTGGCATCGAGACGGTTTATCAGAACCTCGCCCTGTCACCGGCGCTCTCCATAGCCGACAATATGTTTCTCGGCCGGGAAATCCGTAAACCCGGCATTCAGGGCAGCCTGTTCCGGGCGCTGGACCGCCCGGCCATGGAAAAATTCGCCCGCGAGAAACTGTCGGAACTCGGCCTGATGACGATCCAGAACATCAATCAGGCAGTGGAAACCCTCTCCGGCGGCCAGCGTCAGGGTGTGGCCGTGGCGCGTGCAGCGGCCTTCGGCTCCAAGGTCGTCATTCTTGACGAGCCAACGGCGGCGCTTGGCGTCAAGGAAAGCCGGCGTGTTCTGGAGCTTATTCTGGATGTGCGCTCGCGCGGCCTGCCGATCGTCCTCATCTCGCATAACATGCCGCATGTCTTCGAGGTCGCGGATCGCATCCATATCCACCGGCTCGGCAAGCGCCTGTGCGTCATCAATCCGAAGGACTATTCCATGTCGGATGCTGTCGCCTTCATGACGGGCGCCAAGGAAGCGCCGAAGGAAACGCTTGCCGCATGACGCTGAAGCTTGAAACGATCGCCGAAGACGTTCTTCGGCGGGCAGAAGGTAAATCCCGTTTTATTGTCGCCATTGCCGGTCCCCCTGGGGCCGGCAAATCCACGCTGGCGGATGCCCTTTGTGATACTTTGCTCGCACGGGGCGAAACGGCCGCCGTCCTGCCCATGGATGGCTTCCATATGGACAATGGCATCCTTGAAGAGCGGGGGCTGCTGCCGCGAAAAGGCGCGCCGGAAACATTCGACGTGCGCGGTTTTCTCGATATCGTCTCCGCCGTCCGCAAAGGCGGGCAGGAGGTGCTTGTTCCGGTTTTCGACCGCTCCTGTGAAATCGCCATAGCGTCTGCCCGGGCGATTGCGCCGGAAACACGCTTTATCCTCGCTGAAGGCAATTATCTGCTGCTGGACGAGGCGCCATGGACAACTCTTTCCAAAAGCTTCGACCTCACCATTTTTGTAGGGCCGTCCGTCGATGTGCTGGAGGAGAGGCTGCGGAAAAGGTGGCAGGGCTATGGTCTCGACGAGGCTGAGATCCACGCCAAACTTTTCGAAAACGATCTTCCGAACGGAAAAAGGGTGATCGAAAACGCCCGTCCCGCCGATATCCGCATCGATATCTGGGAATAGATTAACGCTTTTCTCTGTTTGGACGGCGGCACGCATGTGCCGTTAAGCCTTTGTTGACCATGTGTTGAATCTTTTTGATCCACAGGGTGGGGCTTTTGTGTGTCTATTTATTGACGCGAAAATTTCCTCATATACTATATGTGGTGTTCGAGGTTCTTCCGATTCGCAAGGATTGGGAGCTAAGACGGGAATTCGGTGCGTAACGCCATTATGGCGGAGCAAGGCCGAAACTGCCCCCGCAACTGTAAGCGGTGAGCATCGTTCCGATTTGGGTCACTGGGGTCAAAAGCTCCGGGAAGGCCGGAATAGATGTTGTGACCCGCAAGTCAGGAGACCTGCCTTGAGCGCAAACGTCCACGGGCGGGGTGTCCGGAGGAAGGTGTATGACGCAAATGATTTGCGTGCGCCCTTTTCTGCCCCCTCCAGAACTAGCTTCGGGGTGAAGTCATGCCAGTGCATTTGTTTGAGTTGCTGCGCTCGTCGGCGTAGAGAGTGATTTTACGCGGCTAAAAGCCGCGCGCGCCCACCCTAATGACAGATCCATCGCCGCCCGATTGCGATTGCAATCGGCAATGTTGAGCCGTGTCCGAAACCGGTTTCGAGAGAGGAAATTATGACCGTCACCGTTTACAGCAAGCCCGCCTGCGTCCAATGCACCGCAACCTATCGCGCCCTCGACCGCATCGGCGTCCCTTACGAGATCATCGATATCTCCGAAGATACGGATGCGCTCGATCACGTCCGCGGTCTCGGTTACATGCAGGTTCCCGTGGTCGTCGCCGGTGAGCGCCATTGGGCGGGTTTCCGGCCGGATATGATCGGCTCGATCAGCTGAGGCGGCGGGCGATGGGCCTGATCGTCTATTATTCCAGCCGCTCTGAAAACACCCATCGTTTCCTTCTGAAACTGGGACGGCGTCTGTTTCGCCTGCCGCTCGGCGCGGAGGAAGATGTTCCCCATGTGTCCGAGCCCTATGTGCTGGTCACCCCCACCTATGGGGGCGGCGGCACCAAAGGGGCCGTGCCAAAGCCGGTCATCCGGTTTTTGAACGAGCCCTCCAACCGAAATCTCATTCGCGGCGTCATCGCGGCGGGAAACACGAATTTTGGCGCAGCTTTCGCATCCGCCGGAGATATCGTCTCGCGCAAATGCGCGGTGCCGTTTCTCTATCGCTTCGAGCTTCTCGGCACGGAGGAAGATGTCGCCAACGTCAAACATGGATTGGAACGATTTTGGACACGCTGACCTCGAGCGCCATGCGCAAGGACGCCAAACAGCCGGTAGCTGCAAGCCAGAAACCGGTTGATACGGGACTGGACTACCACGCGCTGAACGCGATGCTGAACCTTTACGATGAGAACGGAAAGATCCAGCTCGACAAGGATCGGCTGGCCGCCCGGCAATATTTCCTCCAGCACGTCAACCAGAACACGGTGTTTTTCCATAACCTCAGGGAAAAGCTCGATTATCTGGTGACGGAGGGATATTACGAACAGGAGGTACTGGACCAGTATTCCTTCAATTTCGTCCGTGACCTCTATGACGAGGCCTATGCCCGGAAGTTCCGCTTCCCCACCTTTCTCGGCGCTTTCAAATATTACACCTCCTACACGCTGAAGACATTCGACGGAAAACGTTATCTGGAGCGTTACGAGGATCGCGTCTGCATGGTGGCGCTGGCCCTTGCGCGTGGCGATGAACAGCTTGCCCGCGATCTGGTCGATGAAATCATTTCAGGCCGCTTCCAGCCGGCAACGCCGACATTCCTCAACGCCGGCAAGAAGAGCCGCGGTGAACTGGTCTCGTGTTTTCTGCTGCGTGTGGAAGACAATATGGAGAGCATCGGCCGCTCCATCAATTCGGCCCTGCAGCTTTCCAAGCGCGGTGGTGGTGTGGCGCTGTCCCTGACCAATATTCGCGAATTCGGAGCGCCGATCAAACAGATCGAAAACCAGTCTTCCGGCGTCATTCCTGTCATGAAGCTATTGGAAGACAGCTTTTCCTATGCCAACCAGCTCGGCGCGCGCCAGGGTGCCGGCGCGGTCTATCTGCATGCCCACCACCCGGATATCATGCGCTTCCTCGATACCAAGCGCGAAAATGCCGACGAGAAAATCCGCATCAAGACCCTGTCGCTCGGCGTGGTGATCCCCGATATCACCTTCGAACTCGCCCGCAACAATGAGGATATGTACCTGTTCTCGCCCTATGATGTGGAGCGTGTCTATGGCGTGCCGTTGACCGAGATTTCGGTCAGCGAAAAATATCATGAAATGGTCGCCGATAGCCGCATCCGCAAGAAGAAGATCAAGGCGCGCGAATTCTTCCAGGTGATCGCCGAAATCCAGTTCGAGAGCGGTTACCCCTACATCATGTTCGAGGATACGGTGAACCGCGCCAATCCGGTCGCGGGCCGTATCAGCATGAGCAATCTCTGCTCGGAAATCCTGCAGGTCAGCGAAGCGAGCGAGTTCAACGCCGATCTGTCCTATAGCCATATGGGTAAGGATATTTCCTGCAATCTCGGCTCACTTAACATCGCCTCGGCGATGGACTCCGCCGATTTCGGCAAGACCATCGAGACATCCATCCGGGCGCTGACGGCCGTGTCGGACATGAGCCACATTTCCTCCGTTCCTTCGGTGGAAAAGGGCAATGATGCCAGCCACGCCATCGGGCTTGGCCAGATGAACCTTCACGGTTATCTGGCGCGTGAGCGCATCTTCTACGGTTCCGAAGAAGGCGTCGATTTCACCAATATCTATTTCTACACCGTCACCTACCACGCCATCCGCGCCAGCAACCGGCTGGCCGTGGAAAGGGGTCAGAGCTTCAGGGGCTTTGAGAACTCCAAATATGCCTCGGGCGACTATTTCGACAAATATACCGACCGGGAATGGTCGCCCGCGACGGAAAAGGTCCGTGAGCTGTTCGAAAAAGCCGGCATTGCCATTCCAACGCAGGAAGACTGGACAGCGTTGAAGCAGGACGTGATGGCATCGGGTCTCTATAACCAGAACCTTCAGGCTGTGCCGCCCACCGGCTCGATCTCCTATATCAACCACTCCACCTCCTCCATTCATCCGATCGTCTCGAAGATCGAAATCCGCAAAGAGGGCAAGATCGGCCGCGTTTATTATCCGGCTTCCTATCTCTCTAATGACAATCTCGAATATTATCAGGATGCCTATGAAATCGGCCCTGAAAAGATCATCGACACCTATGCGGCCGCGACCCAGCATGTCGATCAGGGCCTGTCGCTGACGCTGTTTTTCCGCGATACGGCGACGACGCGTGATATCAACCGGGCGCAGATCTACGCCTGGAAGAAGGGCATCAAGACCATCTATTACATCCGTTTGCGCCAGATGGCGCTGGAAGGCACGCAGGTTCAGGGCTGCGTTTCCTGCACGCTCTGAATTGAGGGACAAGACAATGAACATCGCCGTAAAACCCGCGTCCCGCATCCGCGCGGTCAACTGGAACCGTATCGAGGACGACAAGGATCTCGAAGTCTGGAACCGCCTGACCTCGAATTTCTGGCTGCCGGAAAAAGTGCCGCTCTCCAACGACATCCCCTCCTGGGGAACGCTGAAGCCGGAAGAACAGAAACTGACAATCCGTGTCTTCACCGGCCTGACATTGCTCGACACCATCCAGAACGGTGTCGGCGCCGTGCGCCTGATGGCGGATTCGGCAACGCCGCATGAGGAGGCGGTTCTCTCCAACATCTCCTTCATGGAGGCCGTGCACGCCCGCTCCTATTCGTCGATCTTCTCGACGCTGTGCCTCACCCCTGACGTGGACGACGCCTATCGCTGGTCGGAGGAAAACGAATTCCTGCAGCGTAAATCCGCGCTCATCATGCGGGAATATGACAGCGGCGATCCGCTGAAGAAAAAAATCGCCAGCGTGTTTCTGGAAAGTTTCCTGTTCTATTCCGGCTTTTACCTGCCGATGTTCTGGTCAAGCCGCGCCAAGCTCACCAATACGGCGGACCTGATCCGCCTCATCATCCGTGATGAGGCCGTGCATGGTTATTACATCGGCTACAAATTCCAGCGGGCGGTGGAGCGTCTCAGCGAAACGCAGAGACAGGAGATCAAGGATTTCGCCTTCGATCTCCTGCTCGAACTTTACGACAACGAGGCAAAATATACCGAAGACCTCTATGACGGCGTCGGCCTGACGGAGGACGTCAAACAGTTCCTGCATTACAACGCCAACAAGGCCCTGATGAATCTGGGTTATGAAGCGCTGTTTCCGGCCGAGGCCTGCCGGGTCAATCCTGCAATTCTCTCGGCGCTCTCGCCCAATGCCGACGAGAACCACGACTTCTTTTCCGGTTCCGGCTCGTCCTATGTCATCGGCAAGGCGGTTGCGACCGAAGACGAAGACTGGGATTTCTGAAACCGGTTTGTCGGCAGGACCCGCAAAAGCTATTGCGGGTTCACCACCTGGCTCGCAAGGCGGAAGGGGCTGGCGACAGTGGCGCCGATCGCATCGAAAACAAAGGCTCCGGCGCTGTTGATATCACCTCCGCGCCTGCTTGCCTCAAGTTGCGGCACCATGGAAGCAAGCGCCGCATAGCGGTCGTGGTTGAGCGGGTCCGACGCCTTCAGATTGGAGATGTCGACGAATTGCACGCCCTCCTTGAGGGCGGCTTCCTGCACCTGCGGATCGGTGACGTCAAGCGCGCCGATACGTGTAACGTCGGCACCAAGGATGGAAGAGGCTTGAAGCGCACGGTCGTCCTTGGAAACGAGAACGGTAAGCGGCGGGTTGAGCCGGCCGACAACCTCGATCTGCTTGCGGAAGACATCAGCATCGATATCGGGCGCAGCCAGCACCACCTGCAGCTTGGCGATGACATCGTTTCTGCCCTGGAAGCGCAATTGCCGAAGCGCCTCCATGACCAGCCAGCCGCCCATGCTGTGCCCGAACACGACGACGCTCTTCTTCGGGGTCTGCCGCGTAAGATCGATCAACATTGCAGCGAGCGCATCGCGTGAAAAGGTCGCGGACTCCTTGTCGGCCACATAGCCGGCGACCGAGGCTTGCGAGGGCCAGGAAAAGACCAGCGGTACGCCGTTCATATTGGCATCCGCAGCCATCTGCGCCGCGCGAAACAGGGCTTCCTGATAGCTGTAATTATAGCCGTGTACAAAAAGTGCGATCTGCTTGCCGGAGCGGGCTATGTCGCCAAGATCGGCATTAAAGCGCGTCTTCGTCAGCATATCGGCCCTGGTAACGACGAAATCCTTTTTCGGGTCGGGCTTGCCGCTGGCCCATTCGATTTTTCCGCTTTTATGGGTGGGCGGAATGGAAATATCGAAACTGGCGTAGTTTGGCTCCATTGCCCGCGCTGTGCCGAAGCCCTTTTTTGAGTCCGTGTTTTTCTCCCGCGTGCTCGCCACAAAGGCGGTGACGATTTTCGTGTCGTGGGTCCTGGTGTTGACGGCCTCGAGCACATCCGCCCCCGGTCGGCCTGCGCAGGAGGAGAGAAGACCGAGAGTGAGAAAGAGAGAAAAGATCAGGCGCATGAATGGGCTACCGATGATGAGGACCGGCTCATAAATAACCGGCGACTAAAAAAGTTGCTACTGAAGAATGAATTGCACTCTAGCGGCTGTCTTCGGTGCGGACGGACGTTCCCCACCTTGCTATCCGTCCATCTTCGTTTTAGGCCGTACACATGACGAACAAGGTGTCGCTTTTACGGCTGAAACTCACGGACTTCCGCAATTATGCGGCGGCTGCGCTCACGCTCGATGAACGCCATGTGGTGCTGACGGGCGACAACGGTTCAGGCAAGACCAATCTGCTGGAGGCCGTCTCCTTTCTCTCACCCGGAAGGGGTCTGCGCCGCGCCACCCTGTCTGATGTCACGAGGGTAGGGGCCGAAGCCACCGGTTTCTCGATCTTCGCCGATGTCGAGGGTATGGATGGCGAAGTCGCCATCGGTACGGGAATTGAAGGCGATGGCGAGGTAGTGTCGCGTCGCCTGAGACTGAACGGGACGTCGGTGAAATCCGTCGATGAATTGACCGACCATCTGCGGGTATTGTGGCTGACGCCCGCCATGGATGGCCTTTTTACGGGTTCATCATCTGACCGCCGGCGTTTCCTCGACCGGCTGGTGCTGTCGCTCGATCCCGCTCACGGAAGGCGGGCAAGCGATTTCGAAAAGGCCATGCGCGGCCGCAACCGCCTGCTTTCGGAAGGCCGCTTCGATCCGGTCTGGCTGGACGGTATCGAAAAGCAGATGGCGGAACTCGGCATCTCCATGGCCGTTGCGCGTTATGAAATGCTTGGCCTTTTAAAGAACCTCATCGAAGGCAGAGCCGGCGACGCGGCCTTCCCCTCGGCGGCACTTTCGCTTTCCGGTTTCATGGACGACATGCTGAACCGGCCGGCCGTCGATCTCGAAGACGAGTATGGCCTGATGTTGCGCGAGGGCCGCTATCGTGACGCCGCAGCGGGCCGCACGCTCGATGGCCCGCACCGCGTCGATCTCTTCGTGCGCCATGCGGAAAAGAACATGGAAGCCGAACGCTGCTCGACGGGGGAGCAGAAGGCGCTGTTGGTTGGTCTGGTGCTTGCACATGCGCAGCTCACAGCCAATATGACTGGCCACGCGCCGGTTCTGCTGCTGGACGAAATCGCCGCCCATCTGGACGAAGGAAGGCGCGCCGCCCTGTTTGATCTCATTCACGCGCTCGGCGGCCAGAGTTTCATGACGGGAACGGATGCGGCCATGTTCTCAGCCCTTGGCGAGCGGGCGCAATTCTTCAATGTTTCTCACGGGAGCATCATGGCATGACGGCAGAGGCAGTATGGAGTGCGACATGGACCCGCTGAGCCCTGAAGAAATCGAACGCTACAAGCGCCACATTCTTCTGCCGGAAATCGGCGGTGCCGGCCAGCAGCGGCTGAAGGCGGCGCGCGTGCTGGTGATCGGGGCCGGCGGACTTGGCGCGCCCGTCCTTCATTATCTCGCCGCCGCCGGTGTCGGCACGCTCGGCATGATCGATGACGATGTGGTTTCCCTCTCCAATCTCCAGCGGCAGGTGATCCACGATACCGGCACGATCGGGGAGTTGAAGACGGAAAGCGCCCGCAAAGCAATTGCCCGGCTCAACCCGCATGTCCGTACTCTTGTTTATGAAGAGCGCTTTTCTGAGGTCTGGGCGCATGATCATCTGGCATCCTTCGATCTCCTTATCGACGGTTCGGATAATTTCGATACGCGTTATGCCGCAGCCGATGCCGCAGAAGCTGCAAAAAGGCCGCTGGTGACGGGCGCGGTCGGTCGCTTCGATGGTTCTGTAACGGTGTTGAAACCCTATGAGGCAAATGCCGATGGCAGTCTTTTGCCGGGTTACCGCGATCTGTTTCCTGAGCCGCCGCCGCAGGGTCTTATTCCGAATTGCGCCGAAACGGGCATTGTCGGGGCGCTGACCGGGGTGATCGGCACAATCATGGCCATGGAGGCGATCAAGGTAATCACCGGTGCCGGTGAGCCGTTGATCGGCCGTCTGCTCCTCTACGACGCCCTCTCAGCCCGTTTCGAAACCGTCCGTTACAGGCGGCGGTCAACTGGAAAGAAACCATGATCGAGATCGCCAAGATCGGGGAAGAATTCAATCGCTGGCAGGAATTGCTGACGCTCATCATGTCCTCCTTCGCCTATATGGATGGCGTCATCGACCCGCCATCCTCAGCCAATCGCCTGACGCTTGAAAATCTGGCGGAGAAGGCGAGGGTGGAGATCGCTTTCGTTGCGCTTGATGGCGATGAGATTGTGGGCTGCCTGTTTTGCCGGCCGGAGCCGCCGGCCTGTCTTTATGTCGGCAAACTCTGTGTTTCCCCGAAAGTCCAGGGAAAGGGCATCGGCAGGATGCTTCTGGAACAGGCCGAAGCGCTGGCGCGCGAATTGGCGTTACCGGCGCTGCGGCTGGAAACTCGTATCGAGCTTATCGCCAATCATGCCAAATTCGCCGTCTGGGGTTTCGTGAAGACCGCCGAAAATGCCCATGCCGGTTATGACCGCACGACTTCGATCGAAATGACCAAATTTCTCGGCTGAGGTCGCCGAATTCCGCCCTGCAATCCGGTCGGGGACGGTCGAAAAAGACAGTCCATGGACGCATGACACGTCTATTGCAAAAGCCCGGACTTAAGCATTTGGGAAAGAAAGACAGAAGAGACGCGGTCAAGTCCCGTCTGTGGTTGAACTTCGGTCGATCCGACCTGCCAGACGCCTTTATCCGGACCTCTGACGAGCTGAATTTCCGTCGTAACCTTGTGGGTGAGCGGAGCCGACTTCGTGGCCTCGACCATCTGCTTCATGAGTTTTGCGGAAGGCATGCGGGTTTTATCGCCAATATCGTCTGCATTTGCGGCTGCCTTCAGCCGCTGGAATACAGGCCCGACATCCGGCAGGGAACAATTCATCTTTACCCGCGCCACAGACAGACCGGTGGGCGATTGGGAGCCGATACGCGCAGGCTCTGCCTGGCAGCGCACTCGTTCCGTGCTGGCGACCCAGAGCCGTGCGAACTGGTCGGACTGCTCGTTCGTGGTTCCCTTGGGAGCGTGCATGCCCTTGTATTTGCGCTGCCATGCGACTGGGTTGGCAACCAGATCCATGTCGGTGTAGCGCTGCCCGCTACCCGACGATCCCCATTCCTTGCTAAGGCGAACCATGCTGGCGCGATCAAAATTCAGCCAGGCGCGATAATAGAGTTCCGCGGTCTCCTCGGGTGAGGGCGGGGCAGCACGGGCCGGGCCGCTGACCATAACGAGCAGGACGGATATGAGCAGCAGAAACTTCGCCTGGATTCCCATTGAGTGCTCCCTCCATGTGACGATCAGACAGGCCTTGTCTGAGCCGGTTCAGTTCCGCCCCGGCAGCACCCGGTTCGGCGGGCGGTGACCGTCGAACAGCGTGCGGATGTTGATGATGACCTTGTCCCCCATCTCGATCCGGCCCTCGATCGTTGCCGAGCCCATGTGGGGAAGCAGCACGACCTTGCCTTCCTTGGCGAGTTTGATGAGTTTGGGGTTCACCGCAGGCTCGTTCTCGTAGACATCGAGACCGGCGCCGGCGATCTTGCCTTCACGCAGGCACTGGATCATCGCCGCTTCATCGATGATATCACCGCGCGCCGTGTTGACGATGTAGCTGGTCGGCTGCATCAGCGCCAGCCGCCGCGCCGAGATCAGGTGATAGGTCGCGGGCGTCGAGGGGCAATTGACGGAGACGATATCCACCCGCGCCAGCATCTGGTCGAGGCTGTCCCAATAGGTCGCCTCAAGCTCCGTCTCGGTGGCCGGATTGACGCGTTTGCGGTTGTGATAATGAATGGAAAGCCCGAAGGCCTTGGCGCGCCGCGCCACCGCCGTTCCGATGCGGCCCATGCCGACAATGCCGATGCGCTTGCCGGAAATGCGCCGCCCGAGCATCCAGGTCGGCGACCAGCCCAACCATTCGTCCGCACCATTGGCGAGCACGCGTGTGCCTTCGATCATGCGGCGCGGCACGGCCAGCGCCAGCGCCATGGTAATGTCGGCGGTATCTTCGGTCAGCACGTTGGGGGTGTTGGTGACTGTAATGCCCTTCCGGGCGGCAGCGTCCACATCCACATGGTCGATGCCGTTGGAAAAGCTCGCAATCAGCTTCAGCTGCGGTCCGGCCTTCTCGATCATGGCGGCTGTGATGCGGTCGGTGACGGTGGGCACCAGAACGTCGACCCGCTGCATGGCAGCCACAAGCTCGTCTTCGCTTCGCTGCGTATCATCGATGTTCAGTTCGGCATCGAAGAGTTCGCGCATTCTGGTTTCGACGACGTCAGGCAATTTGCGGGTGATATAGACTGTCGGTCTCTTCTTGTGGGTCATCGTTTGCCGCTGCCTTGTTCAGAAGTCATTAACCAGAAAGAGCGATAATTTCTTTCAATCAGGGCGTTTCTACCAGACCCACCGGCGAAGACAAACAAATCTCGCTGAAGCTTGAGGCATGTGGAAACGAGCCTCCTCGAATATCATCCGGTTTGCAGAAGGCGGGAAACGGAAATGGGCATGCGCAGTGTGGTTTCTATCGTTTGCATTGCATTGTCTTTGGGCCTCCTTGGCGCGGCGACCGAAGCCATGGCGCAGGGGGCTGCCAAGGGCGCAAGCGGCCTTCCCCTGCCGCGTTTTGTCAGCCTGAAATCCAAGCGTGTCAACATGCGTATCGGCCCCAGCACGGACTATGCCGTATCCTGGATGTATATGAAATCGGGCATGCCGGTCGAAATCATCCAGGAATATGAAAACTGGCGGCGTATCCGCGATGCCGATGGCACGGAAGGCTGGGTCAACCAGGCGCTTCTCTCCGGTGAGCGCACGGCCGTTGCCGCCCCCTGGATGCGCGGCAAGGGCAAGGATGTCTATGTGAACATGCGCCGTGACGCGCAGTCAGGCGCTGCCGTCATCGCGCGGCTGGAGCCGGGCGTCGTCTTCAGGATTGGCGAATGTAATGGTGACTGGTGCCGCGCCGAGGCCGGTCAGGCCTCGGGCTGGGTGTCGCAGGGTGAAATCTGGGGCGCTTACCCGGGCGAGGCCTTTAAATAAGGCCGTGTTTTGCGCCCAGAACCTTCAGGGATGACATGGGGCGTGGCCCGACCTGTTGAATAACGGCGGCGGCTGCCAGGCAGCCCAGCTTGCCGCAATCTTCCAGAGACCGGTCCTGCGTGTAGCCGAACAGGAAGCCGGCGGCGAAAAGATCGCCCGCACCCGTCGTATCGACGACGTCATGCACCGGATAGGCATCCACTTTCACGCGTTCCGTACCGCGCAGGATAACGGCGCCTTCTTCGCTCATCGTCACGGCCGCGATCTTGCAATCGGCTGCGATTTTCGTCAGCGCCAGCTCGAAATCCTCGGTTTCGTAGAGCGAAAGCGCTTCCTGCTTGTTGGCGAAAACAATGTCCACCGTGCCGGAGCGCATCAGGTCGAGAAATTCTTCACGGTAGCGGCCGACGCAGAAACTATCTGACAGTGTCATCGAGACTTCGCGACCGTTCTCATGTGCAATGCGGGCGCATTCGCGAATAGCGTCCTTGGCGCGCGGCGGATCCCAGAGATAACCTTCGAAATAGGTGACCTTCGTATCCGCTACGACGTCTTCTTCCACGTCTTCAGGGCCGAGATCGACGCAGGCACCGAGATAGGTGTTCATCGAACGCTCGCCGTCTTCGGTCACGAAGATCATCGAACGGGCGGTCGGCGGAAACGTGCCTTCCGGTTTCGTTTCGAAATAAACGCCCTGCGCGCGGATGTCGTGCTGGAAGATTTCTCCGAGCTGGTCTTCGGCCACCTTGCCGAAATAAGCGGCCTTGCCGCCGAAATTCGCCACGCCCGCTGCCGTGTTGCCCGCACTTCCGCCGGAGGCTTCAAGCGCTGGTCCCATCAGCGAATACAGCAACTCGGCCCGTTCAGCATCGATGAGGTTCATCGCGCCCTTGGTAATGGCATTGTCATTCAGAAACTGATCATCGCAGCGGGAAATGATGTCGACAATGGCATTGCCGACAGTCAGTACGTCGAATTTCGTCATAGGCCTATCCGGTTGGCGGTGGGTATTTCCAAATGGTCTTAAACATTTCTGGCTTCAAGAAAAGCCCATGGGGGAAATATGCCGTTCTCCACGAGAGAAGGCGACGCGTCATTTGCCTGTAATATGGTTAAGCTATCACTCCGGTCAGAGCAAAAGGTGTGTGAATGCGTACCTGAATGGCAGACATGAGGTCTTCTGGCTCCACCGTTATCTCCGCCACGGATGTACTGGCGGCATATAACGGATATGACAAAAGGCGGGGGAAACCCCGCTTTTTCTTTTGGTCCATTGCTTAGGGACTAGAAAATCATACGAGGTAGCGGAGAGGCGCTTTAAGCAAAAAGCGCCCTACAATTTATGCTTCGATAGCATGAAGGTTCTGCCGCATTGCATGAAAACAAGGCGGCGTAGCGTTTTCGCGATTTCATTCCCGAGAAAAACGCTCTAAAGCGGAGTATCTCCCGCAAAGCCGCGAAAGCTTTCCCTCCATGTCTGCCGTTGCCGCGAACGTCGCTCCCATTTTCATTCTCATCCTGATCGGCTGGCTGACCGTCAAGGCCGGTCTGTTCAGGGCTGATGCCGGCGAGATTCTCAGCGATTTCGTGTTCAAGATTGCCGTGCCGACTTTGATCTTCCGCACGCTCGCGGAAGCGAATTTTCACGGCGCATCGCCTTTTCGCCTATGGCTCACATATTTTGCGGGTGTCGCCGTAACCTGGACGGTCGGCCATATCGTCACGCGTTATGTCTTCAAGCAGGATGTCCGCATCGCCGTCATAGCCGGCATCTCCTCGGCCTTTGCCAATAATATCTTCATCGGCCTGCCGCTCGTCGGGCGCTCCGTGGGGGATGAGGGGCTGGTCGCTCTGTCCATTCTGCTGGCCATTCACCTGCCGGTCATGATGATCGCCGGCACGATCCTGATGGAGAACGCCACACACAAGGCGGTTGGCGGCGAAAAGCGCAGCACCGCTGCGGTCTTCAAGCAGGTGGGCCGAAACCTCGTCACCAATCCGCTGGTGATCGGCCTTTTCATCGGGCTTTCAACCAATGTTTCCGGTGTGACGCTGACGCCAATCCTCAAGACCGTGGTTGATCAGATCGCCTCCATGGCAGGACCGGCGGCACTCATTTCGCTCGGCATGGCGCTGACGAAATACACCATTCGCGGCAATCTCGGGATCGCCGTTACCATGACGGTTTTCAAGCTGCTGCTTCTGCCCGCCTGTGTGTGGGCCATGGGCCATGGGCTCGGTCTAAGCCGGGAATGGACGGCCGCACTGGTGCTCACCTCTTCCGTGCCGACGGGGGTGAATGCATGGCTGATCGCCAACCGCTTTGGTATCGGCCACAGCGTTGCGGCCTCTACCATCAGCATTTCCACGGCGACCGGCGTTCTTTCCGTGTCGCTGTGGGCATGGCTGTTGAGCTGATTATTCCGCCGAACTGATTATTTCTGCGCGCTCAGGATCTTGAAGCGTGCGTTGCGGCATACCTCGCCGCTGGTGCGGAACTCTGCCGCGAGCACCGGCTCATAGGGCATGCCGCGATTGGCAACCATCAGCAGCTTTCCACCGCTGCGAAGCGCGCCCGCCGCAGCCTTGATGAAGGCCTGACCAAGGGCGGGTTCCGCCGCCTGTCCCGCCGCGTGGAAAGGCGGGTTCATGATGATCAGGTCGTATTTTTCCTTCGGCGGTTCGTTTGCCAGATCCTGCCAGAAGAAGCGTGCCGTCAGCCGCGGATTATTCTCGAGAAGATTGGTCTTGGCGAATTCGAGCGCGTTCCAGTCGGCTTCGAAAAGATCGATGCGGGCCGTGCGCGGCGATTTTTCTGCCAGCATGACCGAGAGATAACCCCAGCCTGCACCGAAGTCGGCAGCATTGCCGTCAAAGTCGGTCGGCAGGCGCGATGCGAGAAGCTCCGAACCATCATCCACCCGGTCATGTGAGAACATGCCGGGCAGGGCGGTGAAACGGCCCGCTACCGTGGCGGCATGCTGGGCAAGCTTTGACACGGCGGATGACACATCGTCCGGCCGTCTGAACCAGACGGCGACGCCGTGATATTTCGGCGTCGATTCCGCTTCGATGCCAAGCTTTGCAAGCGTCTTGCGCAGCGTCAGAATACCGTCTTCCTTCGATCCGGCAGCGACGATAAGGCCGCCGGCCTTCACGCGCGAAAGCGCTTCGGCGACGCGGTTTTCGTTCTCACCGCGATGTTTGCCGCACAGCAAAAGCGCTGCATCGTAGTCCTCGCCCGAAACATCCGGGGTGACCTCTGCGCCCTGAGCCTGCAAGGCCCGATAGAGCGGCCTCAGATGCTGGACCGCGACGATCTCCGCATCAAAACCCTCCAGCCGTGGGCCGGCTTCTGCTCCCAGAAACAGAACGCGTTCGCCCTCTTTCGGCATGTCGAGCATTTCTGCGGCAAAGGGATGGAAAAGGGTTTTAACGGCGTCACGGCTCATTGGAGCGTCCTTAAGATCGAGCATTTCCAGTAAAATTGCGTCGCGGTTTTACGCCCGGAAAATGCGTAAAAACAAATAAGTAGAGCGCTTTCGCGTTTCGGAGAAAGGCGGAAACGCTCTAATAGAAAAAAGGCGCGGGCAAAACCCGCGCCTCGAGAGAATCTGGCGGCGCGGCCTTATTCGGCAGCGGCTTCGCCGTCTTCCTTCTTCTTGTCGGCGGCGATTTCCTGGCCGGTTGCCTGGTCGACAACCTTCATGGACAGGCGAACCTTGCCACGCTCGTCGAAGCCCATCAGCTTCACCCAGACCTTGTCGCCTTCCTTGACGACATCGGAGGTCTTGGCGACACGCTCGGAAGCGAGCTGCGAGATATGAACGAGGCCGTCGCGGGCGCCGAAGAAGTTGACGAAAGCGCCGAAGTCAGCGGTCTTGACGACCGTGCCTTCGTAGATCTGGCCGACTTCCGGTTCTGCAACGATCGAGTGGATCCACTTGCGGGCCGCTTCGATTTCCTTGCCGGAAGAGGAAGCGATCTTGACGGTGCCGTCATCCTCGATGTTGATCTTGGCGCCGGTCTTTTCGACGATTTCGCGAATGACCTTGCCGCCCGAACCGATGACTTCACGGATCTTGTCGACCGGAATGTTCATCACTTCGATGCGCGGTGCGAATTCGCCGAGCTGGCCACGGCTCTCGGTGATGGCGTTGGCCATTTCGCCGAGGATGTGCTTGCGGCCACCCTGTGCCTGCTCGAGAGCAATCTTCATGATCTCTTCGGTGATGCCGGCGATCTTGATGTCCATCTGCAGCGAGGTGATGCCGTCGGCAGTACCGGCGACCTTGAAGTCCATGTCGCCGAGGTGATCTTCGTCACCGAGGATATCGGAGAGAACCGCAAAGCGCTCGCCTTCAAGGATAAGGCCCATGGCGATACCGGCAACCGGCTTTGCCAGCGGAACGCCGGCGTCCATCAGAGCAAGCGAGGTGCCGCAAACCGTTGCCATCGACGAGGAGCCGTTGGACTCGGTGATTTCGGAAACGACGCGCAGCGTGTAGGGGAACTGTTCCGCAGTCGGCAGCATCGGGCGGATAGCGCGCCATGCGAGCTTGCCGTGACCGATTTCGCGACGACCCGGGGAACCCATGCGGCCTGTTTCACCGACCGAGTAGGGCGGGAAGTTGTAATGCAGCAGGAAGCGTTCCTTGTACATGCCGGTGAGGCTGTCGACATACTGCTCATCTTCGCCGGTGCCGAGGGTCGCAACAACGATCGCCTGGGTTTCGCCGCGGGTAAAGAGTGCCGAACCGTGGGTGCGCGGCAGAAGGCCGACTTCCGAGATGATCGGACGAACGGTCGACAGGTCGCGGCCGTCGATGCGGCTCTTGGTGTCGAGAACGTTCCAGCGAACGATCTTGGCCTGAAGGTGCTTGAAGACGGCGCCGATTTCTTCCGGGCTGTACTTTGCTTCGCCTTCTTCCGGCAGGAAGTGCGCCTTTACCTTTGCCTTGACCGCGTCGACGGCGGCGTAGCGGGCAGCCTTCTCGGTGATCTTGTAGGCATCGCGCAGTTCGGCTTCGGCGAGCGCCAGCATTTCGTTTTCGAGCGCGGAGAAGTCTTCCGGTTCGAATTCGCGGGGTTCCTTGGCGGCAACTTCGGCGAGCTTGATGATCGCGTCGATGACCGGCTGGAAGCCCTTGTGGCCGAACATGACGGCGCCGAGCATGATGTCTTCGTTGAGTTCCTTGGCTTCCGATTCAACCATCAGAACAGCGTCGGAGGTACCGGCGACAACCAGATCGAGCGTGGATTCTTCCATCTCGTCGAGATGCGGGTTCAGAACATATTCGCCGTTGATGTAGCCAACGCGCGCGCCGCCGATCGGACCCATGAACGGGATACCGGAAAGGGTCAGCGCAGCCGAAGTGGCGACCATCGACAGAATGTCCGGGTTGTTTTCCAGATCGTGCTGGATGACGGTGACGACAACCTGCGTGTCGTTCTTGTAGCCCTCAGGGAAAAGCGGGCGGATCGGGCGGTCGATCAGGCGCGAAACCAGCGTTTCGTTTTCGCTCGGACGGCCTTCGCGCTTGAAATAACCACCGGGGATCTTGCCGGCTGCGTAGGTCTTTTCCTGATAGTTGACGGTCAGCGGAAAGAAGTCCTGGCCGGGCTTCGGAGACTTTGCGGAAACCACGGTCGCGAGAACCATCGTCTCGCCGTAGGTTGCGATGACGGCGCCGTCAGCCTGACGGGCAACCTTGCCGGTCTCGAGCTTCAGCGGGCGGCCTGCCCATTCGATTTCCACGGAGTGTTGATTGAACATATCTTGTCCTTGTTTGTACTTGCCCGCCTTGTGGGGGCAAAGAACGACGCAATCACGGGCAAGACAGCCGGAGGCTTTCAACGTGCAAGCATCCGGCAATCCTGCCCCATGACAGGTCTGCGGTTGAAAAGGTCGCTCCGGCCCATCCGGGGCTGCCTTATCGTCCGGGGGCCATAGCTGTGGCAAACGCCCGGAAATTACGATGACCTTGAAAAGGTCAGATATAAAAACCGGCGGGTATCTTTGCGAAACCCGCCGGATAAGGTTTTAGCGGCGAATGCCGAGAGCACCGATCAGCTTGCTGTAACGGGCTTCGTCCTTCTTCTTCAGATAGTCGAGAAGCGAACGACGGCTCGAAACCAGCGTCAGAAGGCCACGACGGGAGTGGTTGTCCTTCTTGTGGTCCTTGAAGTGACCGGTGAGGTTGTTGATCCGCTCGGTCAGGATAGCGACCTGAACTTCCGGAGAACCGGTGTCGCCTTCCTTCGTTGCATATTCCTTGATGAGGGCGGCTTTGCGCTCTGCAGTAATCGACATCGGACGATCCTTTCTATTTTAAGGAAAATGGGACGCCTGGAGCCGGGATGTCGTCCAGCTCAGGCCATTCGGCAGCAAAGGCAAAGCCCAAGCTGGCGCTGCCTATAAACTATTCCGGGTACAATTGAAAGAGGCGATTGACTGCGCCTCCCAGAGCGTTTCCCGCAAAAGTGTGAAGCGGATTTCCGTCCGGAAACGCGTAAAACAAATAGATAGAGCCCGTTTCAGCCGAAAACCCGCTTCGGCCGGAACTCGCCTTCACCGATCTCGCCGATGGCGACCAGTTTGCCATGTGCGGTCGCATAGGCTTCCGGGTGATTGGCCGGCGCATCACGTCCGCGCAGCAGAATGGGGTTGCCCATCTTCAGCCGGTGGGCCTGATCGTCATTGATGATGAGGCGGGGAAGGGCGGAAAGCGCCTCGGCCGTGTCGATCAGGAAGGCATCCAGCGCTTCCAGTCGCTCGTCGCGATCCTCCACGGCTTCAAGCGCCTTCAGGGTTTCGAGAGGCACCATCATGTCTTCGCCGAAGGGGGCGACCATGGTGCGACGCAATTGCGAAATATGGCCGTAGCAACCGAGATCATGGCCCATGTCGCGCGCCAGCGCCCGCACATAGGTGCCTTTGCCGCATTCCACTTCGAAATGCGCGGTATTGGCGTCCGGGCAGGCAAGCAGCGTCAGACGGTGGATTTCCACCTCGCGCGCCGGAATTTCCACCGTCTCGCCGTCACGCGCCAGATCATAGGCGCGCTCGCCGGCGATCTTGATGGCGGAGAATTGCGGCGGTGTCTGCTGGATCACGCCGGTATAATTGGGCAGAAGATCGCGGATCGCCTGTTCATCCGGGCGTTGATCGGAAGAGTTGACCACCTCGCCTTCAAGATCGTCGGTCGAGCGCTGCTCGCCCCAGGTGACGGTAAACTCGTAGATTTTCCGGCCGTCCATCACGTAAGGCACGGTCTTGGTCGCATCGCCAAGCGCGATCGGCAGCATGCCGGATGCCAGCGGATCGAGCGTGCCGGCATGCCCCGCCTTCTGGGCGTTGAACAGCCATTTGATCTTGGAAACGGCCTCGGTGGAGCCGAAATCCAGCGGCTTGTCGAGAATGAGCCAGCCGGAAATCGGGCGGCCCTTGGGTTTGCGGTTCTGCTGTTTGCGTGGTTTGGACATGCTTCAGTTCTGTTCGTCGTCTTTTTCGTTTGAAGGTCCAAGATCGCGCTGCACCTCCGGTGACCGCAGGAGTGCGTCGATCTTCTGGTAATTGTCGAAACTCGTATCGTCGCGGAAACGCAGTTCCGGCATGTATTTCATCTGCCGAAGCTGCGGACCAAGGCGGCCGCGCATGAACTTGGCATGACGATTGAGTGCATCGATGATGCCGGTGTGATCGGCAACGCCAAGCGGCGTTACGTAGGCCGTCGCGATCTTCAAATCGGGCGACATACGCACTTCCGAGATCGAAATGACGGTCTTTTCAATAAGATCGTCGCGAACTTCGCCGCGTTGCAGGATTTGCGTCACGGCCGCGCGAACCTGTTCGCCGACGCGCAGCATACGCTGCGAGGGAGCCGATGATGTTGCTTTTGCCATTTCTTTTGCCCCTGCACATCTCCCCCCGATCTTTTTCGGTCGAGGAGGGTGTGTGCAAATCTAGCGCATAGGTCCGAAAATCGAAATCGATTTCGATGCGAACGATGCGCAGTTTCAAAGTGTTAGAGCGTCCTGACTGCGTCTGAGACGACCAGTGGCGCTCTGGTGTTACGGCGACCTTGCACGCTTCGAGTGATTGAGGGCGCTATAAACAATCGAGCGCCGGCTTGCCGGCGCCCAATTGCGATTTTTATGTATGTTTCAACCGGACGCTTAGAGCGTTCTGGTGATGTGCTCGACGCGGAAGCACTCGATGATATCGCCTGCGCGGATATCTTCGTAGTTCTCGAACGCCATACCGCATTCCTGACCGACCGGCACTTCTGCCACTTCGTCCTTGAAGCGCTTGAGCGTCTTGAGCTTGCCTTCGTGAATGACGACGTTGTCGCGAATGAGACGGACGCCTGCACCACGTTCCACCTTGCCTTCGGTGACGCGGCAACCCGCGACCTTGCCGACCTTGGTGATGTTGAACACTTCGAGGATTTCCGCGTTGCCGAGGAAGGTCTCGCGACGCTCCGGCGACAGCAGGCCCGACATCGCTGCCTTCACGTCATCCACCAGATCGTAGATGATGTTGTAGTAGCGGATCTCGATGCCGGCGCGTTCGGAAGCCGTACGTGCCTGTGCGTTGGCGCGAACGTTGAAGCCGATGATCGCGGCGTTGGATGCTTCGGCAAGCGAGATATCCGATTCCGTGATGGCGCCAGCGCCCGAGTGAACGATACGAGCGCGGACTTCGTCGGTGCCGAGCTTGTCGAGCGAAGCGATAATGGCTTCGACCGAACCCTGCACGTCTGCCTTGATGACCAGCGGGAATTCCTTCATTCCCGAAGTCTGCAGCTGGCTCATCATCTGTTCCAGCGAACCGCGCTGGCCCGTCTGACGTGCGACAGCCTTGTCGCGTGCCAGACGCTGGCGGTATTCGGAAATCTCGCGGGCACGGCTTTCGTTTTCGACAACCGCGAAACGGTCACCGGCAGACGGCGTACCGGAAAGACCGAGAACCTCGACAGGCATGGCCGGACCGGCTTCCTTGACGTGTTCACCCTTGTCGTTGACGAGGGCGCGAACGCGGCCCCACTGGTCGCCAGCCACGATGATCTGGCCAGGCTTCAGCGTACCCTTCTGCACGAGAACGGTGGCAACGGCACCACGGCCGCGGTCGAGTTCCGCTTCGATGACGGTACCTTCTGCGGTACGGTTCGGATCCGCCTTAAGGTCGAGAATTTCAGCCTGCAGCAGGATCGCTTCAAGCAGTTTGTCGAGACCGAGCTGTTTCTTGGCGGAGACTTCCACGTCAAGCACTTCACCGCCCATGGATTCCACGAACACTTCGTGCTGCAGAAGCTGCTGGCGAACCTTTTCAGGGTTTGCTTCGTGCTTGTCGATCTTGTTGATCGCCACGATGATCGGCACGTTGGCCGCCTTGGCGTGATTGATCGATTCAATCGTCTGCGGCATCACGCTGTCGTCAGCGGCAACCACCAGAATGGCAATATCCGTCGCCTGCGCGCCACGGGCGCGCATTGCCGTAAAGGCGGCGTGGCCGGGGGTGTCGATGAAGGTGATCTTCTGGCCGTTCTTTTCGACCTGATAGGCACCGATATGCTGGGTGATGCCACCGGCTTCGCCAGCAACAACATTTGCCTGACGGATGGCGTCGAGCAGCGAGGTCTTGCCGTGGTCGACGTGACCCATGATGGTGACCACCGGCGGACGGGAAACCATCTCACCTGCGTCGTCAGCCTGGTTGAAGATACCTTCTTCGACGTCGGACTCGGACACGCGCTTGACGGTGTGGCCGAACTCGACGGCGATCAGTTCCGCCAGATCGGCGTCGATCACGTCGCCCGGCTTCATCATCTGACCTTCCTTCATCAGGAACTTGATGACGTCGACGGCGCGCTCGGACATGCGCTGCGACAGTTCCTGAATGGTGATGGTTTCCGGCAGGATCACTTCACGCATGACCTTTTCGCGGGTTTCCTGCATCTGGCTGCGGCGGAATTTCTCCTGACGGCGGCGCATGGATGCCATGGAACGGCCACGCGGCGTGCCGTCTTCATCCAGATTGGACGAGGTGACGGTGAGTTTGCCACGACGGCGTTCTTCTTCCGTCTTCAGGCGGGCAGCGGGCTTGGCCGGAACCGGAGCCGCAACCTTGCCGCGGGCCGGAAGGCTGCTGCCGCGACGCGCACCACGATCGTCCTCGTCGTCACCACCGGTACGCCGCCCGCGCGGAGCGACGGTTTCAGGCGTGCCAGGAGCGGAACGGGGAGCGGCGGCGGCAGGCTGAGGACGGGCATCGGCGCGTGGCGCCGGTGCTGCGGCCTGTGCCGGCTTTTCATCGGCCGGTTCGGATTTTGCTTCAGCGGCCGGCTGGCTTGCCGCCACCTTTGCGGCTGCAGCTTCCTCGATGGCGCGGCGTGCTGCTTCTTCCTTTTCGGCGGCGATGCGCTGTTCTTCCTCGACCTTGCGGCGTGCTTCATCTTCAGCGCGCTGCTTGGCTTCCACGACATCGCGGGCCTGCGCTTCCATCAGCGCGCGTCGGCGGGCTTCCATCTCGCCTGCGGACAGGTCGTGCAGAACGTTGCCACGCGGGCGGTCAGGCTGACGCTGCTGAGGTGCTGACGAGCCGGGACGCTGCTGCGACTGGGACGAGCCCGGACGCTGCTGCTGGCCGCCTGGCTGGTGAATACGTGGCTGGGGAGCCTGCGGACGCGGTGCCGAAGGCGCCGGAGCTGCTGCTACCGGCTTCGGTGCTGCCACGACAGGCTGAACCGGCTTCTCGTCTTCAGGACGTAAGGGGCGGCGCTTGCGTGTTTCCACGACAACCGCGTTTGTGCGACCTCGACCCATATCCTGCCGCACGGTGCCCTGATTCATCCCGCCCGGCTTGAGGGTGAGAGTCTTCTTGGCCGGCGCGTTAAGTGTCTTGTCGTCGTTGTTGTCGGTCATTCGTTCCCGTTCCTTCGGACGAGAACCGGATGACGTCCATCAGGTCTCGTCGTTCAATTGCTGCATCGGAACGCGGCGACCGTTCATGTCGGTTAACCGCGTCATTGTTCTGTCCGGGCAGCGTCGCGTTCCGCCTGAGATCGACCGCCAAGGCGGTACTGCTCAAGCATCGTTGCGCGCTTCACTACACCCTCACCCGCCTGCCCCGCAAGCGCGCAAGCATGGATAAAAGCATTCTGGCCCATCAACTCGTCCATTTCGGCACTACTGAAGAGCCGGAAGGACGGAATTTCATTGCCGGCATCGCTGCCGAACGCCCAGGCCCTGCGGGCCTGGTCCAGTTTTCTCACGCCGTCCGCCGCAGCATCGGTCGCGTGGAACACGGCAATCGCGTTCCCGGACCGGACGGCGGCATCGACCTTCGTCGCGCCGCTGATGAACTGGCCCGCCTTGCGCGCCATGTTCATCATACCGGCAAGCTGCTGCGCCATCAGCCGGTCGAGGAGGATAAGTAGCTCCGGTCCGGCCTTGACGTCGCGTTTGAGTGCCCGTGCGAAGAGCTTCTTCGCGATGGCTTTCTCGATCAGGGCGCGCTCGGGTGTCACCCAGCAGCCGCGCCCCGGCAATTGGCGTTTCAGATCCGGCACGACGCTGCCATCCGGCCCTGCGACGAAGCGGATCAACTCATCGGGTGATCCGCTTTGCCGTGTCACAATGCACATACGTCCATTGACGTTGCCTGCAAGCCGCCCGTCCTCATCGGTTTCGGGCAGCTCGTCCGGCTCATGCGCCTGCGATGTCATTCCTGCTCGGCGGTATCCGCCTCCTCGGCAGCTTCAGCATCGGCTTCCTCTTCGGAAGCGAGATCTTCGGCCGTGATCCAGCCAGCCAGAAGACGGGCCTGCACCACCATGTTCTCGGCCTCGACGCGCGAGACATCGAGCTTGGAGAAGATGCCTTCGAACTTCTTGGTCTCGCCGTCCTTGCGTTCGCTCCAGCCGACCAGATCGTCCGCGGCACAGCCGGCAAAGTCTTCAATCGTCTTGATGCCGTCTTCACCGAGCGCAACCATCATCTGCGAGGTCAGGCCGTCGATCTGGCGCAGCTCGTCGGCAACGCCGAGTTCCTTGCGCTTGGCGTCCATTTCGGCTTCCAGGCGTTCCAGATATTCACGGGCACGGGTCTGGATTTCGTCTGCGGTGTCCTCATCGAAACCGTCGATGGAGGAAATTTCGCCGAGATCGACATAGGCGAGTTCTTCGACCTGCGCGAAGCCTTCGGAGGCCAGAACCTGACCAACCATCTCGTCAACGTCGAGGGCGTCCATGAAGAGGGCCGTGCGCTCGTTGAATTCCTTCTGGCGGCGCTCGGATTCTTCCTGCTCGGTCATGATGTCGATATCCCAGCCGGTCAGCTGTGATGCCAGACGTACGTTCTGGCCGCGGCGGCCGATGGCGAGCGAAAGCTGCTCGTCCGGAACCACCACTTCGATGCGCTCGGATTCTTCATCGAGAACGACCTTGGCCACTTCAGCGGGTTGCAGGGCGTTGACGATGAAGGAAGCCGGCTCCTGGCTCCACGGAATGATATCGATCTTTTCGCCCTGCAATTCGCCGACGACGGCCTGAACGCGCGAACCGCGCATACCGACGCAGGCGCCGACTGGATCGATCGAGCTATCGTTCGAGATGACGGCGATCTTGGCGCGCGAACCGGGGTCACGGGCAACCGACTTGATCTGGATGATGCCGTCGTAGATCTCAGGAACTTCCATGGTGAACAGCTTCACCATGAACTGCGGATGGGTACGCGACAGGAAAATCTGCGGGCCGCGCTGCTCGCGGCGAACGTCGTAGACGTAAGCGCGTACACGGTCGCCGTAACGCATGTTTTCACGCGGGATCATCTCGTCACGACGGATGATACCTTCGCCACGGCCGAGATCGACGATGACATTGCCGTATTCGACGCGCTTGACGGTGCCGTTGACGATTTCGCCGATGCGATCCTTGAACTCGTCATACTGACGGTCGCGTTCGGCTTCGCGAACCTTCTGAACGATCACCTGCTTGGCGGACTGTGCGGCGATGCGGCCGAAATCCATCGGCGGCAGCGGATCGGCGATGAAGTCGCCGAGCTTGGCGTCCGGGTTGCGGTCGCGGGCAAGTGCGAGCGGAATCTGGGTCGAATAATCTTCGGCCGCCTCGACAACTTCCAGAAGACGCTGCAGGCGGATTTCGCCGGTCTTGGAGTTGATGTCGGCGCGAATGTTGGTTTCCGAACCATAGCGCGAGCGGGCGGCTTTCTGGATAGCGTCGGCCATTGCGGCAAGCACGATTTCGCGGTCGATGACCTTTTCGCGCGCCACAGCATCGGCGATCTGCAGAAGCTCAAGCCGGTTAGCACTCACTGCCATTTTTCTGTCTCCGTAAGTCGCATAATTGCGTTGGTCGCCCGTTTTCGGGCTTTACGTTGGAATTAGTCTTCGTCTGCTTCGTTTTCGTCGTTCTGGTTTGCGGCGGCGGCCTTAGCCGCCTTGTCTGCCCGCAGCGCATCACGAATAAGGTCATCCGTCAGAATGAGCTTCGCATCGGAAAGCGCGCTGAACGGAATGATGACTGTCGGCTCCTCGCCATAGGCGATCTGGTCGCGTTCCAGCTTGAAGCCGTCCGCATTGACCTCGACGATCTTGCCGCGAAACCGCTTGCGGTTCTCGACCAGAATGGAGGTTTCGACCTTCACCAGATGACCCTGCCAGCGGGTGAAATCCGATTTGCGAACCATCGGCCGGTCGATGCCGGGCGAGGAAACTTCGAGATGATACGCTTTATCGACGGGATCTTCCACATCAAGAACCGGTGAAATCGCCATGGAGATGGCTTCGCAGTCCTGAACGGTCATGGTGCCGTCTTCGCGCTCGGCCATCACTTGCAGCGTCATGCCGTTCTGGTTGGAGAGCCGCACGCGCACCAGAAGATATCCCATGCCCGTCAAAACGGGCTCGATGATCTCGGCGATACGCTGGTCGATGCCCGTTTCGGTTATCAGTCGCGGTTCATATGCGGTGTCTGCCATCTGGCCTTCCGGTCTTTGATTTTCACCGGGCGCTGAAGCCCGTGGTTTCCGGTTCGCCTAACGAAAAAGAGCGGAGCCTTGCGGCCCCACTCTTCATCAAGCGATCAAGAATTTCAGTGGTCATATAGACCCATCGGGGCAGGATTGCAAGGTTTTCGCAGGCAGCCCCGCCTCAGGAATGCCCGCGGCCATATTTTCACCCTTACCGTGTCGGAAAGGCTGGCATGATTGTCGGCACTGTCTATAGTTGCCGTTTGATAAATCGCAGTTGCATTAAGTGGACTGATCGTGCCTGACCGTAAATCGCCACTCGCGCCTTTAAGGCATTTGACTTACAGACGAATCTGGATCGCCAGCCTTGCCTCGAATTTCGGTGGACTGATCCAGGCGGTGGGCGCCGCTTGGATGATGACGTCGCTGTCGAGTTCCGAAAACATGATCGCTCTGGTGCAGGCATCCACCTCGCTCCCGATCATGATGTTCTCGCTGATTTCAGGCGCGCTGGCCGATAGTTTTGATCGTCGCCGCATCATGATTTCCGCCCAGCTGCTCATGCTGACGGCTTCGATCCTTCTTACGGTTTTTGCATGGTCCGGGTGGCTCACGCCCTGGCTTCTGCTCTTCTTCACCTTCATGATCGGCTGCGGTACCGCGCTCAACAATCCTTCATGGCAGGCTTCCGTTGGCGAAATGGTGCCGCGAGAGGATTTGCCCGCCGCCGTGACGCTGAACAGCGTCGGCTTTAACATCACCCGCAGCGTCGGCCCGGCCATCGGCGGTATCATCGTTGCGGCCGCAGGCGCCGCCGCTGCATTTTTCGTGAATGCGCTCAGTTATTTCACCCTGATCTACGCGCTGTTTCGCTGGCAGCCGCCAAAATATGCCTCCACATTGCCGCGCGAACAGCTTCTCGCCGCCATTTCGGCTGGCATGCGTTACGTGGCCATGTCGCCCAACATCGGCAAGGTGCTGGTACGCGGCTTTCTCTTCGGTCTTTCCGCCAGCGCCATCCTCGCTTTGATGCCGATCGTCGCCCGCGATCTGGTCGAAGGCGGCCCGTTGACCTACGGCGTCATGCTGGGCGCATTCGGTGTTGGCGCCATCGGCGGTGCGCTCATCAGCGCCCGGCTGAGGGAAGTCATGTCCAGCGAATGGATCGTGCGCGTCGCCTTTTTAGGCTTCGCCTTCAGCTCCGGCGTGACGGCAATCAGTACGAGCGCCATCATCACGTCCCTTGTCCTGACGGTTGCCGGTGCCTGCTGGGTTCTGGCGCTTTCGCTGTTCAACACCATCGTCCAGCTCTCCACCCCGCGCTGGGTGGTGGGACGTGCGCTCTCACTTTACCAGACGCTGACCTTTGGCGGCATTGCGGTGGGCAGCTGGCTGTGGGGTGAACTCGCGGAAGATTACGGTATTTCCTACTCGCTTCTCTGTTCCTGCGCGCTGATGCTGCTTGGCGTGGTCGTCGGCTTCAAGCTCGCCATGCCCGCCTTTGCCTCGCTCAATCTCGATCCGCTCAACCGCTTCGTGGAGCCGCCGCTGAGGCTGGATATCAAGCCGCGCAGCGGACCCATCGCCATTCTGATCGACTATGAAATCCACGACGAGGATCTCGGCGAGTTCCTGCCGCTGATGGCCGAGCGCCGCCGTATCCGCATCCGGGATGGTGCCCGCAACTGGAACCTGATGCGCGATCTGGAAAACCCCGATATCTGGACCGAAAGCTACCATGTGCCGACCTGGGTGGAATATGTCCGCCATAACCATCGCCGCACCCAGGCGGATGCGGAGGCCTGGGACAGGCTGCTTGAGCTTCATCGCGGCAAGACACGGCCACGTGTGCACCGGATGATCGAGCGGCAGACCATTCCGCCGACCGACGATATCTTCCACAAGCCCCATACCGACCAGCATTGAGAGGCTGGGAGAGGCAGGAAAGGGCCAGGTAAAAAGGCTATTGGCTCCTTGCCATAACCCTCGACGTCATCCTCGGGCTCGTCCCGAGGATCCAACCACGTATCGTTAAATCAATCGGTTGCAGATGCTCGGGACAAGCCCGAGCATGACGACGGAGAGGTTTTCCGACGTCGCCGGTAACGTGCTATTTCAGCTTAGCCTTCAGGCTTGCATCTGGAAAACACGTCGGTGAAAGCCCGTTCTTGGCCTGCCAGTCGCCGAGCGAACGGCGCGTCTTGAAGCCGGCCAAACCGTCAGCCTTGCCGACGTCGTAACCCTTGGCAACCAGTGCCTTCTGCATGGCCAGAACATCCGAGCGCAGCATCGATCCGACATTGCCCCATTCACCCTTGAACGGGCCTGCCCCATGGGTGATGCGGTCGGCGAGATTGCCGATGAACAGCGCATAGAGGTCGGAATTATTATATTCCTTGATGACGTAGAAATTTGGCGTCACCACGAATTCCGGCCCGTGCCGTCCGGCCGGCACCAGCATCATGCCATCGGCGGATAGGTCGTTGGCCGGAAAGGCTTTTCCGGAAATGCGGGTAATGCCCATCTTCGCCCAGTCGGCCACCGGCCGGGCAAGATCAGGTCCTTCCTGCGCGCAGGAGACATTGGCGGGGATCGAGACTTCGAAACCCCAGTCGCGATTGCGCTGCCAGCCGCGTTGGGAAAGATAGTTCGCTATGGATGCCAGCGCATCCGGCACGGAATTCCAGATATCGCGATGGCCGTCGCCATCGAAATCCACGGCATATTTGAGATAGCTCGACGGCATGAATTGCGGCTGGCCGAGCGCGCCGGCCCAGGAACCCATCATGCGCGAGGCTGCGATATCGCCGTTTTCGACGATCTTCAGCGCATCGATCAGCTCGGTGCGGAACATCTCCTTGCGGGTCGACATATAGGCTTTCGTGGCCAGAACATCGACCACGGAATGCGGCAGTTTCGCCCGGCCAAAACCGGATTCGCGTCCCCAGATCGCAACGATGATATCGCCGGGCACGCCGTATTTCGCCTCGATCCTGCGCAGCGTCGCGGCGTGGGTGGCGGCAAGCGAGCGGCCGGTGCCGGCCAATCCCTGCAGCCGTTTTTCGGAGAAATAGGCGCCCGGCGAGGAGAATTCCGCCTGACTCTGGCTCTGTTCCTTCGGGGGCTTCTGGCCGGGAATGACGAGATCAGGCAGGTTCCAGCTGATGGAAAGACCGCTGAGCGTGGCCTCAAGCGTTTTCTGCGATATGCCGGCTTTACGGGCTTCCGGCCAGATTTCCTTTTTCAGCCAGACGTTAAATTCGGCGTCGTAGCGGGCTGCGGCTGCACCTGTCGGTACCGACTGCGCAAAAGCCGTCGTCGCTGAAAAAACGGAAAGAAGTGCAGCCAGTGCCTTCGTGGCAAAATGGTTTCGCATTCGGTCTCCTCTTTGAATGACGGGGAGGGAGGCTTCAGATCGTCGTGCGGGCCCTGAGTGCCGCCGTTAACGTGCCCTCGTCGAGATAATCGAGCTCACCGCCCACTGGCACGCCATGCGCAAGCCGGGTGATCTTGATACCGAGATCGGAGAGGCGGTCGGTAATGTAATGGGCGGTCGCCTGTCCTTCCACCGTCGCATTGACGGCGATGATGAGCTCGCGGATGCCGCCGACGCTGACGCGGTCGATCAGGCCCTTGATGTTCAAATCCTCCGGACCGACGCCGTCGAGCGGCGACAGCGTGCCGCCCAGCACGTGATAGGCGGTGTTCATCGCGCCCGCCCGCTCCAGCGCCCAGAGATCCGACACGTCTTCCACCACGATGATGACCGACTGGTCGCGCCGCTCGTCGGTACAGACAGTGCAGGGGTCGATTGTATCGACATTGCCGCAACAGGAGCAGATCTTCACCTTGTCATAGGCCTCGCCCATCGCATGGCCGAGAGGCCCAAGAAGCTGTTCCTTTTTCTTGATGAGATGCAACGCCGCCCGCCGCGCCGAGCGGGGGCCAAGCCCCGGCACTTTTGCCAGAAGCTGGATCAGTTTTTCGATTTCGGGACCGGTGACTCGTTTTGCCATGAGCGTTTTCTACTGCATAAATCGGGAAACGGGAATCATGAAGCGCAAAGGGCAGTCCATGAAAATACGGGCGGTGTGCCGGGGCGAGGCAAAAAGCCTGCCGGGAAAGACGATGAAGACGGGTATCTTCAAGCATCCCGTCCACGGCCCGGTCATGGTTGACGCGGAAGGCATCGTCAGCGACGCCGTCTGCAATCGCAAACATCATGGCGGGCCGGATCAGGCGATTTACGTCATGGGGTCAGTCGATCTCGATTTCTGGTCGCACTCTCTGCGCTTTGTCGTCGAAGCCGGGTTTTTCGGCGAAAACCTTGTTCTTGATGGCGTCGACAGCGCAAAACTCCATGTCGGCGACAGGTTCTTGGCCCACGAAGTCGTGCTGGAGGTAACCGCCGCCCGCATTCCCTGCGCCACTTTGTCGGCCCGCATCGGCGATCCCGATTTCGCACCGCGTTTCCGGCAGGCGGGCCAGCCGGGTTTTTATTGCCGGGTGCTGAAAGGCGGAATGCTTGCCGCCGGGGAGGATATCGCCTTCGAACCCTATCAGGGAACGAAACTGCCTATACCGACCATTCTCCAGCGCTTCCGTCCCATGCAGCTCACCATGGCTGAACGCGCGGCCTATCTCGAAACGCCGCTTGCAAGCCGGTTCCGCGCGATGCTGGAAGCCTAAAACCTGTCTTGACGCGAGGACGGCGTGCGTCACGCCATCCTCTTCGGTCGGATTATATCAGAACGGGAACTTCATGCCGGGCGGCAGCGGCAGACCCGCGGTCAGGCCGGCCATCTTTTCCTGCGCTTGTGCTTCGCCCTTTTCCTTGGCGTCCTTGTGGGCAGCCACGATCAGGTCTTCGAGGATTTCCACCTCGTCTTCCTTGAACAGCGAAGGATCGATTTTCAGGCCGCGCATTTCGCCCTTGCCATTGAGAATGACGGTCACCAGGCCGCCGCCAGCCCTGCCTTCGACTTCAAGGGCGGCGATTTCTTCCTGCACCTTCTCCATCTTGGACTGCATTTCCTTGACCTTGCCCATCATGCCCATGATGTCACGCATGTGCCAAACTCCTGTTCTTTTTGTTTAAAACTCGATGTCGTCGCCGGGAAGGATGTCGCCTTCGCTCGATTCGGCAACCGATGGCGGCGCGATCTCTTCCGCCTCATCCTGTGCGGCGGCGCGGATGCGCACGTCAGTAATTTTTGCGCCGGGAAACTGCGCCAGAATGGCGGCAACGTCAGGATCCTGACGCGCATCGACGAGGCGGGCATCCCGGGCATTGCTTTCGGCTTCAACAAGGGTCGGCTCGCCCTGTTCCTTGCTGAGGCTGACGATCCAGTGGATACCGGTCCATTCCTTGAGCTTCACGCCAAGTTCACCCGGCAGAGAGCCCGGCGCGCCTTCGCCGAGGCGCATATCAAGCCGGCCGGGCTCCAGCCGCACCAGACGCACGAAGCCGCGCACCTTGGCCCGCATGACGGGATCGCGGTTCTTCTGGCAGAGATCGGCAATATCCTGCACCGAAGTGACGGGAACCTTCGGCTCCGGCCGCTCTTCGGTTTTCGGTGCCGCGACCTGCATCTCCTGCGGGCGGCTGTCTGGAACCGCGCGCAGCACGGCGGAGGTTTGCGGTGTCGTCTGGCGCTGGGCGGGAAGATCGAGAGGTCTTCCCGCAGCCACCGCCTGTCCTGACGAATAGGCGCGCGCACCGCCGCCATTGCCGCCGCCCGAAGGTCCGCCATTGGCGTAACCGCCATCACCGTTCGAAAGCTCCAGCAGGCGCCGGGCGGCGTCTTCCGGAGCCGGCAGATTGGCGGCGTGCGAAAGCCGGATCAGCACCATTTCGGCCGCACCCGCCGGGCGCGAGGCATTTTCCGTTTCCGGAATGCCTTTCAGCAGCATCTGCCAGATGCGCGAGAGTGCGGTTACCGCAATCGTCTCGGCAAATTCCGCGCCGCGCACGCGCTCGATCTCGGAAAGCGAGGGGTCTTCCGCCGCGTCCGGCACATATTTCATGCGGGTGACGAGATGGGTGAAATCGGCAAGGTCGTTGAGCACAACGACAGGGTTTGCACCCGCCTCATATTGCCCGTTGAATTCCGAAAGGGCGGCCGCGACATCGCCTTTGACGACATGCTGAAAGAGATCGACGATACGTGCACGGTCGGCAAGGCCGAGCATGCCGCGCACCGCTTCCGCCTCCACGCGCCCGCCGCCGTGGGCAATCGCCTGATCGAGCAGGGAAAGACCGTCACGCGCAGAACCTTCGGCAGCGCGGGCAATCATCGACAGCGCCTGCGGATCGGCTTCGAAACCTTCCTTGCCGGCAATGGCGGTGAACAGGCCGACCAGATCGGCGGCGCTGATGCGGCGCAGGTCAAAGCGCTGGCAGCGCGACAGAACGGTGATCGGAACCTTGCGGATTTCGGTAGTTGCAAAGATGAATTTCACATGTTCCGGCGGCTCTTCAAGGGTCTTCAGAAGACCGTTGAAAGCCTGCGTCGAGAGCATGTGCACTTCGTCGATGATATAGACCTTGTAGCGCGCCGAAACCGGGCGGTAACGTACCTGTTCGATGATCTCGCGAATATCGTCGATGCCGGTATGGGAGGCGGCGTCCATCTCGATCACGTCGACATGCCGGCCTTCCATGATCGCCTGGCAATGTTCACCGGGAATGCGCAGGTCGATGGTCGGCTTGTCGATGGTGTCGGTCTTGTAATTCAGCGCACGGGCGAGAATGCGGGCCGTGGTCGTCTTGCCCACGCCGCGAACGCCGGTCAGCATATAGGCCTGCGCGATACGCCCGGTCTCAAACGCGTTGGTCAGCGTGCGGACCATCGGCTCCTGGCCGACCATCAGATCGGAAAAATCCTTGGGGCGATATTTGCGCGCCAGTACCCGGTAGCCGGTCCCGACCTGGGATTCGCTTGATGTGGTGGGTACGGTGTCGCTCATTGCCTCGCCAGTTTGTTTTGCCAGTTGTCTTGGGGCGCTGAACTGGCCCGGCGAAAGCTGAGCACGTCTTTTAAAAAGGGTGGGAGGCTGGCACGGCGACCCGTGCCGGGCTCGTTAGGGCTGCTTCCTTCCGGACCTGACCCGGTTGGCGAGTGGCTCGTCCACCACCAACCTCCCGGGGCCACATATCGGCAATATCGAAAGCAAATGCAAGCCAAGCCTTCAAAAAACTGCTATCACAATGAAAACAAACATGGAGGACACCTTGGAGACATTCCGGCTGGACGACAGACTGGCGCGCGACAGCGTGCTTGTGACGCGTTTGGGACTATGCGAACTGCGTTTGCAAAACGACAACCGCTGGCCCTGGCTGGTGCTGGTGCCGCAGCGAGACGGCGTCAGTGAACTATTCGATCTCACCCCGCTTGATCAGGCCGTGCTGACATTCGAGACCAATCTCGTCGCGTCTGCCTTGAAAGAAATCACCGGAGCCACCAAGATTAATGTCGGTGCTTTGGGCAATATCGTCCGGCAGCTTCATGTCCATATAATCGCTCGCAATGAAGGCGACACCTGCTGGCCGGGTCCCATCTGGGGCCACGGAACGCCTGTGCCCTATGCCGTGGGCGAAAAGGAAAGTTTGATGAAAAAAATCTCCGGCGCGCTCTGATGATTTCCATGAAAATTTTTGAAACCACTGCCCCCCATCCCGAAGCAAGCCTGCTGACAGCCTTTTCCAAGAACGCCCTCGACCGTTTTGCCGAAAAACGGTCGGAAGAGTGCGTTGCCGATGCGCTGAAGGTCGATGGCACCCATATTTTCGCTTTCTCGGGCAACCGGCTTGTCCTGAAGCATGACGAACAGGTCATCGACCCCCTGTTTTCCGCCTATGAGCTGGCTGAACTGCAGCCGGATTTCGACAACGCTGTCCTGCTCGGATATCGCGAAACCGGCGAGCCGAGAATTGCGGTGCCGGTTGCCGTTGCCGAGGATCAGCTCGCGAGCCACTACAAGCTCGCCGACGCCCGCACGCTTTATCGCGACCATCTTCTCGATGAGGAATTGCTGAGCGAGGTTGCCCAAGCCGTCAGCCTTACCCACTGGAACGCCGACAATCGGTTTTGTGGAAAGTGCGGCGGCACCATGGAACTGCGCATCGGTGGCTACAAGCGTATCTGTGCCGCCTGCAACCACACGATTTTTCCCCGCACCGATCCCGTCGTCATCATGATGACGATCGATATAGAGCGTGATCTTTGCCTGCTTGGCCGCGGTGCGCATTTTGCGCCGGGCATGTATTCGTGCCTTGCCGGTTTTGTGGAGCCGGGCGAAACCATCGAGCAGGCCGTCCGTCGCGAAACGCATGAAGAATCCGGTGTCGAAATCGGCCGCGTGCGTTATCACGCGTCGCAGCCTTGGCCGATGCCGCATACGCTGATGATCGGCTGTTATGCCGAGGCACTGTCTTTCGATATTGCCCGCGATGAGATCGAACTGGAGGATTGCCGCTGGTTCACACGGGCGGAAGTCGCCAAGATGCTGGAGACGGCGACGGGCGAGGGCTTTTCCGCGCCTCCGGGCGGCGCCATCGCGCACCGTCTGATGCGCGACTGGGTGGAATGGACGAAATAATCGCGTTCGGCAGGCTCAACCCTGGTTGAGCTTGCCGCGCATCGCATGGCCCTTGTAGACGCCGAGAATGCGGACTTTTTCGGAGAAGAAGCGCAACTCGTCCAGCGCATGACGCACCGGCTCGTCATCGGGATGGCCTTCAATATCGGCATAAAACTGCGTCGCCACGAATTTGCCGCCGAGTTGGTAGCTTTCCAGCTTCGTCATGTTGATGCCGTTTGTCGCAAAGCCACCCATGGCCTTGTAGAGCGCAGCCGGAATATTGCGGACATTGAAGACGAAAGTCGTGACGATGATTTCGTCAGGGGATTGACGCTTGGCCCAATTCTCATCGCGGGAAAGCACGACGAAACGGGTGACGTTGTTTTCCGAATCCTCGACATTTTCAGCCAGAATATCGAGGCCGTAAAGATCGGCGGCAAGACGGGGCGCCAAGGCTGCCATGCTGCGGTCGCCCTTTTCGGAAACCTGCTTGGCAGCGCCCGCTGTATCGCCGGCAATAACCGGCTTCCAGCCGTTGGAGCGGATGATCTTGCGGCACTGGCCAAGCGCGTGGATGTGGCTGTGGACGGTGCGGATCTCGTCTTTTTTCACGCCCGGCATCACCATCAACTGGAAGCGGATCGGCATGAAATATTCACCGATGATGTGAAGGCGCGATTCCGGCAGCAGGTGATGAATATCCGCAACGCGGCCGGCCAGCGTGTTCTCGATCGGGATCATGCCAAGATCGGCTTCGCCGTTTTCAATGGCGTTGAAGGCGTCCTCGAAGGTCGGGCACGGCAAAGGCTCCATGTCCGGGAACATGTCGCGGCAGGCCATGTCGGAATTCGCGCCGAATTCGCCCTGAAAGGCAATGCGTTTTGTGCTCAAGGTCATGGGACTGTCCGTTAGAGGGGTCTGCTTGCAAGAATGGTACGGGCTTTTTCCAGATCGTGCGGCGTATCGACGCCAAGCGGCACGGAGCGGACGATTTCAGCATCGATGCGCATGCCGGCTTCCAGTGCGCGCAGCTGTTCCAGCCGCTCGCGTTTCTCCAGCGGCGATGGCGGAAGGCTCACGAATGTCTCGAGTGCCGCGCGGCGATAGGTGTAAAGCCCGATATGGTGATAAAGCGGCCCGTCACCGTAAGGCGCGGTCGCACGGGTAAAATAAAGCGCGCGCAATCGCGTCTCGGAAAGCGGGCTGCCGACGACTTTCACGACGTTCGGATTGGTTTTTTCTTCCTCGTCGGTGATTTCGACCGTCAGCGTCGCAATGTCGACGGCAGGATTTTCCAGCGGGCGCAGCGAAGCGCGGATTGTTTCCGCCTCAATCGTCGGAAGGTCGCCCTGAACATTGATGACATATTCGGCCTTGCCATAAGGGTCGGCCTTCTGCAAAGCCTCGAAAATGCGGTCAGAACCGGACTGGTGGTCGTCGCGCGTCATCATCACATCGAAACCGGCATTTTTCACGGCCGAAAAAACCTGTTCGTCATCCACCGCGACGACGATTCGCTCGGCCCCTGCTTCACGTGCCCTCAGCGCAACCTGCACGATCATCGGCTTGCCGCCAATGTCCGCGAGCGGCTTGCCGGGCAGGCGTGTGGATGCCATCCGCGCCGGTATGAGGACGACAGCTTTCTCGAAATCCCGATTCTTCATCCGACACCCTTCAAATCCCGCCCGAAAAGTGTCAAAACGTCACGGTGTGGGGAGCATTATTCAAGTTGCGCAGGCTGTGCAAAAGCCATAGCTTTCGAGCAATTTCAAGATGCCCGTTATATATAGAGCGGATGCGAGGGAGCGCGTTTAGATGAATTCTTATGTAAATATGGGCGTTGGGGCGCTTTTGGGCACGGTTTTCGTCCTGATGTCGGTGTCAATTGCGTCTGAGGGCATTTTCCATGCGCCCGCGCCCGAAAAGGAAGGTTACGCCATTGCTGCGGCAGAGGGTGGCGGCGAAGCAGGTGGCGGAGAAACCGCTGCCGCGGCGACGCCGATCGCACAATTGCTTGCGAACGCCGATGCCGCCAAGGGCGAGACGGTCTTCAAGAAGTGTACGAGCTGTCATACCGGAGAGAGTGGTGGTGCAAACAAGGTCGGCCCCAATCTCTTCGATATCGTCAACCGGCCGATCGCCAGCCATGAAGGTTTCAGCTACTCCGCAGGGATGAAGGACTTCTCCAAGGGCGGTTCCGTGCATTGGGATTACGATCATCTCAGCTTCTTCCTCGAAGCTCCCAAGAAACACGTTCCCGGCACGGCCATGGGCTTTGCGGGTGTGAAGAAGGAAACGGAACGCGCCGATCTCATCGCTTATCTGCGGACGCTGTCGGCAAACCCGGCGCCACTGCCGGATCCGGCTGCCGCTCCCGCGCCGACGAACTGACGAATTCATGTTTCATGAAAAAGCCCGGCAGCGATGCCGGGCTTTTTTGCTTCTGGCGTGCATCCGGCGTTTGAAAGGTCAGAAACCTTTGCCGCCACGCAATTCGGAAATGACGGTCCCGACCATGATCTTGATATCCAGCCAGACCGAAAAATTCTCGACGTAATAAAGATCGGAAACGATCCGGGCGCGCGCCTTGTCGCTGCGGTCGGTCGGGCCACGTAATCCCCGCATCTGGGCAAGACCGGTAATGCCTGGCCGCACCCGGTGCCGCATATGGTAGTGGGGAACAAGGTCCTCATAAAGACGGCCAGCCGCCAGCATGCCGATGGCATGGCAGCGTGGGCCGACCAAAGACATGTCGCCTTTCAGCACGTTGATAAGCTGCGGCAGCTCATCAATATTTGTACGGCGGAGAACGGCGCCGATACGTGTTATCCGTGGATCGTTCTTCACCGTTTGTGCCACGCCGGTGGCGTCGCCCAGTTCGGTTCTCATCGAGCGAAATTTATAGACGCGGATTTTGCGGCCGTTCATGCCCCAGCGAACCTGCGAGAACAGGACCGGCCCCTTGCTGTCGAATTTGACCAGAACCGCAACGGTCAGCAGGACCGGGGCGAGTGCAACAAGGGCGATGGACGCCCCTGCAATGTCGATTGTTCTTTTGAGTGCGAACTGTCCGCGCTGGAACGCCGAGATATTACTTTCCAAAACGGAAGGTTGCGTTTCCGAAGCTTCAAAAGTGGCTGCCGTGGAATAGGGAGCGCCGTAAAAAACGGCATGCGATGAGCCTTTAGTACCCAGCATAATATAGAGCCCTGAAAAGTTATTCTGAAACAAGAAAATTAATTTATATGAACGATTAATAATTCATTTACCGTAAAAAGTCATCCGAAATGTAACCGTCTTTGCGCAAATGGCAATCTACGGTTAATGCGTCTGCACGCATATGTTGCGAGCCGAGCGCCATCGCCGCCCGTGGCTGCGGATCGGGCGTCATCAAGCCTTTGGAAAGGGTGAATGGCCAGCCGGCAGTGAGATCGCCAATACCGCTCGCCGTCCCGGGAAATCGGTCTGCCGGTGACCTGAAAAGTGGTCAGTTCCCCATCAATATATCAAGCAGGGTCGTCTGCTTCGGCCCGGATGTGGCGGGCGCCTGACCGCCGATATCGGCTGGCGGCACGGGTCCGTTTCCGGCTGAGTAGCCGGGTTCCATGTCGCGTGAGGGAATGTTTGTCGGCGGCATGGGCGCACCCGGCTGACCGGCGTTTGGCGAAACGGGTGCCTCGGGATAGGCGCGGCTATTTGTGGAGCCTCCGCCAAGCGCATTGGAAATGATGTCGCCGATGGAGGAGGGTGCATTTTCAGGTGCCGGCTGCTGCATTTCCTCAAGGGATGGTACATTGCCAGCGCCAAGCCCGAAGAGGGGCGACGGCGAGAGCCCGGAATGGGCGGCGGTCATGAAATCCTTCCAGGCCTTTGCCGGCAGCCCGCCGCCGGTGACCTTTTTCATCGACGTGCCATCGTCATTGCCGAACCAGACGCCCGTGGTCAGGTTGCTTGTGTAACCGACAAAAAGTGCGTCGCGGAAAGACTGTGTCGTGCCGGATTTTCCGGCCGCCTGCCAGCCTTGCAGGCGCGCGGCCTTTCCGGTGCCTTCGGTGATGACGCGCGACAACATGCCATTCATGGTCGCGGCAATTTCTTCACTCAGCACGCGCGGCGGATTGTCGTATTTGTTTTCATAGAGCACCTTGCCGTCTGCATCGGTGATGCGCTTGACGATATGGGGTGTCGCCTTGTAGCCGCCGTTCATAAAGGGGGCGTAGGAGGCGGTCAGCTCCATCAGCGATACTTCCGAAGTGCCGAGCGCGATGGAAGCATTGTTCTGCAGCTCGGATTCGATACCCATGCGATGCGCCACCTGGGTCACACGATCCGGACCCACTTCCATCACCAGCTGCGCGGCAATGGTGTTCAGCGAATTGGCGAGCGCCGTGGCAAGCGTGACTTCGCCACGATATTTCTTCTCGTAGTTTTCCGGTGTCCAGTTTCCGATGCGGACCGGGCCGTCATTACGAATGGTGTAAGGCGTAAGCCCCGATTCGAGCGCGGCGACGTAAACGAAAGGCTTGAATGCCGAGCCGGGTTGCCGTTTCGCCTTGGCGGCGCGGTTGAACTGGCTTTCGGCATAATCCGCCCCGCCCACCACGGCCCGGATCGCGCCCGTACCATCGATGGAAACGAGAGCCGCCTGCGAGGCGCCCTGCTTCTTGCCGTCTCCCTGCAGAACATGGCTCAGCGCTTTTTCCGCATCGCGTTCAAGATTGGGGTCGATGGTCGTGTCGACGACGATGTCCTGCTTGACGTCGCCAATCAGGCCGCGAACTTCCTCCAGCACCATATCGGCGGCATAATGCTCGGCGCCGGACCAGAAACGTTTGGCCTTGGTCGGCGGCTGCGACATGGCGGTCTTGATCTCGTCATCGGTGATGAAGCCGACATCGCGCATGGATTGCAGCACGACCTGCGCCCGCTGTTCAGCCGCCTGCGGGTCGCGCGCCGGTGAAAGGCGCGAGGGCGCTTTGAGAAGCCCGGCAAGTGTTGCGGCTTCACCAAGATTAACGTCGCGTGCGGATTTGTTGAAGTAGCGCCGGGAGGCGGCTTCAACGCCATAGGCGTTGGACCCGAAATAGACGCGATTGAGATACATCGCGAGGATCTGGTCCTTGGTGTATTTATGCTCCAGCCAGAAGGACAACAGCACTTCCTGAACCTTGCGCTCAAGCGTCCGGTCCGGCGAAAGGAAGAGGTTTTTCGCCAGCTGCTGCGTCAGCGTCGAGCCGCCCTGCACGGTCCGCCCCGTCAGCACATTGGTGACGATGGCGCGCCCAAGACCAAGGGGATCAACCCCGAAATGCGAATAAAACCGCCGGTCCTCGATCGCCATCACCGCTTGCGGAATGTACGGCGACATGTCTTCGAGCGCGAGGGCCTCGCCACCCGTGGTGCCGCGATTGGCAAGCACGCTGCCGTTCACTGACACGATCTTCACATTTGGCGGGCGTTCGGGAATGGACCAGCTGCTGGCGCTCGGCATGCGCGCGCCATAATAAAAGACCAGACCGGCAATGCCGATCCCACCCCAGATGCCAAGCACGATGCACCAGTAAATCAGGGAACGGATCATGCCCGTCGTGCCACGGCCGGAGCTGCGGCTGCGCTTTTCCCTTTTTTGCGATTTGGCGCGACCGCTGGCCGGCTTTGATTTCTTGGCAGGCTGTTTCGCTGTTCCGCTGATACGCTCGCTGGCATCGAGGCGCAGGTCATCGCCGGACTCGTGGAAATCCCCGAAGGAAGGTTCTACCCGTTCGCGTGATTTGCCCTTGCCTGCCATTCAGCCGAAGTCGCTCCTTATTCGCGAAACCGCGCGCATCCCACCATGGATTTGAGGCTTCTATGCCTGCGCGATCCTTAATCCACGATGAAGAGTTTAAATGCGGCAATTTAAGGCGGGGTTAAGTCCTGAAAGGATCAAATCGGCGTCATTGGCAGACGTCGACCCATTCCGCCCGCGTCAGTCGCGCCATCATGTCGGGTGAAATCCGCACCGCCGCATTGGTGGCGCCGGCTGCCGGAACCACCTCGGTGTAGTTTTTGAGAGAGATGTCGCAAAACACCGGAAGCGGCGAGGGCAGCCCGAAAGGGCAGACGCCACCAACGGGATGGCTGGTTACCGCAACCACCTCTTCAGGTCCGAGCATGCGCGGTTTGGCACCGAAATGATCGCGGAATTTGCGGTTGTCCAGCCGTTTCGTGCCGGCGGCGACGACGAGAAGAATGGTGTCACCCGCCTTCAGGCAGATCGTTTTGGCGATCTGGTCTGGATCGACGCCGTGTGCTTCGGCAGCCAGCGCAACCGTCGCCGAACTCGCTTCGGTTTCGATTACGGCCACTTCAGGTGACTTCTCGGTGAAAAAGGCTCTGACGGATTCGATGGTCATGCGTATTTATTAGGCGGTAAGTGGAGAGGCTTCAAGATGCCGTCAGATAGCTATGCATTTTGCGCAATGCTGCGCTGCAATGAATCGTCTGTTTTTTGAGCGGGTATCCTGTAAATTCAAATCATCGAAGCGACGCACTCCTCCTCCCAGCGTCGCCCGATTGGACTGACAATACTCCTCCTCCCAATTGTCAGTCAGTTTCAAGAACCCGGCGCACCTCCTCCCGCGCCGGGTTTTTGCTGTTTAAGGGCTTGTTTCCCGCGCCTTTCATTTTCCGTTGGTTCACAAAGCTCGCCCCGGTTTTCAAAGAAACTTGACTTTTCGCCCCTGCCAACCTAGGTGTTCGCCCATCGATATTTGTTTGACGACCAGAGCTTCGGCACCTTTTTGAGGTGCGCACGACGATCTTTCCTTCAAATTCGACCTAAGACCGCACTGCGTGCAGTGCAAATACAATTTGCCAACGGAAGGAAATCGTTATGGCGACTGGTACAGTAAAGTGGTTCAACGCAACCAAGGGCTACGGCTTCATTCAGCCTGACGACGGTTCGCAGGACGTCTTCGTTCACATCTCCGCAGTTGAGCGCGCTGGTCTGACCGCCCTCAACGACGGTCAGAAGCTCTCCTACGAGCTGATGCAGGATCGTCGCTCGGGCAAGATGTCCGCAGGCAACCTCGTTGCTGCCTGATTAAGCGCTCTGGCCCTGAGGGGCCATTGACATCAAATGAAAGGCCGGATTTTTCCGGCCTTTTTCTTTTGCGGAGACCACCTGCAACCGACCGGTCTTGAAAAAGGCAGGTCGCATACCAATATAGGGTTCAACGGTGTTCCGGACAGGAACCGTCAGGCTGGCATGTCTAAAAGTGCCGCTGTTGTCGCGTTAACCAAAGATTAACCGAAACAGCTGATCCTGATGGTGAAAGCAGCGTCGACACGATCGACGCGCTCAGGAACATCAGACCGTTTGAACGCTTTGACCACGGATGTACTGGCACTGACGAAAAAACGGATGGAAAGGTCGGGCTTGCCCGGCCTTTTTGTTTTTGGCGTCCAAAAACAAAATGAGGAGGCGTCGGATAGCCGGCGCCCCCTCTCTATTTGATTACTTCGCTGCGAGCGCGTCGAGAATGCGCACCCAAGAGCGGATGCCCTTGTGGAAAGACTGCAGGTCGTATTTTTCATTCGGCGAATGAATGCGGTCATCGGTGAGGCCAAAACCGACGAGCAGCGAATCCATGCCCAGCATCTTCTGGAAATCGCCGACGATCGGGATCGAGCCCCCCATGCCGATCACGACGGCGGGTTTGGGCCACTCTTCCGAAAGCGCATTCTTGGCCTTCGTCAGGACGGGTGAATCATAGGAAAGCTGGATGGCCGGCGATGCGCCGTGCTCATGAAACTCTACCGAGCAATCCGCCGGGATTTTCGAGCGTACATAGGCCCGGAAGCTCTCACGGATGGCTGCCGGGTTCTGTTCTCCAACAAGGCGGAAGGAAACCTTGGCGGAGGCCTTGGCGGCGATCACGGTCTTGAAGCCGTCGCCGGTATAGCCGCCGATAATGCCGTTTACCTCCGCCGTCGGACGCGCCCAGGTCTGCTCCAGCACGGAGCGACCCTTTTCGCCGGAAGGTACTGAAAGGCCGACCTCACCGAGGAAGGCCTCTGCACTGCGGCCCAGCGTTTCCCAGGAGGCCTTGATATTGGCAGGGGTTTCCTCCACGCCATCGTAGAAGCCGGCAAGTGTCACCCGGCCGGTCTCGTCATGCAGGCCGGCGAGAATATCGGTCAGGATGTGGATGGGATTTGCGGCAGCGCCACCGAAAAGGCCGGAATGCAGATCGCGGTCGGCTGCGGTGATGACGATCTCCTCGCCGACCAGGCCACGAAGGGCAGCGGCAATGGCGGGCGTATCGCGGTCCCACATGCCGGTATCGCATACCAGCGCGTAGTCGGCCTTCAACTCATCGGCATTGGCTTCAAGAAATGGCTTCAGGGACGGTGAGCCGGATTCTTCCTCGCCTTCGAAAAGAATGGTGACGCGCACCGGCAGGCCGCCATTGACCGCCTTATAGGCGCGGCAGGCTTCCACAAATGTCATGAGCTGGCCCTTGTCGTCAGCCGTCCCGCGCCCGGTGATCACCTGCAGGCCAGCGCCGATATCCTTCACGGCAGGCTCGAACGGATCATTTTCCCAGAGATTGAGCGGATCGACCGGCTGCACATCGTAATGGCCGTAGAAAAGCACATGTGGTGCGTCTTTCGTGGCTGCGTCGTGATGCGCCACCACCATCGGATGGCCGGCCGTATCGCGAACGGAGGCTTCAAAACCCAATGAGGAAAGGCTTCTCACCAGCCATTCCGCCGCCTTGCGGCATTCCGCCTTGTAAGCAGGGTCCGTGGAAATCGACGGAATGCGTACGAGTTCGAACAGCCGCTCGAGGCTGGAGGTAAGGTTGTCGTCGGCCGTGGAAAGAATGGGGGAAACGTCTGTCATCGCTGATCCTGTCATGTCTGTCGTGACCCGGCGATAAGACGAAACATCCGGGCATCGCGCATCGCGGGAAACAAGGGGCAGGCGTGCCGTGAATCGGCAAACGCGCAGCCGCCGGAACGATAGAGCAGTTCGAGAAAACTGCGAAGCGGTTTTCCGCCCGGAACCCGGCTATCTCGGCGACGGAAGGCTCGGCAGCAGGGAGGCGAATTTGGGGCGCTATTTCGCTTTCTTGGCGCTGTCGATCGCCCGGCGCATATATTCCAGCAGAAGCTGTTTTTCAAAACGCCTGAAATCCTTGAGCAGTGCGTCCTCTGTCGCCTCGGAGGCAGCGATGGCGTTCGCCTCCAGATCCCGGCCGCGCTGCGTCAATTCGATGATCTGGGCACGGCGGTCGCTTGGATGGGATTTGCGCAGGATCAGCCCGTCACGCTCCATGCGCGCAAGCGTATTGGCGAGTGTTGCCTGTTCGATGTCGATTCTATCCAGCAATTGCCGCTGCGTCAGGCCTTCCTCATGCCAAAGCTCGATGAGAATCGGGAATTGCCCGGGAGAGAAACCCAATGCGGCAGCTCGCTTCTGGAGCGCCATGGTGAATTCCCTTGCCATTCTCGCAGCGAGATAGATCGCCGATTCGTCCCGGGAAAAACCCATTCATCTGTCCGTAAACTTTGTAGCCAGCGCATTCCGCGCGATTTCGATAGTGCGGTATATATCGCATGATATGTTTAGGCCAGTCCGAAACACGGCACAAAATAAAACCGCCATGGCCGGGAGGGGTCGGCCATGGCGGTCATATTGGAGGACAAAGGCCCGGAGAGGGGGAAAGGCCTTTGTCCGGTCTGATGCGGCGGGGGACGAGCCTACAATCAGACTACGGCGTGATCAGGCGCCGTCCCCTAAGAAATGTGTCTGCAAATGCGGCTTTTCAAGGGAAAATCCATTACAAATCGGTAACGTTCGGGTGAATTTCACGGGCTTTTCCAGGCGCTTCGCTTCATACGCTTTGCGGTGCGTTATGCGAAGTTTCTATGGACGTCAAAACAGCCCCGCGTTATCCATATCGCCATGAAAAAAGGCGATCATCTCTTCCTCGTTGACGGTTCCGGTTTTATTTTCCGGGCGTTCCATGCCATTCCGCCGCTGAACCGCAAGTCGGACGGGCTGCCGGTCAACGCCGTTTCCGGCTTCTGCAACATGTTGTGGAAGCTCCTGAAGGATGCGCGCAATACCGATGTCGGTGTCACCCCCACACATTTCGCGGTCATATTCGATTATTCGTCGAAGACATTCCGCAATGAGCTTTATGATCTCTACAAGGCCAACCGCAGCGCGCCACCGGAAGACCTTGTTCCGCAATTCGGCCTGATCCGCGAAGCGACGCGCGCCTTCAACCTTCCCTGCATCGAGACGGAAGGCTTCGAGGCGGACGACATCATCGCCACCTATGCCCGCCAGGCCGAGGCGATCGGCGCCGATGTCACCATCATCTCGTCCGACAAGGATCTGATGCAGCTCGTCACGGCCAATGTGCACATGTACGACGCCATGAAGGACAAGCAGATCGGCATTCCCGATGTCATCGAAAAATGGGGCGTAGGTCCCGAAAAGATGATCGACCTTCAGGCGATGACCGGCGATTCCACCGATAATGTCCCCGGCATTCCCGGCATCGGCCCGAAGACGGCGGCGCAATTGCTGGAAGAATACGGCGATCTCGATACTCTTCTGGCGCGTGCGGATGAAATCAAGCAGCAGAAACGTCGGGAAAATATCATCGCCAATGCCGAGCTTGCCCGCCTTTCCAGACAGCTTGTGGCGCTCAGGACCGATGTGCCGCTGGAACAGTCTCTTGAGGCCTTGGTGCTCGAACCGCAGAACGGCCCGAAACTCATTGCCTTCCTGAAGGCGATGGAGTTCACGACGCTGACGCGCCGGGTTGCCGAAGCGACCGAAACCGATGCCTCGGCCATCGACCCCGCCAATGTGCCGGTGCAATGGGGTGCCGATGCGCATGGTCCCGATCTCGATGCGCCTGCCCCTGCCGTCTCTGCCGGTGAAGCGGTCGCTGATGCGAAAAATGCGCCGGCTTCCTCGGTAGCGACAGCAAGAAAGGCGACCGGGGAGGGCAGTGCGCCCGCCGATCTCGCCACGGCACGGCAAACGGTGTTCGCTGCCGCCAGGATCGACACGACCGCCTACACGACGATCAGGGATCTGGCGGCGCTGGACCGCTGGGTTGCGGCGGCCCGCGAAACCGGTGTCGTCGCCTTCGATACGGAAACGACCTCGCTCGACCCCATGCAGGCCGAACTCGTCGGATTTTCGCTGGCGATTGCCGATAATGGCAAGGATGCCTCGGGCGCGGATATCCGTGCTGCCTATGTTCCCTTGACACACAAGACCGGCTCCGGCGGCGATCTTTTCAGCGATGGCATCAAGCTCGCCGAAGGGCAGGTGCCCTTTAAGGAGGCGATGGAGCGTCTGAAGAGCCTGCTTGAGGACCCGGCCGTTCTGAAAATCGCTCAGAACCTCAAATATGATTACCTGCTGATGAAACGCCATGGCGTCGTCATGCAGAGTTTCGACGACACAATGCTGATTTCCTATGTTCTGGAGGCCGGCAAGGGCACACATGGCATGGATTCGCTGTCCGAACGCTGGCTCGGTCACAAGCCGATCGCCTACAAGGACGTGACGGGGTCGGGCAGGTCGAGCGTCACCTTCGATTTCGTCGATATCGACAAGGCGACGGCCTACGCGGCGGAAGATGCGGATGTCACATTGCGCCTCTGGATGGCGCTGAAGCCCCGGCTTGCCGCCGAGCGCCTGACCAAGGTCTATGAGCGGCTGGAGCGCCCTCTCGTGCCGGTTCTGGCGCATATGGAGGAGCGTGGCATCACCGTGGACCGGCAAATCCTGTCGCGTCTCTCCGGCGAACTGGCCCAGAAGGCGGCTGCCTTCGAAGAGGAAGTTTATCAGCTGGCGGGCGAGCGTTTCAATATCGGATCGCCCAAGCAGCTTGGTGATATCCTGTTCGGCCGGATGGGCCTGCCGGGCGGCTCGAAAACCAAGACCGGCCAGTGGTCGACATCGGCGCAGGTGCTGGAAGATCTGGCCGCGGAAGGTGCCGAACTGCCGCGCAAGATCGTCGACTGGCGTCAGCTGACCAAGCTGAAATCGACCTATACGGATGCGCTGCCCGGCTATATTCATCCAGAGACGAAGCGGGTGCATACGTCTTACGCGCTTGCCTCCACCACGACGGGGCGTCTGTCGTCTTCGGAGCCCAACCTCCAGAACATCCCGGTGCGCACCGCCGAAGGCCGCAAGATCCGCACGGCCTTCATCTCCACGCCCGGTCACAAGCTGCTGTCGGCCGATTACAGTCAGATCGAATTGCGCGTGCTTGCCCACGTTGCGGATATTCCGCAGCTTCGCAACGCGTTTGAAAACGGCATCGACATTCATGCGATGACCGCATCGGAAATGTTCGGTGTGCCGGTGGAAGGTATGCCGTCGGAAGTGCGCCGCCGCGCCAAGGCCATCAACTTCGGCATCATCTACGGTATTTCCGCTTTCGGGCTGGCCAATCAGCTCAGCATCGCCCGCTCTGAAGCGGGCGAATATATCAAGAAATATTTCGAGCGGTTCCCCGGCATTCGCGACTACATGGAAGCGACCAAGGCTTTCGCCCGCGAAAACGGCTATGTCGAAACGATTTTCGGCCGCCGCGCCCATTATCCGGAGATCCGCTCCTCCAACCCTTCCGTAAAAGCCTTCAACGAGCGTGCGGCCATCAACGCGCCGATCCAGGGTTCCGCGGCCGATATCATCCGCCGTGCGATGGTCCGTATCGAGCCGGCGCTTGAGGCGGAAAAACTTTCCGCCCGGATGCTGCTGCAGGTGCATGACGAACTCATCTTCGAAGTTGAGGAAGCGGAAATCGAAAAGACCCTGCCTGTCGTCGTCTCCGTAATGGAAAATGCGGCGATGCCGGCGATATCCATGAAGGTGCCGTTGCAGGTGGATGCCCGCGCGGCCAACAACTGGGATGAGGCGCACTGAAAGGTCGCAGGACCTGCGAAATCCACCGGTCGATGTCATTGATCTGTTGCGTATCGGGACTAGGGGAAACGTCTCAAAAGGAGTTTCCCCATGCACGCCCCGCTCGTCTCGAAAGATCTCGAGTATATTTCCGCTGCCAACCACGATCAGCCGCCGCGCCATCTCGGCAGCCGCTTTAACGCCGAGCGCGAATTCCTGCCCGAGCCGGGTAACACGGTCGTCTGCCACCTCGTTGAAGGCTCGCAAACCGAGAGCGCGATCATCACGACACGCCAGCGTTTTCTGGACATGCCCGAGGCATCGCTGCTTGCCTTCACGCCGGTTTCCAGCCTGCATATGACGGTGTTTCAGGGCATCATCGAGTTCCGGCGCATGGCTCCCTATTGGCCCGAGGAGATGCCGCTCGATACGCCGATCGACACGATGACCGAATATTATCGTGACCGTCTTTCGGCCTTTCCGGTTCTGCCGGGCTTCAACATGCAGGTGACGGGTCTTAAACCGACAGGACTGGTGATGAAGGGGGCGACCGCTGAAGACGACCGGATCGTCGCTCTGTGGCGCGATGCATTTGCCGAAGCCTTCGGTTACCGCCATTCTGATCACGAAAGCTATGAGTTTCATATCACGCTGTCTTACATCACGCGCTGGTTTGCGCCGGAAAGCCTGCCCCGGTGGCAGGCAATGCTGGACGAAGAGCTGGAAAAACTGCGCGCTGCAGCCCCTGTCATCGAGATGCGGCCGCCTGCTTTCTGTGAATTCATGGACATGAACCACTTCAAGGAACTCATCGTTTTTGATAGAAGTGAGGCCTGATTTGCGTGCACCTCCAGCCTGCTCGTCGTCCCTGTTCCGCTGAATCGGAAAAAATGCGCGTCAGGGCTGGTCAAAGCCCGTTAGGGCATGTATAAGCGCGCCAAATTTCCGATATCGAGACACCCGACATTCGGCCTTTGGTTCTGGCCGGTTCCGTTGTTTCGCCGCTAAAGTGGAGTAACAAAAATGGCTGTACCAAAAAGAAAAACAAGCCCGTCCAAGCGCGGTATGCGCCGCTCGGCTGACGGTCTCAAGTCTGCAACCTATGTTGAAGACAAGAACTCCGGCGAACTGCGCCGTCCGCACCATATCGATCTGAAGACCGGTATGTATCGCGGCCGCCAGGTTCTGACGCCGAAGGAAAGCGCATAAGCTTTTCCGACATCGTAATTACAAAAAACCGGCCCTCGTGGCCGGTTTTTTGTTTTCAGGACCGTTTGGCTGTCTTTTCCACTCACTTGGAAAATTCGGCCACTCCTCCTACACTCTGCTCGGGAGAGCAGTTTGGTGCGCGTTAGGGGGAGTTTCGGTGAAATATCGCTGGATTTTGTTGATGCTTCTCAGCCTCGGTCTCGGCTACGGCGCCGTGACGAAGGGTGGCGGCATCATCGCGGAAAGCTATTTCGGCGAAGTATCCGATCAGGGCCGCACCACCCTCAGGCTGGCCGTCTCTGCCCTCGGTGGGCTTTTGAGCCGTTACGAACCGCTGCCGGCTCTGATCGCCGATCACGACGACATTGAAGAACTGGTCGCGCATCCGAAGGATGAGGCGCTGCGTCAGCGCGCCAATGTCTATCTCAAATCCATCAACACCCTCTTGGAATCCTCCGATATCTACATCATTACGCTGGATGGAGAGACGATCGCCGCCAGCAATTACGATGGACCCACGAGCTTCGTCGGCGAGAATTTCAGCTACCGGCCCTATTTCCAGGATGCCGCCAGGGGCTTCAAGTCGCGTTTCTTCGCGCTTGGCACCACCTCTCACAAACGTGGCTATTATTTCTCCGCCCCCATCCTCTTCAACGAGGAGATCAAGGGCGTCATCGTCTTCAAGGTCGATATTGAAGGCATAGAGGCATCCTTCGGCGATGGCGAGAACCGCATCCTCGTATCGGATCCGGAAGGCATCATCTTCATGACGGGAACGCCGCAATGGCTTTATTCCGGCCTGATGCCGCTGACACCCGAAAGGCTTGCACGCACGGAGGCATCCCGCCGTTACGCGAACGCCACCCTGAAGGAACTGCCGCTGAAAAATGGCAGTTTCGGCTCCCATCAATTGATGACGATCACCCAGGATGACGGTGAGAGGGAATATCTCGTCCTGTCGCAGCCGATGCCGGATGCGGGCTGGACCGTCAGCGTGCTGATGGATACGGGCTCACTCAGAACGCAGGTCAAGACGGCAATGATCGCCATCATTCTCTGCCTGTGTCTTGCCGCTGCCGTTATCGCGGCCATGCTGCAAAGACGCCGGCGTCTGCGTGAACGTCTGACCCACCAGGCGGAAGCGCAGGCGGAACTGGAACGCCGGGTGGAGGAACGCACTGCCGATCTGGCGCGCGTGAACCAGGAGATCGAACACGAAATCGCCGAACGTCGCCAGACGGAAAAACAGCTGCGCAGGATGCAGAACGATCTGGTGCAGGCGGGCAAGCTTGCGGCACTCGGGCAGATGTCGGCGGCCCTGTCGCATGAGTTCAATCAGCCGCTTGCCGCCGCCAAGAATTATGCCGAAAACGCCTCGCTTCTGGTGGAGCGGGGGCGGCTGGAAGAGGTGACGGAGAACCTCAGGCGTATTTCAGGCCTCATCGACCGCATGGCGTCCATCAGCAAGCACCTCAGGAATTTCGCCCGCAAGCCCAACGAAAAAATGGCTGCGGTCAGTCTGGATACCGTGCTTCGTGACACGCTCGAAATCGTCGGCGCGCGGCTGAAAGCCGCCGATGCGGTTCTGGATGTCGATCTCGGTTCGGTGCCGCTTGCGGTGAAAGCCGGGCCGGTGCGGCTTCAGCAGGTGCTGGTCAACATCATCTCCAATGCCGCCGATGCGGTGGAAGGGCGCGAAGACCGCCGCATCGCTCTGAAGGCCGTGCTGAACGGTCAGACGGTGTCGATTTTCATCCGCGACCGTGGCCCCGGCGTACCTCCGGCAATTTCGGAGCGCATCTTCGATCCCTTCTTCACCACAAAAGGCGTGGGGCGTGGCCTTGGTCTCGGCCTTTCCATCACCTATAACATCATCAAGGATTTTGGCGGCCAGCTGCGTGTCAGAAACCATGAAGACGGCGGGGCGGAATTCGAGATCGAACTGCCGGCAGCCGCCTATCGTATGGAGGCGGCGGCGGAATGACCATGTCGCGCGTTCTGTTGATCGATGACGAGGAGGAACTGCGCTTCTCCACCGCGCAGGCGCTGGAGCTTTCCGGTTTTGCCGTCACCATGCTGGCGAGTGCGGAACATGCGCTCGAACTCATCGGCTATAGCTTCGATGGCGTCGTGGTCAGCGATATCAGGATGCCCGGCATGGATGGCATGACGCTGTTGCAGAAGGTAAGGGAGCTTGACCCGGAAATACCTGTCATCCTGATGACGGGTCATGGCGATGTGCAGCTGGCTGTCAACGCCATGCGCAACGGTGCCTATGACTTCATCGAAAAGCCCTTCACACCGCAATATCTCGCCGGCATCATCAAAAGGGCCAATGACCGGCGGGCGCTGGTGCTGGAAAACCGCCGCCTGAAGGCGGTGGCGGGCAAGCATGACGATCTAGAGACGCGTCTGCCCGGCCGAACCCAGATCATGGTCGATCTGCGTTACCGCATCCGCGCCATCGGTGCGACGGATGCCGATACGCTCATCGTCGGCGATACCGGCGCGGGCAAGGAGGTGGTGGCACGGGCGCTTCACGATATCAGCGCCAGAGCCAACCGGCCCTTCGTGGCGATCAATTGCGCCGCCCTGCCGCAAACGCTGATCGAAAGCGAGCTGTTCGGCCACGAGGCGGGCGCCTTTCCGGGTGCGCTGCGCCCACGCTACGGCAAGTTCGAGCATGCCCGTGGCGGCACCATCCTGCTGGACGAAATCGGCTCCATGCCATTTGAATTGCAGGGCCGGTTCCTGCGCGTGTTGCAGGAAAGGGTTATTACCCGCCTTGGCTCCAATGAGACAGTGGAACTCGATGTCCGCTTCATCGCCACCAGCAAGGTGGATCTGGAGCAGGAGGTTGCGGCCGGCCGGTTCCGCGCAGATCTTCTCTACCGCCTGAATGTGGCGACGCTTCTTGTCCCCTCCCTGTCGCAGCGTAGTGCCGACATTCCCTTGCTTTTCCTGCATCTGGTGCGGGAGGCCGCTGCCCGTTACGGGCGGGAAGACATGGAGGTTCCTCAGCAACTGCTCTCCGCGATCTCCCTCCGTGAATGGCCGGGCAATGTGCGCGAATTGCGCAATGCGGCGGACCGCTTCGTGCTCGGTCTGGAAAGCGATGTTGCCGAACCATCGTTGCCGTTCCCGGACGATGGCAGGGCAGCACTTGCCGCGAAGGTCGCCGCTTATGAAAAGAGCCTGATTGCGCGCGCGATAGCCGTCCATGGCGGAAATCTGAAATCCGTTTATGAGGCGCTCGGTATCTCGCGCAAAACGCTTTACGAAAAAATGCAGAAATACGAACTGCACCGGCATATGACAGAGGTGTAATGGGTGGATTTCCACCCATGGACGAGGCCTCATGGGTGGAAATCCACCCATTGCCATCAGTGATAGCGATAAAACCGCACCTCATTTGCAAGACCGCCATTGCTGAACGCTGATCCCGGATCGCAAATAGCTCACCCCGGCCGCCATAGAGGAGTATGCGCGGCTGAAGTGGCGAACATTTTCATCCGGGAGGAATCGATGAAAATACTGAAGACAGTTACCGGCCTTGCTGCCGCCGCTGCCGTTTCCCTTTTTGCGCTGTCCGCATCCGCTCAGAACTATCCAGAGCGCAACATCACCATGGTCGTGCCTTTTGCCGCCGGTGGCCCGACGGATACGGTTGCGCGTCTTGTCGCTGAATCCATGTCCAAGGATCTCGGTCAGCAGATCATCGTTGAAAATGTCGGCGGTGCGGGTGGCACACTGGGTGCAGGCCGCGTGGCGGCAGCCGATCCGGACGGCTACACCGTTCTCCTGCATCATATCGGCATGGCGACGAGCGCCACGCTCTATCGCAAGCTCGCCTATGACACGCTGAACGCGTTCGAATATGTCGGCCTGGTCACGGAAGTTCCGATGACCATCCTGTCGCGCAAGAACCTCGAGACCAAGGATCTCAAGGGTCTGATTGATTATGCCAAGGCGAACAAGGACAAGGTGACCGTCGCCAATGCCGGTATCGGCGCCGCTTCGCATCTGTGCGGCATGCTGTTCATGAGCGCCATTGAGACACCGCTCGTCACCGTTCCCTACAAGGGCACAGGCCCGGCCATGACCGACCTGCTCGGCGGCCAGGTTGACATCATGTGCGACCAGACCACCAACACCACCAAGCAGATCCAGGGTGGAACCGTGAAAGCCTATGCCGTGACCTCGGCCAAGCGGCTTGATGTGCTGCCCGATGTACCCACAGTCGCCGAAGCGGGCTTGCCGAAGCTTGAGGTTGGCATCTGGCACGGCATCTACACGCCCAAGGGCACGCCTGCTGAAATCAACGAAAAACTCTCCAAGTCGCTGCAGATCGCGCTGAAGGACAAGAATGTCGCGGCTCGTTTTGCCGAACTCGGCACCACGCCTTCGCCGGAAAGCGATGCGACGCCCGCCGCCCTGAAAACCAAGCTTGAAAGCGAAATCGCTCGCTGGAAGCCGGTGATCGAGTCCGCCGGCCAATATGCCGACTGATGGTCAAAGCAATCGCCGGCGGCACCACGCCGCCGGCTTTTTGCCATCGATTTAAAGCGCGATCGGTGTGTCACCGGCCGCAATGGAGGGGCATCTTTCATGAAGTCGTTATTTAATGACCCTGCCGAGGCAGTCTGCGGGGCAATTTTCATGGGACTTGGCGTCTTTTTCGCCTTGCAGTCTTATGGGCTGGAGATCGGAACCGCCTTTCGCATGGGGCCGGGCTATTTCCCGCTCGTTCTGGCAATCATCCTGATCCTGCTCGGTGGCGTCATATTTCTGCGGTCGGCCCGCCCGGCCGGGGAAGGTATCGGAGCGATCGCCTGGCGAGGCATATTTTTCATCCTGCCCGCGCCAATATTCTTCGGTTTCACTGTCCGGGGCCTTGGCTTTGTGCCGGCGCTTTTTTTCAGCGCCCTTATCGCGGCCTTCGCCTCCCACAAGATGAGCCCACTCATGGCGGTCATTCTTTCCGCAGCCATCACGGTCTTTTCCGTTGCTGTTTTCAATTACGGTCTCGGCCTGCCGTTCCAGCGCTTCGGCCCCTGGCTTAAATTTTGAGGTGCTGCGATGGATTTGCTCGATAATCTTGCTCTCGGTTTCGTCACCGCCTCGTCGCTGGCAAACCTGTTCTTCTGCCTGATCGGCGTGCTGCTCGGCACCCTGATCGGCGTGCTGCCCGGCATCGGCGCGACGGCGACTATCGCCATGCTGCTGCCGATCACCTTCCAGCTCGAACCCGTCTCATCGCTGATCATGCTCGCCGGCATTTATTATGGCGCGCAATATGGCGGCTCCACCACGGCCATCCTGATCAATATGCCCGGCGAATCGTCCTCCGCCGTCACTGCCATCGATGGTTACCAGATGGCGCGCAAGGGCAAGGCGGGCGCCGCTCTCGCCATTGCTGCCATCGGTTCGTTCTTTGCCGGCACGGTGTCCACCTTTCTCGTGGCAATCTTCGCTCCGCCTCTGACGGCGATTGCGCTGGAGTTCGGTGCGGCGGAATATTTCTCACTGATGGTCGTCGGCCTCGTTTCGTCGATCGCACTTGCCCATGGCTCCATCGTCAAGGCGCTGGCCATGGTGGTGCTCGGCCTGCTGCTTGGCCTGGTCGGCACCGATATCTATAGCGGCACGCCCCGCTTCACCCTCGGCATCCGTGAATATGCCGATGGCCTGAATTTCGTTGCGGTCGCTGTTGGCGTCTTCGGCATCGCCGAAATCCTGCGCAACCTCGAAAATGAGCGCACCCGGTCGGTGCTGATCGCCAAGGTCAGCAGCCTGATGCCGTCGAAGGAGGATTTCAAGCGTATGATCGGCCCGGTGCTGCGCGGCACGGCCATCGGTTCCGCACTCGGCATCCTGCCGGGCGGCGGCGCAATCCTCGCTGCCTTTGCATCCTACACCGTGGAAAAACGCGTCTCCAAGAACCCGGAGGAATTCGGGCACGGCGCGGTTGCCGGCGTGGCCGGTCCGGAATCCGCCAACAATGCTGGCGCCCAGACCTCCTTCATTCCGTTGCTCACCCTTGGCATCCCAGCCAACCCGGTTATGGCGCTGATGATCGGTGCCATGATCATTCAGGGCATCGTGCCGGGCCCCAACGTCGCGACCGAGCAGCCAGCGCTGTTCTGGGGCATCATCGCGTCCATGTGGATCGGTAATCTGATGCTCGTCATCCTGAACCTGCCCTTGATCGGGCTGTGGGTGAAGCTGTTGACGGTGCCCTATTACGTGCTGTTCCCGATTATCATGGCTTTCTGCGCCATCGGGGTTTACAGCGTCAATTCCAACGTCTTCGATCTCTATGCCGTCGCCTTTTTCGGTTTCATCGGTTACGTGCTGGTGAAATTGCGCTGCGAGCCGGCACCTCTGCTTCTGGGTTTCGTGCTTGGCCCGCTGCTGGAAGAGAACCTGCGCCGCGCCATGATCCTGTCGCGTGGCGATCCGATGACCTTCGTCACGCGTCCGATCAGCGCCACCCTGCTTTTTATTGCGCTTGCGGTGTTGATCGTCGTCTTCCTGCCAAGCGTGAAGAAAAAGCGCGAAGAAGTCTTCGTCGAAGAGGACTGAGCAAAATCAGGAAAAATTCAGACGCCGGTGATGGAAACGTCGCCGGCGTTTTTCGTTGAGTCGATCAATATGACGAATCCGGTTCACGAAAGCGGCGTATGGTTGACTCGAAGCCCGTAAGGCACAAGGAAGGGCGGGAAAGAGAGGTCGATATGACGTCGGAAACCGAAAAACGGATCATCGCGCTTGAGGAAACGATCGCGCATCAGGCCAAGGCCGTGGAGGAACTGTCCGATCAGCTGGCGGAGCAGTGGAAGGTGGTGGAACAGACCCGCGCCAAGCTCGACCGCTTGACGGAGAGGTTTCTGAGTCTGGAGGAGCAATCGCTGGACGCGCCTGCAATCACCCGTCCGCCGCATTACTGACAGGGAAGACCCAATGAAAAAAGACATATCCGCACTTGCCGGCGATATCGTGGATTTCTGGAGGAAGGCGGGACCTGAAAAATGGTTCGACAAGGATGCCGCCTTCGACAACCACTTCCACGACCGTTTCAGCGACGCCCATTTCGCCGCCGCGAGGCGCGAACTGGATGACTGGCTGGGGGAGCCGGAAAGCAGTCTGGCGCTGATGCTTCTGCTGGATCAGTTTCCGCGCAACTGCTTTCGCGGCACCGCGCATATGTATGCGACCGATCCGCTGGCGCGACTATTCGCCGACGAGGCGATCCGCCGGGGCCACGATCAGGCGCTGGGCGAGGATTTGCGCGTCTTTTTTTATCTGCCCTTTTCTCATGCGGAAGACCTCAAGGATCAGGAGCGTGCCTGCACTCTCAACCAGCCGCTTGGCGGGCTTTATCTGCACCATGCTGAAGAGCATCGCGATATCGTCGAGCGCTTTGGCCGTTTTCCGCACCGCAATGAAATATTGCTGCGGGAAACGACGCCGGAGGAACGGCAATATCTGCAGGAAGGCGGTTTTTCCGGCTGATCTTAACAAAAACGCCGCCTGTCCCGAAAGACGGCGGCGTTTGTCATGATGCGCAACGACGATAATCAGCCGTCGAAAAATTCCTTCATCCGGGCAAAGAAGCCGGTCGATTCCGGATTGTTCTCCTTGGAGGAGAGTTGCTCGAATTCCTGCAACAGCTCGCGCTGACGCTTGCTGAGCTTCTGCGGCGTCTCGATCTGGATCTGGATATAGAGATCGCCCGTCTGCGCCGAACGCAGCACGGGCATGCCCTTGCCCTTCAGACGGAACTGCTTGCCCGGCTGGGTGCCTTCCGGAACCGTGACGCGCGACTTGGTACCGTCGAGCGTCGTGACATCGAAAGTGCCGCCAAGTGCCGCCGTGGTCATGGAAATCGGCACGGTGCAATAAAGATCGGCGCCATCGCGCTGGAAGAACTCATGCGGCCGGACTGACAGGAAGATGTAAAGATCGCCCGCCGGGCCACCGCGCATGCCGGCCTCACCTTCGCCCTGCAGGCGAATGCGGGTGCCATCCTCGATGCCCGAGGGAATGTTGACCGAGAGCGAACGCTCTTCCGTCACACGGCCCTGGCCGTGGCACTTGCCGCAGGGGTCGGAAATCGTCTGTCCACGACCATGGCAGGTCGGGCAGGTGCGCTCCACCGAGAAGAAACCCTGTGCGGCGCGCACGCGGCCGGAGCCCTGACAGGTGGCGCAGGTCTTGGGCTGCGTGCCGGGTTTGGCGCCAGAGCCGGAACAGACGTCGCAGGTGATCGAGGTCGGAACCCTGATCTGCGCCGTCTTGCCGGCGAAGGCTTCTTCCAGCGTGATTTCCATGTTGTAGCGAAGATCGGCGCCGCGCTCACGCCCGCCGGAAGAGCGGCGTGCGCGTCCACCACCCATCATCTCGCCGAAGATGTCCTCGAATATATCGGAGAAGCCGCCATTGGCGAAACCGCCGCCGCCCATGCCACCGCCGCCCATGCCGCCATTTTCAAATGCGGCGTGGCCGAAACGGTCATAGGCCGCACGCTTCTGCGGGTCCTTCAGCGTTTCGTATGCTTCGTTGATTTCCTTGAATTTCTGCTCGGATTCGGCGTTATCCGGGTTCTTGTCCGGATGATATTTCATCGCGAGTTTGCGGAAGGCGCTTTTCAGCTCTTTTTCGTCCGCGGTCTTGCTGACGCCAAGTGTTTCGTAAAAGTCTGCTTTCGCCATTAAGATAACAAGCCCCGCAAATGGATTTCCGGCTGCACGTCGGCAGCCGGATGTCTTGCATATGGTGTGAGGAGTAGGGAAGCCACGCGATTATGCGGACTTCTTGTCGTCCTTGATTTCTTCATAGTCGGCATCGACGACGTCGTCCTTGCCGCCTTCAGAAGCGTCGCCGGCCTCGGCCTGCTGCGCTTCGTAGATGGCCTGACCGAGCTTCATGGAGACTTCCATGAGGGTCTGGGTCTTCGCCTGAATGTCGTCGGCATCCGGCTCGGAAGCTTCAACCGCCGTCTTCAGGCTGGCAATGGCGTCTTCGATGGCCTTGCGGTCCGTCTCGGAAACCTTGTCACCATATTCCTTCACCGACTTCTCGGTGGAGTGAATGAGGCTTTCGGCCTGGTTCTTGGCCTCGACACCCGCACGACGCTTCTTGTCGGCTTCGGCATTGGCTTCAGCGTCCTTGACCATCTTTTCGATGTCGGCGTCGGAAAGACCACCGGAGGCCTGGATGCGGATCTGCTGTTCCTTGCCCGTCCCCTTGTCCTTGGCGGATACCTGCACGATGCCGTTGGCGTCGATATCGAAGGTCACTTCGATCTGCGGAACGCCGCGCGGCGACGGCGGCAGGCCGACGAGGTCGAACTGGCCGAGCAGCTTGTTGTCCTGCGCCATTTCGCGCTCGCCCTGCGAAACGCGGATGGTCACGGCCGACTGGTTGTCTTCGGCGGTCGAGAAGGTCTGGCTCTTCTTGGTCGGGATCGTCGTGTTGCGATCGATCAGACGGGTGAAGACGCCACCGAGCGTTTCGATGCCGAGCGACAGCGGGGTCACGTCGAGCAGCAGAACGTCCTTGACGTCGCCCTGCAGAACGCCGGCCTGAATGGCGGCGCCCATGGCGACCACTTCATCCGGGTTCACGCCCTTGTGCGGCTCCTTGCCGAACAGCTGCTTGACGACTTCCTGCACCTTCGGCATGCGGCTCATGCCACCGACGAGAACGACTTCATCGATCTCGGAAGCGGAAACGCCGGCATCCTTGAGTGCTGCCTTGCACGGTGCGACGGTGCGCTGCACCAGATCGTCCACCAGGCTTTCGAACTTGGCGCGGGTCAGCTTCAGCGTCAGGTGCTTCGGACCGGAAGCATCGGCCGTGATGAACGGCAGGTTGATTTCGGTCTGCTGCGAGGACGAAAGTTCGATCTTTGCCTTTTCCGCAGCTTCCTTGAGGCGCTGCAGAGCGAGCTTGTCGTTCTTCAGGTCGATGCCCTGATCCTTCTTGAACTCGCCGGCCAGATATTCGACCAGACGCATGTCGAAGTCTTCACCACCAAGGAAGGTATCGCCGTTGGTGGACTTCACTTCGAAAACGCCGTCGCCGATTTCCAGAACGGAAATATCGAAGGTACCGCCGCCAAGGTCGTAAACGGCGATGGTCTTGCCGTCCTTCTTGTCGAGGCCATAGGCAAGCGCTGCCGCGGTCGGCTCGTTGATGATGCGCAGAACATCAAGGCCGGCAATGCGGCCAGCATCCTTGGTTGCCTGGCGCTGGGCGTCGTTGAAGTAGGCCGGAACGGTGATGACGGCCTTCTCGACCTTTTCGCCGAGATAGGATTCAGCTGTTTCCTTCATCTTCTGAAGGATCATCGCGGAAATCTGCGACGGGGAATAATTCTTGTCCTGCGCCTTCACCCAGGCGTCGCCATTGTCGCCCTTGACGATTTCGAAGGGGACGAGGGCCTTGTCCTTTTCAACGGTCGGGTCTTCATAACGACGGCCGATGAGGCGCTTGACCGCAAACAGGGTGTTGGTCGGGTTGGTGACCGCCTGGCGCTTGGCCGGCTGGCCGACAAGGCGTTCGCCATCGTCGGAAAATGCCACCATGGACGGCGTGGTGCGCGCGCCTTCCGCGTTTTCAATTACTTTCGTGTCCTTGCCGTCCATCACTGCGACGCAGGAATTGGTCGTGCCAAGGTCGATACCGATTACTTTTGCCATGCTCTTCTCTCCTTGAAGCGAGCCGTCGGAACCCCGTGAGGCATTCCATTGACAACTCCTTGACTTGGATTTGCAGTATTCGCTGCAGTTATGCGGCGTATATAAGGAGCGATTTTTCCTGCTGCAAGGCGCAAGAGAGGGGGAAGCGCAGCAAAAAAGCGCAAGAAACCCCTGTCTGTGCAGAAGCATAGCCATCAAGGCTTGCGGAAGCGGGAAAACGCGACTTGGACATTATGCTGTCCCGCCATCAGATGCGATGGCGGCGGTGGAGAACGAGCTCCGATTCCGAAGCGGTTTTGACCGCTTTCGCGATTATGGGGCTTATGGTGGGCCGGAAGGGTCTCACGCCTCGCGAGGCACTCTCTCTTTAATCATGCTGCAAATGGCGTCGATAACCGTCTGGTCAAGTGCGCGCGGCATGTCGTGTCCCATTCCCTTGATCGGCAGATAAATCGCGTCTGGAATCGAAAGCGCCGTATCATAACCGCAGGCCGGCGGGATCAAGGGATCATCCGTTCCATGAATGATGAGCGTCGGCACCGTGATCGTCGCCAGACGTGAGCGCCGGTCCCCAGCCACGGCCATGCCGGCGATCTGCCGTGCCACGCCACCGGGATCATGGTCGCGATGCACCTCTTCCAGCAAAAGGGCGCGATGGGCGTCTTCGTTGAACGGATAACCCATGCCGGCAATCCGGCACGCGAAAGCAAGACGTACAGCCAGAAACCCTTCCTGATCGATGGTGGGATCAGGGGCGGGGCGCATCATCATCGCCATGACATCGGGTGCCGCCCGCGGCAGGGCGGGATTACCGGTGCTCGACATGATCGAAGTCAGGGAAAGGACACGGTCAGCGTGATCGCTAGCAAGAATTTGTGCGATCATGCCGCCCATGGAGCGGCCGACGACATGAGCCCTCGCGATGCCGAGCGCATCGAGAAGGCCGACGGTGTCCTTCGCCATATCGCTGAGCGAATAGGGGACGTCCGGCCGGCGTCCCGCCATCAATTCAGCCGCAAGGGTGCCGAAATCCGGTGTGGGAGAGGCGCTGAAATGGGTGGAATATCCGGTATCCCTATTGTCGAAGCGGATTACGCGATACCCTCTCGCGGCCAGGTCCTGGCAGAAAGGCTTCGTCCAGCGGATCATCTGTGTTCCCAGTCCGGAAATCAGTAGGATCGCCTCATTCGCGGCATCGCCAAAACTGTCCCAGGCGAGTTCGATGCCATTGGATTTTGCAATGTTCACGGCTGCCCTCCATCGGCAATCTTTGGAACGACTTTCGTGACGGTGGCGGAAGACAGGGAGCGCGTCACGAATACGCAGGATCGGTCAGGCCGAATGCGAGACGCAGGGCGTAAGTCCTGATATCTGCGGGCCATGAGGCGAGCCGTTCTTCCAGCGCGGGGCGATCATCCGCAAAAAGGGCGCGTGTCGCCTCTTCGTAACCGGGCAGATTTCCCGCGATCGCCTGCATGAATAGATACGCGGCCTCCTGCGCCGCTCGCCTTTGCTGATGCGGATCCATTGCCTTCCGGGCCTCTTCCACCAGACGCCGTAGAGTGGCAGAAGCGCCGCCGGGCTGGCCCGCCAGCCATTCCCATTGCCGTGGCAGCAACGTCACTTCGCGGGCGACAACTCCGAGTTTCGGCCGGCCGCGGCTTTTCTGATCCCGATCTTCCTCCGAAAGCGTCGCGTCGGAAGTGTCGGCCCTCGGGCGATACCGGCCCGCCAATGTCTTGAGAGGCTGAGACAGTCGTTCAACGATGTCCGTATCGGTACCGCGCAGATCGAGATCGACGACACGGCCCGTCGCATCATCGAACACAAGCACGGCGTCGTCGGTCTCGCCTGATCGGCCAATTGCAATGGCCACTTCGGCCAAAGGGCCGGTGAACAGCAATTTATTGCCGGAAAATGCGGTGCAAGTTTTGCTCGAAGAATTGGACATGTCGCGCTCGCCGAAATGGATGTGCGCTTAATACCCGGGTAAAATACGATTCGTCAATTATATCCGGGTAAAATTAATGCCGTTCGAAAAAGCTCGTCCAGCGAAGGTGGAATTGGAATTTGCCATGGTCAGGGATTGGCACGCCGCAGCGCGAGAAACCTGCGCTGACGATTGCCCGTGAACTCTTCGAGGCCGTTCCAGATTATGGCAATGTCCTGACAACGATCCGCGATACCAACACGTCCCGCGTCGATGCAGCTGATAGGGGCGCAAAAAAGAACGCAGCCAGCCATGGTGGGCGTCGCGCAGCTGCTCGGTGATTTTTGATGACGCGCGGTGAAATGGCGGACAGGGTGGGATTCGAACCCACGGTACGCTTTCACGCACACACGCGTTCCAGGCGTGCGCCTTAAACCACTCGGCCACCTGTCCTTTTTCAAATCTGCATGTTTTGAAGAATGCAAATCACTGGAACGGCGCGATATATACCGATGAATTCGCAGGGATCAACACGAATCTGACAGTTTTTTGAAATGTCGGCAATTTCCTGCGTTCCGATGCGATTGCAAAGCGGTTTTCCCGCCTTTATCGATGCATTATAGATTTCAAAACATGGCTGCCCGACCGGCGGCTCGTAAGCGAGGTGTCCCCCATGAAAGCTTTTTTGCGGTTTTTGAGCTTTCTTTTCCTCGTGGCGGCGGTTTTTCTGGGTGTGCTCGATTCGGTCCGCTCGGTTTCCACATCCTCGGTCAACATCACCGGCATCCTGTCCGTCTGGAACTATCTTCTTCCTGCCTCGCGCACCATGGTGGAAGCGGCCATGGCTCACTATATTCACCCTGAAGCGTGGCGCTTCGTTGAAAATGCCCTGTCGACGGTGCCGGCATTTGCCGTTTCCCTGGCGCTTTCCCTGCTTTGCTGGATGGCGGGTTACAGGAAACACAAGGCGATGAGGCGTTTGTCGGCCTGACTTTTGTCTGTTGAATTGGGCGCGCCCGCAGATGTGAACCATGAGAAGCGGCGGAACTGGCCGCATGGAGGACCGAATGTTCCTGTTCGATACGCTTTCAAAAAAGACGACGATGCCGACCGAAGAAACCGCTTTGCCCGGACGCGAAGAGGCGCTTGCGGTGCCGGAAAACCATTTCGTCAATGGCCGGCCTTTGAAAGGGCCTTATCCCGATGGTCTTGAAACCATCTATCTCGGCATGGGCTGCTTCTGGGGTGCGGAACGGCTATTCTGGAAAACGCCGGGCGTGTGGGTGACGGCGGTGGGTTATGCTGGCGGCTTTACCCGCAACCCGACCTATCAGGAGACGACGACCGGCCAGACGGGCCACGCCGAAGTGGTCAAGGTTGTTTACGATCCGGCTGTCATCTCGCTCTCGGGCCTGCTCAAGATATTCTTCGAGGAGCATGATCCCACTCAGGGAATGCGGCAGGGCAACGATGTCGGCACGACCTATCGTTCCGCCATTTACGCGACGACGGAAGGCCAGTTGCAGCAGGCGCAGAAGGCGCGTGACGCTTTTCAGGACGCCCTGGAGGCGGCGGGCCATGGCGGCGCCATCACCACCGAGATCGGGCCGCTTGAAACATTTTATTACGCGGAAGACTATCATCAGCAATATCTTGCCAAGAACCCGGGTGGCTACTGCGGCCTCAGGGGAACAGGCGTAAGCTGCAATATCGACTAGATTTTTTGCAGCTTTGGCCGGTGGAAAGACTAAAAAAGCGCCAGATTAAAGTTTTTCCACCGGGTCAAAAAAACCGGATGAATTTTTCATTGAGCCATGCAAGGATATGGGCCAAGCACAGCCGGGGAAACGGCTGGCGGTTCCGCAGACATTCCCGGTCAACGGGTTTGCGGGAGGACCCTTATAATATCAATTGCAACAACAGGGCTGCACAATGAAAAAATCCCTTCTGACACTTTTTGCGCTTGCCGCAATGTCGGCTTCTGCGCTCGCGGCGGATATCAAGCCCGCGCTGGTCTATGGCACGGGCGGCAAGTTCGACAAGTCGTTCAACGAAGCCGCTGCGGCCGGCGCTGAAAAGTTCAAGGCAGAAACGGGCATCGAGTTCCGCGATTTTGAGCCGACCAGCGACACGCAGGGCGAACAGGCCATCCGCAACTTCGCCAGCAAGGGCTTCAACCCGGTCGTCGCCGTGTCCTTCGCCTGGACCTCGGCCATGGAAAAGGTCGCGGCCGAATTCCCCGATACCAAGTTCGTCATCGTCGATTCCGTCGTCGAACTGCCGAATGTCCGCTCCGTCGTCTACAAGGAGCATGAAGGCTCTTATCTCGTCGGTCTTCTGGCGGGCATGGCCTCCAAGACCGGCAAGGTCGGCTTCATCGGCGGCATGGATATTCCGCTGATCCGTAAGTTCGCCTGTGGTTATGCGCAGGGCGCCAAGGCTGCCAACGACAAGATCGAAGTCTTCCAGAACATGACCGGCACCACGGGTGCTGCCTGGAACGATCCGGTGCGCGGCGGCGAACTCACCAAGAACCAGATCGACCAGGGTGCGGACGTGATTTACGCGGCAGCCGGCGCGACCGGTATCGGCGTGCTGCAGACCGCCGCCGACAACAAGAAGTTCTCGATCGGCGTCGATTCCAACCAGAACCACCTGCATCCGGGTTCGGTTTTGACCTCCATGGTCAAGCGCGTCGATCTGGCCGTCTACAATGCCTATAAGGATGCCAAGGACGACAAGTTCACCCCCGGCATCGTTGCGCTCGGCGTCAAGGAAGATGGCGTCGCCTACGCTCTCGACGACAACAACAAGGCCCTGATCACGCCGGAAATGACCGCCGCCGTGGACAAGGCGAAGGCCGACATCATCTCCGGCGCCGTCAAGGTTCATGACTATATGGCGGATAATTCCTGCCCGAAATGATATGATATGTAACGGGGGCGCATGATGTTTTTCATCTTGCGCCCTTTTCATATCCAGCCTTCGGAAAGGTTTCGGTTTGAGTATGGACCCTGCAATCGAACTGGTGGGCATCGACAAGAAATTCGGTGCCGTTCACGCCAACAAGAATATCAATCTGACCGTCGCCAAGGGCACGATCCACGGCATCATCGGGGAAAACGGCGCCGGGAAATCGACCCTGATGTCGATCCTCTACGGATTTTACCAGGCGGATGCCGGCGAAATCCGGGTCAATGGTGCGCCGATCGTGATCCGCGACAGCCAGGCCGCGATCAATGCCGGCATTGGCATGGTGCATCAGCATTTCATGCTGGTGGAAAATTTCACCGTGCTGGAAAACGTCATGCTCGGCGCGGAAGGCGGCGCATCGCTCGCCAAGGGCCGGGCGGCGGCCCGCAAGGAGTTGCAGCGCCTCGAGGACGATTACGGTCTGGAAGTCGATCCGGATGCGGTCATCGAAGAATTGCCGGTCGGTCTGCAGCAGCGTGTCGAAATCCTCAAAGCCATGTATCGTGGCGCCGAAATCCTGATCCTCGATGAGCCGACCGGCGTTCTGACGCCGGCTGAGGCCGATCACCTTTTCAAGATTCTCGGCGTCCTGCGCGAGCAGGGCAAGACCGTCATCCTCATCACCCACAAGCTGCGCGAGATCATGGCGATCACGGATTCCGTCTCCGTCATGCGCCGCGGTGAAATGGTTGCGACCCGCAAGACCTCCGAAACCAGCGTCGAGGAACTGGCCGAACTGATGGTTGGCCGCCGCGTGCTGCTCAGGGTGGAAAAGGGCGAGACGACACCGGGCGATGTTCTGCTCTCCATCCGTAATCTCACTGTCAAGGACAGTCGCGGCGTCACCATGGTGGATGATGTCTCGCTCGATGTTCGCGCCGGTGAAATCGTCGGCATTGCCGGCGTGGCGGGCAATGGCCAGTCTGAACTGCTCGAGGCCATCGCCGGCATCCGCAAGCCCTATTCGGGCGAGATATGGGTGGATGGCCAGAAGGTGGATCGCCCCGATCCGGCCATTCTGCGCAGGCTCGGCCTCGCGCATATCCCGGAAGACCGCCACCATATGGGGCTGGTGCTGAAGTTCGAAGAATATGAAAACTCCATCCTCGGTTATCACCATGATGAGAGATACGGCAAAGGACCGTTCCTCAACCCCGAGGCCATCCGCAGGGATGCGGTCGAAAAGATCGAGAAATACGATATCCGCCCGCCGAACCCGCAGCTGAAGACCGCCAATTTTTCCGGCGGCAACCAGCAGAAGATCGTCGTTGCCCGCGAAATCGAACGTGACCCCAAGATGCTGATCATCGGCCAGCCGACCCGCGGCGTGGATATCGGCGCCATCGAATTCATCCATCGCCGCATCATTGAAATGCGCGATGCCGGTAAGGCGATTTTGCTGGTTTCGGTCGAACTCGATGAAATCCGTTCCCTTTCGGACCGGATCATGGTCATGTTCGCCGGGCGTGTCGTTGGAGAGAAAACGGCGGAAGCCGAAGAACAGACGCTGGGCCTGATGATGGCCGGCATCGCCGCATGAGGCATGAATGAGTACCGCTTCCGTACCCCTACCAAACTGGATCAGCTACGGCCTTTTGCCGTTGCTGAACGTCGTCACCGCCTTTCTGATTTCCGGCCTCGTTGTCTGGTCTATCGGTGAAAACCCGCTGGCAGCACTTCGTCTGCTCATTGAAGGCGCGCTCGGCCGTGGTGATGCCATCGGCTTCACGCTGTTTTACACGACGAGCTTCATCTTCACGGGCCTTTCCGTCGCAGTCGCCTTTCATGCCGGCCTATTCAACATCGGCTCGGAAGGTCAGGCCTATATTGGCGGGCTGGGTGCCGCGCTGGTGGCGCTGGTGCTTGATCGCTACGTGCCATGGTATGTGACGATGCCTTTCGCCGTCATCGGTGCGGCACTTTTCGGCGCGGCCTGGGCCTTCATTCCGGCCTGGCTGCAGGCCAAGCGCGGCAGCCACGTCGTTATCACCACCATCATGTTCAACTTCATCGCGGCTGCGCTGATGGTCTATCTGCTGGTGAATGTGCTGATCGTGCCCGGCAAGATGGCGCCGGAAACGCGCACCTTTCTGCCGGGTGGGCAATTGCCGAAGCTGGACTGGCTGATGGCGCTGTTCGGCCTCAAGCTTGGGCCGGCGCCGTTCAACGTCTCCTTCATCATCGCGCTGGTCATGTGTTTCCTCGTCTGGGTACTGATCTGGCGCACCAAGCTCGGTTATGAGATGCGCACGCTCGGCATCAGCCCGTCGGCCGCTATCTATGCCGGCATTCCCTATGCACGCACCGTCATCATCGCCATGCTCATTTCCGGCGGCCTGGCGGGCATGATGGCGCTGAACCCGGTCATGGGGGCTTCCGCCCGTCTGCAGGTGGAATTCGTCGGCGGTGCAGGCTTCGTCGGCATCGCCGTGTCGCTGATGGGACGAAGCCATCCGCTCGGCATCATCTTCTCGGCATTGCTGTTCGGCATTCTCTATCAGGGCGGCGCTGACCTTTCCTTCGAGATGCCGAACATTACCCGCGAGATGATCGTGGTGATCCAGGGTCTGGTGATCCTGTTTGCCGGTGCGCTGGAATATATGTACCGGCCGGCGGTCGTCCGCATCTATCAGCGTTTGGCAAAGGGGTGAGCTGATATGGATTTTTTCGATATGCTGGTCAGCATCCTCGGCTCGACCGTCCGACTCACCATACCGCTTCTCTTCACCGCACTTGCCGGGCTTTTTTCCGAACGCGCCGGCGTGTTCGATATTGGGCTTGAAGGCAAGATGCTGGCGGCGGCCTTTGCCTCCGCCTGTGTCGCCTATCTCACGGCAGATCCATGGGCGGGTCTGCTGGCGGGCATCACCGTCTCCATCCTCTTTTCGTTGATCCATGGTTTCGCCGTCATCACCAATCGCGGCAACCAGATTGTGTCGGGCGTGGCGCTCAACTTCATCGCCGCCGGTCTGACGGTCGTTCTGGGGCAAGCCTGGTTCGGGCAGGGCGGCCGCACGCCGCAATTGCCGTCCGAAGGCCGCTTTGCGCCAATCATCCTGCCGGGTGCGGATGCGATGCGCGAAGTGCCTTTCATCGGCCCGCTTTATGCCAATGTCATTTCCGGCAACAATATCCTCACCTATCTCGCCTTTCTGGCGGTGCCGCTGTCCTGGTGGGTGCTTTACCGTACCCGTTTCGGCCTGCGTCTGCGCGCCGTGGGAGAAAACCCGGGCGCGGTGGATACGGCAGGCATTTCGGTGACATGGATGCGCTTTCGCGCCGTCATCGTCGCCGGTTTCCTCTGCGGTTTCTCAGGCGCCTATCTCGCCGTTGCGCAATCGGCGGCCTTCATCGCCAACATGTCGGCCGGCAAGGGCTATATCGCGCTTGCAGCGCTGATCTTCGCCAAATGGAAGCCGGTGCCGGTCATGTTCGCCTGCCTGCTCTTCGGTTTTCTGGATGCCTTCGCCAACTTCATGCAGGGCAAATCCGTGCCCGGTATCGGCGAGGTGCCGGTGCAGATATTCCAGGCCATGCCCTATATTCTGACCTGCATCCTGCTTGCCGGTTTCATCGGCGTCGCCAAGCCCCCCAAGGCCGGTGGCGTTGCCTATGCGAAGGAGCGTTAAATCCATGTCCTCCAACCCGACATCTCATGCGTTGTTCGAGGCAGCGGTTGAGGCCATGGCCTTTGCCCATGCGCCCTATTCGAAATTTCCGGTCGGCGCGGCCATCCGCGCCGACGATGGAAAAATCTACAAGGGCGCCAATATCGAAAACATCTCCTTCCCGCAGGGCTGGTGCGCGGAGCCTTCCGCCATCAGCGCCATGATCATGGGCGGAGCAAAGAAGATCAGCGAAATTGCCGTCATCGCCGAAAAGCTTGCTCTTTGCCCACCTTGCGGTGGCTGCCGGCAGAAGATTGCCGAATTCGCGACGCCGGAGACGAAAATCTATCTCTGTGACGAAACCGGCGTCCAGAAGGTCATGACCATGGAAGAGCTCTTGCCTGCCAGCTTCAAGACCGAGTTACCCTGATGACGGACACCCTGATCGATATTCTGGTGGAGCGCCTGAACGGCCTGATGCCGCGTGTCGCCATCGTCCTCGGCTCGGGCCTCGGTTCGCTGGTTGAAGAAGTCAGCGATCCGGTCCGGGTACCCTATGCCGAGCTTCCCGGTTTTCCCGCAAGCGGCGTTTCCGGCCATGCGGGCGAGCTGGTGGCCGGTTATCTCGGCGGCGAGCCTGTCATGATGCTTTCCGGCCGGGTGCATTTTTATGAAAAGGGCGATCCGGCGGCCATGCGGGTCGTCATCGAAGCGCTGGCCGGTCTCGGCGTGCAGTCGCTCATCCTCACCAATTCGGCAGGTTCGGTCAGGCAAGATATGCCGCCCGGCTCGGTCATGCAGATTACCGATCACATCAACTATTCCGGCATGAACCCGCTGATCGGCGAGGAAAGCGATCGCCGCTTCGTCGGCATGACCACCGCTTATGATCCTGATCTGATGATTGCCATGCGCAACGCCGCCATCCGTGCGACGGTGCCTTTGTTCGGCGGTGTCTATATGTGGTTTTCCGGCCCGAGCTTCGAAACGCCGGCGGAAATCCGCATGGCGCGGCTGCTGGGGGCGGATGCTGTTGGCATGTCCACCGTGCCGGAAGTCATCCTTGCGCGCTTTTTCGGGATGCGCGTCGCCGCCGCATCGGTTATTACCAATTACGGTGCCGGCATGACCGGCGCGGAACTGAGCCATGAAGAAACCAAGGATATGGCTCCCGTGGGCGGCAAGAGGCTTGCCGCTGTCTTGAAGGAAATGATCGCAGGAGGAGCGTGACCATGGAACTCCAGCGTCCGCGCGAAGCGGCTGCCCTCACCCTGTCCTTGCTGGACCTGACCAATCTCAAGGAAGACTGCACGCCCGAGCAGATCGCCGCTCTGTGCCAGCGGGCGCATACGGAATACGGCAATACGGCCGCGATCTGCATCTGGCCGCGTTTCGTGGCGCAGGCCCGTGCTGCTTTCGGAAAAGACCATGCTATCCGCATCGCCACGGTCGTCAATTTTCCTTCGGGCGATCTCGACATCGCGACCGTGGTTGCGGAAACCGAGGCGGCAATCCGCGACGGCGCTGACGAAATCGATCTCGTCATTCCCTATCGCAAATTCATAGCAGGCGATGAAACGGCGGTTTCCGGCATGGTGGCCGCCGTGCGCAAGGCCTGCGTTGCACCCGTGATGCTCAAGGTCATTCTTGAAACCGGCGAGTTGAAGGACAAGGCGCTGATCCGTCGCGCATCCGAACTCGCCATTGCCGAAGGGGCCGATTTCATCAAGACCTCAACCGGCAAGGTCGCGATCAACGCCACGCTGGAGGCAGCCGACATCATGTTGCAGGCGATCCGCGACAGCCGGCAGAAGGTGGGTTTCAAGCCCGCCGGCGGTATCGGCACGGTGGAGGACGCCACGCTTTACCTCAGGTTGGCGGAAACCATCATGGCGCCCAACTGGGCCATGCCGTCCACCTTCCGGTTTGGCGCCTCGGGTGTTCTCGATGATGTGTTGAACGTGCTGGCCGGCGGTGAGCCCGCCAAGGCCGCCAGCGGGTATTGAGCTTGATCCCGCAGGAAATCATCCGCCGCAAACGCGATGGCCTGTCACTTGAGCCTCGTGAGATTGCCGCTTTCATAGAGGCGCTTTCGAAAGATGGCATCTCGGAAGGCCAGGCGGCTGCCTTTGCCATGGCGGTGTTCTTTCGCGGCATGAGCCGGGATGAGATGGTGGCGCTGACGCTCGCGATGCGCGACAGCGGCGATATCCTCTCATGGAGCGATCTCGGCAGGCCGGTGGCGGACAAGCACTCCACCGGCGGTGTTGGCGATAATGTCTCCCTGATGCTCGCCCCCATCGTTGCCGCCTGTGGTCTCGCCGTGCCGATGATTTCCGGCAGGGGCCTTGGCCATACCGGCGGCACACTGGACAAGCTGGAAGCGATTCCCGGTTACAATGTCATGCCGGACGAGGCGTTGTTTCGCCGGACGGTAAAGACGGTCGGCTGCGCCATCATCGGCCAGACGGGCGATCTCGCCCCCGCCGATAAACGCCTTTATGCCATTCGCGATGTGACCGCCACGGTCGATTCCATACCGTTGATCACCGCTTCCATCCTGTCGAAAAAGCTTGCAGCCGGGCTGCAAACGCTGGTTCTGGATGTGAAGGTCGGCAGCGGTGCTTTCATGCAGAGCGTCGAGGATGCCCGCAATCTGGCCCGCGCGCTGGTCGATGTGGCGAATGGCGCAGGCCTGCCGACAACGGCGCTGATAACCGACATGAACCAGCCGCTTGGCGATGCCGCCGGCAACGCGGTCGAAATCATCAATTGTCTGGATTTTCTGGCCGGTCGCAAGGCCGGCACCCGTCTTGAAAAGGTGGTCCTGTCGTTTGCGGCGGAAATGCTGGTGCAGGCGAAAAAGGCGGCCACGCTGGAGGAAGGAGAGGCGCTGGCGTCAGCTGCGCTCTCCTCCGGTCGGGCGCTGGAAATCTTTGCACGGATGGCTTCGGCACTGGGCGGTCCATTGGACTTCGTTGAGCACCCGTCCCGCTATCTGCCGTCTGCTCCGGTCATTCTTCCGGTTCTGGCGGAGCGTAGCGGCTTGCTCGCCTCCTGCGCCACGCGTGATCTTGGCATGGTTGTCGTCGAGCTCGGTGGCGGCAGAAAAAAGCCATCGGACACGATCGATCCTTCCGTCGGTATTTCGGATATCCTGCCGCTCGGTGCGAAAGTGGAAAAGGGCGAGCCGATCGCCATTGTCCACGCCGCTTCCAGCGACGACGCAGAACGTGCGGTGAAAAGGGTAGCGGCCTGCTACGGAATTGCCGACAGCTTGCCAGAGATCGATGCGCCCATTCTCGAGCGGGTCACCTGACCAGCCGCATCTCGCCGCCCGATACCTTGAAAGACGATAGTTGTTTGAGGAAGCTCATGCCGATCAGCATGTTACCGAGCGCATTGTCCTTCAGCACCATGGCGTCGACATTCTGCACCCGGATAGCGCCGATCTCCACCCGGTCGAGCTTCACATAGGCTGCCATGGTCTGGCCATTGGCCGTTGAAATCGCGTATTTAAAATCGAGGCTGTTGACGCCGTAACCGAGCCGGCGCGCAATCGTCTCGTTGATGGCGACCATGGAAGCGCCGGTATCGACAAGTCCGTCGAAGGATTTGCCGTTGATGCGGAAGGTGGCGTTGAAGTGGCCGCGGGCATCCGCTTTCAGATTGACACCGCCAAGGGAGACGGACTCCGGTTTGGCTGCTTCGGGTCTGGCTTCCGCTTTCTCAATGCTTGCTTCCGGGCGCGGCTGAAATTTTTCCACCAGCGCCGGAATTTGCGTGGCACCGACCGAAAGGCCAACAAGCAGAAAAATCGCGCGCGTCAGCAAGCCTTTGCTCCTCCAGGGGCAGGTTATTCTTGCCCAGAATAGACGGAAAACATGCTGAAACCTTAAAAGAAAAAGCCATTCGCCGCTGGTGGAGGCGGCGAATGGCTCAAACGGTTAAGCAATGATGAACGGGTTTATTTGGTGCCGTACATGCGGTCGCCGGCATCGCCGAGACCGGGAACGATATAACCCTTCTCGTTCAGATGGCTGTCGATCGCGGCGGTGTAGATATGCACATCGGGATGCGCTTCGCGGAAGTTCTTGATACCCTCAGGTGCCGCCAGCAGACACAGGAAGCGGATATTCTTCGCACCGCGTTCCTTCAGCTTTTCCACCGCGGCGATGGAGGAATTGCCGGTTGCCAGCATCGGATCGACAACGATGATCAGGCGCGCATCGAGACTTTCTGGAGCCTTGAAGTAATATTCGACAGCTTCCAGCGTGTCATGATCGCGATAAACGCCGATATGGGACACACGCGCCGAAGGCACGAGTTCAAGCATGCCTTCCAGCAGGCCGTTGCCGGCGCGCAGGATGGAGGCGAAAACCAGCTTCTTGCCTTCGAGCACGGGGGCCTCGATGGTTTCGAGCGGCGTATCGATGGTTTCCATCGTCATTTCAAGGTCGCGCGTCACTTCATAGCAGAGCAGCGTTGAAATTTCCCTGAGCAGGCGGCGGAAGCCGGCCGTGGAAGTTTCCTTCTTGCGCATGATGGTAAGTTTGTGCCGCACCAGCGGATGTTCGATGACTGTGACGCCGTCCATGAAACTGGCCTTCCTTTTTATCTTATGCCCTGTAATTCACCGAAAGTGCGTTTTTCGCAAGCCTTCTTCGCGGTTTTACCCCCGCGAACCGCAGCGTCAGGCGCCATCGAGTTTCGCAAGCAGTCGCGCGCGTGTTTCCTCGTCCACGAAGGCGCATTCCAGTGCGGTCCGTGTCATACGGTTGATCTCGGCATCGCTGAAGCCGAACTCATCCGCAGCCAGCGCATATTCCCGCGCAAGCGAGGTAAAGAAGAATGGCGGGTCGTCGGAACTGATGCACACACGCACTCCGGCATCGCTGAGAGCTTTCAGCGGGTGGCTGGCAAAATCAGGATAGACGTTGAGCGCGATATTCGAGCCGGGGCAGACTTCCAGAACCGTTCCCACCTCGGCCAGCCGGGCGACAAGACCGGCATCTTCGATGGCGCGCACGCCATGGCCAATACGCGCAGGCTTGACGAGGTCGAGCGCGTCGGCAACGCTTTCCGGGCCGCAAACCTCACCGGCATGGATGGTCAGCCCGAGGCCCGCATCGCGGGCAATGTCGAAGGCGCGGGCATAGTCTGCAACCCGCCCCATGCGCTCTTCGCCGGCCATGTTGAATCCGGTCACCAGCGGGTGCCGGGCGCGGGCCGCATATTCGGCCGCCGCGATCACCCGGTCAGGACCGAAATGCCGCTCGCCGGTGACGATGATGCGGGTTTCGATGCCGGTTTTTTCCTTTGCGACGCGGATGCCTTCGGCAATGCCGGCCAGATAGGCGTCGGCGCCGAGCCCGATGCGGTCGCCATGATCGGGCGAAATGATCAGCTCGCTATAGATGGTATTGGCTTCGGCAAGTTCGGTCAGATAGGTTTCAGTCAGGACGGCATAATCCTCATCCGTCTTGAACACCTGCGCCACCGCGTCATAACAACGGATGAATTCGGCGAAATCCGACCAGACATATTGGCCGTCCCGGAGAAAACCGCTGGTGTCGATGCCGTATTTCTCCGCCTGTTTCGCAACGAGGGCGGGCGGGGCCGCACCTTCGAGGTGGCAGTGAATTTCCGCTTTCAGCAAATGCGATGTCAAATGAAGCTCCTGCCGTGAGAACCGGCCTCGATGCCAAGATGGTGGGCGATGCTTTCGCCGATATCGGCGTAGCTTGAACGGATGCCGACGTCACGCGAGCGGATGCCCGGTCCAAATGCCATGATCGGGACCCTTTCACGTGTATGGTCCGTGCCCCGCCATGTGGGGTCGCAACCGTGGTCGGCGGTGAGAAGGGCGATATCTCCCGGTTTCATCTTGCGATGGATTTCGGGAATACGGGCGTCGAAAGCCTCAAGGGCGGCGGCATAACCGGCAACGTCACGACGATGGCCGTAAAGCATGTCGAAATCGACGAAATTGGTGAAGACAAGATCGCCATTTTCGGCTTCATCGATGGCCTGTAGCGTTGCATCCATCAGGGCGCTGTTGCCATTTGCCTTGATGACGCGCGAAACACCCTGATGGGCATAGATATCACCGATCTTGCCGATGGCATGCACCTTGCGCTCCGCCTCCACCAGCCGGTCAAGCAGGGTCGGCTCGGGCGGCAGAACGGAGAAGTCGCGGCGGTTGCCGGTGCGTTCGAAGGTGGCGGCGGTCTCGCCGATGAAGGGGCGCGCAATGACACGGCCGATATTGAGCGGATCGAGCAGCTTGCGCACCGTCTCACAAAGCGCGATGAGCCGCTCCAGACCGAAATGCGTTTCGTGCGCGGCGATCTGGAAAACGGAATCGGATGAGGTGTAGCAGATCGGTTTGCCGCTTCTGATATGGTCTTCGCCGAGCTCGGCGATGATCTCGGTGCCGGAAGCATGGCAATTGCCGAGAATGCCTGGAATATTTGCCTCCTTGCAGATCGCTTCCACCAGTTCCGGCGAAAACGCATCGCCTTCCGTCGGGAAATATCCCCAGTCGAAGGTTACGGGCGTCCCGGCGATCTCCCAGTGGCCGGACGGGGTATCCTTGCCTTTTGAGATTTCGCTGGCGGAACCGTGCAGGCCGAAAATGCGCTCCGGCGGTTCCATGCCTGCGGGAATGTCGCCGCTTGCCTGCCGCGCAATCTCCAGCAGGCCGAGCGAACACATATTCGGCAGTTTCAACGGACCGGAGCGAAGCCCCGCTTTGTCGGCAGCGCCCGCCGCACAGAATTCCGCGATATGGCCGAGCGTGTTTGCGCCAAGATCGCCATAGCGCTCCGCGTCGGGTGCGCCGCCGACGCCAAAGGAATCCAGAACGAGAAGAAATGCTCTTGCCATAACTCACCGAAACAAAATGCGCCGACGGGCAATGTCAGGCCGAACTGTCGTTATAGATCAGCAAAACGTGAAGAAGAAAGTGATTTTATGAACCATCCGGTAAAACCGGCTGCTCAATCCTTGTCCCGTTTCGATTTCGGCGCGTTGAGATTGCGCAGGACATACCAGCCGGCCGCAACCACCATGGCCGCCAGAATATACCACGTTATGGCATAGGACAGGTGGTTGTTGGGGAAGGTCAGCATGGTTTTGCCGCCGATCGGCAGGCCGCCCGGATTTGGCGTCGCATCGGCATCAATGTAAAACGGCGCCACGTTGGAAAGGCCGGATGCCTGCGATATTTGCGGGATGTTACGGGAGTACCAGCGCCCATTTGCTGGATCGTTGGTTCGAAGGAAAAGCCCGCCGGTTTCCGGAGCGCGCATCAACCCGACGATCTCGACATTTCCGGCGGGTTCGCCTTCACGCCTGGAGGATGGGTCCCGTTTGTCGGAAGGCACGAAGCCGCGATTGACGATAACGCTTGAACCGTCTTCGCGTCTGAGCGGCGTCATCACCCAGTAGCCGGGGCCGAGATCGCTAACCGTATAGACCTGAACTTGCCTGTCGTTGAGGAAGGTGCCGGATAGTTTCACGCGGCGATATTCATAGCCTGCGGGATCGGCAAGGGCCGGCCACTCGGCGGCGGCAGGGGCCTCGACAGGGGCCGCATGGGCGCGAGCCTCGATGCGTTGGATAAGATCGAGCTTCCAGGAAAGACGTTTGACCTGCCATGTTCCGAGCGCAAGCAGAGAGCCCGTCAGGACGATGGTTAAAAACAGGACGACGATTGCCGCGGGGCGGATACGGCGCTTCTGCGGGGCGGTTGTCGATGGATCGGTCATGATTTCACAGTCCTTGCAAGGCCATGCGGCTTGCCGCGGCAGCGCTTTCGGCCGCAGGCATCCGGTCTTCCAGCAAATAACCCCATAAATCGCACCACGATTCATGGGGTTATGTGTTGGTGCGTTAGCCGGCCCGCCGGAAACCCGGCAGGCCGTTGATTTATGCTGCTCAGGGCAGGTTCTTCACATCTTCGATATGCAGCGGCATCATGTTCTTGTTCATGTTGTACATGACCCAGAGCGAGCCGGAGAGCGTGATCAGGAGCACCACGACGGTGAAGATCAGCGCCATGAAGGTCCAGCCGCCTTCGGACTTGGTGTCCATGTGCAGGAAGTAGATCATGTGCACGAAGATCTGGATGACGCCGAGACCCATGATCGCGATGACCAGCAGGGTCTTGTTTTCAAGAACGTCGCCCATGACAAGCCAGAAGGGGATCGCTGTCAGGATAACCGACAGGACGAAGCCGATCATGTAGCTCTTGAAGGTGCCGTGGCTCGCGCCATCATGGTGATGGTCGTCGCCATGCGCGTCGTGGTGTGCGTGTGCTTCGGAACTCATCAAAGAACTCCCATGAGATAAACGAAGGAGAAGACGCCGATCCAGATGACGTCAAGGAAGTGCCAGAACATCGACAGGCACATCAGGCGACGCTTGTTTGCCGCGATCAGGCCGTGCTTGGCGACCTGGAACATCAGCGTGACGAGCCAGATGATGCCGAAGGTGACGTGCAGGCCGTGCGTACCGACCAGCGCGAAGAAGGCCGACAGGAACGCCGAACGCTGCGGACCCGCGCCTTCCGCGATCAGGTGATGGAACTCGTAGAGTTCGACGGCGAGGAAGGCGAGGCCGAACAGGCCGGTGACGCCAAGCCATACCAGTGTCGACTTCACCTTCTTCTTTTCCATTTCCAGCATGGCAAAGCCATAGGTGATGGAGGAGAAGAGCAGGAAGCCGGTATTGATCGCCACCAGCTTGAGATCGAACAGGTCGGCGCCCGAAGGGCCGGCCGCATAGTTGCGGCCGACAACGGCATAGGTGGCAAACAGGGTCGCGAAGATGAGGCAGTCGCTCATCAGGTAGAGCCAGAAGCCCAGCGAGGTGCCGTTCTCCGGGTGGTGGTCTTCCTTCAGGTAGAAGACCGGTGGTTCAGCGCCGTCGACGCTTTGTGCAGGTGCATGAGCCATATTCGTTACGCCTGTTCAGCAAGCAGCTTCGTACGTTCCGCCTCGACTGTCGAAACATCGGAAGCCGGAATGTAGTAATCGCGGTTGTAGTTGAAGGTATGGGCGATCGAGACCGCGATGATGGCGAGCATGGACAGAGCCGCCAGCCACCAGATGTGCCACACCAACGCAAAGCCGAGCACCACGCTGATGGCGCTGATGATCACGCCCGCACCGGTGTTCTTCGGCATATGGATCGGGATGTAACCTTCAAGCGGACGGACATAACCGCGCTTCTTCATATCCGCCCAGGCGTCGACGTCATGGACGACCGGCGTGAAGGCGAAGTTGTAGGCCGGCGGCGGCGACGAGGTCGACCATTCCAGCGTACGCCCGTGATAGGGATCGCCGGTAACGTCACGCAGCTGATCGCGCTTGAGGAAGCTGACGATGAGCTGGATGACGAAGGAGGCGATGCCGAGCGCGATCAGGAAGGCGCCGAAGGCCGCAATCACGAACCAGATTTGCAGCGAATTGTCCTCGAACTGGCTGATACGGCGGGTCACGCCCATCAGGCCGAGAATGTAGAGCGGCATGAAGGCGAAATAGAAGCCGATGAACCAGAACCAGAAGGACAGCTTGCCCCAGAAAGGATCGAGGCGGTAACCGAAGGCCTTCGGGAACCAGTAGACGATACCCGCGAGCACACCGAACACAACGCCGCCGATGATGGTGTTGTGGAAGTGGGCGATGAGGAACAGCGAGTTGTGCAGCACGAAGTCCGCCGGCGGAACGGCAAGAAGAACGCCGGTCATGCCGCCGATGACGAAGGTAATCATGAAGCCGATCGTCCACAGCATCGGGACATCGAACTTGATGCGGCCCTTATACATGGTGAAGAGCCAGTTGAAAATCTTGGCACCCGTCGGGATCGAGATGATCATCGTGGTGATGCCGAAGAAAGCGTTCACGCTTGCGCCGGAACCCATGGTGAAGAAGTGGTGCAGCCACACGACATAAGCGAGGATGGTGATGACGCCCGTGGCGTAGACCATCGAGGCATAACCGAAAAGGCGCTTGTTGGAGAAGGTCGAGACGATTTCCGAGAAGACGCCGAAAGCCGGCAACACCAGAATGTAGACTTCGGGATGGCCCCAGATCCAGATGAGGTTGACATACATCATCGGATTGCCGCCGAGATCGTTGGTGAAGAAATTCGTGCCAACGTAGCGGTCGAGGGTGAGAAGCGCGAGCGTGCCGGTCAGGATCGGGAACGAGGCCACGATCAGGATGTTCGAACACAGCGACGTCCAGACGAAGATCGGCAGGCGCATCATGGTCATGCCCGGCGCGCGCATCTTGATGATCGTCACGATCAGGTTGATGCCTGAGAGTGTCGTTCCCACACCGGCGATCTGCAAACCCCAGATGTAATAATCCACCCCGACCCCCGGACTGCCATCGATGCCGGAAAGCGGCGGATAGGCGAGCCAGCCGGTCTGCGCATATTCACCCACGAACAGCGAGATCATGGTGATGACGGCGCCGGCCGTGGTCATCCAGAAGGAGAAGTTGTTGAGGAAGGGGAACGAAACGTCGCGTGCGCCGATCTGCAGTGGCACGACGAAGTTCATCAGACCCGTGATCATCGGCATGGCCATGAAGAAGATCATGATGACGCCGTGGGCCGTGAAGATCTGGTCGTAATGGTGCGGCGGAAGGTAACCTTCCGATCCGCCGGAGGCGATAGCCTGCTGGACGCGCATCATGATGGCATCGGCGAAACCGCGCAACAGCATGACCAGCGCCAGGATGATGTACATGATACCGATCTTCTTGTGATCGATGCTCGTGAACCATTCATTCCAGAGATAGCCCCAGAGGCGGAAATAGGTGAGGGCGCCGACGACGGCGATACCGCCCAGAGCCACGGCCGCGAAGGTCGCGACGAGAATGGGCTCGTGAAGCGGGATGGACTCCCATGTCAGCTTCCCGAACAGGAACGACGTTTGATCGGAATTGACGATCATTTTTAGCCTCTTGCGATTCTAAGACATAAGATCGGCGCAGCCATTGGCCGCGCCGCATAATGCCGGGACGTATCCGTCAGCCAGCGACTTGTTTCGTTTCCGGCAGCGCCGCAGGCTCGAAAGTCTGACCTTCGATCGCAGCCGGAGTGGATTGGGGACCGCTGGCGACGCCATAGGGCGCAAGCGGCGTGCAGACAACGGAGTTCAGCGCCTTGGCGATGTCGATGCCTTCCTTGCCGCCGCCGCCCTTGGCGTCGATATGCATCATGTCGCGCATGCAGAGCTTGTTGGGCTCGACACAGCGGTTGAGGATGGCGCTGTAGAGTTCCGGATCGACGGAGGCGAAATACTGAACCGGCTCACGCTCCGACGGCTTGGCGAATTCGAGATATTCCTGACGGCCGAAGCCCTTGCCGCCTTCCTTCGCCTTCGCCACCCACTGGTCGAAGCCCTGCTGGCTCAGGCCATGGAACTTGAAGCGCATGTGGGAGAAGCCGGGGCCGGAGAAGTTGGCCGAGAAGCCGTCATAGACGCCTTCCTTGTTGATGACGGCGTGCAGCTTGGTCTGCATGCCGCCCATGGCGTAGATCTGGCCGGCAAGTGCGGGAACGAAGAAGGAGTTCATCGCGGTCGTGCCGGTGATCTTGAAGTTGATCGGAACATCGACCGGAGCGGCGAATTCATTGACACTGCCAATGCCCAGTTCGGGATAGAAGAACAGCCACTTCCAGTCCATGGCCACCACTTCGACCGTGATCGGCTTGGTCTCGGCGGTGACCTGGCGGTTCTCGTCGATACGCTCCAGCGGACGATAGGGGTCGAGGCGGTGGGTGGAAATCCAGGTGACCGTGCCGAGCATCAGGATGATGGCGACCGGGGCCGACCAGATCACCATTTCAAGGCGCGTCGAGTGATGCCACTCGGGATCGTAATCCTCCGCCTTTGCCGATTCGCGGTACTTCCATGCGAAGAACAGCGTCAGGACGATGACCGGAACGATGATAAGCAGCATCAGAACCGTGGACGTGATGATGAGGTCGCGCTGCTGGATGGCGATGTCACCCGAAGGATTCATCACCACGAGGTTGCAGCCGCTGAGCAGCAACAGTGCCGGGATTGCCAGAAGGGCGGACGGGAGTTTTTTGATCATGCGCACGTTCTTTGGACTCGTACAGTTTGGATTATGCCGCGATTAATTGCCGAACATCATTTTTGAAATGAGGTATATTGTCGCGGTGCAGCGAAACCTTCGCGATGCACCATGTGCGGGCAGAGCTGCGTTTGAAGACGGAGCGGGTGCATTATCGCATAGCGAGCTTCCCGGGCAAGCCTTTCTTGCCAAACTTCAATTGACGTTACGGAGGGTGCGTGTGACAATCCGTCGCATCGTAACGCAACGGAAGAGGAGCCGGCGCGTTACAGGAAATGGTTCGTCCATGACGCAGGAGGAATATTATGAGTTATAGCAATGCTGCTCCATCTTTTGGGCAGGCACCGGAAGCAAACGGTCATGGAACCGATCCGGTCAAGGTCGATCCGGATCGCATCACAATTGCGGTCATTCTTGCGAGAATGACTGAGTTTTTTGACTTCTTTATCTATGCCATTGCCTCCGCGCTCGTTTTTCCGCACGTTTTCTTCTCCTTCGTCGACCCGCTGACGGCTACCCTTTATTCCTTTGCAGTCTTCTCTCTGGCCTTTATCGCAAGGCCGATCGGCTCGCTGATCTTCCTCCAGATCGACCGAAAGTTCGGCCGCGCCGTCAAGCTGATGGCCGCGCTGTTCACGCTCTGTGGTTCGACGATGGCGATCAGCTTTCTTCCCTCCTATGCGGAAGCCGGCGTGCTCGCCCCCTGTCTTCTGGCGGTGTTCCGCATCGGTCAGGGTCTCGGCCTTGGCGGCGCATGGGATGGTCTCGTCTCGTTGCTCGCCATGAATGCTCCGCCGAAGCAACGCGGCTGGTACGCCATGATGCCGCAGATCGGCGCGGCGATGGGCTTCGGTCTCGCCAGCGCGTTCTTCATCGTTTTCGTCACACAGCTTTCCAATGCGGAATTCCTCGCCTGGGGCTGGCGTTTCCCCTTCTTCGTGGCGCTGGCGCTCAATGTTCTCGCGCTCTTTGCCCGCCTGCGCATGATCGTGACGCCGGAATTCCAGGCCATGCTTGAACAGCACGAGCTGGAGCCGCGCCCCATGTTCAAGATGTTGCGCTCGCAGTTTCCGGTCGTGGTCACAGGCGCATTCGTGCCACTGGCAAGCTTTGCGCTCTTCCATCTGGTCACAGTGTTCCCGCTGAGCTGGGTTTCCCTCAACACCACCCAGCGTGTTTCGGACTTCCTGTTCGTGCAATTTGTCAGCGCCATCATCGCCGGTGGCATGATCGTGGTTTCAGGTATTCTGGCCGACAGGATTGGCCGGCGGAAGCTTCTGGCTGTCGCAGCAGTGCTGATCGGTCTGTTCAGCCTTGTTGCACCCGTTCTTCTGAGTTCAGGTGATATCGGCCGCTATCTCTTCGTGTTGATCGGCTTTTCGCTGCTTGGTCTGTCCTTCGGTCAGGCGGGCGGTGCTCTCGCTTCCCGCTTCAGCCGCGAATACCGTTATACCGGCGCATCCCTCACCTCAGATATTTCCTGGCTGATCGGTGCCGGTTTCGCCCCGCTTGTCGCACTTGGATTTTCGTCCAAATTCGGACTGTTTGCGGTCGGAATTTACCTGATGTCCGGTGCGGTCTGTACCCTGGTCGCGCTTTGGTTCAGCCGCACGCTGGACATGCCATCGGAGTGAACAGGGCAATTTAACAACCTCTGCAGCCATTGCGCCGCGGAATCCTGTCGGATTTCGCGGCGTTTTTGTTTTTTTATTGCGCCGGATCGATTTTAATCTTGACTCGGTCCTTCATGAAATATTATGTAAGCAATACTGACATAATTCAGTGTGTCTCATTGCCGGAAATGCCGGCCTTCAGGGAACGCGATGCGAACGACGACGATCATTATTTGCGAAAAAGCGGCCATCGCCGCCAAGCCGTTTGACGGCCGCAAAACGACCGTTCGCGCCATTAAACGCCGATAAGCAGAAGAATGAGGAGCAGCCAGGTCGCCTGCGGCTCCGCCCGCAGAGTGCCGGCTGACGCGCCGGGTTTCGGGAAAGAGGGCGATGCCGCGCGAAATGCGCAACGAGAGGAGAGTGCCTTGAGTGTGACGGAGCAAAAATTCGGCCTTTACGATGCGGCTTTTGAAAAAAGCAGCTGTGGCGTCGGTTTCATCACCCGCAAGGACGGCGTGCAGACGCATGATGTGCTGAAGCGCGGCCATGAGGCGCTCTGTGCCGTGCCGCATCGCGGCGGCATGTCGGCGGAAGGTGTCGGCGATGGTGCTGGCGTGTCGCTGGATTTGTCGCTCTCCTTCTTTCGGGAATTGACCGGTGAGGCCGGCTTGCAGGCCGGTCGCTTCGGCGTCGGCAATTTTTTCCTGCCGCAGAATCCCGCTTTCCACGGTGAGGCGGTCGGTATCATCGCAAACGCCCTCAAGGAGCAGGGGTTTTCGGTCCTGCTTGCCCGCGATGTACCGGTGAATGACGCGGCGATCCGCCCTGCCGCGATCCCTTACCAGTTGCCGATCCGGCAATGGGTCTTTTCGGCTCCTGCCGAATGCGCAACCCTCGCCGAATTCGACTGGCGCATCCACAAGGCGCTGCTGGCCATCGAGGCGCTGGCCTATACCGTGCCGGAACTCTCTGGCTTTTATCCGCTGTCGCTCAGCGCCCGCACGCAGGTTCTGAAAGGGCGTCTGAACTCGCATGAGGTCATGCCCTATTTCTGTGACCTTACCGATCCGCGCCATGAAGTGCATACGATGTATTTCCACACGCGGTTTTCCACCAATACCGATCCGCACCCCTCCATGGCACAGCCCTTCCGCCTGATGGCGCATAATGGCGAACTCAATACCGACAAGAAGAACCGGCTGTCGGAAGCGGCCGTGGCGCTGGCGAAGAATGCCAGCATCATCCGGCCGAAGGGCCAGTCGGATAGCTGCCGTCTGGATCAGACCCTGCAGGCACGGGTAATGGAAGACGGTCTCGACCTCGTCACCGCCGTGGTCTCGATGATGCCGCCAGCCTGGGAAAATGACGATACCCTGTCACCGGCCGTGAAGGCGATGCTGGAATATTTCTCGCTTTATGAGGAAAAGAATGACGGCCCGGCCGCGCTGATTTTCGGCGATGGCACCATCATCGGTGCGCGGCTCGATCGCCTCGGCCTGCGCCCGCTGCGCACCGTCGAGACGGAGGACTATCTCTGCGTCATGTCTGAGGCCGGGCAGATCGCGTTTCCGGCGGAAAGCGTCATTCGTCGCGGCCGCATCGAGGCGGGCGGGATGCTTTATTACGATCACGCCGAGCGTCGTGCTTTTTCCACGGTAGAGGCGCTGGAGCTTCTGGCCTCGCAGCGGGACTATTCCTTGCTGCTATCTGAAGCGCGCGTGATGCTTGGTGATCTGCCGGAGGTGCCCGCCGACAAGCAGGGCTCGCCGCTGCGTTACAACGGCGATCTGGAACGCCACCAGCGTTATGTTGCCTATTCGCATAATCAGGAAAGCTTCAAGTTCCTGATGGACCCGATGCTGGCCTCAGGCGCGGAAAAGATTTCGGCGATGGGTTACGGCAATGCCATCAATGCGCTTTCCGATCAGGAAGGCGGCGTCGCGAAGTATTTTTCACAGCGTTTCGCGCAGGTCACCAATCCGCCGCTCGACAGTATTCGTGAGGCCGATGGCATGACGTTGCGTGTCGCCCTCGGTGCGAAGCCGAACAGCGGCGCGAAGAAGGCCCGCCAGATCGTCGTGCGCTCTCCGATCCTGACCCATCTCGATATGCTGCGTATTCGCGAACAGTCGGAGACGCCTCTTCGCCGTTTCGAAATGCTCTATTCGCCGGTCTTCGATGTTGCGGAGGCCAATGAAACGGCCCTGCGGCAGGCAATTGATGACCTCTGTGATGAGGTTGTGGCTTTCGCGGCAGAGGAAGGCGGCATCGCCGTCATCACCGACCGGCATGTCTCGGCAGGCCGCGCCGCTCTGCCGATGATCATGGTCGTTTCCGCCATCAATCAGCGGCTGATTGAGGAAGGTCTGCGGCTGCGCATTTCCCTGATCGTGGAAAGTGGCCAGTTTTCTTCCTCGCATCACATTGCAGCCGGCCTCGGCTTCGGCGCTTCTGCCGTCTATCCGCTTGGCGTGCAGTTCCGCGCCGAGGAGAAATTCGGTGCCGATGCCGACAAGGCCTTCAAGCGTTTTGCCAAGGCGGCGGAAAAGTCGCTGATGAAGACCATGGGCAAGGTCGGCCTGTGCACGGCGGAAAGCTATATCGGCGGCGAGTTCTTCGAGCCAAACTTCCTTGATACCAATGATGCGGTGCTGAAGCGCTATTTCCCGAATGTGAAGACCCCGGTTGGTGGCGTCAACTTCGCCGTCATCGCGCAGGCCGTGGCGGACTGGCACCGCAAGGCGCTGTCCGTGAAGGGCGAAAACGACATTCCGCTGCTCGGTCTCTTCAAGGAGCGTGCGGAAGGTGCCGGCCATTCCTATGGCACGACGGCGGTACGCGGTTTCGTGGATATGACGGAGGAAAAGATCGGTTTCGACAAGGGAACCGAAAACGAGGAGGCGCTGCGCCTGCTGCCGCTCAACCGGCTCGAAGATGCGTTCGGTCTCAACGATGCCGCCTATTATCACAACAGCTTCGACCGGCTGACCCCTGACGCCATCGACAAATTCGAGGTAACGCCCGGTTACCGCGCCTTCGCCCGCATGATGGCGGAGGAAAGGGCGCGCCGCCCCGCCGCCCTGCGCGACGTTCTGGAATTGCCGGCTGATGTGACCTTCGCCGGTTCCGCGGAAGAATTCCGTCGGGAAATGGGCCGTTTTTCCCGGCAGGGCAATAACAGCTTCATGGTGCGCGGATTGCGCTGCGAAGAGGCGGGAGACGGCGCATTCCGGCTGCAGCTGACCGGCCCGCACGGTCATGAGCTTGCCCGGCTTGCCGCACTCGGCCAGTCGCTGCTTGACCGTTTCGGTACGGATATTCCCGGCCACTGGCTGGAAGGCGGCGCGCTCATGGTTCAGGCAAAGGGTGAAGCATCCTCCTATCTCTCGCTTATCCGCACCGCGCCGGAAAGCATTCCGCTCGATGCCGTTCAGAAGGCGAGCGAGATCACCAGGACCCTCGCATCGGGCGCCATGAGCCATGGCGCGCTGGTTGCCGCCGCCCATGAGGCGGTGGCGCATGGCACCAACATGGTCGGCGGCATGTCGAATTCGGGTGAGGGCGGCGAGCATATTTCCCGTTATGGCACCATCCGCGCCTCGCGCATCAAGCAGTTCGCCTCCGGCCGCTTCGGCGTCTGGGCCGGTTATCTTGCCGATCCGATGCTGGAGGAAATCGAGATCAAGATCGGCCAGGGCGCAAAGCCGGGTGAGGGCGGGCAGTTGCCGTCTCCGAAGGTGACGGTGGAAATCGCGGCGGCACGCGGAGGCACGCCGGGTGTCGAACTCGTCTCGCCGCCGCCGCATCACGATACCTATTCGATCGAGGATCTGGCCCAGCTCATCCATGACGCCAAGGCAGCGCGCGTGCGGGTCATCGTCAAGCTGGTCTCGTCGGAAGGCATCGGCACGATTGCGGTCGGCGTCGCCAAGGCGGGGGCGGATGTCATCAATGTCGCCGGCAATACCGGCGGCACGGGTGCGGCGGCCGTTACCAGCCTCAAATATACCGGCCGTGCGGCGGAAATCGGTATCGCAGAAGTACATCAGGCGCTGTGCGCCACCGGCCTGCGCGCCAAGGTGCTGCTGCGTTGCTCCGGCGCGCACCAGACGGCGAGCGACGTGGTGAAGTCAGCACTCCTCGGCGGCGACAGCTTCGAATTCGGCACGACGGCGCTGATGATGCTGAAATGCGTCATGGCCAAGAACTGCAACATCAAGTGCCCGGCCGGTCTCACCACCAATCAGGAGGCCTTCAACGGTGATCCGCGCGCGCTGGCGCAATATCTCATGAACATTGCCCATGAAACGCGCGAGATTTTGGCCGGGCTCGGGGTTGCCTCGCTGCGGGAGGCACGCGGCCGTTCCGACCTTCTTCACCTCCTCGATCATCCGGCAAGCGTCGGCCAGCTTGACCTCCGGGCAATGCTTGCCGTGGTCGAAGAGGTGAAGATCGACAGCCCCGTCTATATGGAAAAGGACTTTGCACTGGACGATGCCTTCATCGAACTCGTGCGCTCGGCCCTGGTCGACAGCAGGCGCGAGAACATCGAGCTTGGCGGCAATCGTTTCCTCAACAATTGCAACAAGAGCGTCGGCGGTCAGCTCGCCGTCGATATCGAGCGTATGCTGAACCATGAGCTTTCCGATGAAGAGGCGGATGCGCTGCCGGCCGTGAAGCGGGACAGCCGCGGCCGCCGGTTCCTGGAGGCGGGTTCGGTGCGCATCGATACGTCCGGTTCCGCCGGGCAGTCCTTCGGCGCTTTCTGCAATGACGGCATGGTCATGGTCCATACCGGCACCTGCAATGACGGCGTCGGCAAAAGCGCCTGTGGCGGCACCATCGTCGTGCGCTCCCCCGGCGGCGGCTCGGAAGAGACGGGCGGCAATGTGCTGGTCGGCAATTTCGCGCTGTTCGGCGCCACCGGCGGCCGCACCTTCGTGGAAGGGCAGGCGGGTGACCGTTTCGCAGTGCGTAATTCCGGAGCCACCGCCGTGGTCGAAGGCGTGGGTGATTTCGCCTGCGAATACATGACCAACGGCGCGGTGCTGAACCTCGGCAGTTTCGGCAAGGGTTTCGGCAACGGCATGAGCGGCGGCTTTGTTTATCAATATGATCCCTATGGCGATCTGCCGAAGAAGGTCAGCCATGATTCCATCCTGCTCGGCGCGATCACCGGTGAGGATGAGCAGGCAGCGATCCACAATCAGGCAGTCCACCAGCTTCTGACCTTGCATGTCGCGGAGACCGGCTCGGCCAAGGCGACATGGCTGTTGGAAAACTGGGAAAGTGAACAGCATAATTTCGTCTACGGCATGCCGCGTGCCCTGCTCCTTTATCAGGACAGCGACGAAATTCTCAAAGCCAAGCCCCGTAAGGAGCTGCTCGAAGAACTGGCATCCGCGCTTGCCGCCCACCAGCTGCGCAAGTTCAAGCTCGCCTATCGCGACCGCAAGGCCGTCCTGAACGGAACGGTGCCCGGTTATGGCGAGACGGATACGGAAGACATGTATGCGCTGCTCAACAATTATACCGTGTTGAGCATGGCGCAGGCCATCGCTTTGCAGCGGCTGCCGCTGGCCTCGGGCCCTTCCGATCCCGCCATCGAAAAAGCCGTGCGCAATCTCATCCTCACGGAAGATTATGCGCTGATGCAACGGCTGCTGAAATATGCCCGCGAGGCGCTTTCAGACCATAGCGATGAACAGCTTGCGGTGATGATCGCCGCCAAGCGGCTTGACGACTACAAGCAGGCGCTGGCGCGCCGGAACATCTGGTCGGTGGACAGCCCCGGCACCTACGGCTGGATCATTCAGCAGAACCGGAAAAACATCGAGAAGATCGGCCGACTGCCGGGCTTTGAGGAGCTTTTCGCAGCCCGCGCCATTCCCGACCTTGCCACCGCATCCAGCCACAGGGCAGCATGATGAAGATACCTTACATTCCGCAGGACGCGCCCTTCAGCGGTGATCAGCGCGCATGGCTTTCCGGTTTTCTGGCGGGGCTCCATTCCCGCGCCGCCATCGGTCTGGAGGCATCGGTTGCCGCCGCTGCTCCCAGGGCGGCCACCAGCGTGCTGAATATTCTTTTCGGCACCCAGACTGGCAATGCCGAGGCGCTGGCGATGGATATTGCCGCCGCCGCCCGCGCGCAGGGCATGCAGCCGGTGGTGACGGCACTTGATGATGTCTCGATGGACGGTCTCGGCGCCATGAAGCGGGTCATCGTCGTCACCTCGACCTATGGCGAAGGTGAAATGCCCGACAACGCCCAGCTTTTCTGGGAAGCGCTCGCCGCTGACAGTGCGCCGCGTCTGGACGAGATGAATTTTGCCGTCCTCGCGCTCGGCGATACCGGTTATGACGGCTTCTGCCAGGCGGGCAAGCTCATCGATACGCGGTTCGAACAACTCGGCGGCAAGCGCATGAAGACGCGTATCGACTGCGATATCGACTTCGAGGACGCCGCCGCTGCATGGATCGGTGAGGCCCTGCCGCTTGCGCTCGCCGTCGATGGCGGCAATCCGGCCTCAACCACCCTTCCTGTCGCCGAGTCGGCGGCAAGAGCAAAACAGGGCTGGAACCGCAAGAACCCCTATTCGGCCCGGGTGAACGTTAATCGCCTTCTTTCTGGCCCCGCCTCGTCCAAGGAAATTCGTCACTATGAATTCGATCTCGGCGAAAGCGGTCTGGACTATGAGGCGGGGGATGCTCTGGGCGTCGTTCCCCTCAACGACCCGAAACTGGTCGAAGCGCTGATCGATCGGTTCGACGTAACAGCGGATGGCGAAGTCGCCGGCCTCGACCGGCCGATTGGCGATGCGCTTCTGAATATGTTCGAGATTTCGACGCCCTCGCGTGAGCTGGTTGCCGAAATCGGCAAGCGCGCAGGACATGACGAACTCAGCCACATTCTCGCAAACGGAGACAGGGAGCAGCTGGCCGCCTTTCTCTGGAGCAAGGATATTCTCGACCTCGTCAATCTCGGCGGAAAGCCGCTATTTGATGTTGCCGAATTCGTGACTTTCCTGAAGCCGTTGCAGCATCGCGCCTATTCCATCTCCTCCAGCCCCCTCGTCGCGGAAAACAGCGTGCATCTGACCATCGCCAGCGTGCGTTATCGCGCTGACGGCCGGGAGCGCGGCGGCGTGTGCTCCACCTATCTCGCCGACCGGGTGGAGGCGGGCCAGAATAGTGGAATTTTCGTCTCGCCGAATAAGGCGTTTCGTGTGCCGCAGGATAATGACGCGCCTATGATCATGGTGGGACCAGGCACGGGTATCGCGCCTTTCCGGGCATTTTTGCAGGAACGGCAGGCGAGGGGCGCAAAGGGCAAAAACTGGCTGTTTTTCGGCGATCAGCACCGGCAATCGGATTTCATCTATGAAGATGAACTTGGCGATATGAGCCGCGATGGCGTGCTGACCCGTCTCGATCTCGCTTTTTCACGCGATCAGGCGGAAAAGATCTACGTCCAGACCCGCATGCAACAGAACGGCAAGGCGCTCTATCAATGGCTTGAAGAGGGTGGCTATTTCTACGTTTGCGGTGACGCAACCCGCATGGCGAAGGATGTCGACGACGCCTTGCACCGGATCGTTATTGACGAGGCCGGCATCTCGGCGGAAGCGGCAAGTGACTATGTAAACCGGCTGAAGCGCGAAAAGCGCTATCTGCGTGATGTCTATTAAAGGCAGGCGATGATGTGGGAATCACCTCCCCGCTCCAGATGCCTCAGCAATTGGAGCAGGTGGTCTCCGCGTCGCGCTGCTTGAAGAAGTAATCGCGCCCGATCGTGATCGACTTTACACCGGAGGAGGAGATGTCGGTCATGAACATCAGCAATTCATGCGGGATGGAAAGCTCGACGTGGATGAGGAAGCTGTTCTCTATCAGCAGGCGAGTTGGAACCGTTACAGTCGATCCAACGGCATAAGGCCTCTGATCTTTCTCATTCCAGGACCAGGCGATTTTCGCCTGTTTCTGCTTGTCGATCGTGATACCGCTGATTTTCAGCTGCAGACCTTTGGTGCTGTAAGGCGCAAAGACAGCTGCCGCGACGTTCTGCATGTTCTTGAGATAGGTCTTGTCGACGGAGCCCGTTTTCGAGATCAGATCGTTGATTGTGGCGGCGGCGCTGCTTGACCGCTTAAAGGTATTGTAGCCGAGCGTGAGCTCGAAGGACGTCACATACAGCGCGAGCAATATCGGGAAAAGGATAGCAAATTCCACAGCACCCACGCCGCGGCGATCTTTTGCGAAGCGTGTAATGAGCGCGATGAAACGCAGTTTGCCGTTCGTGACGGCAGACGCCAACCCTGCCATTATGAGCCCCCGCTTGTGGTGTATTTCTCGTTCATGAAAGCATCGGTCGCGACAATGAGGAAATGCGAGGGCATCGATCCGTCAGCCGGGCGTATTTTGGTAAGATATGGCCGGATGATGTCTGCGATAACGCGCCAGCGATAATAGACGCGCAGCATGTTGATCGTTTCCGGACCGCCCGGCTTGAAGCCAAATTGCGAGGTGTCCAGATCGTAATATTGGCCGTAGGGCTTCAGGGGTATCGTGGTTGGAATATCCTTGAAGGCGGTAAAGGAGCGAAGGTCGATATAGAGCTTCTGTTCCTGTTTGATCTCATCTGCCGAGCAGGTGATCATCACTGAAACTTCATTGCAGAAACTCTTGCGAAAATCCTCTTTCGAAATTGAACTGCTGATCTGCCCGGTACGCAAACGCCGCGCCATGTTCTCCGTGGCATTAACGACAACCTGTTCCGCCATCATGGCGATGAAGGTCTCGATGATCGCAAAGACAACGAGGAAATAGGGAATCGCGAGGATCGCGAATTCGATGGCCGCTGTCCCGTCGCGCGAGACGCCGAATTTTTCCAGCAATGGCTTCAGTCTGGCCAGTCGCATATGGTTGTTTCGATCTCTAGAATATGCGCCAGGCGCAACCGTTGAATTTGTTGCGGACCATAACCAGCCGGTATTTACATTCAGTTACCTCGATATTTTATACTTTATTGATTCACAAAAGTGGCACAGTCTATAAATGCAAAAGGCCCGGCATATTGCCGGGCCTTTATTGAACATAGAAAAATGGCAGCTTATTCAGCGTCCGCTTTCGACAGAACCTCAAGGGTGGGCGTCGAGGTGATGTTGTAGCCGCAATCCACGTAATGGCATTCGCCGGTAACCCCGCGCGACATGCCTGACAGCAGGTAAAGCGCCGATCCGCCGATATCATCAATATCTGCCGTCCGCCGTAGCGGCGCATTTTTCTGGTTCCAGGCGTAGATCGCACGCGCATCGGAAATGCCGGCACCCGCCAGCGTGCGGACCGGGCCGGCCGAGATGGCGTTGACGCGAATGTCACGCGGGCCGTAATCGGCGGCTAGATAGCGAACGGACGCCTCAAGTGCCGCCTTGGCGACGCCCATAACATTGTAGTTCGGGATAACGCGCTGCGAACCGTTATAGGTCAGCGTCAGCATGGATCCGCCATTCGTCATCAGTTCTGCGGCGCGTTTGGCGATTTCCGTGAACGAGAAACAGGAGATGACCATGGTGCGGCTGAAATTCTCACGGGTCGTATCCGCGTAAAGACCTTTCAGCTCGTTCTTGTCGGAAAAGCCGATGGCGTGCACGACGAAATCGAGCGAGCCCCATTTTTCGCGGATCGTCGCAAACAGGGCGTCGACCGAGGCGATATCTTCGACATCGCAAGGCACGATGAAGTCGGAGCCGAGCTCGGCGGCCAGCGGCTTCACACGCTTGCCAAGCGCCTCGCCCTGATAGGTGAAGGCCAGTTCCGCGCCCTGTGCCGCAAGCGCCTTGGAAATGCCCCAGGCGATGGAGTGATTGTTTGCGACGCCCATGATGAGGCCGCGTTTACCCTGCATGATGCCGTTCATGGGCAATTATCCGTTATGACGCTGGAAGACGAGCGTGGCGTTGGTGCCGCCGAAGCCGAAGGAATTGGAAAGGATGGTGTCGATCTTGGCGTTATCGATGCGGCTGCGAACGATCGGAACGCCCGCAAATTCCGGATCGAGTTCGGAAATATGCGCGCTTTCGCCGATGAAGCGTTCCTGCATCATCAACAGGCCGTAGATCGATTCCTGAACGCCGGCAGCACCCAGCGAGTGGCCGGTGAGCGACTTGGTCGACTGGATATGCGGGATTTTGTCACCAAAGACTTCCCGGATCGCGCCGATTTCCTTGCTGTCGCCAACCGGCGTCGAGGTGCCGTGGGTATTGATGTAGTCGATATCGCCCTTGACGGTGGAAAGGGCCTGACGCATGCAGCGGATCGCGCCCTCACCGGAAGGAGCCACCATGTCGTAACCATCCGAGGTGGCGCCGTAACCGACGATCTCGGCGTAAATCTTCGCACCGCGCGCCTTGGCATGTTCCAGTTCTTCAAGAACCAGCACGCCTGCGCCACCGGCGATAACAAAGCCGTCACGATTGACGTCATAGGCGCGCGAGGCGACGCCGGGCGTTTCGTTATATTTGGACGACATGGCGCCCATGGCGTCGAAGAGGTTGGACATCGACCAGTCGAGATCCTCATGCCCGCCCGCGAACATCACGTCCTGCTTGCCCCATTGGATCATTTCGGCGGCGTTGCCGATGCAATGCGCCGAAGTCGAGCAGGCGGACGAGATGGAATAGTTGACGCCGTGGATCTTGAACCAGGTGGCAAGCGTCGCCGAGGCGGTCGAGGACATGGCCTTCGGCACGGCGAAGGGGCCAATGCGCTTCGGGCTGTTGTTCTTGAGCGTGATATCGGCGGCTTCGACGATGGTGCGGGTGGAAGGACCACCGGAGCCCATGATGATGCCGGTGCGCTCATTGCCGCTGATGTCGCTCTCTTCCAGACCGGAATCGGCGATCGCCTGCTTCATCGCGACATGGTTCCAGGCGCCGCCCTGCGACAGGAAGCGCATGGCGCGGCGATCGACCAGTTCCGTCGGGTCGAGAGACGGCTTGCCCCAGACCTGGCATTTGAAACCGTGTTCGGCAAAATCCGGCGAAAATGAAATGCCGGATTTGGCATTGCGCAGCGATGCGGTGACTTCAGCGGCATCACCGCCGATGGAAGAAACAATACCGAGGCCGGTGACAACAACTCGTCTCATGAAAGGGACCTTTTCTTAAGATTTCGGCTGGACGACCGAAGCCGCCCGGCTTTTGCCAGGACATATTCCGTCTGCTTCAGGCGGTCTTTTCCTTCGATAGCCCTACACGAAGGTCAGTCGCCTGATAAATGGTTTCTCCATCCGCCTTCAGCCATCCGTCTGCGGTTCCAAGCACAAGACGACCGCGCATCACGCGCTTGAAGTCGATGCCATATTGCAGGAGCTTCGTGTTCGGGCGGACCATGCCCTTGAACTTTACCTCGCCGGTCGACAGCGCCATGCCGCGGCCTTCTTCACCCAGCCAGCCGAGGAAGAAGCCGGTCAGCTGCCACATGCCGTCAAGGCCAAGGCAGCCCGGCATGATCGGGTTGCCCTGGAAGTGGCAGGGGAAATACCAGTCGTCGGGGCTCACATCATATTCGGCACGGATGAAACCCTTGTCGAAAGCGCCGCCGGTTTCGGAGATTTCGGTGATGCGGTGAACCATGAGCATGGGGGGCAATGGAAGCTGGGCATTTCCCGGGCCGAACAATTCGCCGCGACCGCAGGAAAGGATCTCCTCATAATTGTAACTTGATTGCCTCGTTGCCATACCGCTTTCACTTCCCCAATTACTGGTGTTGATTGACTTCACTAGAGCAAGTTAGGTTCAAAATGAAGCGCTGCAAGGGCAGAGGCCGCTCAGCCCCCATATCTTTGTCTTCGAACCTTCTTTGCAGAAGTCATTACCTCAATATGCCGTCCGCATACAGGAACCATCCGGCAGGAACCAGAGGAAATTTGCAGGAATGGCCGGTTTGCGGCCATTTGCGACACACGACGGCGCTGAAACTATTGAAAGCATTCGCTGCAAAAGATATATGCTAATGCAATTGGCAAGTTTCACCCCTGTGCTTGGAATGGGATTGCATGGCATTTGACGCCACATTGGATATCGGAACGAGGCTGCGGCGCTCGGGGCTGCGGCCTACGCGCCAGCGCGTGGCGTTGGGCGATCTTCTTTTCGCAAAGGGCGACCGGCACCTGACGGTCGAGGAATTGCATGACGAGGCGGTCACCGCCGGCGTGCCGGTTTCTCTTGCCACAGTCTATAATACGCTGCATCAGTTCACCGAAGCCGGCCTGATCCGCGTTCTGGCTGTCGAGGGTGCGCGTACCTATTTCGATACGAACGTGTCCGACCACCATCATTTCTTTGTTGAGGGCGAGAACGAGGTTCTCGATATCCCCGTCAACAATCTCCAGATCGGCAATCTGCCTGAAGCGCCCGAAGGCATGGAAATTGCCCATGTGGACGTGGTCATCCGCCTTCGCCGCAAGCGCAGCTGAAGCTTTGGCCGGAAAAATTCATTAGAAATGGCGCCTTCCGGGCGCCATTTTTGTTTCAGGCCTTTGCCGCCTCATTTCAATATATCTTCCGGCCGTCTGCCGGGTTTGGCCTTGTAGGGCGGAAAGGTCCATCCGAAAATCAATGCGCCGGAGCGGACGCCGAACGCCGTCAGCACGCCGATGCCTGACGCGACATAAAGCGGCGCGCCGAGGAAATAGGCGCCGGTGAAGATGGAAGAGCCCAAAAGGGCACAGGTGATATAGACTTCCGGGCGCAGCAGCACGGATGGTTCCCCGGCGAGAATATCACGCAGGACCCCGCCGAACGTCGCCGTCAGAACACCGGTGACGATGGCCACCGTTGCCGAGCCGCTCGCGGCCAGCCCCTTGGCCGCTCCCATGACGCAATAGGCGGAGAGGCCGATGGCATCGAGCCAGATCAGCACCCGGTAACGGGATTCGAAAAGATGTGCGGTGAAGAAGAGCAGAACCGCAACTGAGACACAGACGAGAATATAGGTCGGGTTCACTACCCAGAAGACCGGCGCCCTGCCTAGCACGAGATCGCGCACCGTTCCGCCGCCGATCCCTGTCGCGGCTGCGAAAAACAGGAAGCCGATCAGGTCGAGCTGCTTGCGCGAAGCGGCCAATGCGCCGGTTGCGGCAAAGACGGCAACGCCGGCATAGTCGAGAAAACCCAGCAGTGTCATGAAAAGGTTCCCCCCGGAAACACGGGCTGCGAACACGTCAGTGTCGCGCAAGCACTAAACTCTAGGCTGGCCGCCCGGATGATCGCAACATCCATAACCGAAACGGATGCAAAGGAAAATGCCGTGCGAATCGCTCTCGTTGCCGCTCTTCAGGCGCTGGTCCTTTTGATGTTTCCGGCGGCGCTGTCGGCACAGCAGCAGCTGGTGAACGATCCCGAGATTTATGAGAAGGACCATTTCCGCAAGGAGTGCAAGGTTGCGGCCTTCGGCGACGATTTCGTCACGCGGCTGGATATCAATAATGACGGCCTGATGGATGCGGTCGTCAATCACGGTGTTCTGGATTGCGATGGTGAAAAAGGTCGCAGCTGCGACGACGAGGGATGCCCCTATAATTTCTACGTCCAGGTGAAAGAGGGCGGCTATCTGATGATCGCCACAGCCCGGATTTACGGCTACGACTTCATCAAGCGTTTCGGCAACATGGTCTTCGTGCTGAAGATGCACCCGCGTTATTGCGAGCGCACGGACAAGGAACCCTGCCTGATGACGGTGCGGGTGCGCGGCACGAAGTTCGTCACCATTTCGCGCAAGTAACGGCGAAGCCGTTGGCGGCAAGGGCGGTCATGGCGCGATGCGCCTGATTTTGACCCTCTGATTATAGCGGTGGCGAAGAGAGCGCGGAATGATGAGGGTAGCAGTCGCGACGGCAAAAACTGTTGCCGCCACCACCCATAGGGCATCCGACTGGAGTGTGGCACCGAGCACCGCGCCGCAGATCGCCCCGCATATCATGCCAAGCCACGGTACGATCTGAATACCCCAGTCGAGGCTCCGCTCGCCCAGGAGAAAACGGCCGATGCCGCGGCCGAAGCGGGAAAGAGCACCGGTCACATAGGTAAGGCCGATCGGTAGCCCCTCAATATGCTCGACCGCGGCATTGACCATGCCCATGGCGAAAACGACGAGATAAAACTGCGCGAGGGCGGCCTCATTGCGCAACAGCGCTGCAATTGCCATCAGCGCCCCCACGCCCATGAGAACGGCAAAGATGCGCCGGTCGAATTTATGGGCGACCAAAATACCCCCGGCATTGCCCGCCACGAAGGCAACGATTGCGAAAAGCAGTTTCACGGCATGGGAGTAGGTGCCGGCCTCCATCGAGACGGCGGCGCGCGTGGTGTTGCCGGTCATGAACGAGACGAAATCGCCGGAAATATAAAGACCCACGGCATCCGTCATGCCGGCGATGAAGGAAATGGCGGCTACCAGCGCGATGCCGGTTCCGGTGCGTCTTGCCCTGATGATGCTGCGGCGTCTTTGTCTGGTCATGGAAGGCTCGATATGAAAAGCGACGGCCGATACGCCGACCGTGCTATCCTATGTCTAGAATGCCGGGAGGCCCGTTTGCAATCTTTCCTGATGCGTTACCAGCCGCGCCATTTTGTCTAGACAAGTATAAAATCCCTGCCTACCATGCCTCAAATAAAGCGATAAAAAATGTCGCACAAAAATAAATCAAAATGGGGTTCAGATCATGAAAAAAACGTGGGTTCTCGCCACAATCGCAGCGCTTGTTTCATCCGCTACCGCCTATGCGGAAACGTCGGTGACCATCGGCATGTCCGGCTGGACCGGCTTTGCGCCGCTGACACTTGCCAAGCAGGCGGGCATTTTTGAAAAGAACGGCCTGAAGGTCGATATCAAGAAAATTCCACAGGCCAGCCGGCATCTGGCCCTTGCGTCCGGTGACATCCAGTGCGCCGCCACCACGGTGGAAACATGGATCGCGTGGAATGCCAATGGCGTGAAATCCACCCAGATATTCCAGATGGATAAATCGCATGGCGCCGATGGTATTGCGGTGCGCGGTGACGTTTCGAAAGTCGCGGACCTGAAGGGCAAGACGGTTGCCGCTTCCGCGCCGGGCACGTCCCCCTATTTCTTCCTTGCCTGGATACTCAAGGAAAACGGCCTCACCCTGAAGGACGTCAAGGTCGTCAACCTTGAGCCGGGACCGGCCGCGCAGGCATTTGTGGCTGGCCAGAACGACGCGGCCATGACCTATGAGCCCTATCTGTCCACCGTGCGCGCCGCGCCCGACAAGGGAAAAATCCTCGCCACGACGCTCGAATATCCCGCCGTTATGGATACGTTCGGCTGCACACCGGATTTCCTGAAGGCCAATCCGCAGGCGGCGAAAGCCCTGGCGGACAGCTATTTCCAGGCGCTCGACCTCATCAAGGCCGAGCCTGAGAAGTCCTATGCGACGATGGGCGCGGATGTGAAGCAGGCAGGAGAGGCATTCGCAGCCTCGGCGAAGTTCCTAGAATGGCAGGACAAGGCCGCCAACCAGAAGTTCTTCGAGGGCGAATTCAAGACCTTCTCCGAAAAATCGGCCGATCTGCTGCTGGAAATCGGCGTGATAAAGTCGAAACCGGATCTTTCGACCCTCGCGGATACATCCTTCATCAAGTAGCAGAAAAGGCGGCCACATTTCGGTAGGGAATGTTGCCGCCAAAGTTAAGCGAGAGCGTCGATTGTGCGTCACGAAAAGCGCAAGGCGCTCCGATGGCGCGGCGAAAATGCCGCGCCGGTTTTTCGGACAGGCGACAGATGCAACCTCTTCAACCCATAAGGAACAGTACGCGGATTATCCTCGGCATCCTGTTCTTCGTGCTGTTTTTTTCCGCCTGGGGCTTTGCCACGCTGGGCGGTTTCGTATCGCCAACCTTTCTGGCCGACCCCATTACCATGCTGAAGGATGGCATTTATCTGCTCACCGATCAGGGTTTTGCCAGCGATATCGGCATGACGATCTGGCGCGTGGTGGGCGGTTTCGTGCTGGCATCGCTCATTGCCGTGCCAGTTGGCATCGCCATGGGGGCGTACAAGCCCATCGAGGCGTTGCTTGAGCCTTTCGTCTCCTTCGCACGCTATCTGCCGGCTTCCGCTTTCGTACCGCTCCTCATTCTCTGGGCCGGCATTGGCGAAATGCAGAAGCTGCTGGTGATCTTCATCGGCGCGGTGTTCCAGATCATCCTGATGGTGGCCGTGGCTGTCGCCGGCACGCGGCGTGATCTGGTGGAGGCGGCCTATACGCTTGGCGCGAAAGACCGGGGTGTGGTGCGCCGTGTTCTCATTCCCGCCAATGCGCCCGATATTGCCGAAATCCTCCGTCTCGTTCTCGGCTGGGCCTGGACCTACGTTATCGTTGCGGAATTGATCGGCGCCTCCTCGGGCATCGGTTATATGATCATCAACAGCCAGGCGCTGATGGCGACCGGGCAGATCATCTTCGGTATTATCGTCATCGGCATTATCGGTCTTATTTCGGACTTCGCGTTCAAATCGCTGAACCGGAAGCTTTTCGCCTGGAGGCTTGCCTGATGAGCGAACTCGTTATTAGGGGCGTCAGCCGCACCTTTCCGGGTGTGCAGGGCGGGCAGCCGACGCTGGCCCTCCAGCCCACCGATCTGGAAATCCCCCGCAATGATTTCGTCACAATCCTCGGCCCGTCGGGATGCGGAAAATCGACCCTGCTGCGCATCATCGCCGGTCTCGACCGCCCGACGACGGGCGAAGTGCTGCTGTCCGGCAAAGCGGTAACGGGGCCGGGGGCGGATCGCGGCATGGTGTTCCAGTCCTATACGCTATTTCCCTGGCTGACGATCCGCGAAAACGTCGCCTTTGGCCTGCGTGAACGCGGCGTTGCCGAGAAGGAAAAATGGGAGATCGTCGACAGCTATATCGACAAGGTCGGCCTGCGCGGTTTCGAGAACCATTGGCCGAAACAATTGTCCGGCGGCATGCAGCAAAGAACGGCCATCGCCCGTGCCTTGGCCAACGGCCCGAAAATCCTGCTGCTCGATGAACCTTTCGGCGCTCTCGACAACCAGACGCGCGGGCTGATGCAGGAATTGCTGCTCGGCATCTGGGAGCGGGAGCAGAAGACGGTCATTTTTGTGACCCATGACATTGAGGAGGCGGTGTTCATGGCGTCGCGTGTGGTGACCATGTCCGCAAGGCCGGGTCGCATCAAGTCGATCACGCCGGTCGACCTGCCGCATCCGCGTCACTACACCGTCAAGGCCAGCCCGGAATTTTCCGAGCTGCGTGCGAAGTTGACGGAGGAAATTCGCAGTGAGGCGATTGCCGCCGCTGCCCATGGATAGTTGACCCATCAAAACGGGAGGATGGAAGCATCGGGATGAGGAGCACAGGCGCCGATCTTCAGGAAAAATCGCTGCACGAGCGCATCCGCAATGATGTCGAGCGTCATATCATGTCGGGCGAGTGGCCGCCGGGATACCGCATTCCCTTCGAACACGAGATGACCCGTCAATATGCCTGTTCTCGCATGACGGTGAACAAGGCTCTCGGCGAATTGGTGCAGCGCGGACTGATCGAAAGACGCCGCCGTCTCGGCACCTTCGTTCGCCAGCCCCATGCGCAATCGGCCGTTCTGGAAATTCACGATATCGAGCGGGAGGTGCAGACGCTGGGTCTGGTCTATGGTTACCGTCTCGACAAACGACGGCTGCGCCCTGCGGGGGAAGAAGACGGCGCATCCATGGCGCTTGCCGCGGACGCCCGGGTTCTGGAACTTACCTGCACGCATTTCGCCGGCGGTATTCCCTTTTGCCTTGAGGAACGCATCATCAATGTCACCGCCGTTCCGGAAGCGGAATCTGCCGATTTTTCGCAGATCGGCCCGGGAACCTGGCTGCTGAAGATGGTTCCATGGAGCGCTGCCGAACATCGCATCAGCGCCGTTTCCGCCGACCGTAAAAATGCGGCAGCGCTCGGCATAACCTCCGGTGCGGCATGTCTGGTCATCCATCGCCGCACCTGGCATGGGGCGGACTACGTCACCAGCGTCCGGGTGACCTATCCCGGTGACCGCCACGCCCTCGTGGCGCAATTTTCGCCCTCTCAAAACGCCTGAGGGCGCTCCGACGGTCAATTTTTTGTAAAGAAGAGTTTACGGGTGGTCTTTTGACAATATAATAGTTGTCAAAAGAACTCAGGTTTATTATCGGAACGTCAAGCTTTCACGACGGTATCCGTTCATGACCCCGGTTTTCAGGAACCGGTCAATCTGCGGATGAGTTCATCGACGGAAATCCGGGATAAAAATTATGTCAGCTGAGACCTCAACTTCTTCCGCGTCCTTCACCAAGGCAAACAAAACACGGCACATCTCACTTGCCATGACGGTCACCTTGCTGGCCGGCTTGAGTGCCGGAGCGGTTTTTGCTCAGTCGGCATCTGACACCCAGACACAGTCCGCCCCGGGAACGGAAACGGTTCAGCCTGCGCAGCAGCCGGCGGAAACGCCGAGCGCTCCGGCAATCCAGCCGGCACCGCCTTCCGCTGCTACACCGGAGCAGCCAGCCGCTGCCGCGCCTGCGCCGCTGCAGCCTGCGCCTGCCGCAGGTAACTCCGCGCCGGCGGCTGAAGGTCTCGCACCACAGCCGACACAGACTGAACAGCCCGCACCAACGAACGCAACAGCCGCGCCGAACGAAGTCTCGACGCCGGTTGAACCCGTAAGTGCCGAGCCTGCGAGTGCTGAACATCGTGCGGACATTCCGCACAACCTGTCCCCCTGGGGCATGTTCATGGCGGCGGACTGGGTCGTGAAGGGTGTCATGATCGGTCTTGCCTTCGCATCGCTCGTCACCTGGACAGTATGGGTTGCGAAGTCGATCGAACTTGCCGGTGCCCGCGTACGCGCCGGTTCGACGCTTAAGGTCATCCGCCGGGCAAAGACCCTGAACGAGGCGACTGAGGCCGTCGAAAAGAAGGGCGGGCCGGCAGCGCTGATGTTGCGCATGGCGACCCACGAAATGCAGCTTTCCGATGCGGTGGTCGAACATACGGATGGCGGCGGTATCAAGGAGCGTGTCTCTTCGGCGCTGTCGCGTATTGAAACCCATGCCGGTCGCCGCATGTCACGCGGAACGGGCGTTCTCGCGACCATCGGTTCCACCGCTCCCTTCGTCGGCCTGTTCGGCACCGTCTGGGGCATCATGAACTCTTTCATCAGCATTTCGGAATCGCAGACGACCAACCTTGCCGTTGTTGCGCCGGGCATTGCCGAGGCGCTGCTCGCCACCGCCATCGGTCTCGTCGCCGCCATTCCGGCCGTGGTGATCTATAACGTCTTCGCCCGCTCGATCACCGGTTACCGCCATCTGCTGGCGGATGCAGCAGCCGGCGTGGAACGCCTCGTCAGCCGCGACCTCGATTTCCGCCGTATTCCGCCGGGCAGCGCCAGCAAGCCAGCAGTATCGCTGGTTGGACGGTGATCGGTCATGGCTGGCGGTATTCGCGAAAATAGCGGAGACGATCTCTCCGAAAACCACGAGATCAATGTCACGCCCTTCATCGACGTGATGCTGGTTCTGCTGATCATCTTCATGGTCGCCGCGCCGCTGGCGACCGTGGATGTGAATGTCGATCTGCCCGCCTCCACGGCCAAGCCGGCGGAGCGTCCGGAGGAGCCGCTCTATCTGACGGTCAAGGACGATCTCTCACTCAATCTCGGTAATGACGCGGTTGCCCGCGAAGCCTTGGCGGCCGCCATCGACAGGCAGACCGGCGGCAAGAAGGACACGCGTATTTTCCTGCGTGCCGACAAGGCCGTCGACTACGGCCACTTCATGGAAATCATGAACCTGCTGAGAGATGCCGGTTATCTGAAGATCGCCCTGGTGGGACTGGAAAACGCGGCTGCGGCGTCGCAGCCCGCCGCTGCTGGCCAACCCGTGGCGCCGGCAGCGCAGGGAACCGCGCCATGACTGAAAACGGCTACCCGCAGGCCCGGCATTCCCGTCTCGGGGAAGTGACGCTGTGGTCCGCCGCGGCGCTGCTCATGCTGGGCGTTCATGCCGGTTTTGCCTATTATCTGATGCAGGAGCCCGAGGAGCAGGAAGCCGGCGGGCCGCCTCCTGCCGCGATCATGATCGAAATGGCGGCGATACCGGAAGCCGTCAAGACTGAAGAAACGACGCCGGCGCAGGATGTCGAAGACGCGGAAGAGGTGAAGAGCGACAGCAGCGAACCGGTGGAGGAAGCCGCCCCGGAAGAGCCGCCGCCACCGGAGCCGGTTGCGGAAACGCCGCCACCACCGCCGGAGCCGGTGCAGCCGCCTGAGCCGCCGGTCGAGGAGATCGTCGAACCGCAGGAAATTCCCGAACCCGTGGAACCCATCGATCCTGTTCAGGAGCAGATGATGGCGGAACTCGAAAATGTCGAGGTTCCCTTGCCAGTCGTAAGGCCTCCGCCGCCACCCGTCGAAAAGAAGGTGGAAAAGAAAGAGCCGGAAGAGAAAAAGAAGGTTGAGCGCCAGCGTCCCAAGCCGCAGCAGGCATCGGAATTGCGCGAAACCGCAAAGGCGGAAGCCCAGCAGTCCGATCGGACGGCGGCATCACGCAGCAATGCCGGTTTCTTCTCGTCCTCGTCCATGTCAAATGCCGACTGGGGTGCGAAAGTGCGCTCGGCGATGCAACGGCGACTGGTTCGCTCGGCTGGAAAATCGGGAATGACCATTACGGTTTCGTTCAAGATTGACAGCGGCGGATCCGTCGGCGGTGCGAGGATTGTTTCATCCACCGGCGACTCGGCGATGGACCAGAAGCTTCTGGCCGTCATACAAAAGGCGTCCGTCTCGCCGCCCCCTCCAGGCGCAAATACGAGTTTTACCTTGCCGATTCTTTTCAAGTAGGCTGGAACTGAACGATTATCTCAGGCATCCCAGCTCCGGAAAGGATGGGATGCCTGATTTATTTTCCATGTTGATTTGCAGCGGTCCTATGCCGCAAAGTAGGACCAATCCGTCCCATCGCATGCAAGCCAACAGGAATCACGAAAATCATGAAATTCTCAATCGCAGAGGCGGAGGATCTCGTATCCTCTATCTTTGAGCGCAATGGCGTTCTGCCGCAAAACGCCCGCTCGGTGGCAAAGGCGCTCGTCGCCTCCGAGGCGGCCGGTCAAGGCGGTCACGGTTTTCGTCGTATCCCTGTTTATATTCGCCAGGCGCGGGTTGGAAAGGTCGATGGCAAGGCGCGTCCCGTAGCGGCGCGGGTAAAGCCGGGCGTCCTCTCAGTCGACGCCAATCACGGCTATGCCTATCCGGCGATCGATTGCGCCCTTGAGGAATTGCCTGACATGGTCCGGCAGCAGGGCATCGCGCTTGCCGCGATCCACCGTTCCCATCATGCGGGTGTCATGGCGCTGACGGTCGAGCGGCTCGCCGAAATGGGCTTTGTCGCGCTCATGTTCGCCAATGCGCCGGCATCCATGGCGCCCTGGGGCGGCAGCAAACCGCTTTATGGAACCAATCCAATCGCCTTCGCCACCCCCGTCGGCGGCGCCGATCCGCTGGTGATCGATCTGGCCCTGTCCAAGGTCGCACGCGGAAAGATCATGGCGGCCCGCCAGAAGGGTGAAACCATCCCCGGCGACTGGGCTCTGGACCGAAACGGCCGGCCGACGACCGATCCCGAAGAGGCCATAGAGGGAACCATGGTGCCCGCAGGCGAGGCTAAGGGCGCTGCCTTGGCGCTGATGGTGGAGATCATGGCAGCAGCGATTACCGGCGGAAACTTCGCATTCGAGGCGTCTTCCCTTCTGGATGACAAGGGTGCTCCGCCGTCGCTCGGCCACACGATCATTGCCATAGATCCGGTATCGTCGGGCGGTGCCGCTTTTACCGAGCGACTGGCGCTCATCGCTGGCGAAATAGAAAAGCAGGAGAATGTGCGTCTGCCCGGCCGGCGCAGCCAGGGCGTTCGCAGGCAGGCTCTGGAAAGCGGGATCGTCGTCGAAAGCGATATTCTCGCTGAAATCCAGTCGCTTTGACGAGCCGAAAAATAAAAACCCGGCGGACCGAGTGATCCGCCGGGCAAACCGTTTATAGCTGCTTTGCACTGCGTCGATGTGGATCGGAAATCATTTCCGAACCACTTCTGGTCCGCCATCCTTCCATTGAAAGGAAGGATTCTGACGCAGAAAGCCGCTCATCCGGTTTTGGCTTACGGGAAGGGGACGATTTCGCGTAAGCTGTCGTAGCGGGTCATGGGCGCCGGTCGGCCTTGGTCCGGCGCGATCAGGCATCCTGTTCGATCAGGCCGCGCAGCAGCGCGATGCTGACCGCATTCAGCAGATTGGCAGCACCCAGCCTCTGGCGCACCCGCTCCAGCGTATCCTTTACGTCCGCTTCGTCCGCACCGGTCATCAAGGCGACGTGTGAGGGATGTTTGCCCCGTGCCACCAGTCCCAGATACTGTCGTTCACGGTCCGAAAGGACGATTTCACGTGTTTGGCGATGTTCATGCGGCGTTTTCGAAGACATGTTCTTTCAGCCTCAAAAGAGATCGACCTTCGCGCAGCACGATCAGGGTCTGTTATAATTCCAATCCCTTGAACCGGCCGGCTAACCACTGCGTCTGCTCTTGAGCAGCAACGCCAATCTCGGTCAGGAGTTTCGTCAGGCATCAGGAATTCTGCAATAAACGGTCACTTGCGCACCAGCCGGTCCCGGCATCATCTCTCGGCAATGGAAAACTGCTCCATTATTCTTCCCAGGAACCGGAATCGGTGCCTTTCGAGAACAATAAAAGATTCAAAGCTTTGGAATGTTTTCGTTATACCCGAAGGGACACGCGGCGCTCTATTATGCGATATCCCATATCAAGAGAATAACATCTCGCGCCAAGTTCTGCGTCTTTATTGTTATGTTTCGATACAGAAGCCGATAAACATCGATATATTTTACAAATTTATTTGATGATTGCGAAACATTGATGCAGAAAACGGGTCTTATCCGGTGGAATGATGCGCGTGTTTTCTGCGAATATCCGTGGGCGTTGCCCCGAACCAGCGGGAAACGGAGCGCGAAAACGCCCCTGGCGTTGAATAACCGAGCCTGTAGCTGATGTCGGAGACCGGAAGGTCGCTTTCCACGAGAAGCTTGAAGCCGGCATTTTTGCGAATGGCGTCCTTTATCTCGTTGAGATTGGTTCCAAGCTCCGCAAGCCGCCGCTGAAAACTACGCTCCGACAGGTTGAAATAGGGTGCGATTTCGCCGAGCGACAGTTCCGCATCAGAGAGCCGCACCTGCATGTATCGTTTCACCTGATCGATGAAATGTGTCGCATCCGCCGATGTTTCCGGCCGCAGCATCCGGCACTGCAAGTTCATCAGTTCGAACAGCCGCTCATCCGCATTCGGATTGACCACATCGAGAAGCGATGTTGGAAGACGCATGGTATGGATAGGCTGGGAAAAGCTGACGCGTCTGGTCATTCTTTCTTTAAATAGCTGAATATTATTCGGTTTCTGCCGTTCCAGACCGATCTCTATCTGGTTGATCCGCTCTCCTAGAATATCGCGAAGGCGCTGGATCAGAATAGCAAGCGATAAATCCACATATTGATCGCGCTTGGCAATCACCGGCGCAAAGGACCATGACAGGGTAACCTGCGCGGCATCCGCCACCATGGTGAAGTTGCTATTATTGGTCGCGTAATAAACGTGATCCTGAAGAAACCGCAGAAAGGCTCGCACCGTCGGCGCGCTGATCAGGCCATATCCGAATGCGCCGGATGCGCCGGCGGGAAAGGTGGAAGCGCATTGCAGACCGAAGGCATCGTCACCGGAGATCAATGCGCAGGTCTCCAGCAGGCGGCACAATCTGTCGAGGCTGATACGCTCCGTCAGGCTGTCGAACGTGGCGGGATTTATATCGAGAGCCTTGCAGATGGGGGTGATATCAATGCCCCGCGACCGCGCATAATTGCCGACGCCAGCGGCAAGACCGGCCACCACAGTTATCTCGTCGCTGACCCTCTTGTCGGGCATCCCTCGCCTTGGCGTAGCATGTTTGGAAATTGTCGCCTGATGGTAAGCTTTGTAAGGCCTCTTGTCGAGCGGTTAGGCCGGGGGATTTTAGAGGCGGGCAGGGCGGGCGTTCTGCTCTAGCACCTGCATGATGGTTTTCCCCGCATCTTCGATGGCACCACTATTGTCCACCGTCGTTACGTCGAAATCCCCGGCGACCGCAAGCGAGCTGCGTTCCAGCCGCAGGAGGATTTCCTCCCGGCTTTCCCGCCCGCGCTGCTCCAGCCGCCGCGCCAGCACCTCCGGCCGTGCAACGATGTTCACCACCTTGAGGCGTGAAAAGGCGGCGCCAAAATGGGGTAACGCCGAGCGCGAGCCGTTGGCGATCACCACCTCTCCCGCATTGAGATGGTGATGGACGGCGGCTGGAATGCCGTATTTCAGCCCATGCGCCTGCCAGGAGACCGCAAAGGCGCCCTCATCCTGTAAGCGGTTGAACTCGGTCATGGACACGGCATCGTGGTTTTCGCCGCCCGCATCGCCGCTACGGGTAATGACCCGGCGGGTGAAGTGGAAGCCCGGCCGTCCGCACAATTGTGCCGCCGCATACTCCATCAGCGTGTCCTTGCCGGCCCCGCTCGGGCCGACAATCACGATCATGGTTCCGGGCGTTGCGCCGGCCCGCCGATTATCCTGTTCCTCACCGGTCATGCGACACGTTTGCCCTGACGCCAGACGGAACGGGCAACGGGAACACCATCTTCGCGGTGAACCCTGACGAGATCGGCCCGCAATCCCGATGCTATGCGGCCGCGGTCATGCAGGCCCACCGTTCGTGCCGGTGTAGCGGTGACCATGCGGAGCGCTTCCGGCAGGGTGATGGCTTCCACCTGGTCGGCGAGCAGGAACGGCGCGTAAAGCAGGCTGAACGGCACATAGTCGGAAGAGAGAACATCCAGCACGCCGAGCTCGGCGAGATCGCGTGCAGCGATGTTGCCGGAATGGGACTTGCCACGGACGATGTTCGGCGCACCCATCAGCACGCTCATGCCGGCACTGTGCGAAGCTTTTGCCGCCTCGACGCTGGTGGGGAATTCTGCCAGTTTCACGCCGTGTCCAATCGCTTCGCCCACATGGGCTTCGGTTGCGTCGTCGTGGCTTGCAACGGTTATGCCGCGCGCCGCGCAACGGGCGGCGAGATAGTCGCGGTGCTTGGCGGAAAATTCCGCCGATGCTTCCTGCCGCCGTCTGACAAATTCGGCGAAGGCCTCGTCGCTCAGTCCGCGCTTTTTCTGATAATAGAAGATGTACTGATCCATCGACTGGAACTGGCGCTGTCCCGGGGAATGATCCATCATCGAAATCAGCCGCACGCGTGGATCGGTTTCGAAATCTTCGAAATGTTCCAGCACATCGGCGGAGGCGACTTCGCAGCGCAGGTGCAGCATGTGGTCTGCCCGCAGGCGGTTCTGATCGGCCGCAGCCTCGATGGCGTCGGCCATTTCCCGCATTTCGCCCTTCTTGAAGCCGCCATCCTCGTCGGAGCCAAGCCGCAGGCAGTCGAACACCGTGGTGATGCCGGACGACGCCACCTGTGCATCATGAGCCTGGATGGCAGCGATCTTGTCCCAAAGCACGCCGGGGCGTGGCGAATAATGTTGTTCCAGATGGTCGGTGTGCAGCTCCACCAGACCGGGGATGAGGAAGTCGCCTTCGAGATCCTCTCCGGTTTTGGAGGCGCCTTCGCTGATATCGGCAATTTTGCCGTCACGGATCAGAACGGAACCCAGAATAATATCGTCTTCCAGAACGATACGGGCGTTGGAAAGGGCGTGCTCGGTCATGGGGTCGCATCTTTCTTTGGCTGCTGGCCAAGCGGGTGCCAGCGATGAACGGTAAAGGGCGCGCCACGCGTTTCTTCTATGAACAAAGCGAGGCCGGAAATGTGGAGGGGCTGATCTGTAAATTCGGCGAATTTCGCCGTGAGAATCTCATGCATGGCGGGCTGATCGCCCTCATCGATACGGCCGGTCAAAGTCATGTGAAAACGGAAGTCATCCATGACATGCGGATAACCCCAGAGCGACAGGTTCTGCCGCTGGCTTTCCGTCAGCATTTGTGGCCGCCGCCGGGCAATGTCGGTCTCGGACAGGGGCGCGCGAAACCGGTCGAAATGGTCAACGATCTCCGCGGCAAAATCCTGCAAGGGCTGATGGATGCGATCAGGGACCAGCGCGAAAAACGGTCCGAGTGCACCGACGACAATGCGCGGAACATCGAAAGCAGACTGGCTGGTGGCAAAGTCTTCCAGAGCGGTGATGAGGTCTGCCTCGCTGTATTTTTCAGCAAGCTCAAAAGGAGCCTTCAGCGTGGCGTGGAAACCGTAACGGCGGGGCTCTTCCGTCATTTCCGCATAGCTATCGTGGTCGTCATGCAGAGTGCCGGAAAACGCATCCCGCCCAAGCCAGCGCGATGCTGCTTCGGTTAGCGGATGATCTTTAGCCGGAGAAAAATAGATGGCGTAGCGCACGGTAAGCACTCTTCAGTGTCATGGAAAACCAAGGATGAAAAGCTATTTGGCGTGACTCGCCCGCTTCCCGCAAGGTCAGGAGTGCGAGGTAATCGCTTTCCGTGACAGAATGATGATGCAGCTGGAAAAAACTGCATTCGAAAAGCAGTCAGGCTCCAGAATACCTTGAAGATGCGCCACCATGTGAAGGCGTTTGCACGGCAAGAAAATTTGCTTCTGTGCCGAGCGAAAGCGGGAGGGCGAAAGCCGTGTGGCTTTCGCGTAAAATCCCGCTTCGGTGATGCGACTAGTGCTGTGTCTTCCCGATCAGGCGCGAGCGCAGGGAGTTCGAAATATGGTCGAACAGGAAAACAACGAACAGGATGAGCAGGACCATATAGGCGACCTTGTCCCAGTCGGCATTGGTGCCCATCGCTTCCAGGAGTTTCAGGCCGATACCGCCGGCGCCGACTGCGCCGATGATCGTGGCTGAGCGGGTATTGCTTTCCCAGAAATAGAGCGATTGGGAAATGAAGACTGGCAGGACCTGTGGAAGCACGCCGAAACGATTGACGGCAATCGGCGATGCACCGACCGACTTGACGCCCTCGCGCTGCTTGTCATCCACATTTTCCAGCGCCTCGGCATAGACCTTGCCGAGCGCACCCGTATCGGTGAAAAAGATCGCGGCGATGCCGGGGATCGGTCCCGGGCCGAAGCTGCGGGTGAAGAACAGGGCCCAGATCAGCATGTCGATCGAACGCAGGAAGTCGAACAGGCGCTTCATGCCCCAATTCGCTGCCTTGTTGGCGGTGATATTGCGCGCAGCGATGAAGGCGAGCGGCAGGGCAACGAGCGTACCGAATAGCGTGCCCACAAAGGCCATGACCAGTGTCTGCATCAGCTTGGAGAAGATATCGGCGTGCTGCCAGACGCTATTGTCAAGGAAATCGTCGGCCATATGGCCGATATTGGAGCGCTCCGGATCGAGCCTCTCTCCCCACAATGCCAGGGCAGCCAGTTCGCGGTAACCCTTGCCCCAGAATTCCGACTTGGTATCGAACAGGAAATTCGCCCATCCGAGAAAACGCCGCTGCACATAGACCTGGCTGGTGCGGATTTCCGCCTGACCGGCAAAACCGTAATGCACCAGAACCTTGTTGCCGTCCTGCTGGATTTCCTGCGGCAGACCTTCAGGCGCACGGGCCGCCTCACCATTGATGATGACGGGATAGTTCTTGCCGTCGACATAGACGTCCACCCGGGTCGGGGTGACATCGAGGCGATTTTCCGTGCCCGCATAGATCACGCTATAGCCGCCATCCGGCAGTGGCTGCAGCCAGTCGATCTTTGCATCGGCGGGATATTGCCCGCGGCTCGACCATTGTGCATCCACCTTGCCATCTTCGAAACGCAGACGCGGCTGTGCTCGCCAGGAATACCAGTCCTGAATATAGCTGGAGGCGCGATCCCAACGACCCTGCGCGAAGGTCGGCCCGACATTGAAAAAGAAAAAACAGGCGATGAGATAAACAACGACGGCGACAATGCCGGCGAGCAGACCGTATCGCTGCATGAAACCGCGATTGAACACTGCGGGATGTGCGGCTGTCAGCCTCTCGCGGTCAGCGGTGTTGAGAATGAAGCTGGACGACATCAGGCCGCTCCCCGTCCGAATTCAAAGGATTGATGACCAATCAGCCTGCGGCGCAGCCAGCCGGAAAATTGGTCGACAGCGATGATGGTGATCAGCAGCAGGATGATGATGGCATAGGTCTTGGAAGCATGATCGTTACCGATCGAAAGCCGGAAGACCTCGCCAATGCCGCCGCCGCCGACGGCGCCGATGATGGTGGAGGCGCGCACATTGATTTCGGCGCGCAGCAGTGCGTAGGAAACGAAATTGGGCAGAACCTGCGGCACGATGGCGAAGCGTACCCGCTCCAGCCAGTTGGCTCCGGATGCGCGCAGACCCTCATCCGGCTTCATGTCGGCATTCTCTACCACTTCGAAGAACAGCTTGCCCAAAGCGCCGATCGTGTGGACGGAAATCGCGATGATCGCGGCGATCGGGCCGATCGAGAGAATGGCGGTCAGCAACCCGGCGACGACGATCTCAGGAAAGGCGCGCAGCACTTCCATCACCCGGCGCACGACCCAGCGCACGATCCCCGAACCGACAAGATTGGTGGAGGCGAAGAAGCACAGCACGAAAGCGAAGCCCGTGCCAATGATCGTCGAGACCAGCGCGATATTGAGGGTAATGATCAGCTGATAGATGAAATGCGGTATGTAGAAACTGTCGGTGACGTAAACGCGATCCGCGACATAGTTGTATTTCATCGAGCCGTTGTCATAGGGCGACGGCAGGTCGAACATCGCCCGGAAGATTTCAAGCGGACTGTCCGGCACGAAAGTTTTCAGGAAGTCGAAAAAATACGGCAGCCGCTCGAAGAACTTGCCGGAATTCGCCTCATTGGCGAAATTCAGCGACGCTCCGAGAATGATCAGAAAGACCACGAGCGAAATGACGGTATAAATCCGTCGCGTCGCAAGCTGCTGTTGATAGTGACGCATGACCGTTTTGGACGATGCGCTCAATCCCTCGCGCGTGAGGGTACCAGGTTGCAGTGTGGTCGCCATGCCGCTTTTCCCTTATTGGCAAAAGCGGCGATGCCGCCAGGCACCGCCGCTTCCGGAACATGATGTCAGGATCAGCCGCCGATAACGGACTTACGGGCGTCGATGATCGTCTGGTAGAAGGACGGATCGACCTTGATGTAGGCAGTGTTCTTACCCTGGGTGTAACCCTGGAAGCAGGCGAGGTCTTTCTTCGGCAGTTCCATGAAGAAGGTCTCGACCTTCTGCTTCATGCTGTCGCCGATCTTGTTGGCAACGAGAAGCGGACCGTTCGGGATCAGCGGGGACTTCCAGACTTCGACGATATCGTCCATGTCCAGGTTGCCCTTCTTGACCATCTGATAGAGGTTGCCGGCCGTATAGCCTTCTTCCCACTTGCCGACGCCCGAACCGAAGGTGGTGCCGACATCAAACTTCTTGTCGAGAACGGCGAGAACCAGGTTTTCATGACCGCCACCGAAGCCGGTTTCGGCGAAATATTCCTTGACCGGAACGCCGGTTTCCTTGGGGATCGCCACGTTCGGGATGAGGAAGCCGGAGGTGGAGTCGGGATCGGCGAAGCCGATCTTCTTGCCCTTGGCGTCGGCCAGCGTCTTGATGCCGCTGTCCTTGCGGGCAACCATGATCGTGTAATAACCGGTCGAACCATCGGCGCCGGCCGTGGTCAGGATCGGATCGACGGCCTTCGGATCGGCAAGAGCGATCTTGGCGTAGGAGGAGGCGCCCATGGAGGCGATGTCGATGGTGCCGCCAAGCAGGCCCTGGATCACGCCGTTATAATCCGGCGATGGGAAAACCTGAACTTCGGAAACGCCGGTCGCAGCCTTGAGGCCATCGGCAACGCACTTCGTGTTGCGGATCTGGTCAGCTTCGTTTTCGGAACCGTCGAGACCGATACGCAGGACCTTGACGTCCTGAGCCATGGCGGAACCGGCCAGAACGCCAAGGGCGACTGCCGAAAGAAGGATTTTCTTCAACATGGACTTTCTCCTGTTTCCCGGCGAGCCGGAGTTTGTTGTGAAGTATCGGCCCTTGACGCGGGCGCAAACGATGCTGAGCGGTTCCTCAGAGCCCGGCGAGAGCGAGCGGTTCGGGACCGGCAGATTGCTGCACCGGCCGCGCGGCAAGCTGCGCGCCGGGAATATTGATGCTGGTCGAGGTCATGGTCTCGTCGATGCCGGCGCCGTGCGAATCCGTGCCGTAAATCTCCGTGACGGCTGCTGCCGTCAGCTCCGCCGGCGTTCCGTCGAAAACAACGCGACCCTGCGACATGCCGATGATGCGTTCGCAATAATTGCGCGCCGTATCCAGTGTATGCAGGTTGGTGATGACGGTGATGCCTTCGCGCTCGTTGATGTCGCGCAGCGCGTCCATCACGATCTTGGCGTTCAGCGGGTCGAGGGAAGCGATCGGCTCATCGGCCAGAACCATCTTCGGAGACTGCATCAGCGCACGGGCGATGGCCACGCGCTGCTGCTGGCCGCCGGAAAGCGTGCCCGCCGCCTGCATGGCCACATGTTCGATGCCAAGCCTTTCCAGCGCGGCAATCGCCATCAGGCGTTCTTCATCCGTGAAGATGTTGAAAAGGCTGAGCAGCGTCGAACGATGGTTGAGGCGGCCGAGCATGACATTGGTAAGCACGTCGAGGCGCGGCACCAGATTGAACTGCTGGAAGATCATGGCGCAGTCGCGCTGCCAGTTGCGGAGCGCCGCACCCTTCAGCGCCGAGACTTCCGCGCCGTTGAAATGAATGGAACCCGAGGAGGGGTCGACGAGGCGGTTGATCATGCGCAGCAGCGTCGATTTTCCGGCACCCGAACGGCCGATCACGCCAACCATCTGGCCTTGCGGTATCTCGACATTCACGGCATCGACCGCAGTGTGGTTGCCGAAACGGCGCGTGACTTGCTTCAGGTGAAAGCTCATTTCCCCGTCCAATCTTCTTGTTACGGGGTTCGACCTAACAGGGGTCCGTGAAGTGTGGATGTCAGTTTGATGAATAAAATATTACAGAATTCGCAGATGAGACATCCGTGTGTTCGCCGACAAACCTTCCCGGAGAGTTTTCAGAGGATTGAAACTCTTCCCGGCAGCATCGTTCCTCAAAACGCCATCGCGCAGATCCCGGAATATGCTTCCGGAATCTGCGATTGCTTCGGTTCTGGATGGAGTTTAGCCGGCGTATTTTGCGACGAAATCCTCTGCCGCGAGTGTCCGGAAATCATCGAGCGCGCCGCGCAGCGTTGCGTGGTCCCAGTCCCACCATTTCAGAGCGTCCATACGGCTTCCGAGCTCGGCCGGGAAACGCTCCCGGATCAGCCGGGCGGGAACGCCGCCGACGATGGTATAGGGTGCCACATCTTTGGAAACGACCGCACCGGCCCCGATCACCGCGCCGTTCCCGACAGTGACGCCGGGAAGTATGGTCGCGCCATGGCCGATCCAGACATCGTGGCCGATCACCACCCGCTTGGCGCGGCGGGCCGCGAAGAAGTCCTTTTCATCCTCGGCATCGTCCCAGTAGCTGCGGGCGCGATAGGTGAAATGATGCAGCGTCGCCCGCGACATCGGATGATTGGTGGCGTTGATGCGCACGGAAGCGGCGATGTTGACAAATTTGCCGATGCTTGCGCACCAGATCGCGCCATCCTGCATGACATAGGAATAATCGCCCATCTCCACTTCCTCGATGCGGCAACGCTCCGAAATTTCGGTATAGCGGCCGATCGATGAGCTGGTGACGCGGGCACTTTCGTGGATGACGGGTTCGAGACCGACCTTGACGCTCATGCCGCTGCCTTCCGGGGAGAAAATTGCGAGACATCAAGAATGCGGTCGGCCACGGCTTCCCGCACTTCCTCGTCATGAAAAATGCCAAGCAGGGCCGTGCCCTTCGCCTTTTTCTCGACGATCATGTCAACGACCACGCGCCGATTTGTGGCGTCGAGCGACGCTGTCGGCTCGTCCAGAAGCAGGATTGCATGATCGGTGATGAAGCCGCGGGCAATATTCACGCGCTGCTGCTCGCCGCCCGAAAACGTCGCCGGCGGGAGTGACCAAAGTTCCCGCGGCAGGTTGAGCTTCGAAAGCAGCATGGCTGCATGTTCGCGCGCTTCATCGGCGGCAACCTTGCGCGCCAGAAGCGGTTCGGCAACGACATCGATGGCAGCGACACGCGGCACGGTGCGCAGGAACTGGCTGACATAACCGATGGTGCGGTGGCGGATCTCGAGGATCGTGCGCGGCGAAGCATTGCCGATGTCGACGACCTGGCCTTCATGACGGATGAGAATCTGCCCGCTGTCGATGGCATAATTGCCATAGAGCATTTTCAGGATCGAGCTTTTGCCGATGCCGGACGGGCCGCCGAGCACGACACATTCGCCGCCGCAAACGGAGAAACTGACATCGCGGACGACGGGCAATTCGATACCGTCGCGAAGATGCATGGTGAAGCTTTTGAAGACTTCCGAAACGATAAGAGGCGTCGGCATGGCGTCAAACCTGCAGAATAGAGGAAACAAGCAATTGCGTATAGGGCTCGCGCGGATCGTCCAGCACCCGGTCGGTCAGGCCGTGCTCGATAACGTCGCCGCCCTTCATCACCATCATACGGTGGGAAAGCAGCCGCGCGACGGCCAGATCATGGGTGACGACGACGACGGCAAGACCGAGATCGTTGACGAGACCGCGGACCAGATCGAGCAGTCGCGCCTGCACGGAAACATCGAGGCCCCCGGTCGGCTCATCCATGAAGACGAGGCGCGGTGAGGTGACGAGGTTGCGGGCGATCTGCAGGCGCTGGCGCATGCCGCCGGAAAAGGCGCGCGGCTGATCGTCAATGCGGTCGGTGCCGATTTCCACCCGCTCCAGCCATTCGCTGGCCGATTGCCTTATGTTGCCGTAATGCCGGTTGCCGACGGCCATCAGCCGCTCGCCGACATTGGCGCCGGCCGAAACCGCCATGCGCAGCCCGTCCGCCGGGTTCTGGTGCACGAAACCCCAGTCGGTCCGCATCAGGAAACGCCGTTCGGCCTCGCCCATATGGTAGAGGTCACGCACCGAGCCGTCGCGCATGCGATATTCCACACTGCCCGCCGTCGGCATCAGCCGGGTGGAAATGCAGTTGAGGAGCGTGGTCTTGCCAGAACCGGATTCGCCGACAATGGCCAGAACCTCGCCTGGATAAAGCTCGAAGGAGACGTTGCGGCAACCGGCCCGCTCGCCGTAATATTTGGAAACGTCCCTGACTTTCAGAAGCGGTGCGTCGCTCATTCTGCGGCCTCCTTCACATCCGCCAGCAGGTGGCCTTTATGGCCATGGGCGCGGCGGTCCTCGCAATGGTCGGTATCGGAGCAGACGAACATTCGCCCGCCCTTATCATCAAGCACCACTTCGTCCAGATAGACATTCTCCGCGCCGCACAGTGAACAGGGTTTGTCAAAGCGCTGGATTTCGAAGGGATGATCTTCGAAATCGAGGCTGACGACGTCCGTATAGGGCGGCACGGCATAGATGCGCTTCTCACGCCCGGCGCCAAAAAGCTGGAGGGCGTCCGAGAGGTGCATTTTCGGATTGTCGAATTTCGGGGTAGGCGATGGATCCATCACATAACGCCCGGCAACCTTCACCGGATAGGCATAGGTGGTGGAGATGCGGCCGTTGCGGGCGATATCCTCGTAAAGCTTGACGTGCATCAGGCCATATTCCTCCAGCGCGTGCATGACGCGCGTTTCGGTCTCGCGCGGCTCAAGGAAGCGTAAAGGCTCGGGAATGGGAACCTGATAGACGAGGACCTGACCCGAATGCAGTTCTTCTTCCGGAATGCGGTGCCGCGTCTGGATGATGGTTGCATCCTTGGTGCGGGTGGTAACGGCAACATTCGCCACCTTCTGGAAGAAGGCGCGGATGGAAACCGCATTGGTCGTGTCGTCGGCGCCCTGGTCGATGACCTTCAGCACATCCTCTGGACCGAGGATGGAGGCGGTCACCTGCACGCCGCCGGTGCCCCAGCCATAGGGCATGGGCATTTCGCGGGAAGCGAAGGGCACCTGATAACCGGGAATGGCGATGGCCTTCAGGATCGCCCGGCGGATCATGCGTTTGGTCTGTTCGTCCAGATAGGCGAAGTTGTAGGCAGCCAGCCCGTCGTCGAATGAAACTTCTTTAAGCATTGCGCGTTAACCTTGCGAAAAAAGGAGTACAAGCTCATGGAGATTGGAATTCTTGCAGCCGTGTTCTTTGCTGTCTTTGCAGCATCGACCGTCTTTTGCGCCCTCTGGTTTGGCGAGCACGGCAGCCGCTGAGCTATTCGGCTGCATCACCCATCCATTCCGCGCCATTGGAATTGATCGCGTCGAAATCGGCGCGCATTTTCCTCACCAGACCGAGTTCGGCCTGGAAATCCACGTAATGCGGCAGTTTCAGATGTTCGACGAAACCCGTCGCCTGCACGTTGTCGGCGTGTGAAATGACGAATTCCTCGTCCTGCGCGGGGGCCACGACGTCCTCGCCGAATTCGCCTGCCCGCAGCGCGCGGTCGACCAGCGACATGGCCATGGCCTTGCGCTCGCTCTGGCCGAACACCAGACCGTAGCCACGGGTGAATTGCGGCGGCGCTTTTGCCGAACCCTTGAACTGGTTGACCATCTGGCATTCGGTGACCTGTATGTCGCCCAGCGAGACGGCAAAGCCGAGTTCCGGCACGTCCAGTTCAATCTCCACTTCACCGATGCGTATTTCACCGACAAAGGGGTGCGTGCGGCCATAACCGCGCTGTGTTGAATAAGCGAGCGCCAGAAGGAAACCCTCATCACCACGCGCCAACGATTGCAGGCGCAGGTCACGCGGCATTGGAAACTCCATCGGCTCCCGCGTCAGATCGCCGGCAATATGATCATCAGGCATATCGCCGTCGGTCTCTATCAGTCCCTCTTGCGCCAGAATGTCGGAGACGCGCATGACATATTCCGGCTCGCCTTCACGCCGGGCAGCGGTTTCGACGGTCTCGTCCTCGAGAAGAGAGGGGTCAAGCAGGCGGTGGGTGTAATCGAAGGTCGGCCCCAGCAATTGCCCGCCCGGCAAATCCTTGTAGGTCGCGGAAACGCGCCGGTGCACCGTCATCTCAGCGGTATCGACCGGAACCGAATAACCGAAACGTGGCAGCGTCGTGCGGTAGGCGCGCAGCAGAAAGATGGCCTCGATCATGTCGCCGCGGGCCTGCTTGACCGCAAGGGCTGCAAGCGATTGATCGTAAAGAGACGCTTCCGCCATAACCCGGTCGACGGCGAGCGAAAGCTGCGAAACGATCTGCGCCACCGTCATGGCGGGCAGGTCACGGTCTCCGCGCCGCTTGTCGGCAAGAAGCCGGTGGGCGTTGGCAATGGCGGTTTCCCCGCCTTTGACAGCAACATACATCTTATGCCTCCACGAGTTGGATGCGCGTCGTGCGCGGCAGGCAGACAAATCTATCGGCGGATGTCAGGATGACGTCGACGCCGCGCGGGAAAATGGCATTGTTCTCCGCCCACAGCCTCGGGAATATGTCCGGCAGGCCTGTCGGGCTAATGATGTTGACGTGGCGGATACCGGGGCCGGAGAGCAGCAATTCCCGCCCGCCATCCAGATCAGGCAACTCGATGATGAGCGTGGTGGAGCGGTCCGGATATTCCTGGCTTCCCTGGGCGAAGAGACCGAAGGAGGCTATGGCGCTGCCCGCTTCGATGACGGCGAAATGCGCCGCATTTTTTTCATCCGTCGCGACCGCACCCGTATGAAATGCGACCCAACCGGGGACGGTGGTTTTTCGTAGCGCGCCGCTCAGCCAGACTGGCGTATCGTGATCGCAGAGCGCCAGCAGAACCGCGCCAGTGGCGGGGGCGAGAGGCGATGGCGGGGCGACCGCGGTTTCGATTGTCTGCGGCGTGCCCGGCCGGGCCATGCCATCCATGAGTTTCTTGAAAATCCGTTGGGAATCGAAGACGGCGTCGGAGAAACCGCCCGTCAATGCTTCGGCCTTGACGCTCATCAATCTTCTCCTCGAACCATGGTGAAGAAATCGACCCGTGTTGCGGCGGTTTCTTTTGTTTTCCTGTCCTTCTCTTCGGTCAGTCGTTTCTCGACCGGTGAAAGAAGCTCGGTCTCGACAAAGCCGCGGGTCGGGCTTTCCTGCCAGAGCGCATCGAAAACGGCGGCGTACCAGGCCTTCTTGCGGCCGGTGCCGAGAACATGTGCGTGACCCACGGTGCCTGAGGCAAGTTTGACGGTTGCCCGGGTCACGGTCGTCTCACCCAGATTGAAGGGCGCGCCGCCGCCGCCGATGCGGCCTTTGACCATGACGAGGCCGGTTTCCGGCCCACGCACATTTTCCGTCCGGGGGCTTTCATCCTGCCGGTTCCAGACGGTTTCAAGTTCCTGAACCGTGGCGCGGGCAAGAAGCGCCGCCACCCGCTTTCTGTCTGCATGCAAATCTGCAGTTTCATGAATCATCGCTTGACCTCTAATGTCTATTGATATAGACAACTATACAATATAAGGTACATTTAACGTTAGTGAATGACAAGCGTGTGACATGGGCCCTTCGGCAGCGATGAAAAGAAAGAACGGCGTGGCGCTCTGGCGGCAGATCGCCGACAGGATCAGAGGCGAGATCGCGGCGGGCGATCACGATGAAACCGGCATGTTACCGCCGGAAATGACGCTGGCTGAAAAATTCGGCGTCAACCGCCATACCGTCCGAAGCGCCATTGCCGCACTCGCCAGCGAAGGCATCCTCGAGCCGGTGCAGGGGCGCGGCACGATGATCGCCCGCAAGGAGCGCCTGAGTTTTCCAATCTCACGGCGCACGCGGTTCACGGCGGGGATCGCCGATCAGGTCAAGGAAATGGAAGCGCTGCTTCTGTCTCACACGACCGAGCCGGCAAATGCCGATCTGGCGGCGCGGTTGCAATTGCCGGTCGATGCGCCGCTCATTCGTCTCGAAACGCTGCGCAAGGCCGATAATCGGCCGGTGTCCCGTTCGACCACATGGTTTCCGGCCGATCGTTTCGCCGGAATAGGCGAGGCCTACCAGAAGAGCGGCTCGATTACCGCTGCCTTCAATATGCTGGGCGTGGCGGATTACGTGCGTATTTCCACCGTCATTTCCGCCAGCCATGCGGACACGCAGGATCTGGCCGATCTGGAACTGTCGCCGGGCGCAATCCTGCTCGTCACCCAGGCGCTGAATGCCGATATGGATGGCGTGCCGGTACAATATGCCATCAGCCGCTTCTCGGCCGATACGGTCGAATTCACGGTTGAAAATTAAGGTGCAGGCTTATTCCGGCTGCGAAAGCCCCAGCACATCCAGCATGGAATAAAAGCCCGGCTTTTTGTCGAAGGCCCAAAGCGCCGCGACAATTGCCCCGCGTGCGAAGATGGAGCGGTCACCGGCATAGTGGGAGAGCTCGACGCGCTCTCCCTCGCCGGCGAAAATGACAGAATGTTCGCCGATCACCGAACCGCCGCGCAGCGTGGCAAAACCGATGGTGCCCGCCTCACGCGCGCCCGTATGCCCGTCGCGTACGCGCACCGAGGACGCGGTGAGATCGACCTTGCGGCCCGCCGCCGCCGCCTCGCCGAGCAGAAGGGCGGTGCCCGACGGCGCATCCACCTTATGTTTGTGGTGCATTTCAAGGATTTCGATATCCCAGTTCTGCGCATCCAGCGCCTGCGCCGCCTGCTGCGTCAAAACGCTGAGCAGGTTGACGCCGAGGCTCATATTGCCCGATTTGACGATGCGCGCATGGCGCGACGCCGCCTTGAATTTCTCCTCGTCTTCCGCTGAGCAGCCCGTGGTGCCGATCACATGCACGATACGGGCCTGCGCGGCGAGGCCGGCAAAGGTAACGCTGGTTGCCGGCAAGGTGAAATCGATCACCCCTTCCGCATGCAGAAATGCCTGAAGCGGATCGCTGGTGATCTCGACACCGATCGGGCCGAGACCGGCGATTTCGCCCGCATCGCGGCCGACAAAGGCAGAGCCTTCGCGCGCGACGGCGGCATGCAGCTGGACGCCGGGCGTCTGGTGAATAAGGCGGATCAGCGCCTGTCCCATGCGGCCCGCCGCGCCGACCACCACCAGTTTCATGCCGCTGCTGCCCATGCTTTCACTCACTTTTCATGTCGGGCGGATCGAGACCCGCCGGTATCGGACGATTCATGTTGCCGCGGTGACGTTAAAGACCGCCCGGCCGCTTCGCAAGCATCACATCAAATGGTCGACCGCTGGAAACGCGATCATGCCCTCCAGCGCCGTCCATCGAGCGAAAGGCCGAAATCGGAAGGTGTTCTCGCATAGGTCGCCAGCCCGGAAAGGGCAGCCTGCGGATGGGTGACGACGAAGGTGGGGATGGTCCGCATCAGCGCGCTGTGCGGCGCCTTGTCCTCGAAGGCGGCCCGGAATTCGGGGCTTTTCAGCGCCGGAATGATTTTCTGCGAAATGCCGCCGGCCAGATAGACGCCGCCCTTGGCCATGAAGATCAAGGCCAGATCGCCAGCCAGGCGGCCGAGATAGGTGCTGAAAAGCGAAAGCGTTTCTTTCGCCTGCGCATTCTGGCCGGAAAGCCCGTGAGAGGTGATGTCGGCGGGATCGGAAAAGACGGGGTCTATGCCATCGGCTTTGCAGACGGCGCGATAAAGATTGACCAGTCCACGCCCGCACAGGATCTGCTCGCCGGCGACACGGCCCTCAATGGTTTCAATATGCGGAAAAACCGCATAGTCGCGCGTGCTTCTGGGGCCGATATCGACATGGCCGCCTTCACCCGGTACCGGGAACCACATGTGGCGGGCGTAAACCAGCCCGGCGACGCCAAGGCCCGTGCCCGGCCCAAGAACCACACGCGACGCCAGCACGTCTTTTTTGCCGGCGCCGATGGGCTCGCGATTGTCATCGTCGAGCGCTGCAATCGCCAGAGCCTGCGCTTCGAAGTCGTTGATGACGATGACATCCTTCAGGCCGAGTTTCGCCAGCATATCCTTCGGCTTCACGACCCAATGGCAATTGGTCAGCGGAATTTCGTCGCCTTCGATGGGGCCAGCAATCGCAAGGATGGTCGAGACCGGCTGCAGCGAGGTCTTGTCCAGAACCGCCTGCTGAATGGCGTCGTCAATCGTCGGATATTCCGCTGTTTTCACGGTGGTGAGGTGCACGGGTTCCGCGAAGGAATCGATCAGAATGGAAAAGCGGGCATTGGTGCCGCCGATGTCGCCAAGCAGGATCGGAAAGGACAGATATTCGGTATCGGACGTCTTCGGCATTACCTGTTCCATGTTGGCGCGTCATTCGGCGAGGTTGAAGTCGATGAGGTTTTCTGCGGTGGCGCGGTTGAGCGCCATGGGAATATCGTAAACCGTGGCAAGCCGGGTCAGTGCCTTCACATCCACATCATGCGGCATCGCCGTCAGCGGGTCGGTGAAGAAGATCAGCATATCCACCTCGCCGGTCGCAATCATCGCGCCGATCTGCTGGTCGCCGCCGAGTGGGCCGCTCTTGAGGCGAATGACATCGAGCCCCGGACAGGCTTCCTGAACCCGCCCGCCGGTCGTGCCGGTGGCGACGATCCTGAATCCGGCTAGCGCCTTTTGATGGTGACGTGCGAAATCCGCCATATCGTCTTTTTTCTCGTCGTGAGCGATGAGTGCGATACAGCGTTGCCCTGCCATGTCCCCAGCCTGTTCCCGGTAAAGAATTAAATCGATTTGAAGCCTTCTATAACAGCTTGCAGCCATTTGAAAAGGGAAGCTGTTGAATGCCGCATTTCTGTATCAGTTCAATGTCGGACGCTGGGTCGGAAGCGGAATATCTGAAGGCGGCTGAATGGCCGGAGCATTCTGGATGACCTGTTCGACGCTCTGTTGCCGCACGGCCTGGGCCGGGGAATAGGCCTGGGCGGCAAAACCCTCCGGATTGGCGGAAGGAGCGGCAGCCACGGCAGCGCAGGCCGATGGCAGGTCGGAAACCATGACGGGGCGGGGTTTAACCGGCTTGGCGTTGGGATCCTTTTTCGGAGGCGCCCAAGGCTCCTTGCTGAACCACCAGGCCAGCGACTTGTCGCAGCCATCACCCTTGCCCACGGCCGCCTGCGGTTTGCAGTTGGGCGCGCCGGGCGGGCATTCGAGCCTGACGTGGAAATGCTCGTCGTGACCGTAAATCGGCCTGATCTTGCCCATGAAAGTGCGGTCGCCCGTCCAGGTCTGGCAGAGTTTCTGCTTGATCGCCGGGTTGACGAAAATCCGCTCCACCTGCGGATAGCTTGCGGCCATCATCACCAGCCGGGCATTGAGCGGTGACCATTTGCGGTCGTCCACCGTCAGAAACTTGCTTTTGTCCAGCATGGATACGAAAGGCACCGTTTCACGCTGCTCCACGCTCAGCCGGGGCGTGGGCATCGGCCGCCACCAGATATCGACATCGAGACCGATCTGGTGCGAGGCATGGCCTGTCAGCATCGGCCCGCCGCGCGGCTGGGAAATATCGCCCAGCAGCAGCCCCGGCCAGCCGATTTTCTGGGCGTCCTGCGAAAATTGCTCGAGGAAGGAAATCAGCTGCGGCTGTCCCCAGCGCCGGTTGCGGGAAAGGCGCATGGCCTGCCAGCCTGGACCATCCGTCGGCATGGCGATCGCGCCGGACTGGCATCCCTTGGCATAGGAGCCGATCGGCTGCGAGCTCGCGGCGGAAGGCAGAGCCATGTGGCCAAACACTTCTTTTGCGGGCCTGTCTTCAGCCGATACGGTTTGAACCTGCAGCTGCACCGCGGAAACAACCGAAATCGCCAGCATGGCCGCCTTGAAAACTCTGGATGATCCCGCCGTCATATAGTCGTGCCCGTCCGATCAGATGATTCTCTTCTCCTCAAGATAAACTGGAACGGGATTTTGTTGAAACCATGTTTCGACCGCTGGCGCCAAAGCATGAGGATAAAGACGCCGATAAAGAGCTTGTGAGGCGGCGCATCTGTTTTTTGCCAATCTTTGTTTTATGCTCTCTCCAACAAACACGAAAACAGGGACATTCCCCCAATGATATTGGCACCACTGAAATCCCGCTGCCTCATCGCTCTTGCGGCATCCGCCCTGCTGATACCGGCGGCGGCCTCCGCACAATCGGCCGATGTATGGCGAAAGGGGATTTCGACGGTCGGGGAACTGAAACATCCCGATGGCTTCGATCATTTCGACTATGTGAACACCAAGGCGCCGAAAGGGGGCATCCTTCGCCTGTCGACGGCGGGCACCTTCGATACGCTCAATCCGCTGCTCGCCAAGGGCGAGGCGGCGACCGGCCTTTCTCTTGTTTTCGATACATTGATGAAATCGACGGAAGAGGAGCTGTCGGCCTCCTACGGTCTTCTGGCCGAGGGCGTGAGCTATCCGAACGATATTTCGAAAGCCACCTTCCGGCTGCGCGCCGAAGCGAAATGGGCCGATGGCAAGCAGGTGACGCCGGAGGATGTCGTCTTCAGCTTCGAAAAGGCCAAGGATCTGAGCCCGCAGCTTGCGACCTATTACACCCACGTCACCAAGGCGGAGGTGAGTGGCGAAAGGGACATTACCTTCACTTTCGATGAAAAGAACAATCGCGAATTGCCGCAGATTGTCGGGCAATTGCTGATCGTTCCCAAGCACTGGTGGGAAGCCGCCGGCCCGGATGGCAAGCCGCGCGACATATCGCGTGGCACGCTGGAGCCGGTGATGGGTTCCGGCCCCTACAAGATTGCCTCAGTCTCTCCCGGCTCGACAATTACTTATGAACGCCGCGACGACTACTGGGGCAAGGACGTCAACGTGAATGTCGGGCTGAACAATTTCAAAACCATCGCCTACACCTTCTTCGCCGATCAGGATGTCGAATTCCAGGCCTTCAAGTCCGGCACCGTTGATTTCCGGCAGGAAGCCTCCTCCAGCCGCTGGGTCACGGGTTATGATTTCCCAGCCGTTAAGGAAGGCCGCGTCAAGAAGGAAGAACTGCCGAATATCTATCGTTCCGTCGGCATCATGCAGGCCTTTGTGCCGAACCTGCGCCGCGAAAAATTCCAGAACCCGAACCTGCGCAAGGCACTCAACTACGCTTTCGATTTCGAGGAGCTGAACCGAACGCTGGCTTACGGCCAGTTCCAGCGCATCAACAGCTTCTTCATGGGCAGCGAGCTGGCCTCTTCCGGCCTGCCCACCGGGCGAGAGCTGGAAATTCTTCAGGAACTGAAGGATCAGGTTCCGCCGGAGGTCTTCACGACAGAATATCGCAACCCCGTGGCAGGCGATCCCGCCAAGCAGCGCGACAATCTGCGCGAGGCGGTCAGGCTGATGAAGGAAGCCGGTTACGAGCTGCGCGGCAACCGCATGGTCAATGCGAAAACCGGACAGCCGCTCGATATGGAGTTTCTGATCGATTCCGCCGGCATGGAAAGAACCATCCTGCCCTATGTCCAGAACCTCAAGAAGATTGGCATCAACGCGACGATCCGCACAGTCGACGCCTCGCAATATACCAACCGCACCCGCAGCTTCGATTATGACGTCATCGTCAAGCTCTGGGCGACTTCCGCCAACCCCGGAAACGAACAGGCGGATTTCTGGGGCTCGGCCGCCGCCGACCGGCAAGGGTCCAACAATATTGCCGGTATCAAGAACCCCGCCGTCGATGCGTTGGTCAGGAAGGTCATATTTGCGCCCAACCGGGATGAACAGGTCGCCGCCGCACGCGCGCTCGACCGGGTACTTCTGGCAAACAGCTACGTCATACCGCAATTCTACCGTGGTGAGATGTTCATCGCTTACTGGAATACGCTCATCCGTCCGGAAAACCTGCCCCAATATGGTGTCGGTTTTCCGGAAGCATGGTGGTCCAGCCAGGCCGCGAACTGACGCTGGCCTTGCTTTCGTGCCGAAGGCTTGATTCACATAGGGCGAGACGAATCGCTTAAAGCGCAGGCAGCGCTTTCAGGAAAGGACCGGGTTTGACAGAAACGAAAACCGCTGACGTATCGGCCGGGAGCAGAGGCTGATGGGCGCCTATATCCTCAGACGTCTGGCGCTGATGATCCCGACCATCATCGGCATTATGGGCATTTCGTTTCTCGTCATCCAGTTCGCGCCGGGCGGGCCGGTGGAACAGGTCGTCGCGCAATTGACCGGGCAGGGCGACAGCGCCTCCGACCGGCTCTCGGGCGGCGGCGATCTCATGGGCCAGTCCGGCGGTTTCGATGACAGCGGTTCGAAATATCGCGGCGCGCAGGGTCTCGATCCGGAACTGATCGCCAAGCTCGAAAAGCAGTTCGGTTTTGACAAGCCGCCGCTCACCCGTTTTCTCGAAATGATGTGGAATTATATCCGCTTCGATTTCGGCGACAGCTTCTTCCGCAATTCCTCCGTCATCGATCTCATCATCGACAAGCTGCCGGTGTCCGCATCGCTCGGCTTCTGGATTCTGATCATTTCCTACATCATCTCCATTCCGCTCGGCATCAAGAAAGCCGTGTCCGACGGCTCGACCTTCGATGTCTGGACCTCCGGCATCATCATCATCGGTTATGCCGTGCCGAGCTTCCTGTTCGGTATCCTGCTCATCGTCCTCTTTGCCGGTGGATCCTTCTTCGACTGGTTTCCGCTCCGCGGTCTGGTGTCGGATAATTTTGATCAGCTGAACTGGTGGCAGAAGATCATCGACTATTTCTGGCACCTGACCCTGCCGCTCATTGCGCTGTCGCTTTCGGCCTTTGCGACGACGACGCTGCTGACCAAGAACTCCTTCATCGACGAGATCAAGAAGCAATATGTCATCACCGCCCGCGCCAAGGGGCTCACGGAGCGCAAGGTTCTTTATGGTCATGTGTTCCGCAACGCGATGCTGATCGTGATCGCCGGTTTTCCGGGCGCCTTCATCTCGGCCTTCTTCACCGGATCGCTGCTGATCGAGAATATCTTCTCGCTCGATGGCCTTGGCCGCCTCGGTTATCTCTCGGTCGTCAACCGTGACTATCCGATCGTGTTCGGCACGCTCTTCATCTTCTCGTTGATGGGCCTCGTGGTCGGCCTCATTTCCGACCTTATCTATACATGGATCGATCCGCGCATTGATTTCGAGCGGAGGGACGTGTGATGACGCTTGCCCATACCGCCGCAGCCGAAACGATAGAAAAGCCGAAGCGCCCGTGGTTTTCGCCGACCACCAAGCGCCGCTGGCAGAATTTCAAGGCTAACCGGCGCGGTTATTGGTCCTTCTGGCTGTTCCTGATCCTGTTTTTCCTGAGCCTGATCGCGGAATTCATCGCCAATGACAAACCCGTCCTTGCCTCCTACAAGGGCGAGCTGCTGGTGCCCGTCATGGTGGATTATCCGGAGGAAAAATTCGGCGGCTTCCTTGCCCAGACCGATTACAAATCCTCCTTCATTCAGGACGAGATCAACGCCAATGGCTGGATGATCTGGCCGCCGATCCGTTATTCCTATCAGACGGTCAATTCCAATATTCCCCATTCGGCACCTACCGCGCCGTTCTGGCTGATGGACGAAAAAGACCGCTGCTCGGCCTATCCGCAAGGCAATGCCGATCCCGGCTGCACTCTCGGCAACCTCAACTGGCTCGGAACGGACAATCAGGCGCGCGATGTCACGGCGCGGATGATCTACGGTTTCCGTATTTCCGTGCTGTTCGGTCTGACGCTGACCATCGCGTCGGCCCTTGTCGGCGTCACCGCCGGCGCGATTCAGGGTTATTTCGGCGGCTGGACCGACCTGCTGTTGCAGCGTTTCATCGAAATCTGGTCGTCCATGCCAGTGCTTTATATCCTGCTCATCATCGCGGCCATCCTGCCGCCGGGTTTCTTCGTGCTGCTCGGCATCATGCTGCTCTTTTCATGGGTCGGCTTCGTCGGCATCGTGCGCGCCGAATTCCTGCGGGCCAGAAACTTCGAATACGTCCGCGCCGCCCGCGCCCTTGGCGTCGGCAACTGGACGATCATGTTCCGGCATCTTCTGCCCAACGCCATGGTGGCGACACTGACCTTCCTGCCTTTCATCCTCTCCGGTTCGATCACGACGCTCACCTCGCTCGATTTCCTCGGCTTCGGCATGCCGCCGGGATCGCCGTCGCTGGGCGAGATGATCGCGCAGGGCAAGAACAACCTTCAGGCCCCCTGGCTTGGCCTCACTGCGTTTTTCACCATGTCCATCATGCTCTCACTGTTGATTTTCGTCGGTGAAGCGGTGCGCGACGCCTTCGATCCACGCAAGACGTTCCGGTGATCGCCATGACGGAAACAAAGACCCAACCGCTTCTCTCCGTCCGCGATCTCTCCGTCGCTTTCCACCAGGGCGGCGCGACCAGCATAGCCGTTGATCACGTTTCTTTCGATCTGATGCCGGGTGAGGTCGTCGCCCTCGTTGGCGAGTCCGGTTCCGGCAAGTCCGTGACGGCGAACTCCATTCTCAAATTGCTGCCCTATCCGGCGGCAAGCCATCCATCGGGAAAAATCCTGTTCGACGGCAAGGACATGCTGACTTTGCCGGAACGCTCCCTGCGCGCGGTCCGCGGCAACGACGTCACCATGATTTTTCAGGAGCCGATGACTTCGCTCAATCCGCTCCACACCATCGAGCGGCAGATCGGCGAGATTCTGGAGCTGCATCAGGCAATCACCGGAGCGCAGGCGCGGGCGCGCACGCTGGAACTGCTGCTGCAGGTGGGTATCCGCGAACCGGAAAAGCGCCTGAAGGCCTATCCGCATGAATTGTCCGGCGGCCAGCGGCAGCGCGTGATGATTGCCATGGCGCTTGCCAACCGGCCGAAACTGCTGATCGCCGACGAACCGACGACGGCGCTCGACGTGACGGTTCAGGCCCAGATCCTCGAACTTCTGAGCGACCTCAAGACCAAGCACGGCATGTCCATGCTGTTTATCACCCACGATCTCGGCATTGTCCGCAAATTTGCCGACCGCGTCTGCGTCATGACCAAGGGCAAGATTGTCGAGACCGGCACCGTGGAGCAGGTTTTCAACGATCCGCAGCACGCCTATACCCGCCATCTTCTGGCGGCGGAGCCAAAGGGCGAGCCTCCCCATTCCGACGCCAGCAAACCCGTGGTCATGCAGGGCGACGATATCAAGGTCTGGTTCCCCATCAAGGCGGGGCTGATGCGCCGTGTGGTCGACCATGTGAAGGCGGTCGATGGCATCGATATTACCCTGCGCGCCGGGCAGACGGTTGGTGTGGTGGGCGAATCCGGTTCCGGCAAGACGACGCTCGGCCTGGCGCTCTCGCGGTTGATTGCGTCTGAAGGGCGTATCAGCTTCATCGGCCAGTCGATTGACCACTATTCCTATGAAATGATGAAGCCGCTCAGAAACCGGCTGCAGGTGGTGTTTCAGGATCCTTACGGTTCGCTCAGCCCGCGCATGTCGGTAGGCGAGATCGTCGCCGAGGGCTTGAAGGTGCATGAGCGGTCTCTGTCTGCCGACGAGCGCGATACGCGTGTCGCCACCGCGCTGGAAGAGGTCGGTCTCGACCCCGCGACGCGCTGGCGGTATCCGCACGAATTTTCCGGCGGCCAGCGCCAGCGCATCGCCATTGCCCGCGCCATGGTGCTTAAACCCCGTTTTGTCATGCTGGACGAGCCGACATCCGCGCTCGACATGAGCGTGCAGGCGCAGGTGGTCGATCTGCTGCGCGATCTTCAGGCCAAGCACGAACTCGCCTATCTCTTCATCAGCCACGACCTGAAGGTGGTGAAGGCGCTTGCCAACGATCTGATCGTCATGCGCCATGGCAAGGTGGTGGAGAGCGGCCCGGCGGCGAATATATTCGCTGATCCGCAGCAGGAATATACCAGGGCGTTGCTGGCGGCGGCCTTTAATATCGAGGCTGTCGAAACCAAAGCGGTAAGCCAGTAGACGTGTCGCTATTTCTATTAAGGCAATGATTTTTCTGTTGCTTTGCAAAAAATGCCGACCCATGTTGCGCAGGACGTGACGCGGAAACGGATTGATTGCAATGGCAGCGGATGTGATCGTTTTGGGGGCGGGTATCATCGGGGTTTCGGTTGCCCTGCAACTGGCTCGCAGGGGCAAGTCGGTGGTGCTGGTGGACCGGCGCGGACCGGGTGAGGAAACTTCCTTCGGCAATGCCGGGCTTATCCAGAGAGAAGGCGTCGTTCCCTACGCCTTCCCGCAGGACCTTGCTCTGCTGTTGCGCTATTCCCTGAACAACAGCATCGATGCCCGTTATCACCTCTCCGCTTTGCCGAAGATCGCGCCCTTTCTCGGCCGTTACTGGTACAATTCCGCAGCCACGCGGCACGCAGCGATTGCCCGCGCCTATGCGCCGCTGATCGAGCATTCGGTTTCCGAACACAGCATTTTGATCGATGAGGCAAAGGCCGCCGATCTCATCGTCAAGAACGGCTGGATGGAGGCCTATAGAACCGCTGCAAGGCGGGATGCAGACTATGCCTTCGCCGAGCGTCTGGCGCGTGACCACGGTATTTCCCACACGAAACTCGGGGACGAAGAACTCGCGACTGCCGAACCGCATCTAAGCCGCGATTTCGTCGGTGGTCTGAAATGGGACGATCCCTGGTCGGTGCGTGATCCGCACGCGCTGACACTGGCCTATGTCAAACTGTTCGAAAGTCTCGGCGGAACCTTTGTGCGGGGCGATGCCTCCACCCTCAGCCAGACTGTCGCGGGCTGGACGGTGCGCACCGAAACCGGCGCGGTCGAGGCCGAACATGCCGTCGTCGCACTTGGCCCCTGGGCGGATACGGTGACGGAACGCCTGGGTTACCGCTTTCCGCTCGGTGTGAAGCGTGGCTATCACATGCACTATGCGCCGCAGGAGGGCACGAAGCTTAACAACTGGCTGATCGATGCGGAGCGTGGTTATTTTCTGGCGCCGATGCGAAAGGGTATCCGCTTGACGACGGGCGCGGAATTTGCCGAACGCGATGCGCCGAAATCTCCGGTGCAGATCGAGCGGGCGGAACGGGTGGCTCGCACGGTCTTTCCTCTTGGCGGCAGGCTGGATGCAGAACCGTGGATGGGTGCGCGCCCCTGCACGCCGGATATGATGCCGATCATCGGAAAGGCGCCAAGGCATAGGACATTGTGGCTCGCCTTCGGGCATGCCCATCACGGCCTCACACTCGGGCCCATCACCGGCCGCGTGCTGGCGGAAACCATGCTGGGGGAAGCGCCTGTTATCGCCATCGACGCCTATCGCCCGGAAAGGTTCAATCCCTGATAGCCGAATCCGCTGGCCTTCCTGCGGCGGGCCACGTAACATGGGCTTATCCAAGGGGAAAAGGGGCAAGCGTCATCATGACGGCGAGGTTTCTCATCTATCAGCAGCAGGACGATTTTCGTTAGCGAAGCGCTTCCGCGCGCGAAACAGAAGAGAAACGGCCTGCTGGTGCATGATGGATGATATTGAAAACGCAAAGAAATTTTTCGCCGATAACCCCGATATCGAAATTCTCGAAGCTTTTGTCATAGATGCGAACGGCGTGCCGCGCGGCAAATGGATTCCGCGCGAGAGGGCCATCGACGTTCTTGAAAAGGGAATGGCGATCCCACGCTCCGTTTATGCGCTGGATATCTGGGGTCGCGATGTGCACGCCGCAGGCCTCGCCGAAGGCACGGGTGATCCGGATGGGTTCTGCTTTCCTGTTCCGGGCACGCTGTCGCGGGTGACATGGCTCGGCCGGCCGACCGCGCAGGTCCTGCTTGCGATGAAGAACCCGGATGGAACAGGATTTTACGGCGACCCGCGCAATGTCCTGGCGCGGGTTCTGGAAACATACAAAAAAGCCGGTCTCACGCCGGTCGTGGCGACGGAACTCGAATTTTACCTGATCGACCCGGTCCGCTCCGCGCTCGATCCCGTTCGTCCGCCGCATAGTCGCGAAGGCCGGTGGCATACCGGCCAGACACAGGTTCTGTCGATTTCCGAATTGCAGGATTTCGAGGACGTCTTCCACGATATCGCCACGGCCTGCCGGGCACAGGGCGTGCTTGCCGATACGACGCTGCGGGAAAACGGCCCAGGACAATATGAGATCAACCTCAATCATGTACCCGATGCGTTGCAGGCTGCGGATTTTGCCGTCTTCCTGAAGCGCATCGTCAAGGGTGTGGCGCGGCGGCATGATCTCGATGCCACCTTCATGGCCAAGCCTTACGGGTTGCAGGCCGGTAATGGCATGCATGTCCATTTTTCCGTCCTCGATAAGGACGGCAGGAATATCTACGCCGGAGAAAACGGCCCGTCGGACGCGCTGATGCATTCGGTTGGCGGCCTGTTGGAAAACATGGGGGAGAGCATGGCGATCTTCGCCCCCCATGCCAATTCATATCGACGCCTGACGCCGAGCGAACATGCGCCCACCTATGCCTCCTGGGGCATCGACAACCGCTCGGCGGCGGTGCGCGTCATCGTCGCCAGCAAGGCCGCAACCCGTATCGAACACCGCGTGGCCGGTGCCGATACCAATCCCTATCTCGTCGTCGCGATGATCCTGAGTGCGGCACTTGCCGGCATGAAGGAAAAACGCCAGCCCGGCGGGGCGATTTCCGGCGACAGCCATGCCATCAATCACGAACCTTTGCCCACCAACTGGGACTACGCCCTGCAGCGTTTCACACGCTCCAGCTTCGCTTATGCGACGCTTGGCCAGCGCTACCGTACGCTGTTTTCCGCCTGCAAACAGCAGGAGCTTTCCGAATTTTCCCTGCGTGTAACCGACGTCGAATATGACGCCTATATCAGGACGGTGTGAGATGGCTGAGGTGACGAGCATTCCCAATCCCGGCCACACCTCCTCCTGGTATGCGGCCTCCTCCAATGTCAAATCCGTGCGGCCCTCGCTTGAGGGCGCACTGGAAGCCGATGTCTGCGTCATCGGCGGCGGCTTTACCGGCATTTCCGCCGCTCTCGAACTGTCCGAACGTGGCTATTCGGTCATCGTGCTGGAAGGCGTGCGGGTCGGTTTTGGCGCCTCGGGCCGCAATGGCGGCCAGATCGTCAATGGTTATAGCCGCGATCTCGAAACCATTGCCGGCCGCTACGGGCATGAAAAGGCGGTGAGGCTCGGTGAAATGTCGCTGGAAGGCGGCACGATCATCCGCAGCCGCATCGCGAAATACGCCATCGATTGTGATCTTGTCGATGGCGGCTTCTTCGCGGCCTTTACGCCGAAACAGATCCACGAGATGGAGGCCCATAAGGCCCATTGGGAAAAACACGGCCATGGCGGGCTTGAAATGGTCGCCAAGGCCGATGTCGGAAAATACGTACACACTGATCGTTATGCCGGCGGCATGATCGACCGTTTCGGCGGCCACATCCATCCGCTCAATCTGGTGCAGGGGGAAGCGGCGGCGGCCGAAAGTCTCGGTGCGCGCATATTCGAGAATTCGCGGGTTATTTCGGTGGAGCAGGGCGCAAATCCGGTCGTGCGCACGGCGATGGGCAGCGTGAAGGCGAAATATGTTCTCGTCTGCGGCAACGCCTATCTCGGAAAGTTGCTGCCGGAAATCGGTGACCGCATGATGCCGGTCTCAAGTCAGGTCACGGCGACGGAGCCGCTTGATGCCGACCTGATCGAGGAACTTCTGCCCGCAAATTATTGCGTGGAGGATGCGAATTACATTCTCGATTATTATCGCCGCACCTCCGATAATCGCCTGCTTTATGGCGGCGGTATCGGTTATGGCGGCAGTGACCCGACGGATCTGACCGGCGTTATCCGCCCGAACATGCTGAAGACCTTCCCGCAACTGGAAAAGACGAAGATCGACTTCGCCTGGAGCGGCAATTTCGCGCTGACACTGACGCGCATCCCGCATATGGGCAAGCTATCTGACAATGTCTATTTTTCGCACGGCGACAGCGGCCACGGCGTCACCACCACGCATTTGCTGGGCAAGATACTGGGCGAGGCCGTTGCGGGCCACGCCGAGCGTTTCGATGTCTGGAGTTCCCTGCCGAACTATCCGTTCCCGGGCGGCAAGACCTTCCGTGTGCCGCTGACCGTGCTTGGTGCGTGGTGGTACGGCATGCGCGACAGGCTCGGATTTTAAAACGTCACCGCTTTCAAACCGGCAAGTGCGTTGTTCGCAATATCCTCAGGTGTGGCGTCGATGCTGACGGTCACGACACCCGGTTCGCCGGTCGGCACTTCCAGCGTGGCAAGCTGGGTCTGGAGCAGCGAGAGCGGCATGAAGTGGCCCTTGCGTTCGCCCATGCGCCCGCTGAGGAGTTCGAGGCTGCCATCCAAATAAACGAAAGCGAGCGGGCCGCCGGTAGCCTCGCGAAGGCGGTCGCGGTAGATTTTCTTGAGCGCCGAGCAGGAAACGACGACACCATTGTTTTCATAGCCCTTGCGCAATTCTGCGCCGATCACGTCCAGCCACGGCCAGCGATCGTCGTCGGTCAGCGGAATGCCGTCGGACATTTTATCGATATTGGATTTAGGGTGAAGCTTGTCGCCCTCAATAAAGGCAACGCCCAGTTTTTCCGCCAGTTCCTCTGCGACCGTGGTCTTGCCAGAGCCGCTCACTCCCATCACGACGATTGCCTGTGTCACCCGAACCTCGAATGTTTCTGTTTCGACGGTCAGCCCCTAACATGCGAGGCGGATGTCGGGAACATAAAAATGCAGTGGCTCCTCATGTCAGTGCCCGGTTTTGCGGGCCGCTGCTCTTTCCAGTGCAGAAAAGGCAGCGTGAATCAGGATCGCGAGTGCGGCAACGATCAACCCGCCCTGAAGGATAAAGGCGAGATTGTTGGATTGCAGGCCCGCAATAATGACTTCTCCGAGCGTGCGGGCCGCGACCGTCGAGCCTATGGTCGCGGTTGAAAGGCTGATGACTGCCGAAAGCCGGATGCCCGCAAGGATCGCCGGGAGGGCAAGAGGCAGTTCCACTTTGACAAGCCGTTGCCAGCCGGTCATGCCGCTGCCTCTGGCAGCATCCATCACGGCCGCCGGCAGGGTCGTCAGTCCCGTCAGCGTGTTTTCGAAAACCGGCAGCAGCGCATAGAGGAACAGTGCGATGAGCGTGGGTTTCTCGCCAAAACCGATCATCGGCACCGCGAGCGCCAGAACCGCCACCGGCGGAAAGGTCTGGCCTATGTTGACGATGCTGCGCGACAGCGGCAGAAAATCCGCTCCGAAGGGGCGGGTGACGAGAACCGCGAGCGCTCCGGCCACCAGCGTGGCAAGCCCCGTGGCAATCCCGACAATGGCGAGATGCGACAGTGTGAGTGAAAACAGGTCGGCCTGGGTGTAGATCGCCGGCGCATTGGCCTGCACGAGAGGGCGGAACAATGGCGCAAAGACCTGCGGCGTTGCGAGAAAGACGATTAGCGCCACTACCAGAAGGCCGGGGGCGAAAAACGAAGCGGCATTCTTCATGGGGTTCCGGCAGCACGCTGGAGGAGAACATCGCGCCGCACCCGGCCCGCCGGCTGGCCGTCGTCTTTCAGCACCGGAAGGGCATCGCAGCCCGCCCACAACATTGCCGACAGGGCATCGCGCTGGCTGGTATGCTCGTTCAGCGGTTTGCCTTCAGCGCTTCCCGGCTCCACGACCTCTGCAACGGACAGGACCGACAGCAGTTTCAGCGCGCGTTCGTTTTCGCCAATCATGGTACGCACGAAATCCGTTGCCGGTTTCAGCACCAGCTCGGCTGGCGGGCAATCCTGAACGATACGGCCCTTGTCCATCACGGCGATGCGGTTCGCCAGATGGAAGGCCTCATCCATATCATGGGTGACGAGAACGATGGTAACGCCGAGCTTTTTCTGGATATCGAGAAGATCGTTCTGCGCCTTGGCGCGGATCACCGGGTCCAGCGCACCGAAAGGTTCGTCCATCAGAAGAATGTTCGGCTCTGCCGCAAGCGCGCGTGCCACGCCGACGCGTTGCTGCTGCCCGCCCGAAAGCTCATGCGGAAAGCGGTCGGCATAAAGCGCCGGATCGAGCTGGAAGAGATGCATCAGCGCATCGATTTTCGCATTGATGCGCTTTCGGTCCCAGCCGATCAGCTGTGGAACGGTCGCGATATTCTCCGCCACGGTGCGATGCGGAAACAGACCATGGCCCTGAATGGCGTAGCCGATCTGACGGCGCAGCTTGTAGCCCGGAATAGTGCTCACATCCTCTCCGTCGATACGGATCGTGCCGGATGTCGGCTCCACCAGCCGGTTTATCATGCGCAGCAGGGTGGTTTTTCCCGACCCGGAAGTGCCGACGATGACGGTAACGGTGTGCGGCGCCACGGTCAGCGATACCTGATCGACCACGGCCGCATCGCCATATCGTTTCGTGATGGTGTCGATCTCGATCATGCCTTTTGCCTTCCGCCTGCGCTGAAGAGATTGCTGTCGATGATGGCATCGAGCGCGATCGCAGCGGCAAAGCCGATGAGAACGGTCGGCACGGTGCCAAGCAGCACGAGGTCCATCGCCGTCTGTCCGATGCCCTGAAACACGAAAACGCCAAATCCGCCGCCGCCGATCAATGCCGCGATGGTCGCAAGCCCGATATTCTGCACCAAAACGATGCGGATACCGGTGAGAATGACCGGCATGGCCAGCGGAAATTCCACCCGCAGCAGTCTTTGCACAGGTGTCATGCCAAGCCCGCGCGCGGCCTCCCGCACGGCCTGCGAGACGCCGGAAAGACCGACAACCGTGTTGGAAACGACCGGCAGCAGCGAATAGAGAAACAGCGCCACGAAGGCGGGCGCCATGCCGATGCCGGCGATGCCGATCTTCGCCGCGCCGGGCACATTGGCTGCGATCCATCCGAGTGGTGCAATCAGAAGACCGAAAAGGGCAATGGAGGGAATGGTCTGGACGATATTGAGAGCGTTCAGCACACCGGCGCGCAACCGCTCGACCTTATAACAGAGAATGCCGAGCGGGATACCGGCCACGGTTGCCGCAACCAGCGAGCCGATGGCAAGCTCCACATGCCGTAGCGCCTCGGTCCAGAAGATATCGGCCCGGCCGGTATACTCCTTGATGATGGAGAGATCGTCCCAGAGGCCGCTTGTCAGCACCGCCGCGAGCGTCGCGATTGCCCCCAGCAACAGCAAAATCCGTATAGACGGTTTCGGCTGGAGACGTGCAATGCAATCAGTAGTGAGCAGCGCAAACCCTGCAAACATCAACCAGAAACCGCTGGCTGGCGAAACGCGGGCAAAATTGTTGCCTTCAGGCGTCAGCGCAGAGGCCGCCCGCCCGACGAAGATCGCCAGCACTGCCAGGCCAACCAGCGCGGCTGCGAGTTTCAGGCGCGTCGGAAAACGAAAAAAGGCGATGAAGGCGGCGCCAACAATGATGGCGGCGAGGAGGATAGCAGCAGGCACCGGAAGGGCTTCGAAGATCGTGCGCGTTTCGCCCTGAATGATCCGGTTGGCGCGGAACGTCATGAAGGGAGATGCAAAAAGCGCGTAGAGAAGCAGGCACGAAATCAGCACGCCCACCTTGTCAGGCCATTTCGTCAAATTCCGCTCCCCCGGATCGTGGGTTCGTACGGGATGGTGAAAACCGCGCATGGGTTTCCGCCATCCCGCTTCCCAAAGGCTGTTATTTGAGGAAACCGTTCTTCGTCAGGAAGTCGGTCGCAACCGCCTTGGCCTGTTCGCCACCCACCTGCACGCGGGCGTTCAGGTCCTGCAGGGTCGCCAGATCCAGCTTTTCGAATACGGGTTTCAGCAATTCCTCGATATTGGGATACTTTTTCAGCACCTCTTCGCGGATGATCGGTGCAGGCTGGTAGACGGGCTGCACATGCTTGTCGTCTTCAAGAACGACCAGACCGGATGGGGCGATGCCGCCATCGGTGCCATAGACCATGGCCGCATTGGCATTGTTTGTCTGATTGGCGGCAGCGGCGATGGTGGCCGCGGTATCGCCGCCGGATAGCGTGATCAGCTGATCCGGCTTCATGGTGAAGCCGTAGGTTGTCTGAAATGCCGGCAGGGCAGCGGCGGAATTGACGAATTCCGAGGAGGCGGCAAGAACCACCGCACCGCCATCGGCGATGTACTTTCCGAAATCCGAAAGCGTTTTCAGATTGTTTTTGTCGGCGACATCCTTGCGAAGCGCAATCGCCCAGGTGTTATTCGCGGGTGATGGCGTCAGCCAGACGATCTTGTTGGCGTCATAATCGAGCGTTTTCGCTTCCTCATAACCCTTTGCGGCATCCTTCCAGAGCGGGTCGTCCGCCTTGGAGAAAAAGAAGGCGGCATTGCCGGTATATTCCGGATAGATGTCGATCTCGCCCGCAGTGATCGCTTTTCTCACCACCGGGGTGGCGCCGAGCTGGTTGCGATCCGTCGTCTGGATATTGTTTTTGTTCAGCACGGCAAGGATGATGTTGCCGAGAACGCCGCCCTCCGTGTCGATCTTCGACGACACGACCACCTGCGCCTGAGCGATGGAACCATAAAATGCAAGCGCCAATCCGACGCCTGTCAACATCATCACGCGTTTCATGAAAATTCCTCCGGTGGGTCAGCCTGTCGAACACGCGAAAATTGCCGTCGCAATTGCGGAGAAACAGGAACGACCAGAAGAACAAATGGTTGCAACACCACCAGCTTTTTTTGCGGGAATGGCAGGCGCGCTGGTCCGGCTCAGGTTTTGTCGTCCTGCTTGCGTGCATCCTTGCCCATGACGAGCGGCATAAGGACGGACAGGAACAGAAGCCTCAGAACGTGATGCGACCCGACATAGGCGGTATCGGCATGCATCATCACCGCCATGGCCGCCATGGTTTCGAGGCCGCCCGGCGAATAGGCGATCATGACGGCATTGAGCGGAACGCCGGTGATGCCGGAAATCATCCAGGCAATGCTTCCGGCGATCACCATCACGGCGATTGTGACGACGAAACCCGCCAGAAAGCCTTTCCGAACGTCCATCAGGGATACATTCGAAAAACGGGTACCGATGAGACAGCCGATCAGCACATAGACCGGCAGGCTGAGCCAGGTCGGAACGCCGCCCTCGGTGAGGCCGGTAATATGGGTGCCAATGGACACGGCAACACCGCCGAGCAGCAGGGCTGCCGGAAACTTCCATCGCAGGAAGAGCCATCCCATCGCAAGGGATGCGCCAATGGTCAGCGCCAGTGTGAAAAGGCCCATCGGCGGGTTGACGATGAGCGGTTCCGTGCTGACGAGGTCGAAATATTCGACGATCAGCGGCACGGAAAGGGTGAGCGCCAGCACACGCACGCTTTGCACGATACTGACCGTCGCAAGGTCGCTTTTCGTCTCCGCGCCAAGACTGATGATGTAGCTGAGGTGCCCGGGCGAAGCGCCGAGCATCGCCGTGGTCCTGTCATATCCGAAGCCGTAATGCAGGATCCAGTAGGCGACATAGAGCATGATGACGACGGCGACGAGCACGACGACGAAGCTCAGGGGCCATGTTTTTGCAGCATCGATGACCGAAGGCGTGACGCTCGTTCCCATCGAAATGCCGACAATGACGAAACAGGCATTGCGGATGAAGGCGGGAATTCCGAGCCTCACGCCGGCCAGTCCCGTGATCGTCACGGCGAGTGCAGGGCCGGAAAGAAAGGGGGCCGGGATATTGAGGAGGCTGGCGATGAGCGCACCCATGCTGCCGACAAGCGCGGTAAGCGCAAATGTATGGAATTCAGGCTTGATGATCATTGCGACGCTGATGGGTTGCTTCAGAAAAGCTCGCGACCAAATGCGCCGCTTCGTCTTGCGACGTCAACATGCGGGGCCAAAAATATTATATTTCAAGAGCGATTTTATAAAAGAAAAGCCCGTGGCCTGCGGACACGGGCTTGGTAACCGCCGATAGGCAGGGGACGATCAGGCAGCCGGCAGAGGAGCGGCAACCTTCGGCATTTCCGTATCGATCCCGAGCAGGAAGTTGATCTGCGGCCGTGCCTTGACGAGATCGTCGATCGAATATTCCGTCAACACGTCAAAGAAGGCATTGAGCGCCTTGCGAAGTGCCGAGTTCAGCCCACAGCTGTCCACAAGCGGACATTCCACAGCGCCATCCTCGAAGCATTCCGCCATCGCGAAGCTGTCTTCCGTCACCTTCACCACGTCAAACAGGCTGATCTTTTCTGCAGGCTTGCCAAGACGCACACCGCCATTGCGGCCGCGCACGGTTTCCACCAGCCCGGCCTTGTTGAGCGGCTGCAGAATTTTGAAAAGGAACAGCTCAGAGACGCCGTAAGCCCGCGCAATCTCCGGAATGCGGCTCAGCTTGCCTTCATTCGCGGCGCAATACATCAACATGCGAACGGCATAGTTGGTCTGTTTGGTCAAACGCATGCTGGTCTCCTAACTCTCAATGTGGAGTTATATAGTCTCTTTTTCAGTTTAGAACAATTCCAGAAACTGAAAAAACTGGCATCCATCCGATATTTCTCGAACGGCCTTGTTGACCGGCCCGATGATTCATGAACAAACAAGTCAAGAATCTGAATGTAATGGAGGCATTCGTAATGGCAAGCTTGAAATCATGTTTTTCCGCTGCCGTTTTTTCCGGGTTGACGATGGTTCTGGCCGCTCCCGCCGCTTTTGCGGATGGTGAGGTAAACGTCTATTCCTATCGACAGCCGGAGCTGATCCAGCCGTTGCTCGATGCCTTCACGAAAGAAACGGGCATAGAGACCAACGTTCTTTTCCTCGATAAGGGACTGGTGGAGCGCATTCAGGCCGAGGGGGTCAATTCGCCGGCCGATATTCTGCTGACGGTTGATATTGCCCGTCTCGTCGAGGCGAAGGAAGGCGGCGTCACGCAGCCAGTGCTGAACGATCCCGTCATCGAGAAGGATATTCCGCCCAATCTGCGCGATCCGCAGGGCGAATGGTTCGGCCTGACGACGCGTGGCCGGGTTGTTTATGCTTCCAGGGAACGGGTGACCCAGAAGGACATCACCTATGAGGAGCTTGCCGATCCGAAATGGAAGGGCAAGATCTGCATTCGCGACGGCCAGCATTCCTACAATATCGCGCTGATCGCCTCGATGATCGCCCATCATGGTGTGGATTATACGCGTACATGGCTGACGGGCCTGAAGAACAACCTGGCGCGCAAGCCTGACGGAACCGACCGCAGCCAGGCAAAATCGATCTTTTCCGGCGAGTGCGATATTGCGCTTGGCAATACCTATTATGTCGGCCTGATGCTGACCAACGACCGCGAGCCGGAAGAAAAGGAATGGGCGGGATCGGTGCGGGTGATCTTCCCCAATGCGGGCGATCGCGGCACGCATGTGAATATTTCCGGCATGGCCCTGACGAAATACGCGCCCAACAAGGACAATGCGCTGAAGCTGATGGAATTCCTCGCATCGCGCGAAGCACAGGAAATCTATGCCAAGCAGGTCTTCGAATATCCGGTCCTGCCCGGCGCGGAGCCTTCCGATGTGGTGAAGGGCTTCGGCCCCATTAATCCGGACAAGCTGCCGCTGACGGATATCGCCGCCCATCGCAAACAGGCATCCGAGCTGGTGGATGAAGTCGGTTTCAACGACGGCCCAACCAATTGATGTCGCTGCCAATGCCCGCGATCGGTTGAGAGTTAGGCTACCGGCGGGTCAATTTCCCGCCGGCTTTTCGTCCAGAGACGCATTGTAGTCGAGGATAGCCTTGCGCCTTTCCGGCGTTCCGGGATGGGTGGACACGATGCTGGTGCCGCCCTTGTCGCCGAGTTTTTCCTCAAGAAGCGCAAAGAAACGCTCTATCGCGGTGGGATCCAACCCGGCCTTGCGCATCAATTCCACGGAGCGCTGGTCGGCCTGCCGTTCGGCGTCGCGCGAATGCGACAAAGCCAGAAGGCCGCCGCCCTGGGTGAGAATATCTTCCATGGCCGAACCGACATCGCCGGCAATCAGCATGACGAGACCGGCGACACCGGCGGCGCGATAGAGCTGCCGCAGGCTGTGTTGATATTCGACATGGCCGATTTCATGCGCAAGAACCCCGATGATCATCTGCCTGTCGTCACCGGCCAGCTCCACCAGTTCATCCGTCAGAACGATGGTGCCGTCCGGAAGCGCAAAAGCATTGGGGCCGATATAGCCGCCTTCGCGAAAATTCAGCTTGTAGTCCTCGGGCGAGCCTTCAGCGTGGGCGGCGATCTTTGCGAACTCTGAACGGATCGCGTCCTGTTCCGGCTGCGGCAGGGCGCTCGGAGAAAACACCGTCTTGTCGAAGGCCTGCAGCGTACTGGCCGACATGACCTGCGGAACGATTGGCGGCGTGACGGCAACCGCCACCTCCACGAGGGCCGGAAGAGCAAGCTTGTAGGTGCCGTAGGCGAGAAGAACGGCCGCGGCCGCGATGCCGACCAGCCGTGGACGAAATTGTTCCAGCCAATGCACGAAGCCGGAACGTTTCGTGATGTGCCGGCCGAGCAGCCGGTCCACGCCATCATTGTCGCGTGTTTCAAAGAGCGAGCCGTCAGGAAAGTGCAGCTCCCGGGGAATGGCCCCGACCCGATGGCTGATCTCAACCGTATTTATCTCGGCCTGGGTTCTGACATGGTTGTCCCCGGCGTCGAGCACGAGAAGGACAGTGCCGCCAAGTTTTAACCTGGCGGCGCTCGAAAGGTTTGAGCGAGCGGCATGCCACTCGCCCGAAACGGTTTCTCCGGTATCAGAAACCAAATTCGAAACCTTCCATATCCATATATTCGGCGCTGACGGCCGCACCCGTCGCCTCCATGGAGGAGAGTACCTCGCCCACATCGCCGTTGAAACGGATTGCCGTGCGCTCGACGGTGTAACGCGCCTCGCGCACCGCCGCCCAAGGCCGCATCAGGCCGAAGGTGAAAACGGTGACGATCAGGTTGGAGATGACGATCCAGAGGTAACGGCCGCGGTGAAGGTCGCTGTGCAGGTCGTGCTTTCCGTCAAGCAACATGGACGAGATGACGACGTTGCGAACACCGGTGCGATAAACCACGCCGGCAAGGCCATAGACGAGAAATGCGCCAAAAAGACCGATATAGAGAGAGGCAAGCGCAGTCACCATGGCAGTCGTCTCATCTTCGAGCATCGCGCTGTTGGCGGCAAAGGCAGCAATGCCGAAGAAGCCGACCACGACGCTGCCGATCACGACCATGATGGCGGGAATGATCCAGACCCGGTAAAGCGCGCCAATCTTCGGATCGGCAGTGAAAGGGCGATCACCATAACGCAGATTGCTGAAAATGTAGCGGTTCGCCCAACGGCTGGCCAGAGGCGCCAGAATGCCGAAGGAAAAGAGCGCGACCAGGCCGCCAAGCAGAATGGAAACGAAAGCCCCGCCGGCGGTGCCGACGAAATCGAAACGCACATTGCGATAGCTCGTCACCCGCGCATTAAAACGGATGCTGCGTGTGATCAGCCAGGGAAAGAAGATCATCAGCAGGATCAACGGCAGGAAGACCAGAAACGGATGGATGAGGCCAACAAGCTGCGAGATGACGATGAAGGCAAAGGCGATCAGGCGGCCCTTGAAGATTTGTCCGCCGGTGGCGTGATAACCGAAGGCGCGGCCGGCAAGCACGGTATTGCCGTTGAAGTAACGCTTGCGGCGCACCTTCGCCCAGGCGGAATAGATGCCGATGGTGATGATCGTCAGAAGAATATTGACGATCCAGATTCCGAAATATTCCTTCGCGTTTCCGGTGAAGGAGCCGCGTTCGATCCCGCGCTGATCCGCACGGACAGAGATGTCACTCATAAATAATCCCTCATGGCATGCCCCTCTCCGGGCAGATTGAGTTTGCAAGCTTCCCCGTTATTCGTCGGTTTGGCAGCGTCCCCACGCCGCAACGGCACTCTTACGCGATAACAGCTTTAAGTGGAATTATTTTGACAGAAGAAAACTTGATTTTTTTAGTTATCTTTTTAATCAAAAAAGCCCCGCCGTGAAAACAGCGGGGCTTTTTTAGCATTTCGGTCGTGTCGGCTTATTTCATCGTCGGCATGACGAATTCGGCACCCGATTTGATACCGGACGGCCAGCGCGAGGTGATCGTCTTGGTCTTCGTCCAGAACTTGATCGAATCCGTGCCGTGCTGGTTGAGGTCGCCGAAGCTCGAAGCCTTCCAGCCGCCGAAGGAGTGATAGGCAAGCGGAACCGGGATCGGAACGTTGATGCCGATCATGCCGATATTCACGCGGCTTGCGAAGTCGCGGGCGGCATCGCCGTCGCGGGTGTAGATCGCGACACCGTTGCCGTATTCATGTTTCATCGGCAGTTCCAGCGCGTCTTCGTAGTTCTTGGCGCGAACGACGGAGAGAACCGGTCCGAAGATTTCCGTCTTGTAGATGTCCATATCAGGAGTGACGTGGTCAAACAGGCAGCCGCCGACGAAATAGCCGTCTTCATAGCCCTGCAGCTTGAAGTCGCGGCCATCGACCAGAAGCTTCGCGCCCTGTTCGACGCCGCTGTCGATCAGGCCCTTGACGCGCGTCTGCGCTTCCTTGGTGACGAGCGGGCCCATATCGGCCTTGTCGTCGGTATAGGGGCCGATCTTCAATGCTTCGATCTGGGGGATAAGTTTTTCAACGAGACGGTTTGCCGTCTCTTCGCCAACCGGAACCGCAACGGAAACGGCCATGCAGCGCTCGCCGGCCGAACCGTAACCCGCACCCATCAATGCGTTCACCGCCTGATCGAGATCCGCGTCCGGCATGATGATCATGTGGTTCTTCGCACCGCCGAAGCACTGCGCGCGCTTGCCGTTCATGGCGGCTGTGCCGTAGACGTAACGGGCGATCGGCGTCGAGCCGACGAAGGAGACAGCGCCGATATCCGGATCGGTCAGGATGGCGTCGACAGCACCCTTGTCGCCGTTGACGACGTTGAGAATACCAGCCGGAAGACCGGCCTCGATCATCAGTTCGGCAAGACGGATCGGCAGCGACGGGTCGCGCTCGGAAGGCTTGAGGATGAAGGCGTTACCGCAGGCAATCGCCGGCGCAAACATCCACATCGGGATCATGCCGGGGAAGTTGAACGGTGTAATGCCTGCGCCAATACCGACCGGCTGGCGGATCGAATACATGTCGATGGCCGGGCCGGCGCCTTCGGTGAACTCACCCTTCTGCAGATGCGGAATGCCGCAGACGAATTCGCAGACTTCGAGGCCGCGCACGATATCGCCCTTGGAATCCTCGACGGTCTTGCCGTGCTCGCTGGAGAGCAGCACAGCCAGCTCGTTCATGTCGCGGTTCAGAAGTTCGACGAACTTGAAGAAAACGCGGGCGCGGCGCTGCGGGTTGGTGGCCGCCCACTTGGGCTGTGCCGCCTTGGCGCTTTCAACGGCGGCGCGCAGTTCGGCGTCGCTGGCAAGCGCAACGGTTGCCTGCACTTCGCCGGTCGCCGGGTTGTAGACATTCGATGTGCGGCCGCTGGTGCCGGGCACATGCTTGCCGTTAATGAAATGACCGATTTCCTTCATGGGTTTTCCTCCAGAATGTGATGGCGCAGCATTACCTTTCGATTTGCACAAATCAATTGCCTGAAATAAGCATCCATTGTGCAAAAATAGACATAATGAGGGTGCCGTGAACTGGGATGATGTGCGTTTGTTTCTAAGCGTTGCGCGAAGCGGCCAGTTTCTTTCAGCGGCGAGAAAGCTTGGCGTCAACCATGCCACCCTCAGCCGGCGCATTTCCGCACTGGAAGCGGCCATCGGCACGCAGCTGTTTTTGCGAAGCACCAATGGCTGCGAGCTGACGGAAGAAGGCCAGCGCCTTCTTGCCGGGGCCGAACGCATGGAAACCGAAATGCTGAACGCCCAGGCAAATCTCGGCCGCGTCGATACGGCGGTGGCGGGAACGGTGCGTATCGGCGCGCCGGATGGTCTCGGCGTGTCCTTTCTCGCGCCTCGGCTTGGCAGGCTCACGGCACGGTATCCCGAGCTGAAGATCCAGCTTGTGCCGGTGCCGCGCTCATTCTCCCTGTCGCAGCGCGAGGCCGATATCGCCATCACGATCGAAAGGCCGGAGCAGGGGAGGCTGATGTTTTCGAAGCTCACCGACTATTCGCTGGGGCTTTATGCATCGGAGGCCTATCTCGCTGAATACGGAACGCCGGCGGATGTCGACGCACTGAAACGCCATCGCCGCATCGGTTACGTGGAGGATCTGATCTTCTCGCCCTCCCTGAATTACACCGGCGAAATCATGCGCGATTGGGATGCCGCCTTTGAAATCTCCAGTGCCACCGGCCAGACGGAGGCGGTGCGCTCCGGCGCCGGTATCGGCATCCTGCATAATTACATCGCCGGGCAATATCCCGAACTTCTGCGGATCATGCCACATCTCGGTATCAGCCGGTCCTACTGGACGGCCTATCACGAGTCCGCCCGCCAATTGGTTCGTGTCCGCACGGTGGTCGATTTTCTTCAGGAACTCGTGGCCGAAGAACGGCGAATCTTCACCTGAAACCGACGTTCCCGATCTATTAGTAATATTATTGTGCGAGTCCGATGGCTCCGGGCTTGACAAGGCACGGTTGGGTGAACGACCAATGCAGCCATTGGGAGAAATCGGAATCTGACATGTCGAATATGATAAGAAAGCTGTCGCCGACTGGCCTTGGCGTGGCCGTCATGCTGCTTGGAATGCTGCTTTTTGCATTGAACGACGCCATGGGAAAATGGCTCGTCTCCACCTATAGCCAGGGTCAGGTTATCCTGATCCGAAGTGCTGCGGCCCTTGTCATCCTCGTTCCGATTGTCTGGCGAGCCGGTCTTCCCGGCCTCGTGAAAATCGAGCGGCCATTTCTCCAGGTGGCGCGCGTATTTTTCTCGACCGCCGAGCTTTTCTGTTTCTATTTCGCCGTTGCGAGCCTGCCGCTGGCCGACGTCATGACTTACTGGCTTGCGGCCCCGATCTATGTGGCGGCGCTCTCGCCGTTTCTGCTTGGGGAAAAGGTGGGCTGGCGTCGCTGGACGGCCATTGCCATCGGTTTTGTCGGCGTTCTTATCGCGCTGAAACCAAGTTCGGCAAGCCTCACCTCCGCCGCGCTGTTCTCCATTCTCGGCAGCGCCGCATTTGCCTTCATGATGTTGTCCGGACGCCAGCTACGCAATACGCCGGATACCGTACTCGCCTTCTGGCAGATCATCGGCGCCGCCCTTGCGGGCATTGTTGCGGTGTTCGTCACGCCATCCGGCTGGTTGCCGGTCCAGTCCAGCTTTGATCTGGCGTTTCTCGGCCTGCTCGGCGTGGTCGCCATGGCGGCGCATGTACTGGTCAACCGGGCCCTGAAACTCGCGGACGCCGCCACTGTCGCGCCGCTGCAATATACATTGCTGCTCTGGGCGGTGATTTTCGGCTGGCTGTTCTTCGGTGATGTGCCCCAGACGAGTATCGTCGTCGGTGCGGGCCTGATTGTTCTCTCCGGCCTCTATATCTTCTTCCGCGAAAATACGCTCAAACGCCGTCGCGAAACCGCCGAAGGACTGGCTGCGGAGCAGGTTTGATCTTTCTTGTCCGCCGTTGTTACACTCACGGGACTTGACGAAGGCGTGATCTTCAGGGAGTAAGAAGGGGCCCTGCGATGATTTGTCTCGCAAGGGCAGAGGAAACAAAGGTGCCGGGCCCCTCTGGCGAGAGTTTTACGGCGCTCTCGCGATGTCGGTACCGCCTGCAAAAATTGGCCGGCGGATTAAAAACTATGAAAAACCTGAATGTGCTTCGCGCGCGTGCTTTCTGCGTGCGGCCTGACGCCTCGCGTCGGTCCGCTATCGCTCTCGTTACCGGAGGTAACCGGACATGAGCGCCGCCCAGAAAACCACGCTGTCCTACTTCAAGTGGGCTTTTATCGTCACCATCGTCGGTCTCATCCTCGGCGGCTATCTTGGCTGGGAAATGACCGGAACGGTCAGCGGCACGGCGACGATCTTCTTCATCTGTGCGGTGCTCGCCGTGCTGGAAATCTCGCTTTCCTTCGACAACGCCATCGTCAACGCCAACAAGCTCAAGGAGATGACGCCGGTCTGGCAGCACCGCTTCCTGACCTGGGGTATTCTGATTGCCGTTTTCGGCATGCGTATCGTCTTCCCGCTGCTGATCGTGGTCGTTGCCGCGAATGTCGGCCCCTGGACGGCGCTCGTCATGGCCGCCACGGAGCCGGAACGTTATTCCGAGATCATGCGTGACGCCCATCTGCCGATCGCTGCTTTCGGTGGCACCTTCCTGATGATGGTTGGCCTCAACTTCTTCTTCGACCATGAAAAGGACGTGCACTGGGTGCGTTGGATCGAGGAAAAGGCTGCGGTCTATTCCTCCGTCAAGGGCATCGAGATCGCCTTCGTGCTGGTCGTTATGCTGATCTTCTCGCGCATCATCGGCGCTAGCGACAATCCGGAGCTCGGTCCGGTCGCGGCCAATACCTTCTTCCATTCGGCGATCTGGGGTCTTTTGACCTTCCTGCTGGTGGAAGTGGTCGGTGGTATTCTCGATCGCAGCCAGGAAGTGCTGGAAGGCGCCGCAAAAGGCGGCTTCGGGGCGTTTCTCTATCTCGAAGTGCTCGATGCGAGCTTCTCCTTCGATGGAGTTATCGGCGCCTTCGCGCTCACGCAGAACCTGTTCATCATCGCCATCGGCCTCGGCATCGGCGCCATGTATGTGCGCTCGATGACGATCATGCTGGTGGAAAAGGGAACGCTTGCCGAATACCGCTATCTGGAGCACGGCGCATTCTACGCGATCCTTATCCTGTCGGTCATCATGTATGTCCAGACCATGTTCCATATACCGGAGGTCATTACCGGCCTTGGTGGTGCGACCCTGATCGGCATCTCGCTCTGGTCGTCGATCCGCCACAACCGTCAGCAAAGCGCTGATGCGGTTGACGCTGCACGCGGCGCGGAAATCTGATCAGCGATGATCCTTGCCTTCCGCCGCTGAGGCGGAAGGCAGTTTTTAGGCATTGAATCTTGTGTTGCCTATTTTTGTTGCCATTTATTCTTTGCGTAAAATTTAAACTGTAAAGCTGATTTGCCTTCTAAAGGCCTGTTTCTGCTCTCTTTTGTGCGCCGCAATAAAACTGGCACGCTTCCTGCATCTCACATTGCAAGTCCAGAGGGGACACTAAAGCCCGGAAAACGGGTCGATAAATACCGCCGCGCCGCGCGACCTTAAAGGTTTGCGAAGGCGCGGCGGTTTTGTTTGTGCGGTATGGTTCTTGAGTTTTGCTTCCGGTTGAATGAAAACGGTGGGATAACGACTGGAAGGTTTAGCCTTTTGCCTGCAGAACTTTCGCCTACGGAGGCCCTTGGGCTTTGGCATCGTGTATCCACGGCGCAGGTAACGGCCGATGCGCCGGATTTGACCTTGCGTCAGACCGCGATCCTGCTGCAGATTTACCTCATGCCGCCGCCCCATACTGTTCGTGGACTGGCCGCGATGCTGGGCGTGACCAAGCCGGTCATCACCCGCGCACTCGACAGTCTCGGGGCGCTGGGGCTGGTTGACAGGGTGCGTGACGAGCGGGACAAGCGTAATGTTGTGATAAAACGCACGGTGGCAGGTGCGCTCTATCTGGAAAAATTCGGCGATCTGATTATTGATCAGGCGCGCAAGATCTAACCCCTGGATGTGAACCCATGATGCTCGACCGCCGCCTGAATGTCTTCCGCTCCGATCTGGCCGACGAGAAACTGCAAGGTTTGGTCCAGGCCGAACGTTTTGTAACCGGCACCGCGGCACAGATTACGGCCCCCGTGACCGGTCTGCGGCCAACGCCCGACCTTGCTGCCGGTATCGATACGGAGCTCCTCTTTGGCGAAACCGTGCGCGTTTTCGACCGTGCGAATGGCTGGGGCTGGGTGCAGGCGGATGCGGATGGTTATGCCGGTTATGTGCCGGAGACGGTGATCGGCGATGTGGTCGCCGCTACCCATCAGGTGGTTGCGCCGCGCACCTTCCTCTATCCTTCCGCCGAACTGCGCAAGCCGCCGGTTGCTGCCTTGTCCATGGGGAGCCTGATCCGGATTGTCGGTGAGGCGGAAACACGCGGCACCCGTTATCTGTTGACTGAAAAAGGCGAGGGGGTCATCGCCGCCCATTGCCGGGAAGCCGATGCGGCTCTTGAAGAAGACTATGTGGCGGTGGCGCTACGTTTTATCGAAACGCCTTATCTCTGGGGTGGACGCTCCGGCTTCGGCATTGATTGTTCCGGCCTCGTGCAATTGTCCATGGCAATGACGGGCCGCCGGGTTCTGCGCGATACCGACATGCAGGTGAAATCGCTTGGCCTGGAGATCGAACGTGATGAATTGCGCCGCGGCGATCTGGTCTTCTGGAAGGGCCATGTCGGCCTCATGGAAAATGAGGAAACGCTGCTGCACGCCAATGGCCATACGATGAATGTCGCGCGCGAAAATCTCGATGCGGCCATCGAGCGTATCGGCTGGCTTTATGAAAAGCCGACGGCTTTCCGGCGTCTGGAAAGCTGAGGGGAAGCTTTTCACGAAATTGTGCCTGCCTCGCCCTTTGTGCGAATGCTGCCGAGAGCCTACATCAAATGGGTGATGGTACGGGACCGGCATCGATGAAAACAAAAACGGCAACACGATTGGCAGCGGTTATCGCGGCGGTTCTATTGAGCGCTTCCGCCGAGGCGCAGACTGTTTATCAGAACGGTTTTGCCCCGGCGCCCGACGCCTACGCGAATTTGCCCGGCGTCAAGGACCCGCGAACGCTGCAACCTAAAGTCCGTTACACCTGCCACAGCGAACTTGGCGTGACTGGATATGCCAGGGGTCCGCACCGTGATGTTTTCGGCAGCCGCGGGCTTCCCGTTCAGGGTTACCGCTGCACCGATGAAAACGGCATTTCCAGCTTTGGCGGCAGAAATCCCGTCTCCAAGGACTGGTATCCCGGCATCAATCCCGTCGACCCGACCTTCTGAAGTAATATGACTTAAAGCGGCGTTTGCGACGCCCGCACTCTGGACTTGTTGTCGCTTTTTCAGATAAATCTTTGACATGACAGGCTGATAATAGCTGTCGAGGTGCGGGGTGACGTCGGCCCTGCCGATGTTCTGGGCCGATGCTGGGGAATGCAAGCATGACGAAGACCGATATAGCAACCCGTGTCCACAATCACACCTGGAAGCTCGATCCGATCGTCCGCAGCCTGATCGATACGGATTTCTACAAACTCCTGATGTTGCAGATGATCTGGAAACTCTATCCGGAAGTCGACGCGACATTTTCCCTGATCAATCGTACCAAGACTGTGCGGCTGGCCGAAGAGATCGACGAGATGGAACTGCGTGAGCAGCTCGATCATGCGCGCACTCTGCGGCTCTCCAAGAAGGAAAACATCTGGCTCGCGGGTAATACATTTTACGGCCGCTCACAGATTTTCGAACCGGAATTCCTCTCCTGGCTTTCGAGCTATCAATTGCCGGAATATGAGCTTTTCAAGCGCGACGGGCAGTATGAGCTGAATTTCCATGGTCGCTGGATGGACACGACGCTCTGGGAAATTCCGGCGCTGGCGATTATCAACGAGCTGCGCTCGCGCAGCGCCATGCGCTCACTTGGTTATTTCACGCTGGACGTCCTTTATGCCCGCGCAAAGGCCAAGATGTGGGAGAAGGTCGAGCGGCTGCGGGAGTTGCCGGGGCTGCGCATATCCGATTTCGGCACTCGCCGCCGCCACAGCTTCCTGTGGCAGCGCTGGTGTGTCGAGGCGCTGAAGGAAGGCATCGGACCCGCCTTCACCGGCACCAGCAATGTTCTTCTCGCCATGGATTCCGATCTCGAAGCCGTTGGCACCAATGCGCATGAATTGCCCATGGTGGTTGCGGCGCTGGCGCAGACCGACGAGGAACTGGCCGCCGCTCCCTATCAGGTTCTGAAGGACTGGAACCGTCTTTACGGCGGCAACCTGCTGATCGTCTTGCCGGACGCCTTCGGCACGGCGGCGTTTCTGCGCAATGCACCGGAATGGGTAGCGGACTGGACGGGTTTCCGTCCCGACAGCGCGCCGCCGATCGAAGGCGGGGAAAAAATCATCGACTGGTGGCAGAAGATGGGCCGCGACCCACGCAAGAAGATGCTGATCTTCTCGGACGGGCTGGATGTCGACGCCATCATCGACACCTACAGGCATTTCGAAGGCCGGGTGCGCATGAGCTTTGGTTGGGGCACCAACCTCACGAATGATTTTGCCGGCTGCGCGCCCAAGACCATCGCCAGCCTCAAGCCGATCTCCATCGTCTGCAAGGTCAGCGACGCCAATGGCCGGCCGGCGGTGAAGCTTTCGGACAACCCGCAAAAGGCGACGGGCGAGCCGGCCGAAGTGGAACGTTATCTGAAGTTCTTCGGCGAAGAAGATCACAAGGAGCAGAAGGTCCTGGTGTGATTGAAACCGGGCGCTCCGCTTCACGAAGCGCCCGCAACTGTTCAGATCAATAGTGGAACAGGCTCACTTCGCAAACTGGTGGGCGATGTAGTGGAAGAGCGCTCTGATACCCTGCGCTTCGCCACCGATCGACGAGTGATGCCGCTCGCTGAGCGACCAGCCGTAAATATCGAAATGCGCCCAGCGTTTTGTATTGGTGACGAACCGCTTGAGAAACAGCGCGGCGGTGATCGATCCCGCCATGCCGCCTGAGGGCGCATTGGTAATATCGGCCGCGCGTGAGCGGATATCCTTGTCGTAGCCCATGTAGAGCGGCATGCGCCACAGGGGATCGTCGGTATCGATGCTGGCTTCGGCGATATCATGGGCCAGATCACTGTCATCGGTATAGAATGGCGGCAGATCCGGGCCGAGAGCGACGCGGGCGGCACCTGTCAGCGTTGCCATGTCGATCATCAGGTCCGGTGCATCCTCGTCGGCATAGGCCAGCGCATCCGCCAGAACGAGACGGCCTTCCGCATCCGTATTGTCGATCTGTACCGTCAGACCCTTGCGGCTTTTGTAGATATCGCCAGGACGGAAGGCATTGGAGGAGATGGAGTTTTCAACGGCGGGCACGAGGACGCGCAGATCGATCGGCAGCTTCGCATCCATGATCATCAGCGCGAGGCCAAGAACATTGGCAGCACCGCCCATGTCCTTCTTCATCAGGGCCATGGAAGCGGCAGGCTTGATATCCAGACCGCCGGTATCGAAGCAGACGCCCTTGCCGACGAGGGTCAGGCGCGGATTGCCCTTCTTGCCCCAGTTCATCTCAAGAAGGCGCGGCGCACTTTCGCTGGCGCGGCCAACGGCGTGAATCAGCGGGAAATTTTCCTTCAGCAGATCGTCACCGGTGGTAACGCTTACCTTCGCCTTGTAATGGGCGGCAAGCGCACGGAAAGCGATTTCAAGTTCGTCCGGTCCCATGTCGTTGGCCGGAACATTGATGAGATCGCGGGCAAGGAAGACGCCCGCCAGAATGCGCTTGATTTCGCCGTCTTCGGCATCCTGCGGAATGAGAAGTTTGGCCCCGCTGGTCTTCGTGGTCCTGTATTTGTCGAAGCGGTAGCTGCCAAGGCCGAAGCCGAGAGCCAGACGATTGGCCGTCAATGGCGCAGTCTCGATATGCCATTCACCTTCCGGCAGTTCGCGGGCGAGTTTGCCGGTGATGAAGGGGATTTCGGACGGATTGCCGCCAAGCCCGAGAAGGACGCCACCCAGCGAACCATCGGAGGAGGGAACGAGCAATACGGCGCCTGCCTCTGCCTTGAAGCCCGCTTTTTTCGCCCAGTCCAGAGCGACAGGATCGATGGCACCCTGTTCGATATGGGCTGGCGTGACGGCGAAAACCGGCAGGGTGCTGCCGGCTTTTGAGCTGAAAGGGGTCGGGCGTTCGATGAACTGATAGGGCGCCATGGTCTGCTTTCGTAACTGTCGAGAATCGGTGCGATTAACGCTCTGTTAGGGTTAACAGATTATTGCTTTAGCGAAAGTTGCGTCATGTGAGTCTGTCGTATGTCGGGCGCAAGATCGATAATTCTCGGGCGGGGGCGCTGCCATGACTGCTTTTTCTTTGGGTGAGACAGGCCGAACAGGGTTGCTGCGGAGTGTATGTATCGCAGCGCTTGTTTTAACCGTCTCCGGATGCGCAAGCACCAACAAGCCGGACCGCATGTCGACCGGCTCCATTCCCGCGGCCACACGCTCCTATGATCAGATGAACATGGACCAGCTGCGGCAGGCGGAAGAGAGCGCCGGCAAAGCCTATGAGCGCAGCCCCAAGGACAAATCCATCGGCATGAATTATGCCAATATGCTGATGATGACCGGCAAGAACACGCAGGCCCTTGCCGTGATGCAGCAGATTGCCATCGCCAACCCCGCCGACCGCGAGGTGCTTGCCGCCTATGGCAAGGCGCAGGCCGCTTCCGGTCAGCTCGAACAGGCCCTTTCGACCATCCAGAGAGCCCAGACGCCTGACCGTCCCGACTGGCGGCTCTATTCCGCCGAGGGCGCCGTGCTCGATCAGCTTGGTCGCTCCAACGAAGCGCGTGCCAGATACCGGCAGGCGCTCGACCTGAAGCCGAACGATCCGAGCGTGCTTTCAAACCTCGGCATGTCCTATGTTTTGTCGAGTGATCCCCGCACGGCCGAAACATATCTGCAATCCGCCATCGCACAGCCGGGTGCGGATAGCCGCGTCCGCCAGAACCTCGCGCTCGTCGTCGGTCTTCAGGGGCGTTTTGCCGAGGCCGAGCGCATTGCGGTTCAGGAACTTTCGCCGCAGCAGGCGCAGGCAAATCTGGGCTATCTGCGTGCGATGCTATCGCAGCAGAATTCCTGGCAGCAACTGGCGAAAAAAGACAATAAGCCAGCCGGTTGATCCGCTCTTATGTGCCTCAATCCGTGTGTTGGCAGACAACAGATCGCCGCTCAATTTATTGGGCGGCCTTTGTTTTTCAGAATGTGTCGAGAACCCGTATGATCGCCGGGCCGAGAATGACGGCGATAAGCACCGGCAGGAAAAATATGATCATCGGCACGGTCAATTTCGGCGGCAGAGCCGCGGCTTTCTTTTCGGCTTCGTTCATACGCTCGTCGCGGCCTTCCTGCGCCAGAACGCGCAGTGCCTGAGCCAGCGGCGTGCCGTATCGTTCCGCCTGGATAAGCGCCTGCACTACGCTTTTGACACCGTCCAGCTGTGTGCGCATGCCAAAATTTTCAAGTGCAATTCGCCTGTCCTGCAGGAAGGAAAGCTCGGCTGTCGTCAGCATCATTTCTTCCGCCAGTTCGGGAGATTGCTCGCCCATCTCTTCCGCGACACGGCGCATCGCGGCCTCCATCGATACACCGGATTCGATACAGATAAGCATCAAATCCAGCGCATCGGGCCAAGCGCGCCGGATCGAACCCTGCCGCTTTGACATTGCGTTGGAAACGTAGATATTCGGCGCGTAAAAACCGATGTAACCGAAGAGAAGAACAGCCATCAGCCTGACGACGAAAGCCTTGTCGGCAAGGTTTCCGAGAACGAAAACCCAGATGAAGGCTACGACAAGAAAAGCGAATGGCAGCAAGAACCGCGCGGCAAGAAAGGTGTTGAGTGCATTCTGTGAACGAAAACCTGCTGCACGCAGCTTGTTCATCGTATTCTTGTCGGCAAGCGCTTCCTGAAGGTTGAATTTTTCGACGATGCGGCGTGCGGACTGGTTGTTGTTGCCACGCAGGGAGGTCTTGCCGTCTCTGGTGCTGGTCGCGAGACGCTCGCGCTCGCGGCTGCGGATGAAATCGCGCTCTGACGATACGGCCTTCATGCGTTTGGCAAAGTCTTTCCGCTCGAAGAACGGCATGATGAGCGTGTAGAGGGTCGCAAAAACAGCAAGCGTCACCAAAATGGCGATGATCGTTTGCGGATTTGTCAGGCTTGCAAAAAGGTTTTCTGTCACCGCGCGCCCTCAAATATCGAAATTGATCATTTGGCGCATGATGAATATCCCGATAAGCATCCATATGCCGGATGCGCCGAGGATGATGTGCCCCCGCAGGTCGGAGAATAGAATCGACAGATAGTCGGGCGACGTGAAATGCACCAATAACATGACGATGAAAGGCAGCGCGCCGATGATGACTGCCGACGCTTTTGCCTCCATCGAAAGGGCATTTACCTTGGCGCGCATCTTCTTGCGGTCGCGCAAAACTTTGGAAAGGTTCGACAATGCTTCCGAAAGATTGCCGCCTGCCTGTGCCTGAATGTTGATGACGGTGCCAAAGAAGCTGACCTCGAAGAGCGGCATGGTCAGCATCATGCGCTCGATGGCCTGCGGAATGCTGATACCGACCTGCTGCGCATCGACCACGCGCTGGAACTCTGCTTTCACCGGTTCCTGACCATCTGATGCGATCAGTCGCACGGCGTCGTTCAGTGGCAGGCCGGATTTGATCGACCGGCACATGACATCCAGTGCATTCGGAAACTCCTCAAGGAACTTTTTCTGCCGGCGCTTGAGTAGAAACGCCAATACCCACCGCGGCAACCCAAGTGCCACGACCGCTCCCAAAAGCAGGGCGATGAGCAATGACAACCCGTAAAGAATGGACATAAGGCAAGCGAAGATCGCCGCGCCCAGGCTCAATAAATGGAATTGCCGGACCGAAATCTGCAGACCGGCCTGAACAAGCCTGTCGCGCAAGCTGACATTCTTTGCCTTTTTTGCTTTTTCATCCTGCTTTTTTTCCATGTCGCGCAGGCTGTCCTGCATGGACTTGCGACGCTTGCTGAGTTCTTGAACCCGGTCACGCGCGGCTTTGATACTCGTATGATCGGTTTCGGCCGCCTTTACCCTTTTGACGCGGTTTGTGGTTTTCTTCTCGACCTCTATCTGCTGGAAAAGGAAGGCGTAAGCCAGCGCTCCCGCCGAAATGGCGACAAGTACGGCCAGCAATACGATTGTGGGGTCCATGGCGTTCGCCTTCCCTTAGGATGTCTTTTCCATTTCATCGAGCGCGGCCGCCAGACGTTTTTCCTCACCGTAGTAACGCGCGCGATCCCAGAAATGGGGCTTGCTGATACCCGTGGATACGTGCTTGCCAATCAGCTTGCCGTTAGCGTCTTCGCCTTCGATTTCGTATCGCATCAGGTCCTGGGTCACGATGACGTCGCCTTCCATGCCGATCACTTCGGTGATCTGCGTTATCCGCCGTGAACCGTCGCGCAGGCGCGCGGCCTGAACGACGATGTCGATCGAGCCTGAAATGATTTCGCGGACGGTTTTCGCCGGCAAAGTGAAGCCGCCCATGGCGATCATCGATTCGATACGGCTGAGGCATTCGCGCGGCGTATTGGCGTGGAGCGTTCCCATCGAGCCGTCGTGACCGGTATTCATGGCCTGCAGAAGGTCGAATACTTCTGGTCCACGCACTTCGCCCACGATGATGCGTTCAGGACGCATACGAAGGCAGTTCTTGACCAGATCACGCATGGTGATCTCGCCTTCGCCTTCGATATTCGGCGGACGTGTTTCGAGCCTCACCACATGTGGCTGCTGAAGTTGCAGTTCGGCGGTGTCCTCGCAGGTGATGACACGTTCATCCCTGTCGATGAAGCTTGTCAGGCAGTTGAGAAGCGTGGTCTTGCCGGAGCCTGTGCCACCCGAGATGACGACATTGCAGCGGACGCGACCGATAATTTTGAGCAATGTCGCGCCTTCGGGTGTGATCGCCCCGAAGCGCACGAGCTGATCAAGTGTCAGCTTGTCCCTCTTGAATTTTCGGATGGTGAGCGCCGGACCGTCAATGGCGAGCGGCGGCGCGATGACGTTGACACGAGAGCCGTCCGGCAGGCGGGCGTCGCAGATCGGGCTCGATTCATCCACGCGCCGGCCAACCTGACTGACGATGCGCTGGCAGATGGAGAGCAGCTGACTGTTGTCACGAAAGCGAATGTCGGATTCGATGGTCTTGCCGCCAACTTCGATGAAAGTCTGGCCGGAACCATTGACCATGATATCGGCAATATCGTCGCGTGCGAGAAGCGGCTCCAGCGGTCCGTATCCAAGAACGTCGTTACAGATGTCTTCGAGCAGTTCTTCCTGCTCGGCGATGGACATCGCGAAACTCTTGATCGTGATGATGTCATTGACAATATCACGGATTTCCTCGCGCGCGCTCTCCGCATCGAGCTTGGCGAGCTGCGAAAGGTCGATCGTGTCGATGAGTGCGGAAAACACCTGGCTTTTGGTGTTGTAATAATCTTCCGTACGGGCACGTTTTTTCTGCGGCGACTGTGCGGCCGCCTGTGCCTGTCGTGTTGCTGGCGATTGGCCGGGCTCCAGAGTATCTATCGCCAGTGGCCGCGGTTCGGATACAGTAGACACCTGCTGCGCGACGGCAGGTGCAACAAAATCCGGCTTTGTGGTTCTGGCTGGGCCTTCAGGCCCCCGTTTTCCGAACATCGGCGTTTCCGTCTATAGGCGCGAAGAGAAGACCTATTTGCGCTTGAGAATATTCTTGAGTTTGTCCAGGCCGCCGCGCCTGCTTTTGCGCAGGACGGCACGGCCGGTAATGGTATGGGCGATCTGCGAGAAAGTTTCCGCGATCTGGGATTTCTCATCCATCTCGCTGATCATGCGCCCGCTATTGGCGGCATTTCCGAACAGCTGGGTATCGAACGGAATGATTGCGATCGGCTCGATTTCCAACGGATCGAGAAAATCCGCTGGAGAGATTTCCGGACGCTTCGGCATGCCGACCTGATTGAGAATGAGGTGGGGCAACTTGTCGTTAGGCCTCAGTTTTATCAGCGCGTCGAACAGGTTCTTCGTGTTGCGCAGATTTGCGAGGTCCGGAACGGCCGTGATCACGACCTCGTCGGCTTCCGCCAGCACTGCCCGCGTCCAGTCGCACCATTGGTGGGGAAGATCGAGAACCGCGACCGGCGCACTGCGCTGCAGAACCTCCAGGATCGGCAGAAAAGCCTGACGATCGAGATCATAGGTCCTGTCGAGGAGAGACGGTGCCGCCAGCAGTGACAGATGGTCGGAACATTTCGTCAGAAGACGGTCGAGAAACACCTCGTCCAGCCGTTCCGGCGAAAACACCGCTTCCGCCATGCCCTGGGCGGGATCCTGGTCGAAATCGATATTGGCCGTGCCATAGGCAAGATCCATGTCTGCCAGAATGGTCTCGGTGGAAAACAGGGTGGAGATTCCAAAAGCGCAATTGTGTGCGATCGTCGACGAGCCCACCCCGCCTTTGGCGCCGATGAAGGCGATGTTACGACCGAGCGGTTCGGCCTCCGGATCTACGAAGATCGTCGCAATCGAGGCCAATAGATCGGCCATGTTGATTGGGGCGACAAGATATTCTGAAATGCCGTTACGGATGAGATCGCGATAAAGCGTGATGTCGTTGTGCCGGCCGACGATGATGACACGGGTGGAGGGGTCGCAAACCTCGGCCAGAGGGGCTAGATCGTCCAGAAGAGAAGCCGGTGGACCTGCCGTTTCGAGAACGATCAGATTGGGAGTGGGCGAGGCCGAAAACATCGTCGCCGCCGCATTGATGTCACCTTTGGTCACCCGCAGGGTAACCTTGCTCATACGCCTGTCGCCGGACAACGCGTCCATGACACCCTGCATGCTGTCGCTGACGCAGAAAGCGTGAATGGATATACGCGGCAGCGGCCGCAGGCGATCCATATCCGCAGCCCGGACCGACTGCTGTGGCTCTGCTCCATCGCTTGATTTTATATCGTACTCTACCGCGCTCATCGTCTTTCCTGCCGTGACCATTGTTGGAATAGCATCAGTTCGACGCCGTATTCTTGCCTTGCCGATAATTGTCGATGACCACCGCACGACGCTCCGCATCGATCGGGCTCATGCCACGCGGACCAACGAGGTCCATGGGATTGGCCACCTGTGCCGCAAGATTGCTCTGGGAGGCGCACCCGAAATTGTACCAGTTCTTGTTGGCGAAAGTTTTATCCGAGAGGTCTTCGGGCCACTGGCCGCATTGCCCGGTCATGGCGGTGACCGCCACATAGCTCAAACGAATGGGGGCAGCGTCGCCGTTCGGAGATGCGGCGTAACGTGTCTCCACGATCTTGCCAGAGGACACGCCGGCGCCTGAAAGCGTCGAGCGGATTTGTTTCGCCATCCTTGAGGCTGCCGCCGAATTGGCTGATCCCGACGGTGTCTGGATATTGATGACGCCCGTCGACATCGACGCATAATTCTGCGCGAAACCGCGGACATTGTCCGCCATTGCCGTGGTCAGCCGGCTGTCGCCCGCCGAAACCGGAATATCCAGAGAATGTTCGGCTTCCGACAGGGTGATCGGATGGCGTGTACGGTAGTCGTCGGGGATGGCATTGGTCGTCAAGGGATCGCGTGCGCAGCCTTGCAACAACCCCGCAGCGAGCGCGATGATGGCGACGAGACCGGCGCGTCTACCGGACAGGTTAAGGGAAAAAGAGGAAGAGGTTTCCTGCATGATGTTTCCTGCCACCACCGGGCTTGTTCTGAAGAGGGGATTTAGCGCGCGTGCCGTCATTTGTAGATGAACCCCACTGAACCCTGATAAGGGGCCGCCTGAACCTGATCTTTCCGGCCATAGACCTTGTTGACACGGTTCATGAAATACATGGCGGCGTCATTTTCCGGGTTGAAGTTGTCGTCCGGCCGGGCGATCTGGTTGCGCGCGACAGGTCGCACCAGATAGGGCGTCGCGATGATGACCAGTTCCGTCTCGTTACGGAGAAAATCCTTGCTGCGGAAAAGCGTGCCGAAAATCGGGATTTTCGATATGCCCGGAAGTCCCGACATGGCCTGACGGATATTGTCCTGAACCAGACCGGCAATGACGATTGAGCCACCTGATGGAAGCTCGACCGTTGTGGAGGTCTCGCGCTTGCGAATAGACATGTAGGTGGTGCCCGGGATGTTACGGCCCGCATTTCCGGTCACAACATTGCCTTCATAGGTTGGTTCGGAAACATTGGTCTCGATTTTAAGGCTGATCCGCCCGGGCGACAGCACGACCGGCCTGAAGTTCAACGTGATGCCATAGTCAACCGTATCGGTCGTGCGCGTTATGGTCTGCTGGTTTGTGTCTTTGTCGATGGAGACTTCCTGGTCCGCGGGCAGACGGAAATCTCCCCCCACGTAGAATTTTGCCTGTTCGCCGGAGATGGCGGTGAGGCTGGGTTCGGCAAGGGTGCGCACGACGCCCGCCTGCTCCATGGCGTTGAGATAGCTAGCAAAGTTGAGCGAGCCGGAACCGATCGAACCACTGGCTATTCGCGAGGCAGTGCTAATTGCATTTCCAAGATTGGACGGATTTGAGAACTCGAAGCCGTTATTGCTTGTCGAGCTACTGATGGAGCCGTTGAAGCCGAGCTGCTTCAACACCTGCCGGCTGACTTCGGCGACGGTCACCTTCAGTGTCACCTGATCTTCGCCTTCGATCGTCAGCATATTGACGATTTGCGATACTTGACGGTTTTCAGCAAAAATCGCCGCATCTCCGCCGTTGTCACCACCGGTCAGCGATATATTGCGTGTGGTGGCTTCGCCGCCTTTCAGAAAGGCTTCGGCAAGCTGTACGGCGCGCGCTGAATCCTGTGGTGTGCGCACGCTACCGGTCAGAACGATGTTATCCGAAACGATTTCAACCTTGATGTCGGATTCGGGAATAAAGCGACGAATATTGGCTTCCAGCCCGACAATATCTCGCTCCACCTCGAGGTCGAGGCTGACAATTTCGCGACCACCCTCACCGAAAATGAAAATATTGGTCTGTCCTACGGCTTTGCCGAAGAGATAAATCCGTCTGGACGTGCGAGTGACGGCATCAGCGAGGCTCGGATCGGCAACAAGAATGTCATGGGCATCCTCCGGCAGGTCAATGACCAGCGCCTTGTTGAGGCCGAGTTTCAGGCGTTTACGAATTCCTGTGCCGCTTTCGGTGATCCGTACGATGCTGGCGCTTTGCGCCGCAGCCTCGCCGAGACGCAGGAATTCAGGCGAATGCCTTCCCGGAATGCCTGAAAAAGCCACGCAGAACGCAAGCCCGCCCACCACTGATGAACGCAGGTGTCTTTTTAAGTGTCTCGCCATGAACCCCCCGGTCATTGTGATGCTCCCTGATTGCCCTTGACGATCGAGCCGGATTTGATCACCTGAATTTCCGGCTGGCCGGAGCCGCCGTTGAGGAGATAGTCCGCTGAAAGCGTATCGTTTTCCTGTGCATCTGCGATCGAACGCAGAGCAAGCGTGAGGCGATCAGCCATCTGCTGCGCCACAGTGATGATCTTCGCCTGCTCAGGCGTCAGTTCCAGGGTTGCAGTCGCACCCACGACGGCGGAAATACCGTCTTCGCCCTCTTTAATCTGTTGGTCGATTGCCAGAACGCGGACATTGTTCAAGACGTTCTCGGTCAGGAAGTTGCCGTTATCGCCCTTGCGGACCATGATGACATCGACGCGGTCATTCGGCAGCACGAAGCCGCCCGCGCCGGTCGAGACGGAAATTTCCGTGGCCACGGCGCGTTTACCGGCCGGCAAAAGCGAAGACATAATGCGGGTGCTGGAGTCGACGACCTTTTCCGGACGCACCGGTTCGCCCTCGAACAGAGGTAGCCGCACGACGGCGCCCGTGAGTTCCGTGATCGCGTTCGGGCTTTTGGTTTCGGTTATGAAGCTATCAACGACATTACCCTGCGGCCAGGGCGTCCAGCGCATAGAACTGTCATTCAGGCGGCTACCGACGGGAAGATTGACCGAGGAAACGAGAACGTTGACCGTCGGCTCCTTCTGGATGATCGTTTCCGCTTTTTCAATGACCTCCTTGGTGCCGGAAATCTGCATGGCGACAAGACCTGCAAGGCCGGCAGCGACAAGGGCAACGGAGAGAATGACGATACGCGACGGTTTCATGCCCGATCCTTGAGGGAATCAAATTTTCTCCCCTCAGGATGGCGTGCGATTGGTATAATTATGGTTAATATTATGCTTGGATTTGTAGTTAACAGGCCTTTAACCTGGCTTCGCTCAAGAAAGACTGGCGATGGCTGCTTTTACAAGTGGTGCTTCACCATAGGTCAAAAGCCCAGCTATAGCGATGCCGATACCATAGGGGATTTTTTTTGCTACCAGGAGAGAATCCGGGAAAGGAATACCCACCGCCATTATTTCCTGCGATCGCGATCGCAAGAGCAGGATGCCCAGTGTTAACACACCGCCAATAAAAGTTACCGCTAGCAGAAACTCAGCGAGTGCGGCGTTGAAGCCGAACCACACAGCCGCAGCCGTGAGTAGCTTTGCGTCTCCACCGCCCATGACGTTGGCGGCAAACAGCGCAAAACAGGCGAAGAGGACAGCGGCGCCCGCCACGAGGCTCATTGCGAAAGTTTGCCAGTCCATGCCCGATAACGGTGCGACCACGATAAAAGACAATAGAAGTACAAGCGATATTCTATTGGGTATGGTCATGCTGAAGAGATCGTTCAGCGCGGCAAAGGCGAGGCACAGAGGCAATATCAGGAAAATTGCGGCTACGATCATGTGGTTAATTCCGTCAGGGATTTAGCATTTACGGTAGTGGCAAATGTTGGAACAACCATAGTGACAAACGGCTAAGGTGGCCGCTCGGTTCAGGAGCGGCCACCAGATTAAGCTAAATAGCTCTTACTTTGCCGCTTCGGTCGCAGCAGTCGTCATCTTCGTTCCGATGCTGGTGAAGAGCGCATTCAGACGGGTGCCAACGGTTGTGGCGCCGCCAATGATGGCAACGGAAAGCAGGGCGGCGATCAGGCCATATTCAATTGCCGTGGCGCCAGATTCGTCCTTGAGGAAACGAGCAAAAATCTTGGTCATGAGTATCTCCTAACTCTTGTTTGGTTCAGCACGCCGACAACTGTTTTCCGTTGTTCGGTTGGGTTCAAACTACAGCCGAGCAATTTCCAAGCGCTTAAAAAAAACGATTAATCCAAAGTAAACGTCGGGATGAGTTTCTTTTGGTAAATAAAGATAAAAAGTATTTCTTGTATTTTTATATTTCCTGAGAAACAAATATATGCCGCGACAAGTTGTTTTCCATTTCGGGAAAAGCGCTCTCTCAATGATACATATGTGTTCAGTTTTGACGCGAGATGGACGGGGTCGAAAATGACTTCAATTACACATGGTTACCGCCCGTATCGCACATTTTCGTCATTTAACGCTTCATTCACTAAAACCCCGCATCCTATGTGGCATCAGAGTGCGGGTAGTGAGCAGGGGCCAAACGAGTGTCATCCGGAAAACTGGCGAAAATTGTGGTCGGCGTGTCCGTCATTCTGGCAGGGGCGCTGCAACCCGTTTTTGCCCAGGAGGACATATTGCGTGTGTCGATGAATCACGCCCGTGTCCTTCGCCTCGATCGTCCCGTGAGCAAGGTTATCGTCGGCAACTCGAAGGTCGCCGATGCAACCGTTGCCGACGCCACCACGATCGTTCTTACCGGCCGTAGTTTCGGCACGACAAATCTCGTTCTTCTCGATGCGGAAGGCAATCCGATCGTGGATGAACGCATTCTCGTTTCCATCGATGAGGGCAACACGGTTCGCGTATTTCGCCAGACCGAGCGGACAGTGCTTTCCTGTACGCCCAATTGTGAGCAGCACTCGCAAAACAGTGGCGACAAAGACGCCCAGCCGTAACGGGTCTCGAACTGCCTCTAAAAGCTGAACTGGTCGCAGTCCCCAATCAGGGGATGGCAGGCATCGTGTCAAAAATAGCGGAGGTCTGGCGCTCGCTATGTGCAGCATTTTTTGCAGGGAAAATTGGTGCTGATCGTCAGCAAAACGAAAAACCGCAACATGTTCTCCGGCGTTTCGCAGGAGGACTATATGTTGCAGTTTTTTCGTTTAAGTATTTGATCTGGCTAAGATCAAAAATGGAATGGTGCCCAGAAGAGGACTCGAACCTCCACACCCTTTCGAGTACCAGCACCTGAAGCTGGCGCGTCTACCAATTCCGCCATCTGGGCGACGGAGAGCGATGTACGAGGGCAGCCGCCCGGTGTCAACAGACTTTTTGAACTTTTATGACGATCATTGATTTTAAAGGGAAAAAACTTGGTTGCGGGCTGTTGAAACATTTTGCCGCGTCAATTGTCGAGCCCTTCATGCTTCGTCCGGTCGACGTGACCGAGGTCGCGCTCCGGGTCGATGACATCGCGGATTCTCTGTTTGAGTTCTTTTGCGCCGGGAAAACCACCATCGCGTTTGCGCTCCCATATGGTTTCGCCGTCGACAGCGATCTCGAACTGGCCACCCGTTGAAGGAATAAGGCTGACTTCGCCGACATCGGAAGCGAAGGTCTGTAAAATTTCCTGGGCCATCCAGCCTGCACGAAGCAGCCAGTTGCATTGTGTGCAGTAGCGAATGCTGATTCGGGGTTTGGTCTCGGTCATCATCATGTCTCCTTCAACGCCCGGTCACGATAATGTCAACTATAATACTCATGTTTTTACCGGGCGCACGCTTGTTCTTATCATGCTGCTTTGCAAACAGATAAGCCATCGAAGGCTGAAACGTGGAGATCCTATGGCCCAGTTCGATAATAATCGTGAGCGTCTTTTCGTTCCGGCGGTCGCACCGCTCTATAACTCGACACATGACCTGGTGGAGACCATCCTGCGTGTCACGGCCGGGCTTCTGCTTGTCACCCATGGCTTCGGCAAGATCGTCAATCCTTTCGGGGCGGTCGGTATGGTGGAGAGCCTTGGTTTTTATCCCGGCATATTCTGGTCGCCGCTCTTGGCCGCCACGGAATTTTTCGGTGGCATTCTGGTGGCTATCGGTCTGTTCACGCGGCCGGCGTCATTTGCAGCCATGATCGTCCTTTTGGTAACTGTCTATTTCCACGGCATCGTAAAGGCGGAAGGCCTGGGCGGTGCGGAAAAGTCGATTCTCTGGGCGGCGATCTTCCTGTTCTTTGCCGTTCGCGGTGGTAACCGGCATTCCGCCGATGCGAGACTGTCACGGGAGTTCTGAGGCGGATCAGGCCGGGCTTATTGTCCCGTTGACGATATAGCGCCACTTGAAAAACCGGTTTTCTCATGGTGAAGGTGGGTTCACTCGGTTATTTGCGCCGATTGAACCCACTTTTGTCGAAAGAGGCCCCATGCGCGTTGCAATTATCGAAAACATGGCGGGCACGCCGCATGGCCAACTCGGTGTCGCTCTGCAAGAGGTAAAGGCAGATGTGCATGTCATCCACGCCTATGCGGGTGAGCCTCTTCCTGCCGGTGCGCATGATCATGATGCACTTATCGTTCTGGGCGGCGAGCAGAACGCCCTTGATGATACACTTTACCCCTATCTTCCGGAACTTGCGCTTCTGATGAAAGCCTTTGGCGATGCGAACAAGGCCGTGATGGGCGTCTGCCTTGGCAGCCAGTTGCTGGCGCGCGCCTATGGGGGAGAGAATATTCTGGCCGGGCCGCCCGAATTCGGCTGGGAAGACGTATCGCTCACGGAGGAGGGCATGTCCGATCCTCTATTGGCAGGGCTCAAAAAGACATTCTCCATTTTCCAGTGGCATTGCGATACATTCACCCTTCCGCCCGAGGCGACACGGCTTGCCACCAATGATGCGACGCGAAATCAGGCCTTTCGTATCGGCCGGGCCGCCTATGGCACGCAATTTCATTTCGAGGCATCGACCTCCGTGGTCGATGGATGGTGCCAGTCATTCCCGGCTTCCATCGAGAAAATGGCGCCCGGCTGGCTTGAAAATTACCGTGACCATCGGGGCCAGCGCGCAGAGGTGGCCGACGCGGCCGGTCTGGAAATTGCCCGTGCCTGGGTGGGCCTCATCTGACGGAGCAATTATCGGTTGCGAAAAGAACGGAGGCCGCTCAGAATTGCCGCCGTCCATCATCATTCGCAAACGGGGCGTAACGTCATGTATAAATTCGAAATCTATCAGGACAAGGCCGGGGAATATCGCTTTCGCTTCAAGGCATCCAACGGGGAAACGATGTTTTCATCCGAAGGATACAAGGCGAAGGCATCAGCCATTCACGCAATTGAGTCGATCAAGAAAAATTCTCCCGGCGCCAATACCGTCGATCTGACGACCATGACCGCCTGAACAGACCCGTTTCGTGAGACCTCGCTGCTTTCGGCCTGCCAGAATTGACGGGCGCATTGGCAGGTGCCGGCGTAAAGATAAGATTCAGTCTTTTTTGATAATCTTCCGTTAGCAATTGTATTTCGAGGTCTCCGGGCGGCGTCAGAGTGCCCCCGATTGTTTTGCGTACGGGTTCTCATGCGTTCATCGGCTGTGCCAGCACTTCTCTTCGGTTGCCTTCTGCTTGGTGGCTGTACGTCCAGTTCCGGGCCGGAAAGCCTGATGGCCGGTTTGCCCTCGAAGGAAACGACGAGTTCGGTCACTCCGTCCGCGCCGGTGCCGCAGGCGAGCGTCGGCACCCAGGCCATCGCCGCCCAGCCAAGGCAGGAGGTCCTAGCATGGGGTGGACCGGTGCCTGAAGAGCCAAGAGCCTTTTCCGCTGTCACACCCAAAGCACCCCTGTCGCAGAGTGCACCTGAAATCCGTTTGCCTGCCCCGTCTCAGGCCGGAATGGTGCGGCCGGCGGAGCGCCCCACGATCAACCAGATGGAGCGCCCGGTACAATTGGCCATGGCTGCAGCCCCGGCGGCCGGCGCTGGCGCCCAGATTCGCTCGCGCATCTTCCGCTCCAGCTTCAGCGATGCAAAACCCATCAATTTCGGCAGGGTCCAGCCGCGCCATTTCCAGGTCCATGGGGTGGATGTATCCCGCTGGCAGGCCAATATAAATTGGCCGCAACTGCGCACGCGCGGCGCCAATTTCGCATTCATCAAGGCGACGGATGGCGGCGATCATCTCGATCCGATGTTCCGCACCAACTGGCAGCGTTCAAAGGAAGCCGGCATCCGCCGTGGCGCCTATCACTTCTTCTATTGGTGCCGTTCTGCCAGCGAGCAGGCGGACTGGTTCATTCGCAATGTTCCGCGCGATCCCGATGCGCTGCCGCCTGTCATCGACGTGGAATATAACGGCGAATCGAGCTGCAAGATGCGCCATTCCCGCGAACGCGTTCTGGAAAAGATGCGCGTATTCATGGACAAGCTGGAGCGCCACTACGGGCAGCGGCCGATCATCTACACGGCCCCTGATTTCTATAAGGACAATCTGACCGGCGAGTTCCAGGATTATCCCTTCTGGCTTCGTGCCGTGGCGCAGCACCCGTCCGTTGTTTATCCGGGCCGCAAGTGGCTGTTCTGGCAATATTCCGGCTCCGGCCTGTCGCACGGCGTCGATGGCCGCATCGACCTCAACGTCTTCAACGGCAGCGAGGATGCCTGGCATCGCTGGGTGGACCGTCGCTCGAGCTGAGGACGACGGACGTCAGCGTGCGAATTTTCTGGCGCCTGCAACGCACAGCACCACCACAATCGTGATGCCGACCATTGCCGGGCTGACCTCCTCGTGCAGCAGGGTTGCCGCAAGCACCAGCCCGAAGAACGGCTGCAGCAATTGCAATTGGCCCACGGCGGCGATGCCGCCCAGCGCCAGCCCGCGATACCAGAAGATAAAGCCGATCAGCATGCTGAACAGCGAGACATAGGCAAGGCCGCCCCAGGCCTGCGGATCGATGCCGGCAAGGGTTTCCGGCCCTGTGAAAAAGCTGAGTGGCAGCATTACGGGCAGGGATAGAACCAGCGCCCAGGAGATAACCTGCCAGCCACCCAGTTTGCGGGAAAGGGCTGCACCTTCGGCGTAACCAAGCCCGCAGACGATAATTGCGCCCAGCATCAGAAGATCGCCGGCAAGAGAGCCCCCAATCCCGGCGGCAAGCGAATTCCACAATGAATAACCCGCCACGAGGGCGCTGCCCAAGCAGGAGAACAACCAGAAGACAGGGCGAGGTCGCTCGCCGCCGCGCAGCACGGCAAAAATCGCGGTTGCGAGCGGCAACAATCCGACGAAGACGATGGAGTGCGCCGATGTCACATGCCGCAGCGCCAATGCAGTCAAAAGCGGAAAACCCACCACCACGCCGAAGGACACGATGAAAAGCGATGTCAGATCATCGCGCACCGGGCGTTTTTGCTTGAACAGAAGAAGCAAAGCGAGCGCCAGAAGTCCGGCAATAGAGGCGCGGGCGACGGTCAGGAACACCGGGTCAAAACCCGTTACCGCGACGCGTGTGGCGGGCAGGGAGCCGCTGAATATCACCACCCCGATAAGGCCGCTCAGCCAGCCGCTTGTCGTCTTGTCCATGATTATCTCCTGTATCTCTTGCCTTCTTGATCCGGAACGGCTGGTGACAACAGCGACAATCATGTACAATTTCAAGAAACTGTTATGGTGGTCCAGGCGGTACGGCTGGAGGGAATTGTGGACGGGCAGGTTGTTGCGGGCACGCGCATAGAAAAGGTGATGGCAAGTGTGCGGCAACGCATCGCCTCGCGCAGCCTCGTCCCGGGGGGCAGATTGCCGTCTGTCAGGGCGCTGGCAAAGGCCATGCAGCTCTCCACCTCCACCGTTGTCGAGGCCTATGACCGACTTGTGGCGGATGGCACCATAAGCTCTCGCCCGGGCTCCGGTTTTTTTGTGGCAGGTCCGCTTGCGCCCCTGTCTCTGGCCGATATCGAACCGCAGCTGGACAGGGCCGTGGATCCGCTATGGGTGTCGCGGCAGGCGCTGGACGAGGGGGCGGCTCTTGCCAAGCCCGGTTGCGGCTGGCTTCCCGCATCATGGATGCCGCAAGAGGCGCTGAGGCGGGCGATGAGAGGGCTTGCCCGGGCAGATGCCGTGTTGCTGACGGACTATGCGAGCCCGATGGGGCTGTTACCCCTGCGCCAGCTTTTATCGCGCAGGCTTGCCGAACATGGCGTGCAGGCGGGCGTCAGCCAGATCATGCTCACCGATTCCGGCACGCAGGCGATCGATCTTCTGTGCCGTTTCCTGCTGCAGCCGGGAGATACGGTGATTGTCGACGATCCCTGTTATTTCAATTTCCACGCCCTTTTGCGGGCGCATCGGGTGAAGATCGTCGGGGTGCCCTATACACCGACGGGGCCGGATTTGCCGCTTTTCGAGCAGGCGCTGAAAGAACACGCGCCGCGTCTTTATATTACCAATTCGGCTATCCATAATCCGACAGGCGCCAGACTTTCCGCGGTTTCCGCCCATCGCCTGCTGATGCTGGCCGAACAGGCGGGGTTGACCATCATTGAAGACGATATTTTTGCCGATTTCGAAACGCAGGCGGCACCAAGGCTCGCCGCTTTCGATGGTCTGAACCGTGTGGTTCAGATCGGCAGTTTTTCGAAAACGCTGTCCGCATCCGTCCGGTGCGGTTTCATCGCGGCGCCTGTGGCATGGGTGGACGCCTTGACCGATCTCAAGATTGCCACCGCTTTTGGTGGGGCGCATTTTTCGGCGGCGCTGGTCCTGTCGCTTTTGATGGATGGCAGTTATCGCAAGCATGTCGAGGCTCTCAGGCGGCGTCTTGCCGCGGCGGTGCCGGAGGTATCGGCGCGTTTGAAGTCGATTGGATGCGTGCCCTGGATCGAGCCGCAGGCGGGCATGTTTTTGTGGTGCCGCCTGCCGGAAGGCGTCGATGCCGCCGATGTGGCGCGCCGGGCGCTTGCGCAGCAGGTGGTGCTGGCCCCCGGTAATGTTTTCAGCTCCTCGCAGAACGCATCCGGTTTCATGCGTTTCAACGTGTCGCAAATGGCCGATCCGCAGATTCTGGCAACATTGGCGCAAGCTCTTCGATAAGGGCGAACAGTGCCGTTTCCAGGCATGTTGCCACAAATCGGAACAAAATCCCGTGAACGCCGTTTTCTCCTCAGAATGAAGAGGAGGAATACCATGACATTCGATCCCAACAACCCGCGCCCGGACCGTGATCTTCGTCCGGAAGTGAATATCAGCAATGACCCGCGTGTCCGCACGTCTCCGTCCTGGATGCCGTGGTTGGCGATTATCGTTGTTGTTCTGGTCGGCGTCTTCGCCTGGTCGCAGATGAGTGGCCCAACAACGGATCCGGCAACGACATCCTCAACCACGCCGCCCGCAGTAACGGATCAGGCGCCGGCCCCCATGACCCCGACGACCCCGGCAACGCCGCCTGCCAACAACACGGCACCGGCCAGCCCGAACACCGGCGGTACGCAGACCCAGCCGTAACGGCTTTAATGATCTGATAAAACCGCCTGCCTATCGGCAGGCGGTTTTCGTTGCGATAAGGCTCAAAGCTGCTCCATGGCGGAGGGGTGATTGGAAAGCCTGGACCAGCGGGCGATCGATTCTTCGGCGAGCGCTGAAAGCGCAATACTTCCAAACCGGGAGAGAAGAATTGTCTCCGCCTCCCTCATGGCATCGACAAGCGCTGCATTGACGGCCTGCTCAATGACACAGTTCGGATTGTCGCCGGCCAGACCGATTGAGAAGAGTTCGGGAGTGCCAAGTGCCCGATAGATATCGAGCAGCGTGATTTCGCTGAGCGGCCGCGCCAGCACCCAGCCGCCGCCATGACCCTTTTCCGAGGACACGTAACCGTGCTCGCGCAGGCCCGCCATGGTTCTGCGCACCACCACCGGATTGGTCTGAAGCATGGCGGCGATGCTCTCGGAGGTCGCGGCGCCCTCATGTTTTTCCATATGGATCAGAATATGCAGCACCCGTGAAAGACGCGTGTCGTGTCTCATTGCTGAAGCCCGCCTGTTTTGCACGACGCTACCAGTTTTAGAATGACGTAACAATATAAGTTGCATGACTATTGACTCCAAAAATCACGTAACAATATAAGTATCGTGAAATCGAGCGAGCGCTTCCGGCTCGGCTTTGAAACGATAGGTGCATCATGAAATACGACGTCATCATCATTGGCGGCAGCTATGCCGGCCTCTCCGCCGCCTTGCAGCTTGGCCGCGCCAGAAAAAACATCCTGGTGGTGGATGCAGGCGAGCGAAGAAACCGCTTCGCCAGCCATTCCCACGGGTTTCTCGGACAGGATGGCAAGGCTCCGGGAGAAATCATCGCCGAGGCGCGCCATCAGATCGAGCGCTATCCGACGATAGATTGGTTACAGGGCAGGGTGACGAATGCCGCAGGGGTCTTTGACGATTTCGTCGTTGAGATCGATGGCGACCGTCGCGAGAGGGCGGCCCGCCTCATCCTTGCCATGGGCGTTACCGACAAATTGCCTGATATAGTTGGGCTGAAAGAGCGCTGGGGCAGCACTGTCTTCCACTGCCCCTATTGCCATGGGTACGAAGTGAACCAGGGAAAGATCGGTGTCATCGCGGCCTCGCCGCTCGCCATCCACCATGCGCTGATGCTGCCGGATTGGGGTGAGACGACCTTTTTTACCAATGGTGCCTTCGCACCTGATGCGGAACAGAATGCACTGTTGTCGGCGCGCCGGGTGCGAGTGGAAAAGGACCGCATCAAGGAAATCGCAGGACATGCCGATGTCGTTCTCGCGGACGGACGCAGCATCGCATTGGCCGGCCTTTTCACTCAACCGAGCTTGAAAATTCCCGCCGGCTGGATCGAAAAGCTCGGCTGCACGGTGGAAGAAGGCCCGATGGGCTCGAGCATCGTGACGGACGCTATGAAACAGACCACGGCCCGCGGCGTCTTCGCCTGCGGCGATGTGGCAAGGCCCGCCGGCTCGGTCGCCCTTTCTGTGGGTGATGGCGCCATGGCGGGCACTGCGGCTCACAGGTCGATCATGTTCCCGGAGTGATCAGTGAGAAACAAGGCTCAGCCAGCGCCCCGGAGGAATGCCGTAAGCATTTTTGAAGTGGCGGGTAAAATGCGCCTGATCCGCAAAGCCGCAGGCAAATGCCGTCTCCGCAAGACCCGCACCCGCCCGCATCATGTCCTTGCATTTTTGCAGCCGCCGCATGATGAGATAGCGGTGCGGGCTCGTGCCTAACAGGCAACGGAAGTGCCGAAAGAGGGTAAAGCGATCAAGCCCGCTTATTTGCTCCAGCTCTTCCGAACCCACTGCGGTGGCGCTGTTTTCAAGCAGATAGTCCCGGCAACGAAAAACGGCGATCCGGTCAGGCCGCTTGATGGTTGTCGCGCCTCCGTTTGAATGTTTCCAGAGCAAATCCGCCAGTCTCGATTGCCAGTCAATCAATAGCAGATTGTCCGGCTCCCCTTCGAGATTGGCGAGAGCCTCTGTCAGGCATTGCCGGAACTCATCGTCCTCGATGACCGGATTTTTTGCAAAGGGCAGTGAGCGCAAGCCGGTCGTCGCCTCGGTCGTTTTTTCCGGCGGAAGGTAGAGCATGCGGTAGCGCAGACCTTCATCGGTGCCCGCGCCGCCATCGTGAATTTCATCCGGATGAAGCACGATTACCTTTCCGGGCGTGCTGAAATGCGATGTGCCGCGATAGGAAAAAGTCTGGACGCCGGCAAGCGTGACACCCAGCGCATAGGTGTCATGGCGATGTGGCGCATAGGCATTACCATGAAAACGCGCTTCGATACGCTCGATGCCTTCGCTGGAAGGTGCCTGCACGATCCCCTCGAATCTGCACGAACGTTCAAGATCACTGACGCCCTGGGGCTTTATGATCGCTTCTCTCTCAAAACCACAGCCAGATTGAGTTCGCATGTTTGATACCAAGATCGCCATCATCCTTCGCGATGACCTTGCCGTGTGGCAAAAACTGAACGTCACCGCATTCCTTATGTCCGGTATTGTCGCCCAGACCGGAGAGATCATCGGAGAACCATACCGCGACGGGGCGGGCAACGTCTATAATCCCCTGTCCGTCCAGCCGGTTGTCGTCATGGCCGCGGATCAGGAGGCGCTGCGTAAAATCCATCAGCGATCCCTCGAACGCGATATTACGACGTCGCTCTATATCGAGGAAATGTTCTCCACCGGGCACGATGTCGCCAACCGCCAGGTATTCTTAGAGTTTTCTCCTGACAACGCCAGGGTGGTCGGCATGGCGCTGAGGGCGGATAAGAAGATCGTCGACAAGATCACCAAGGGCGCGAAGTTACACGCTTGAGAATCGTGTCGCCAAACAAAAAGGGAGGCCGAAAGCCTCCCTTGTAAAAAACAATGCGATGGAGCCGCTTATTCGTCGTTCATCTTCAGAGCGGCAATGAAGGCTTCCTGCGGAATTTCCACCTTGCCGAACTGGCGCATGCGCTTCTTGCCTTCCTTCTGCTTGTCCAGAAGCTTGCGTTTGCGCGTCGCGTCGCCGCCATAGCACTTCGCCGTCACGTCCTTGCGCAGCGCGCGTACGGTTTCGCGGGCGATGACCTTGCCGCCGATGGCCGCCTGGATCGGGATCTGGAACATGTGCGGCGGAATGAGTTCCTTCAGCTTTTCGCACATGCCGCGTCCGCGCCGGTCAGCCGCCGAGCGGTGCACCAGCATGGACAGCGCATCCACCGGATCGCCGTTGACGAGGATCGACATCTTGACGAGATCGCCTTCGCGATAGTCGATGATGTTGTAGTCGAACGAGGCGTAACCCTTGGAAATGGATTTCAGCCGGTCGTAGAAATCGAACACCACTTCGTTGAGCGGCAGCTCATAGGTGATCATCGCGCGGTTGCCGACATAGGTCAGCTCCGTCTGCAGGCCGCGCCGGTCCTGACAGAGTTTCAGGATGCCGCCGAGATATTCGTCTGGCGTCAGGATCGTCGCCTTGATCCATGGCTCGCGGATTTCCTTGATCTTCACAACGTCAGGCATGTCGGCCGGGTTGTGAAGTTCCTTCTCCGTGCCATCCGTCAGTGTCATTTCATAGACAACCGAAGGCGCCGTGGCGACGAGATCGAGATTGAACTCGCGCTCAAGGCGTTCCTGAATGATTTCGAGATGCAGCAGGCCGAGGAAGCCGCAGCGGAAACCGAAGCCGAGGGCGGCGGAGGATTCCATTTCGAAGGAGAAGGAGGCGTCGTTGAGGCGAAGTTTGCCCACCGCCGCGCGCAAATCTTCGAAGTCGGCGGCGTCGACCGGGAACAGGCCGCAGAACACCACGGGCTGCGCCGGCTTGAAGCCGGGCAGGGCCTGCGCCGTCGGGCGCTTGTCGTCGGTGATGGTATCGCCAACACGCGTATCAGCGACTTCCTTGATCGAGGCGGTGATGAAACCGATCTCGCCGGGGCCGAGGCTGTCGACATTGACCATCTTCGGGGTCAGCACGCCAACGCGCTCGATGCCGTATTTCGCGCCGGAGCCCATCATGCGGATCTGCTGGCCCTTGCTCAGCACACCGTCGATGACGCGCACGAGAACCATGACGCCGAGATAGGTGTCATACCAGCTGTCGACCAGCAGGGCTTTCAGCGGCCCGCTTTCGCCAACCTCGCTTGTCGGTGGCGGCAGGCGGTTGACGATGGCTTCCAGAACGTCGGGAATGCCAAGACCGGTCTTGGCCGAAATCATCACGGCGTCGGAAGCATCGATGCCGATCACTTCTTCGATCTGTTCCTTGATGCGGTCGGGCTCGGCCGCCGGCAGGTCGATCTTGTTGAGCACGGTGACCAGCTCGTGATCATTGTCGATCGCCTGATAGACGTTGGCGAGCGTCTGGGCTTCCACGCCCTGCGATGCGTCCACCACCAGCAGCGAACCTTCGCAGGCCGAAAGCGAGCGGGACACTTCATAAGCAAAGTCGACGTGGCCGGGGGTGTCGATGAGGTTCAGCACATAGGTCTCGCCGTTATTCGCCTTGTAGTGCAGGCGCACGGTCTGGGCCTTGATGGTGATGCCGCGCTCGCGCTCGATATCCATCGAATCGAGAACCTGTTCCGACATGTCGCGTTCGGCAAGGCCGCCCGTCGACTGGATCAACCGGTCGGCCAGCGTCGATTTGCCATGATCGATGTGGGCAACGATCGAGAAGTTGCGGATATGGTCCAGGGGCGTGCGGGTCGAATTTGTGCTCATGTCCCGCGCTATAGCAGGGGCTTGTCACACCGCAAAGCGGGAATTTGGTTAAAAGCCCTTTAAAATGGGCTTTTCAGATCGCAAATTGCTCCGGCCAGTCGCGGCGGGTGGCCACCTGTCCCTCGGTTCGGAGCCTTGCGACAGCGGCAAGATCGATATCGGCAATCAGAAGCGTGCTCTGTGTCACCGCATCGCTTTCGCTTTCCGCGACGATACCGGATGCGGGCATGCCGTAGTCGGACGGCACGTAAAGGGCGGCGCGGCCACGATTCTCATCGACGGCGGGAGACCATGGGGCTTCCCCCGCCGTGGGGGCGGAAAGAACGGCATATTGATTTTCCAGCGCCCGTGCCTGCGCGCCGATCCGCACCCTGTAAGCGCCCGCCAGCGTGTCGGTGCAGCTGGGGGCGAGAACGAGTTCGACGCCGAGTTCCGCCAGCCTGCGGCCCAGCATCGGAAACTCGTTGTCGTAACAGATGAGGATGCCGAGCCTGCCGATTGGCGTCTCGAAGGCTTTCAGGCCCTCGATGCCGGCATGAATGTTCCATTGCTCCCGCTCGAAACGGGTCATGATCTGCTTGTCCTGATAACCGATCAGCCCATCCGGGCCGAACAGCCATGCGCGGTTGCGGAACTTGCCGTCGGGGTCCTTCACCGGCGCGCTGCCCGGCTGGAAGAGGATTTGATGTTGCCGCGCCAGCTCCTCGCAAAGCTCCACCCAGGAGGGGATCAGTCGTTGAAGTTCTTCTATGGAACGATGCAGATCGGCTCGGATATCGGGCGGCAATTGTCCTGTCAGCGTCATCGCCGAATATTCCGGCAAAAGCAGCAGCTCGGCACCCTTTTCTTTCGCTTCTCGGACAATGGCGGAAAGATGTGCGGCGTAAGCCTCCCATGTCTCGATCAGTTCGATGGCATATTGGCTGGCGGCAACTCGGGTCATCTGTTTCCGTCTCCTGCAGCGATGTTCTTCATCCAGAAGGACAGGGGTTTCGGGCTCTCGGCGCTCTCGTCGAGGTCCTGCCATGTGAAGCTGGTGCGCAGTTCAGGGTGATGGCGATAGCCGCGCTTTTCCCAGAAGGCGTTCAGCGGAACGTAGTCCGCCGGCCGGCGTGGATGGTCTGCGGGCCGCTCCACCGCGCAGAAAGTGCACCGCTCGAAGCCGAGCCGTCTTGCATGCGCCTCTCGCTCCTCAAAGAAGCGCACGCCGACGCCAAGGCCGCGATAGCCGGGCAGCAGCACGCTTTCACCGAAGTAGAATATCCGGTCCGGATCGTAACCCGCTTTGACGAAGGGCGTCTTTACCTCTTCGGTCTCTGCCGCCATCGGCATGCCAGTCGACATGCCGACCACTTTGCCGTGATCGAGCGCCAGCACGAAAACCGCGCCGTCCGTATCGGCATAGGTCGCGAGATAGTTGCGCTCATAGTCCAGCGAGCCATCATAGAGATAGGGAAAGGCGCGAAATACTTCGATCCGCAGCCGCGCCAGGTCATCGAAATAGGGGGCGGCGTCGATGCCGGAAAGAGACTTGATTTCGACGGTCATGGGCATTTTCACTTTCGGTTGCACTGGTTATACCGTCATGGAAAACCCGCGCAAGCATTGAACGGAGAAGACGATGACCGCCACAGAGACCATCCGCGCTTACTACGATGCCTTCAACCGTCAGGACATGGATGCCTTTCTGGCGCTTCTTCACGATGAGGTGGTGCACGACATCAATCAGGGCGAGCGCCAGACCGGCAAGGCCGCCTTCGCCTCCTTCATGGACCACATGAACCGCTGCTATAAGGAAAATCTCACCGACATGGTCATCATGGCGAGCGACGACGGCAAGCGTGCTTCCGCGGAATTCATCGTGAACGGCGAATATCTCGCAACCGATGAAGGTTTGCCCGAAGCCGATGGCCAGAAATACGTCCTGCCAGCCGGTGCCTTCTTTGATCTCAAGGACGGGAAAGTTAGTCGAGTAACGAACTATTATAATCTGAACGACTGGATTGCCCAGGTTGGCGCCTGAGACACGCATTTTGCTGCCAAGTAACGGGCGGCAAACATGATGGAGTCAATTTCCACTATCATGGATATTGACTCCATCATATGAGAGTGCAATTCTCATATGATGGAAAACGAAGATCATATTCTTGAACGCTCTATCGGGGAGCGGATCAAAACATTGCGGGCTGAAAACGGCCTGACGCTGGACCGGCTTGCGTCCGAATCCGGCGTCAGTCGCGCCATGATCTCCCGGATCGAGCGTGGCGAGGCGAGCCCCACGGCCTCGCTGCTGGCCCGTATCTGCGCAGCCCTTGGCTTGTCGCTCTCCGGTTTCTTCGCCGAAAACGAAGAGGCTGTTTCCCCGCTCATGAAAAAGCGTGATCAGCAGCTCTGGAAAGATCCGGAGACCGGTTATGTCCGCCGCGCCATTTCCCCGCCGCGTGTGGGATCCGACGTCGACATCGTTGAAGTCGAATTTCCGCCCGGTGCGCGCGTGGGTTTCCCTCCGCATGCGGCAAGTCGGGGAATGACGCAATATGTCTGGCTTTTCGAAGGTGTGCTGGAAATGACGAGTGGCGGAGACGTTCACCGGCTGGAACCCGGCGATTGCCTTTTCATGCCGGTTGGCGAGGGGCATGTTTTCCACAATCCTACCGAAAAACCCGCCCGTTATGCCGTCGTGCTGGATCAAAGACAGCGCTGATTTTCCCGACAGGAGTTATCATGACCACCATCCGTGTATTGAACGGACAAGAGACCATCGATGTCTTGCCCGAACTCTGTGAGGTTCTGGCTGCCTGCGTGAACGGTGGCGCATCCGTCGGCTTCATGTTGCCCTTTTCCCCGCAGGATGCGCAGCCTTTCTGGCAGGCCGTTGCAGAGGCGGCAGGCGAGGGCAGCACCATTCATGTGGTGGCGGAAGTGGATGGCAGGGTGGTGGGCACCGTGCAGGTCGGCCTTGCCTCCAAACCCAACCAGCCGCATCGCGGCGATCTGATGAAGCTCCTCGTGCACCCGTCCGCGAGAGGCCTCGGGCTTGCCCGCAAACTCATGCAAAAGGTGGAAGAGGAGGCGGCAAAACGTGGTCGTACCCTTTTGGTGCTGGATACGGCCACGGGCAGCGATGCCGAGGCGATTTATCCTCGCCTCGGCTGGGAGCGGGTCGGCGTCATCCCCGATTACGCCCTGTTTCCGGATGGACGCTTTTGCGGCACGACCCTGTTTTACAAGCGGATCCGCTAGGCCTCTCAGTCTGCCGCCTTACTGACCCGGCTTCAGTGTACGGTTGAAGGCGGCAGCGATCATCGTCTCCAATTGCGCGTGAATATCCGCACGGTCCCGTGGTCCGGCCGGTTCGCAGATCGGATCGCGCTCGCCGACGGATTTGAGAAAGGCGTCGGCATCCGGTTTGCACAGCGGCAGGAAGCTGAAATGATTGGCCTCGTCCACCTGCTGATATGTTGCGCCGGGCACTTCGTCCGCGAGTTTATCCGCAAGCACGGCGGGCGGAATTTTGCCCTTGCTGCCGAGATTGATGAAGGTCAGCGGAATATCGATCTGCTTCAGGCTGTCAGGCTGAAAGGCGAGGGCCAGACCGGGATCGACCAGCACTGCGGAACGGATGCGGGGATCGCGGTTCTGCTGCTCGAAACGGGCCTTGTCGAGGGTTCTGAGATCGAGCTTCGGCACGTCGACCGCGTCGCCATTGAGATAACCCCGGCCACCGGCGAACCATTGGCAATCCATCATCGTGGAATAGTCTTCGCAATAGCGCGCATAGGCATCGAGATCGGCGCGCGCGCCCGAAATCTCCATCGCCGCACTGCCGCCGAGCGAAAAGCCGAGCACGCCGATCCTCTGCGTGTCGATCGCACTCGACCATTTGCCCTTTGCCGTTAGAACAGTGATAATCGTGGAGAGATCGTCCGTTCGCTCCCAGATTTTCGGCGTGTCGGCGGGTGTGGAATCGCCGCTGGTCGTGCCGGGGTGGTTGGCTCCCGCCACAATGAAACCTTCGCTCGCAAGTCTTGCGGCTATCCACGCCATGCCGGACACTCGTGAACCCGAGCCGTGGGACAGAAGCACAAGCGGCAGGCGCCCCGGTTTCACGGCGCCATCCTTGACCATTGGCGTGCCCTGAAAAATCCGGTCATCGCCGGAAAGCGTCTGCGTGCCCTTTTCGTCGGATGGGTACCAGATTGTGACGGCAAGGTCCTTGCCGCGTGCTGGCGAATGGATGGTGGTTTCGCTGACGCCGACAGCCTCGCCTGCAAGAACAGGCTGGGTGACGAGAGCGGAAAACAGGATGGTCGTGATGGTGGTGACAGGGCGCATGAAAACCTCGTGCGGTTGGAAAGAACGGGGTTCAATCTGCGCCGCCACATATTTTTTGCGTCCTTGATCGTGTTAAAGGTCGTCCCGAAACGCGATCTGGTCCATGAATTGGCGATATAAGCCGTTGTTCCGGGGATATTCATTCGTGCTGTTCATTCCGCTGCCTTTCGTCGTGGCGCTTCTGCTGGTTGTCATGTTCATCGTTTTCTTTCGAGGTGGAGACGATGTGCGAACCAATCGGGCCTTTCTGACGCTGATCGCGCTTTGTGCACTGCAATCCGTCCTTGTCGGCCTGCGCTGGGGGTATGGCGTCAGCGAAACGCGTTATGTTTTGCCGGTCCTCGCCGCCTGCCTGCCGCCGCTCGTCTACATCGCTTTTCGCGGGCTGATGAGAGTGGCGGCTGAGAGCAGGATAGCGATGCTTGCCAACCTCGTCCTGTCGCCTTTGCTCGTCGTCATCATGGAATTCACCTTGCCGATGGCGATTGATCTTGCGCTGATCGTCATCTTTGTCGGCCACGCCATTGCCCTGCTTCTTCTTGGCAGAAAGGGCCCGGATGGGCTGGACGAGGCGCAATTTGCCAGCGTCACCTCGGCGCACCGGGCGCTTATTATCGCTGCCATCGCTCTTTGTGTTTCTGCCCTGTTCGATCTTCTGGTGTTTTTCGATTTCGAATGGGCGCATGGGCAGAATGTTGCAGCGCTGGTCAGCAATGCCAATCTTTTCGGCCTGCTGCTGATTGGCCTCATGGCCGCGCTGGCCGGCAGGAGCAAGGCGCCGCAAACAGCCATAGAACCTGTCGCGGAATTGTCAGCGTCGGCGGAGCCATCGGAACAGGATTGGGATATCGTTGCAAGGGTTGATAGGCTGATGGAGACACAGGCGCTTTACCGTGATGAGAACCTCAACCTGTCGCGGCTTGCAAGACGCCTCGGCCTGCCGAGCCGGCAGATATCCGGCGCGATCAACCGCTCACTCGGCGTCAATGTCTCGCAATATGTCAACCAGTTGCGCATCCGCGAAGCCTGCCGGCTTTTGGAGGAGACGGAGCAATCGGTGACGACGATCATGCTGTCCTCCGGCTTCCAGACCAAGTCCAACTTCAACCGCGAATTTCGCCGCGTCACCGGCATGAGCCCGGTCGACTGGCGGGAGCGTGAAGTGTGGAAGCTGGTCTCGTCAAACAAAACAGCCACCCGGCAGATGCCGGATGACCGTTTGAAGATCGTCGGGAAATGATGGGGATCAGAGCGTGCCGTTGCGCTGCTGGATCATCATGTAGGTGTCATAGGTATATTCGGCGATCTGCGCCCAGAGATAGGCGTCCTTCTTGAAGGCCTGCTGGCTCTCGTAGATCTTCTTGAAGTTTTCGTTCTTGGCAGAAATCTCCGCATAGGTGTCCTGCGCCGCCTTATGGCAGACATCGAGGATTTCCTGGCTGAAGGGGCGCAGGATGGCGCCCTGCGCCACGAGTTCCTTCAGCGCCTTCGGATTGCGCGCATCGTAACGCTCCAGCATGCTGGCGCTGCCGGCGGCGCAGGCGTCTTTCAGGATGCGCTTGTAGTTCTCCGGCAACTCATTGAACTTCTGCAGGTTCACGAAGGCATGCACGGCCGGGCCGCCTTCCCACCATGCCGGGTAGTAGTAATATTTCGCGACCTTGTAGAAGCCGAGCTTCTGGTCGTCATAGGGGCCGACGAATTCGGTGGCGTCAATCGTGCCCTTTTCCAGAGCCGCATAGACATCGCCGCCGGCGATCTGCTGCGGTGTCACGCCGACCTTCTGCATCACCTGGCCGGTCAGGCCGGCAATGCGCATCTTCAGGCCCTTGAGGTCATCGATGGTGTTGATTTCCTTGCGGAACCAGCCACCCATCTGGGCACCGGTATTGCCGAGCAGGATCGAGTAGATATTGTGCTGCGCCAAGAACTCATTGAGCAACTCGTTGCCGCCGGCCTGATTGAACCAGGCATTCGTCTGACGCGCATTGAGGCCGAAGGGAACCGAGGTTCCGAGCGCGAAGGTCGGATCCTTGCCAACGTAATAATAGGCGCAGGTATGCGCCATTTCGACGGTCCCGGCCGTCACCGCATCTGCCGCCTGAAGCGCCGGCACGATTTCGCCGCCGGCGAAATGCTGAATGACAAAGTTTCCGCCAGAGGCTTCCTTGACATGATCGGCAACCATCTGGCCGGCGCCAAAAAGAATGTCGAGGCCCTTGGTGAAGGACGATGTCATGCGCCAGGTGATCTTGGGGTTTTCCTGCGCAATAGCCGGAGCGGCCAGTGCCGTTGCGGTAACACCGGCGCCAAGAGCGCCTGCCTTGCGGATAAATGATCTGCGATCCATGTCGATAAGCCCTGCTATGTCTGCATATTACAGGCGAACCGCACGGTACGCCTCCCGCTGGCTACTAAACATTTATCCTTGTTGCCATCAAGGGGAATGTTTCAAACTTGCGCGCTCTTCTGCGACGCTTGCCGATTGTTGCTTTGGCACCCTATCACGCCCTTCTTGTGACCATGCCTCAGATGTGTTTATGGCTGCGCGCGATTTAATGCGGGGTCATCCAGCGCGGGGTTGTAAAATAACGAAAGCGTCAGGCTTCTGGCGATGCGTTCGGCTGTTTGCATGAACCAGTCATGGGCCTGTCTGCTCGGCGCGATATCGTCGAGCGTGGTCGAAAATAGCGCGAGCCATTGGGGGAAAAGTTCGGCAGTCATATCTTTTACGCCCAGGTGGGCCTGCACGGGCTTGCCGCCGTAACCGCCATTCTTGAAGGCGACTGCCGACCAGAACTGTTTCATCCTGGCCATGTGTTCCGGCCAGCGTCCGGCAAGCCGCGCGTCAAAGACTGGCCCGAGCGTCGGGTGTTGCAGAACGCGAGCGTAGAATGTCTCCACCAGCAGATCAACGAAACCGGCATCGACGCCGATCTCTGCCATGGCTTTTTCCGCCCTGTGCTGAATTTCCGCGCTGTGGGCGGCTCTGGCCGTAACGTCATTCTGCATGGTGTTTCCTTTTTTGCGAATTTACCCCGCTGCGATGTGGCCTGCAATGCGACCCTTTGCCTTATTAGAATTATTCTAAGAAGGCTTGATCCCGGTGCGATGCGGATGTATTTAGAATTATTCTAAAAAGGTTTTCAGCCATGTTTCGCAGTCTTTTTTCCCTGTCCAAACGTCCCTTTTCCTCTCTCGGCGAGCAGGAAATCCTCGCGCTCGCCATTTCCTCAGAAGAAGACGATTCCCGTATCTATCGCTCCTATGCCGATCATCTGCGTGCACAATATCCGCAGTCCGCAAAAGTCTTCGATGATATGGCCGAGGTCGAGCAGCAGCATCGAAACGTGCTGATCGACATGCATCGCCGCCGCTTCGGAGAAACCATCCCACTGATCCGCCGCGAACATGTGCGTGGTTTTTATGAGCGCACCCCGGACTGGCTGGTGAAGAACCTGTCGCTCGAAAAAATCCGCGCCCAGGCCGAATTGATGGAAGCCCAGGCGATCCGCTTCTACGATGAGGCTCTCAAGCGCACCAGCGATGCCTCGACGCGCAAGCTCCTCGGCGATCTGGCCGAGGCGGAGCGGGGTCACGAAGACATCGCGCAGATGCTGGAAGAAAAACACCTCGATGAAAACGGCAAGACCGAAGAGGCGGAAACCGCAAAACGGCAATTTCTTCTAACCTATATTCAGCCGGGCCTTGCGGGGCTTATGGATGGCTCCGTCTCGACGCTCGCGCCGATTTTCGCGGCAGCCTTTGCCACGCAGGATACCTGGCAGACCTTCCTTATCGGCCTCTCGGCCTCTGTCGGTGCGGGCATCTCCATGGGCTTTACCGAGGCCGCCCATGATGACGGCAAGCTTTCTGGCCGCGGTTCTCCGGTAAAGCGGGGCCTGGCCTCAGGCATTATGACGGCCATCGGTGGTCTCGGCCACGCATTGCCCTATCTCATTCCGCATTTCTGGACGGCAACGGCAATTGCTGCCGTCGTCGTTTTCGTGGAACTCTGGGCCATCGCCTTTATTCAGAACCGCTTCATGGAAACGCCGTTCCTGCGGGCAGTGTTTCAGGTGGTGCTTGGCGGCTCGCTGGTACTCGCGGCCGGTATCATCATCGGCAACGGGTGAGAGCTGGAAAGGCTGCGAGAATAATGACCGAGGCTTGTCGGATAACGGCCTCGCCTAAAACGCGACGTCATTCTCGGGCTTGACCCGAGAATCCATAAGCCACTGAAATTGTGGATCCTCGGGTCAAGCCCGAGGATGACGGAGGCAAGGTTCTCCAGCCGATCAGCGCAATGCGCCAACCAGAACGTCGCGGCCATCCTCGATGGAGACCCAGCGGCCCGTATTGAAGGACGCCTGCCGCTTCAGATAGGTATAGTTGGTGTCGGTCCAGAGCTTCACGTCGTCGGTGAGATTGTCGAGAATGTAGTCACCGTCGGTCGTCCTGAGCGTCAGCACGGCATGGCCTTCGCCGTCCGGTTTGCGCACAACGGTGATCAGCAGGTCGGCGACGGAGAAACCGCGCTCGATGAGCTTCTTGCGCTTCAGCAGCACGAAGTCTTCACAGTCGCCGGCGGTCGTCGGATATTCCCAGACCTCGTCCTTGCCGTAGATTTCCTGATCGGTCATCGCGACGACGGTGGCATTGACGGAGGTGTTGATTTCACGAACAACACCCCAGCCATAGTCCGTGACGCGCGGCGGCGGCGTCATCTTGCTGCGAATATTGCACTCGTCCGCATATTTCTGACAGAATTCATAATGACCGATCGGCTGGGATGTAATTCCGCCCGTCACCATGGAAGGGCTTCCCTTGGTTTCCGCCATGGCGGAAGCAGCAGTCATTAGCCCGGCGGCAACTGCAGACAGCAGCGCACGCGCCAGCGGTGCGTTCATCATGAAACCCGTCCCTTAAATTCTTAACGAAAAGTTAAGAGGGATAGGGGGTTTGAGTCAATCGCTAGCAAACGGCGGTGCGCAAGACTCGTTGAATATGGTTAAGAGCGTTGCGCAAATGCCTATATTGCAAGGGCTTTGACGGCGGCGAGCATCCTGTCGATATCCTGCGGACGGGAGAGCCGGTGGTCACCGTCACGGATCAGGGTCAGGACAACATCATCGGCGGGAAGATGTTCCATAAGCTTCAGCGCATGCTGATAGGGAACATCGGGATCGCGCATGCCCTGCAGGATGTGAACGGGGCAGCCGGTGGTGATGATGCCCTTGAGGACCCGGTTCTGCTTCCCGTCTTCCATGAGCGCACGGGTGAAGATGTTGGGCTCGGGGCTGTATTCCGAATGTTCCTCGAAATAGCCCTTTTCCTCAAGCGAGGTCTTTTCCGCATCCGAAAGGCTGGGCTCTATCAGTTCCACGGTGAAATCGGGCGCAGGCGCAATGAGGACCAGCCCCGCGACGGATGGCGCGCCGCCACTTTTGCGCAACTCCTCAACCATGCGCAGCGCAATCCATCCGCCCATTGAAGAGCCGATGAGGATGACACGCGATGGCGCCTTCGCCCGCACCACGGCAAGCGCCTCTTCCAGCCATCTTGAGATCGTGCCCTTCTTGAAATCGCCGCCGGAAGCGCCGTGGCCGGAATAATCGAGCCGCAAACAGGAAAGGCCGTTTTCCGCCGCAAAGCGATCGAGTTCCACCGCCTTGGTTCCGGTCATGTCTGAACGATAGCCGCCCAGCCAGACAAGCATGGGTGTGTTCCCGCCCGAAGCCGCCGGGCGATGGAGAAAGGCGATGTTGCGGGCATCGTCGCCCACCCCTACGTGCAGGAATTCAGCGGCTTGTTCGGTCATGTATATGCAATTCTCCTGATTTTCGTGCAATATCGGCGGCGTATTTGCAAAAACCGTGGCAACAGGTGATCTTTTCGGGCAGATATGCTATTGACTTCGCCACGGCAATAACGACATTTCCGCCGCTTGTACCAAACAAGCTGTTTTTTGCTGACGTGATCCAGAAACAGATCAGGAGAATACGACCATTCGCAGACCTTTCAAAGCCGATGCCCCCGTCAAGGAGGGCCCGCGCTCCAACCGGGAAATTCGGGTTCCCAGAGTTCAGCTTATTGATGAAGAGGGCCAGAACCTCGGTAGCATGCCGACGGATCAGGCTTTGAAGATGGCGGAGGAGGCTGGTCTCGATCTCGTTGAGATTTCGCCGAACGCTGAACCGCCGGTATGCAAGATCCTCGATCTCGGCAAGCTGAAATATTCGACCCAGAAGAAGGCGGCCGAGGCGCGCAAGAAACAGAAGATCGTTGAGGTCAAGGAAATCAAGATGCGCCCCAACATCGACACGCATGACTATGACGTGAAGATGAAGGCGATGAACCGGTTCTTTGACGAAGGCGACAAGGTGAAGGTAACGCTGAAGTTCCGTGGCCGCGAAATGGCCCACCAGGAACTTGGCATGAAGCTTCTCCTTCAGGTGAAGGAAGACACCCAGGCAATTGCCAAGGTTGAAGCCGAGCCGAAGCTGGAAGGCCGTCAGATGATGATGGTTCTCGCCCCGAAATAATCTTTTTACGCCGCCACAGCGCCGGCGCGTATCCACCGCAAGGGGAAATTCTCATTCCCCGTTGCGCTTTTAGCCGACTGCGGTTATAAGCGCGCGTCCGAACGGTCCGGCAGGGCATGCCGAGGCCGTTCCTGAATAGCTTGAAATAGGCCTCGTCTGCCTGTTTCGATACAAAAAACGGAGTAGCAAAATGCCCAAGATGAAGACGAAGTCCGCTGCAAAGAAGCGGTTCAAGATCACCGCTACCGGCAAGGTTGTTGCAGCCGCCGCCGGTAAGCGCCACGGCATGATCAAGCGTACCAACAAGTTCATTCGCGACGCGCGTGGAACCATGGTTCTCGCCGAAGCTGACGGCAAGAAGGTCGTCAAGAACTACCTGCCGAACGGTCTCTGAGACTTTTCCGCACTTTTGGACACTTTAAGGAGATCATGACATGGCACGCGTAAAACGTGGCGTAACTTCCCGCGCCAAGCACACCAAGACACTCAAGGCAGCCAAGGGCTTCTACGGCCGCCGCAAGAACACCATCCGCGCAGCAAAGGCTGCCGTGGATCGTTCCAAGCAGTACGCTTACCGCGACCGCAAGGTCAACAAGCGCAACTTCCGCGCTCTGTGGATCCAGCGTATCAACGCTGCTGTTCGCGAATTCGGCCTGACCTACGGCCGCTTCATCGACGGTCTGAACAAGGCTGGCATCGAAGTCGACCGCAAGGTTCTGTCCGACATGGCTATCCATGAGCCGGCAGCATTCGGCGCGCTCGTTGAAGCAGCGAAGAAGGCTCTTGAGTACCTCAAGGATGCTGGTACGACCAACGAGTTTGAAACCGCTGTAAAGTAATTACGGCGCGGACAATCTGTTGTTCATTTGAAACCCGCGCCGGTCCTCCGGCGCGGGTTTTCGATTTTTTGGAATTCACGGCAGTTTCGGCAAAGGCGTAGAGCGTTTTGTGCCGGGGTTGCCAGAAGGGTGGGGCATCCGGCCTTCGGTCGGCATGTTCCATTGGGGGGGCAAGAATGCTGGTTGCCGCAAGTGAGGCGGAAAAGGCGAAGGGTTTCCACGTCCATCTCGAAGATGGCGATATCGCAGCCTTGATGCGGGTTTTGCTTAAAAGCGAGCGCCGCGTGCAGAAACTCGAGCTTTCCACAACGACCGTCTGGATAAAACGCCAGGGCACGGAAACGCCGTCCTGGTGGATCAAACTGCAGACTTTTCTTGCAAAGCTGCTTCCCTATACCTTTATGCGTCCTTCGCCGCCGCTTGATGGCGCCGGTCTGATGCGCCGCGAACTCGAAACGCTGGAGGCCTTCAAGGCCCGTGGTTTCCCCGTGCCCCCGGTCATCTATTCCTCGCTGACGGCCGTTGTGCTTGGCGATGTCGGCCCCACCATAATGGAGCGCATGGATGCGATAAAGGCCACGACACCGGTGGAGCACGATGCGTTGCTTGTAAAATCCGCCGAGGCGCTTGGCGAGCTGCATGCGGCGCGTCTTTGCCATGGGCGGCCGCATGTGCGTGATTTCTTCCTCCAGGACGGGCGCATCGGTTTCATGGACTTCGAAGAACGCCCGCAGGACGTCATGCCGCTTGAGACGGCGCAGGCCCGCGATATCTGGCTGCTGTTTTTACAGGTCGCGACCCGCGCCTGCGATGCGCCGAAAACCTGCGACGCGGCCTTCGCCCGCTGGCGCGAAAACGCCCCGCCCCGGGCGCTGGAAGAATTGTGCCGTCTGACCGGCATTCTGGGGCGTTTTTTACCGGTTGCCCGGTTGATCGGGCGCGTGCGGATGGGTAGTGATCTGCGACGCTTTATCATGGCGACCGACTATCTGATGAATGCTGTGAACCCCGAAGCCGCTGTTAAAAAGACCGGCAAGGCAGGAAAAGATGACTGAACTTGATACCTTGAAATCGCAACTGATGTCGGAGATCGCCACCGCTGCCGATGAACCGGCCATCGAAGCCGTGCGTGTTTCCGCGCTTGGCAAGAAGGGCTCGGTTTCGGAGCTTCTGAAGACGCTTGGCAGCATGACGCCGGAAGAGCGCCAGACCCGCGGCGCCGCCATCAACCAGCTCAAGACCGAAATCACCGATCTCATCGGCGAGCGCAAGAACGCGCTGAAAGACGCCGCCATCACTGCCCGGCTGAAAGCGGAAACGGTCGATGTCAGCCTGCCGGTTCGCCAGTCCCCGGCCGAGCGCGGCCGTATTCATCCGATCAGTCAGATCGTCGATGAAATCACCGCCATCTTTGCGGATATGGGTTTCTCGATCGCCGAAGGTCCTGACATCGAAACCGATTATTACAACTTCACGGCGCTGAATTTCCCTGAAGGCCATCCGGCCCGCGAAATGCACGACACCTTCTTCTTCCAGCCGGATGAAAAGGGCGAGCGCAAGGTGCTGCGCACCCACACCTCGCCGGTGCAGATCCGCACCATGGAAAGCCAGAAGCCGCCGATCCGCATCGTCATTCCCGGCAAGACCTACCGTCAGGATTCCGACGCTACCCACTCGCCGATGTTCCATCAGGTCGAGGGTCTGGTGATCGACAAAAAGGCGCATGTCGGCAATCTGCGCTGGATTCTGGAAGAATTCTGCAAGACCTTCTTCGAGGTGGACAGCGTCGTCATGCGCTTCCGCCCGTCCTTCTTCCCCTTCACGGAGCCGAGCTTTGAGGTGGATATCCAGTGTGATCGTTCCGGCCCCATCGTCAAGTTCGGTGAAGGCAAGGACTGGATGGAAATCCTTGGCTGCGGCATGGTGCACCCAAATGTGCTGCGTGCCGGCGGGCTGGACCCGGATGAATATCAGGGCTTTGCCTGGGGCATGGGCCTCGACCGTATCGCCATGCTGAAATACGGCATGCCGGACCTGCGCGATTTCTTCAACGCCGATGTCCGCTGGATGAACCACTACGGCTTCCGCCCGCTCGACATGCCGACGCTGTTCGGCGGTCTGAGCGTTTAATCCGGTTAGCCAAGGAGCAAAGACATGAAATTTACTCTTTCCTGGCTGAAAGAGCATCTCGATACCGATGCGACGCTGGACGAGATTTGCGAGCGGCTGACGGCAATTGGTCTTGAGGTCGAGGATGTTGACGACAAGGCGGCCTACAAGCCTTTCGTCATCGCCAAGGTGCTCTCCGCCGAGAAGCACCCGGAAGCTGACCGCCTGAAGGTTCTCTCCGTCGACGCCGGCGACGGCAAGCCGGTGCAGATCGTCTGCGGCGCGCCGAATGCACGCGCGGGCCTCGTCGGTGCGCTCGCTCGGCCCGGCATGTATGTTCCGGGCATCGATGTCACGCTGGCCATTGGCAAGATACGCGGTGTCGAAAGCCATGGCATGATGTGCTCCGAAAAGGAGCTGAACATTTCCGACGATCACGACGGCATCATCGACCTGCCGGAAGATGCGCCGGTCGGCACCTCCTTCGCCACCTATGCCGGGCTCGACGATCCGGTCATCGAAATCAACCTGACCCCGAACCGCCCGGATTGCACCTCGATCTACGGTATTGCCCGCGATCTCGCTGCTTCCGGTCTGGGCAAGCTGAAAACGAGACCCGCGCCGTCCTTCAAGATCGAAGGCGCAACCCCGGTCGACGTGAAGCTTGAGCTGGACGATGCGGCGCTCTGCCCCGGCTTTTCGCTGCGCGTCGTGCGCGGCGTCAAAAACGGCCCCAGCCCGAAATGGATGCAGCAGCGCCTGCTGGCAATCGGCCTGCGTCCCATCAATGCGCTTGTCGACATCACCAACTACATGACCTTCGATCAGGGCCGGCCGATGCACGTCTTCGACGCCGCCAAGGTCAAGGGTGATCTGACGGTTCGCCGCGCAAAAGAGGGCGAGACGATCCTCGCGCTCGACCAGCGTGAATATAAGCTCGGCCCGAACAATGTCGTCATCGCCGACGAGAAAGGCCTCGAATCCATCGGCGGCGTCATGGGTGGCGAACATTCCGGCTGCGATGAAAACACCGTCGACGTGCTGATCGAGTCCGCACTCTGGGATCCGATCAACATCGCCAAGACCGGCCGTTCGCTCGGTATCATCACCGATGCGCGTTATCGTTTCGAACGCGGTGTCGATCCGGACTATATGGTTCCGGGTCTGGAACGCACCACCGAACTGGTCCTCGAACTGTGCGGCGGCGTCGCCGGCGAAGCCCAGGTTGTCGGTTACAAGGGTCATCAGCCGAAGGTCGTGGATTTCCCGCTGGCGGAAGTGAAGCGTCTGACGGGTCTGGAAGTCTCGGCGGAAGAGAGCCTCGCCATTCTCAAAGGCCTCGGTTTCAGCGTCGAGGGAACGGGCGAGCGCGTCTCCGTTACCGTGCCGTCGTGGCGTCCGGATGTTGATGGCAAGGCCGATCTGGTGGAAGAGGTCATGCGCATCCACGGCGTCGATAATATCAAGCCGGAGCCGCTGGAAAGCTTCGGCGCCGTCAACGGCCGTATCCTGACCACGCTGCAGATTCGTACCCGCACCGCGCGCCGTGCGCTGGCAAGCCGCGGCATGCTCGAGGCCGTCACCTGGTCCTTCATCCCGGAAGCGCAGGCGAAACTCTTCGGTGGCGGTTCGCCGGCCCTGAAGCTCGCAAACCCGATTGCGGCGGATATGTCGGACATGCGGCCTTCGCTGCTGCCCGGCCTTCTAACCGCCGCGCAGCGCAATGCCGATAAAGGCTATGGCGATGTTGCAATCTTCGAGGTCTCCGGCACCTATGAGGGCGATACGCCTGATGGGCAGCGCCGCGTTGCCGGCGGTGTTCGCCGCGGCACGGCCTCGCTCGCAGGCAGCGGCCGCATGTGGTCCAATGCTTTGAAGGGTGGTGGCAAGCCTGTTGATGTCTATGACGCCAAGGCCGATGCGCTCTCGGTGCTGGAAGCCTGCGGCCTGCCCATGGCCAATGTGCAGATCGAAGCCGGCGGCCCCGGCTGGTATCACCCCGGCCGCTCCGGCACCATCAAGATGGGTCCGAAGGTCGTGCTCGGCTATTTCGGCGAGTTCCATCCGAAGACGCTGTCCGAACTGGATGTCTCCGGCGCCTATAGTGGTTTCGAGATTTATCTCGACGCCATGCAGGAGCCGAAGAAGAAAGCGACCCGCACCAAGCCTGCGCTTGAGCTTTCGCCCTTCCAGGCGGTGAAGCGCGACTTCGCCTTCGTGGTCGACAAGTCGGTAGAGGCGGGCGCCATCATCAAGGCTGCGACCAGCGCTGACCGCAAGCTGATTACCGGCGTCAATGTCTTCGATATTTTCGAGGGAGCATCGCTCGGTGAAAACCGCAAGTCGGTCGCCATCGAAGTGCAGATCCAGCCGGTCGACAAGACGCTGACGGACGAGGATTTCGAGGCGCTGACGGCCAAGATCGTCGGCAATGTCGAGAAATCCACGGGCGGCGTTCTGCGCGCCTGAAAACGGGTGACGGAATGAAAAAAGCCGCGGCAACTGCCGCGGCTTTTTGTTTTTAACGATTGGCCATCCGTGACATCTGTTCTGGATAACGTGCGCCGGCGACTTTTGTCGGCGAAAGCAGCGCGCCGAGGCTGGCGGCTTCTTCTGCTGTCAGAGATACCTCCGCTGCGGCAACGTTCTTCTCCAGATTGGCGATTTTTGTCGTGCCGGGAATAGGAACGATGAAGTCGCCCTGCGCCAGAACCCAGGCCAGCGCCAGTTGTCCGGCGGTCACGCCCTTCTCAGTCGCCATGTCCTCCAGAAGCTTGATGAGCGCCAGATTGGCGTCGAAGTTTTCGCTCTGGAAGCGCGGCAGGCCGCGGCGGAAATCGTCGGATGCAAGGCCGTCGAGCGTCTTCAGCGCGCCCGTCAAGGCACCACGCCCGAGCGGGCTGAAGGGGACGAAGCCGATGCCAAGCTCACGGCAGGTTTCCAGCACGCCGTTTTCCTCCACGTCGCGGGTCCACAGCGAATATTCGCTCTGTATGGCCGCGATCGGATGAACGGCGTGCGCTTTGCGAAGTGTCTCGGCGCTTGCTTCCGACAGGCCGAGATGCTTTACCTTGCCCTGCCGGACCAGTTCGGCCATGGCGCCTACCGTGTCTTCGATCGGAACATTTGGATCGACGCGATGCTGGTAGAACAGGTCGATCTCATCGACGCCGAGGCGTTTGAGAGAGGCTTCGGCGACGGCGCGCACATTTTCCGGGCGGCTGTCGGTGCCCACCATCATCTGGCCAGCGGGTTTGCTGCTGTCGATTTTAAAGCCGAACTTGGTGGCGATGACCACCTTGTCGCGATAGGGCTTCAAACCCTTGCCGACAAGAATCTCGTTATTGTAGGGCCCGTAAACCTCCGCCGTATCGAAAAAGGTGACGCCGAGTTCGACGGCGCGGTGCAACGTTGCAATTGCGCTGCTCTCATCGCCGGTCGGGCTATAAGCATGGGTCATGCCCATGCAGCCGAGGCCGAGCGCCGAAACGGAAAGATTGTTTCCAAGGGTTCTTTTTTTCATCTGTTCGTCCTTCCAAAGGAACCGCCCGTCATCAGGGCGTGATGAGAAAATAGCGTCTCGTGGCGGCAAAAATAATCGCTGCAAATCCGCTTGGGTTGTTCTATCATTTAGAACAATGAACCGTGTGCAACTCTCCCAGCTGGCCGTTCTCGCCGCGGTTGCCGAAGGCCGCAGCTTTCGCAAGGCCGCCGCCGAACTTGCCATTGCCCCTTCCGCCGTCAGCCATGCGGTGTCGTCGCTGGAGGCAAGCCTTGGCCTGCGGCTGCTTCATCGTACCACCCGCAGCGTTTCACCGACAGAGGAAGGCAAACGGCTGCTCGAGACGCTTGGCCCGGCGCTTGCCGATATAGACACGGTCATCGAGACACTTGCCGAACAGGGTGGGAGGCCGGCCGGCCCCCTGCGCATCACCTTGCCACGGCTTGCTGCCGAGGACCTCATCGTGCCCCGGCTGGGCGAGTTCCTGCGGCTCTATCCCGATATTTCACTCGAAATTTCAACGGATGATCGCTTCGAAGATATCGTCGCGAAGGGTTTTGATGCGGGCCTGCGGCTCGGCGAGCACCTCGAGGCGGATATGATTGCGGTGAAAGCCAGCGGCGCATGGCGCGGTGCGATTGTTGGCGCGCCCTCCTACTTCACAGAAAATCCACCGCCAATTGACCCAAGGGATCTCATCCGGCATCGCTGCATCCGCCGGCGTTTCGCCAGCGGCCTCATCTATCGCTGGGAACTGGAGAAGAATGGCAAACCATTAGTGGTTGATGTGCAAGGGCCGCTGATCCTGTCGGACCAGAGCCTCATTCGCCGGGCAGCGATTGACGGCGCAGGGCTGGCCTTCGTTTTCGAGCAGCGTGTCGAGGACGATATCAGGGAGGGAAGGCTGATCCGCGTGCTGGACGACTGGTGCGCGCCCTTCGATGGCTTCTATATCTATTATCCCTCGCGCCGGCAGATGCGGCCGGCGCTGAGGGCTTTTGTGGATTTCTTCCGTTTCCGGGGCGATCAGAACTTGATGCGATAGCGGATATGGTCGTCGCTTTTCACGTAGCTGTCATAAAGCTTCTGGGCGCGGTGGTTGTCCTCGCCGGTGTGCCAGTACAGCCGTGACCAGCCCTTGTCCTTGCAGATGGTGACAAGATCATCCATCAGCGCCCGGCCCGTTCCCTTGCCGCGGATTTCGCCATCGACGAACAGATCTTCCAGATAGCAGTCGGGCGTCTTCACCCAGGTGGAATCATGGAAGTGGTGAATGGCGAAACCGGCCATGCGGTCGCCGAGCAGAGCCACCCGCATGGAGACGCGGGATGCGGGGTCAAGGATACGCGCCCAGGTATGGTCGGTGACGTCATCGGCAAGATCGACATCATAAAAGGCGAGATAGTCGTTCCACAGGCGTAGCCATTCCGCCCGGTCAGAAGGCTGCGCATCGCGAATGGTGAGCTCCATGTTACGCGCCCGCCTTGTCGAGCAGCGTCATCATCTCATCCGTCAGCTTTAAGTCGACGGCGCGTTTGAAGCTTTCAAGCTGGGACAGGCTGGTGGCGCTGGCGATCGGCGCGGTTATCGCCTTCTTTCGCAACAGCCAGGCCAAGGCGATATCCGCAAGCTTCGCGCCGGTTTCCACTGCCACCGCATCCATGGCGCCGAGGACGGCAAGGCCGCGCGTATTGACATATTCGCCTACACGGTAGCTGCGGGCGACGCCTTCGGTATCGGCCTTGGCACGATATTTCCCGGTCAGGAAACCGGCGGCGAGGCTGTAATAATTGATGACGCCGATCTCTTCCTTCTGGCAAAGTTCAGCAAGCGGGCCTTCGAAATCCGCGCGGTTATAGAGATTATATTCCGGCTGCAGCACGTCATAACGGGGAAGATTGTTCTTCGCAGCCGTGTCCAGCGCGTCCTGAAGCTGGCTTGCCGAATAGTTGGAGCAGCCGATGGCGCGGATTTTTCCCTGTTCCTTCAGCTTTGCGAAGGCGGTGAGTGTTTCCTCCAGCGGCACCTCCGCATCCGGCTTATGGGTGAGGTAAAGGTCGATATAGTCGGTTTGCAGCCGCTTCAGCGAGGCATCGACAGCTTCTGCGATCCATTTGGCGCTGAGGCCGGTCTTCTGGCCGCGATTGTCAAAACCGACCTTGGTGACGATTACCGCATCTTCGCGCTTCACGCTCGACTGCTTCAGCCATTTGCCGATGATGGTTTCGGACTCGCCGCCCTCATGGCCATCCACCCATGCGGAATAGACATCCGCCGTGTCGATGGCGTTGAAACCCGCATCGAAAAAGGCATCGAGCAGGGCAAAGGAAGTCTTCTCGTCCGCTGTCCAGCCGAACACGTTGCCGCCGAAGACGATCGGGGCGATGGAGAGGCCGGTGCGGCCAAGGCTTCGTTTTTCCACGGGGAGTGCTCCTGTTGCTGTCGTTGTGGCAAGGTTAGCAACTGCTCATCCGCATAACCATTCAATTCCTTTGATGGCATTCATCAGGCAACGGGAGAAAGCTGGCGAGGTCAGGCCTGAAAGCCGCGATAGTGGCTGGGCGGAAGGCGATTATGCTGTTGCCACACGCGCCGCAAATGCCGGGCGGAGGCAAAGCCCGCCCGCTCGGCGATGGCTTCCATATCGAGACGGCTGTTGGCGAGAATGTCGCGCGCGAGATTGACCCGCATCAGGTTGACGTAGTCGATGACGCTGATGCCGGTATGCTCGCGAAACAGACGCGATAAATGCCGTTCACTCAGCGCGGCGATATCCGCCAGCCGTTCCAGCGACCAGTCGCCTGCCGGTTCCGCCATCACCCGGTCCTGAACCCGGTGAATGGCAGGGTGGATGTGGTTGCGGCCGGTGAGCCAGGGGGAAATCTGCGGGTCGTTGCCGCTGCGCCTGAGATAAACGACCATGGTTTTGGCAATACGCGCCGCGACCGCCGGGGAGGTGAGCCGGGAAACCACATGCAGCATGAGGTCGATGCCGGTCGAAATGCCGGCACTTGAGAAACGGTTGCCATCCTCGACGAAAAGGCGGTTCTCCGCCACCTGGGATAAAGGTGCGATGCGGCGCAGCGCTTCGACGCAATCCGCATGCGTCGTGCAGCTCCGCCCGTCGAAAAGTCCGGCCTCCCCCGCCAGCAGCGCGCCGGAGCAGATGGAAACGACCGTGGTGTCGGCGCGTACCGTGTGACGCAGCCACGTCGCCAGCGCCTGCCGTTCCCGGCGCGTTTCCGGCTCGTAATCGAAGCGCGAGGTACTACCGGAAATCAGCAGGAACGCATTTTCCGGAAGGGTCGCGGGCAGGGCTTCCAGCCCGCAAAGCCCAAGACCGATGGAGGATTGCTGCTGGTCATGCGCTGCGATGTAGCGGCAATCGAAATGGATATCCTTCTGTTCCCCGTTGGCATAACGGATAACTTCCAGCGGGCCCGCAATGTCGAGCAGCAGCGCGTGCGGCGGCACAAGCGTATAAAACGGAATGATGCGTGTGCCGCCTTTGTCCATCAGGCGGCCTTTTTAACGGTCGCAAGCGCGTCGTCGACGGTAGCGATGCGTGCGAAGCGGCCCGCCAGCACCAGTTCGGTCCGTTTGCGGATATCGTCCGCGCTGAACACGGTGCCAGAGGCATGTGTCATCGGAAAGGTAAGCGTCGCCTCGGTAACGTAGTCGACGCTATAGCCGAGGTCAGAAGCGTGCCGCGTTGTCGTTTCGCAGCATTGTTCGGTGCGAATGCCGGAGACGATAAGCCGGTTGATGCCCTTCTGCGTCAGCCAGATTTCGAGGCCGGTGCCGGCAAAAGCGGAGTGACGGTTCTTGTGGAAGGTGACATCAGGGCTGATCCGCACACCTTCCAGCGCGCGGATGTAACCGCTTTCCTTTGCAAAGGCCCGGTCACCATCGACATGGAAGATCTGCACGACGGGTATTCCCGCAGCCTTGGCACCGTCAATCAGCGCCTGCTGTTTTTCCAGATAGGCAGCCAGTTCGCTTTCCTCGAAATAGGGCGCGTGCCGGAAGGATTCCTGAACGTCGATGACAAGAAGGGCTGTCTGAGAAGAGGACATTTTATGGTTCTCCATTGGGTTCATGCTTAGCATAATTCACCTTCAAAAGAACGGATGAAAGCAGGAAAACCGACAAAGGCAGGACAGATTCGGCCATCGTTCTTGCAGGGTCTGTAACGCGTGGCTTGCCAGGCTGTTCGACAATGATAAGTTTCAGAGAGATTGCAGAATGGGAGAACGGGATGCTGCGCTTCGGAATAATGTCTACGGCAAAAATCGCTCAGGATCATGTCATCCCGGCGATACAGGATGCCCAGAACTGCGTGGTCAGTGCCATCGCCAGCCGCGATCACGCAAAGGCCCGTGCGGTCGCGGAGCGCTTTTCCGTACCCCACGCCTTCGGCTCCTATGAGGAGATGCTGGCATCGGATGTAATAGACGCTGTTTATATTCCGCTTCCCACTGCGCAACATGCGGAATGGACCATAAAAGCCGCTGATGCCGGCAAACATGTTCTTTGCGAAAAGCCGATTGCCCTGAAAGCCGGGGAGATAGACGCCCTCATCGCCGCGCGTGACCGCAATGGCGTCGTCGTATCGGAGGCCTTCATGGTCACTTATTCCCCGGTATGGGCCAAGGTGAAGGAGTTGCTGGCCTCCGGCGCGATCGGAACGCTGAAACATGTGCAGGGCGCTTTCAGCTATTTCAATCGCGATCCCGGCAATATGCGCAATATTCCTGAACTCGGCGGCGGCGCGCTGCCGGATATCGGCGTCTACCCGACGATCGTGACCCGTTTTGCCACCGGCGCCGAGCCGAAGCGCGTGCAGGCGAGCGTCGAGCGCGACAGGGAATTCGGTACGGATATCTATTCCAGCGTCAGGGCCGATTTCGGTGGTTTCGAGCTGAGCTTTTATCTAGCAACCCAGCTTGCTGCCCGGCAACTGATGGTCTTCCACGGCACGGATGGGTATATTGAGGTCAAATCCCCCTTCAACGCCAATCGCTGGGGTGCGGAAGAGATCGAACTGACCAATCAGGCCCATAACCAGTCGCAAATCTTCCGGTTTCAGGACAGCCGTCAATACAAGCTGGAGGCGGAAGCTTTTGCCCGTGCAGCGAAAGGCGAGGGGGAAGTCGTTACGCTGGAAAACTCGAGGAAGAACCAGCTTTTCATCGATGCCATTTATCGGGCGGCCGAAAAGGATGGCTGGGAGCCGGTCTAATCCCGATCCAGCCGCTGCCTTCGAAGCCGCCTGTAGCCGTAAAGAGCCAACGCCAGTGCGGCGAGTGCCGAAAAGGCAAGCGGGATAAGAGGCTGCACCAGCGGGTTGCGCCATTGCAGCAGGGAAAACAGCCCGACGCTCACGATGCGGGAGGTGAGTGTGACGGCTTTTGCCAGAAATCCGCTCACCTCGCCGGACGCATCGCGCCTCGAGCGGCCCATCTGCCAGCTTGCCGCAAGGCCTGCCGCAGCGCCGGGCAGGCGGGCGGCAAGCGGCTCGATACCGACGTAAAAAATCAGCAGACAGGTGACGGCAAGGTCAACGGCCAGTCCGTAAATCTCGCTCAGTGCAAAGCGGGAAAACCTCAAAGCCGTCAGCTTTTAGAGGGTCGGCTGAGTGGAGCGCGGGCGTTGCAGCACCAGCAGGCCGATGACGACACCCACAACGCCGAAATTGTAACCGGCGAGCGCAAGCAGCAGCGACATCAGCGGCACGGCCGTGGAAGAAAGCGCCATTGCCACACCATAGGCGCCGATAATCATCATGCAGATGAAAATAATGCTGAAAACCGAACGCAACGCAACTGCTGTGACGCCGAGTATTGTGGCGGTAAGAAAAATCATGATGCCGCCTCCTCTTTGGTTGCCGGGCCTTGGGAGAAAACCTAGCGTCTTCACCCCTAACGAACCCTTGTTTTCTCCTCCATTCCCTCTTTTCCTAACTCGTTAGTTGAGGATATGGTTACATCACCGTTAAAAATGGGCAGACCGGTGCCAGCATTTCCGAATCGACGGGTTTTGGTTACAAACGGGCATGAGCGATATCTTTTCCCACGCCGCATTGAGCAATCTTGCCGAATTCTCGGTGTCCGAACTGTCGGGTTCCATCAAACGAACGGTGGAGACGGCTTTCGATCAAGTACGGGTGCGCGGTGAGATTTCCGGTTATCGCGGTCCCCACTCATCGGGACACGCCTATTTCTCGCTGAAGGACGATCGCGCCCGCATTGATGCGGTGATCTGGAAAGGCACGTTTTCGCGGCTGAAATTCCGTCCGGAAGAGGGCATGGAAGTCATCGCCACCGGCAAGGTCACCACCTTTCCCGGCTCGTCGAAATATCAGATCGTCATCGAAAGCCTCGAGCCGGCCGGCGCCGGGGCGCTGATGGCGCTGCTCGAAGATCGCCGCAGACGTCTGGCGGCGGAGGGGCTGTTCGATCCGGAACGCAAGCGCCGTCTGCCCTTCATGCCGCATGTCATCGGTGTCGTTACCTCGCCCACCGGCGCGGTCATTCGCGATATTCTGCACCGCATTTCGGATCGTTTTCCGGTCCACGTCGTCGTCTGGCCGGTCAAGGTGCAGGGCGAAGGTTCGGGCGAGGAAGTGGCGAACGCCATTCGCGGCTTCAATGCACTTCAACCCGGTGGGGAAATTGCGCGGCCCGACGTGCTGATCGTCGCGCGTGGCGGCGGCAGTCTGGAGGATCTCTGGAGCTTCAACGACGAAATCGTCGTGCGCGCCGCAGCCGAGAGCGAAATCCCGCTGATTTCCGCCGTAGGGCATGAGACCGATACGACATTGATCGACTATGCCGCCGATGTCCGTGCGCCGACACCGACGGGAGCCGCCGAAATGGCCGTGCCGGTGCGGGCCGAACTGGAAGCGCAGCTTTCCGGCCTCGCCGCACGCCTTTCAGGTTCGGTCTCGCGCCAGATGGACAATCGCCGCCAGGGCTTGCGGGCACTGGTACGGGCGCTGCCTTCACTGGACCAGCTTCTGGCCTTGCCGCGTCGCCGCTTCGATGAGGCTGCAGGCGGCCTTGGTCGCGGGCTTGAAATAACGACGCTCAACAAGCGCCGCACTTTTGAGCGTTCTGCGTCGGGTCTGAGGCCTGAAACCCTGCTGAACGGTCTCAAGCACCATAGACAGCGGATTAACGAGCGCATGCATCGCGCTGAGACTCTGGTGGAGCGCCGCCTGTTGCAAGGGAAAGGCCGTGTCGATGCCTTCGATTCCTCGCTGCGTTCGCTTCCCGCCCGCCTGCTTGGCCAGCTGGAGCGGCAGAAGGAGCGGGTCATCACTGCAGCGCGCCGGGCCGATACCGCCGTGCTGCATCGTATGGCGCAGAACCGCTCGGGCCTTGCCGCGCATAGTCGCGTTTTGGAATCGCTGTCCTACAAGAACGTGTTGAAACGCGGCTATGCCGTTATCCGCGACGAGGAAAACCGGCCGTTGACCCGCGCCGCCGCCATTGCTTCCGGCGCTGTGGTGTCGATGGAGTTTGCCGATGGCCGGGTTTCCGCCATCACGACGGGAGAGGGCATACCGTCTACGGAAGCTGTCACCACGCAAAAAAAGAAGCCGGCAAAACCGGCTTCCTCTGGTCCGAGCGATCAGGGTGACTTGTTCTGATCAGATCGACGCCGCATCCGAGAAACGGCGGCTGACCGTGAAGCTCTTTTCGATATCGGGATGCAGCTCCATGCCGAGGCCGGCACCCGGCGGCACGGTGATCATGCCGTTTTTCACTTCCGGCAATGCCGTGACGAGATCGCGATACCAGGTTTTGTAGAAGGCGCGCACGCTTTCCTGCACCAGTGCATTCGGCGCGTTGAGCGACAGGTGCGTGGAGGCGCAGAGGACCACCGGGCCGGTGCAATCATGCGGCGCGACGGGCAGATGCCAGGCTTCCGCCATCGAGGCGATCTTGCGCGCCTCGGAGAGCCCGCCGCACCAGCTGATGTCAAGCATCACCACGCCGGCAGCGCCCGTTTCCAGCAGATCGCGGAAAGCCCAGCGGGAACCCAGCGTTTCCGATGCGGAAATAGGAGCCGGCGAAACGGCGGCATACCGCGTCAGGCTGGAAAGGCTGTCCATCTTGATCGGGTCTTCATGCCAGAAGGTCTGGTAGGGGGTGAGCGCCTTGGCGATCTGCATGGCGGGCAGAAGCTGCCACATGGAGTGAAACTCCACCATGATGTCCATCTTGTCGCCCACCGCCTTGCGGATTTTCTCAAATGGCTCAAGCGCGCTTTTCAGATCCGGCATAGAGATATATTGCCCGCGCGTCTTTTCCGCCGCCGCATCGAAAGGCCAGATCTTCATGGCCGTGATACCGTCTTCCAGAAGAGAATGGGCAAGCTCGTCGGCCCGGTGCAGGAAGCCGTTCAGGTCGTCATAGTCCTTGCCGCCGGAGAGGCCATAATTGGCCGTCTGCTGGCCGGTCGCCTTCTTGATATATTCCGTGCCCGCGCAGGTATTGTAGGTACGGATTTCCTTACGGCTGAAACCGCCGAGCAATTGGGCGATAGGCTGGTTGGTTGCCTTGCCGAAAATATCCCACAGCGCGATATCGAAGGCCGAATTGCCGCGCACTTCCGCGCCCGATGAACGGAAGCCGAGATAGCCGACGAGGTCCTGCGCCAGAAGGTCGATCTGCAGCGGATCGCGGCCGATCACGCGGGGTGCGATATATTCATGCACATAGGTTTCCACCGTCTCGGCGCCGTAGAAGGTTTCGCCAAGCCCGGTGATGCCTTCGTCGGTGTGGACCAGAACCCAGAGCAGGTTTGCCCGTTCCGCCACGCGGACGGTCTCGAGTTTCGTAATTTTCATGAAGTGTCTCCTCCAGAGGCAGGTCGTGTTCCGTCTGGAACTGCGTTGAAAAAATCAGGCGATGCCGGCTGCCAGAAGCGCATGCACGCTTTCATCGAAATGCCGCGCCATCAGCGTTGAGGCCGTTTGCGGGTCGCCGGCCGCAATGGCCTGTCCGATGGCGACGTGAAGTTCACCTGCGGCATGGCGCTGCGCGTCGGATGTGCGGCTCTTCCAGCCTATCGGCCAGGTCTGGCGCGTCACATTCTGGAAGGCACCGAGAATGAGTTCGAAAACCGGGTTCTTGGAGGCTCTGGCAACGGCAAGGTGAAAGGCAAGGTCGTGTTCCATCACCTTGTCATTGTCGCCGAAATCCCGCTCCATATTATTGGCGTGGTCGAGAATGGTGAGCGCTTCAGCATCCGTTCTCCGCAGTGCCGCGAGCGTCACGGTTCTGACTTCGATAGTGCGGCGCACGTCATAAATCTGCTGGATGTTGATCTGCTCGGTGTGAATGCCGTGTTCGAACATCAGCGACATCGCACCATGATCCAGCGTCGCCACCGTGGCTCGCTTGCCGGCGCTGACATCGATCAGCCGCATGGCCGACAGCGACCGGAATGCCTCGCGAACGACGGTGCGCGAAACGCCAAGCTGCTGCGACAGCGAAAGTTCGCTCGGCAGTTTCGCACCGGGGGCAAGTTCATTTTCCCGGATGTGACGGGTTATCGCGCCGATCGTGCTGCTGACGAGACCGGTTTCATGGGAGATGGCGTTATACATTTTTCCTCCAACCTGTAGTACAGGTTTATGGAAAATTGCTTACAGGATTTTTTTCAAGGAAACAAGCGCGATTGCGGCCCAGAACGCAGTGCAAGCCTATTCTTCGAAGTCCCGCAAAAACCGTTTCAAAAGCCGGTTCAGCGTTGTTCGTTCCTCTTCGCTGAGAGTGGCGACCAGCCGTTGCTGGTTTTCGACATGGGCGCTGACGGCGTCCTCGACAATGGCAAGGCCGCGTTCCGTCAATGATATCAGCACACTGCGCCGGTCCTGTGGGTTGTGGATGCGCTCCACCAGCCCGGCTTTTTCCAGCTGGTCGATCCGGTTGGTCATGGTGCCGGAACTCACCATTGTCATCGCCAGCAAGTCGCCCGGGGAGAGCTGGTATGGCGAGCCTGCGCGCCGCAATGTCGCCAGTACATCAAAAGCAGACGATGAAAGGCCGTGTTTCAGCAGCACCGCCTCCACCTCACGGCCGAGATGTGTGGTGAGCCGGTTCAAGCGCCCGAGCAGCCCCATCGGGCCGACATCGAGGTCCGGTCTTTCCCTGCGCCATTGCGCCAGAATGTGATCGACGTGATCAAGCGGTTCTTTGCTCATGACAAAGGCATAGCAATTGATATCTTGACGTCAAGATAAAATCGGCTAGATTGCATTTATCTTGATATAGAGATTCTTGAAATGAAGAAAAATACCGCCTATGCAGCCGACGTGCTGGTAACTGCACTTGCCCCCGCCATCTGGGGAAGCACCTATTTCGTCACGACCGAATTTTTGCCGCAGGGATATCCATTCCATGTTGCCATGCTGCGCGCATTACCGGCCGGTATCCTGCTGCTGCTCCTCGTCCGAAAGCTCCCGCAGGGCGTCTGGTGGCCGCGCAGCTTCGTTCTCGGCTCGCTGAATTTCTCATTTTTCTGGGCGATGCTTTTCGTTTCTGCCTACCGGCTACCCGGTGGAGTCGCGGCGACTGTAGGCGCGGTTCAGCCCCTGATCGTGATTGGTCTCTCCCGGTTGTTTCTCACCACGCCGGTTCGACCGCTCGCCATCGCCGCCGGCCTTTTGGGCATTGCCGGTGTCGCGCTTCTGGTATTGGCGCCGGGCGCTGCGCTCGATGGTGTCGGCGTGGCTGCGGGTCTTGCCGGTGCCGTATCCATGGCCTTTGGAACCGTGCTGACCCGCAAATGGCGGCCGCCGGTTTCGAACCTCACCTTCACCGCCTGGCAATTGACGGCGGGTGGCATTCTGCTCCTGCCGGTAGCATATTTCCTGGAACCGGCCCTGCCTGCACCGACCACGGCCAATATTCTCGGCATGGCCTATCTGGGTCTCATCGGTGCTGCCTTGACCTATTTTCTGTGGTTTCGCGGCCTTGCCCGCATCGAACCCTCGGCTGCCGCATCGCTCGGTTTTCTAAGTCCGGTCGTTGCAACCCTGCTCGGCTGGCTGGCGCTTGGCCAAAGCCTCACGCCAGCGCAGATCGTCGGGTTCGTCGCGGTGCTCTTCAGCATCTGGCTCAGTCAGCGCAGCCAGTTGCCGAGATAGACTTTTATCAGGCCCATTCGCCCTTGCGCATAACGGGAACCGTGGAGCCGTCCGGCTTCACGCCATCGATATCCACCTTGTCAGAACCGATCATCCAGTCGATGTGGATAAGGCTGGAATTGCCGCCCTGCGCCTTGATCTGATCCTGCGACAGCGAAGCGCCATCGAGGAAGCATTTCGAATAGCATTGTCCGAGCGCAATGTGGCAGGAGGCATTTTCGTCGAACAGCGTGTTGTAAAACAGGATGCCGCTTGCCGAGATCGGCGAGGAATGCGGCACAAGCGCCACTTCACCCAGGCGGCGAGCACCCTCATCGGTATCCAGCACCTTGTTCAGTACGGCTTCGCCCTTCGAAGCCTTGGCCTCCACGATGCGGCCGGCCTCGAACTTCACCTGAATATTGTCGATCAGCGTTCCCTGATGCGACAGCGGCTTGGTGCTGGACACGTAACCATCCACGCGCAGCGCATGCGGCGTGGTGAACACTTCTTCCGTCGGGATGTTCGGGTTGCAGGTCACGCCGTTCTTGGCGGCGGAAGCGCCGCCGTGCCATTCATGGCCATCCGCCAGGCCGATTTTCACATCCGTGCCAGGGCCGGTGAAATGCAGCGATGCGAAGCGTTCGCCGTTCAGCCATGCCGAACGTTTGGCGAGATTGGCGTTATGCTCCGCCCATGCCGCGACCGGATCGGCCAGATCCACCCGCGAGGCGGCGAAGATGGCGTCGGCAAGTCTGCGCACCGCTTCGTCCTCCGTCACATCAGGAAAGACCTGCTTTGCCCAGGAGGGGTTGGGATAGGAAATGATGTTCCAGTTGATATCGAAATTGGAAATCTTCTCCAGCGCCGGCTTGTAGGCGGTAGAGTTGGCCTTGTTGGCACGCGCCACCTTGGCGGGGTCCTGCTCGGCCAGCAGCATCGGGTTGTCGCCTGCAATCGCCAGCCGCGCCGCGCCATTGGCGTAGGCCTTCGCCATGCCTTCATAAAGCCAGCCTGAAGCCCGGTCGAAATTGGTGTCACTGGCGTGGCGATAACGGGAAAGCGTGGTTTCCTCGTCGGAATAGAAGGTGGTGACCAGCCCACCGCCGGCAAGATAAGCGTGTTTTGTCAAAAGCCGAACCAGCGGCAGGGCTGCAAGCGGAGCAGTGATCACCAGATCCTGATCCTTCTGCAATTGCAGGCCGACTTTGACGGCGACTTCGGCCAGTTTTTCAAGTTTGACGGGATCGATGGGAGAAACGGTCATGATCTGCCTTCGCATATTTCAATTGAGGCGCCGACCATAGCCCATTCCTTTCGAAAGCCAAATGCTTTCAAAAGCTGGATTGAAACCTCAGTCGGCCACCAGTGGCGCAATGATGGCCTTTAGTGCTGTCTGGGCGTCGCGGGGTGAAAGCCGCACCTGCAAGCCTCGCTGTCCGCCATTCATGTAAACATAATCATGCGCCATCGCCTCAGCCTCAATGGCCGTCGGCACCTGTTTCTTCTGCCCGAAAGGGCTGATGCCGCCAACATGGTAACCCGTGGCGCGTTCCGCATCGGCCGGTTTCATCATGCTGGCGGATTTGCCGCCGAAAGCGGCGGCGAGCTTCTTCATGCTCACCTCGCGATCAGACGGGACAACGACGCAGATCGGCTTGCCGTCCAGCTCAGCCATCAGCGTTTTCAACACCAGATGCGGCGGTTCGCCGATCGCCTCAGCCGCCTGCAGGCCGATCCTGTCGGCATTTGGATCGTAGTCATAGCTGATGGTGGTGAAGGCGACGCCAGCCTTGGCCAGCATTTGGGTAGCGCGGGTCGTTTTGGACATTGGGAACGGCGTTCAGGCAAAGAGGGTCTGGTAGGTTTCCGGTTTGAAGCCGACGGTGATCTTGCCCTTCGCTTCCAGCACGGGGCGCTTGATCATTGAGGGCTGCTCCAGCATCAGCCCGATGGCCTTTTCGTGGTCAAGATCGACCTTCTGGCTGTCATTCAGTTTCTTGAAGGTCGTGCCGGCCCTATTAAGAACCGTTTCCCAGCCTGCGGCATCACACCATGTTTCGAGATGGGCGCGGTCGATGCCGGTCGCTTTATAATCATGGAAAGAATAGTCGACACCATTGGTTTCCAGCCAGCTTCTGGCTTTCTTCATCGTGTCGCAGTTCTTGATGCCGTAAATCGTAATCGTCATGCTGCCAGCCTCTTTGTCTTCAAGCTCTCCGGCATAACAAAATATACGCCTTATTCAACCGTCCGCTGAAGTGCCCTGCGTCGTTTGAGAGCGGTAGCACCCAAGCCATGCAGAATCGCAATGGCTGATATCCAAACGAGCGCGAGCAAAGCTGCATGGCTTCCCTGCTACATCATGAGTTGTAGAACCGGCCCGAAATGCCCATTATCTGGGCATCAAAGATGGAGAGAAAAATGCGTCAGGTTGCAAAGACATCGCGTAACTTCTTCGGCGAAACTTTCGCCGTTCTGGGTGCAGCACTTTCGGTTTCGGCCGCTGTTCGCGCGCACCGCAAGCCGGCCCGCGCCGACCTCGAAGCCCTCGGCATCGATGGCAAGGCTTTCGACAAGGTTCAGCTCTAAGCTGTTATCATTTGTAGCGAGGCGGCACCGCCTCGCTTGCGCTCGGGGTCGAAATCCATGCCGGTTTCGACGGGCGAGGTGGATGCGTCGCCGATGGCTCAAGACGCGTTCCGTATTCACACAGGAAGGTTGCCCCGTAGTCCTCGGAGGACAGATGCGGGATAAATTGTCAGCGCGGGATTGTTGCGCCGCTTTGAGTGCACGTCATCGAGATACTGCACTCTGTTTCGGCCGCTTCGACGGGCCGATCACTTTTTCCGATAAATATAACTGGCTCTCAGGCCGCTCATAACGATCCGCCTTCGCTGAAAGCGCAAAGCGTGCCAGCAGCTCGTGCCTTGTTTCGCCATTATGGCTGAAGACAAGTTCGAAATTGCCCGCCAGCCAGCTATAGGGTTTACCGGCGGGCATAAGCTCAATCTTCCCACAGCCATAGATCATGGTGAGATGCGGCGTAAAAGATGATGCTGTAACAAAGGGAAGATTTGCCCGCCAAAGGGCGCGTTGCAATATCTTCACGAGAGCCTTGATTTCCGGCATGTCGCGGCTGCTTCGCAGCACCAGACTATTGCGATTACCAAAAAGCGACGTTTCTTCGAAAGTGACAGGAACGGGCCGCGCATTGATTTCCCCCAGCGCCGCCTTCAGCCTGTTTATCAGCCCGTGAGGCACCGTCTCGAAACATCCGATACAGAGCAGCGTGATATGCAGAAGCTCTGCCGGATAGGCTGCACGCCTTGTCCGTCCTTCCGCATACTGTGAAGCATCGGCAAAGATTCTATCGGCCAGGGCTGCCGGCGGCTTCAACAATAAGAGAAGCTTGCTGCGAAATCGCGGATTGAGGCGCTGTATTTTCGGCGTCTCCAGCCCTTCAAAGAAAAGCTGCCTTACACCTCCTTTATCCGTCAACTCGAAACCCATGACGATACTCCACGGCCTTTGCCAAGGCCGCGATATTATCATTGCCAGAAGAAATTAAAAGAACGAAAAGAGAACAAATGCATTCCCGACAGGCAGGGGAACTCCAGAAAATAACAGCATGGTGCGTTGAGTTGACAATCTACCTACTAGTTGGTAGGCAATGAATATGAGAAACCCACAAACCAAGGCCGATGAAATTCTTCGTTGCGCGCGTATCCTGATTGTAAGCGGCGGCTACAACAGTTTCAGCTACGCCGATATTTCCAGCGTGGTCGGCATTCGCAATGCCAGCATTCACCACCATTTCCCGAGCAAATCAGACCTGGTCCGCAAACTGGTCGAGCAATACAGGCAGGAAGCTGCAGCCGGACTCGCCGAGCTGGAGCGAAACATCTCTGATCCGCTCGAAGAGCTTCGCGCCTATATCGGCTATTGGGAAGGCTGTATCGCTGATGCGACCCATCCCTTCTGCGTCTGCGCTCTGCTTGCCACTGAAATACCGGTCCTTCCCGAATCTGTGGTTCTTGAAGTGCGTGCGCATTTTCAAAGCCTCTCGGACTGGCTCGCCGCCGTGCTGGAGCGCGGGGCTGCCCAAGGACGCCTTGTGCTGACAGGAACAGCGCACACCAATGCCGAAATGTTCATGGCCACCGTGCATGGTGCAATGCTCTCGGCCCGCGCCTACGGTGATGCCGCAGCCTTTGGCGCGATAACCCGCCCCATGCTGGAGCGCATCACAGCTTGAAAATGAAACGTCGCGAGGGAGGTGAATGCATGACCTGAGCGACATCCCGACCCGATAAATAGACAGCATTACGCTTCCAGATCAGTCGTCAACAGTCTGCTTCCCCGGGCCGTCATCGCCCCTGTGGAAGAGAAAGGCAATCTCTCATGTTCGGAATTTCTCCGCTTGGCTGGGTCCACACGCTCGGCAGCCTGCCCGCCATTCCCGTGGCCATTTACATGTTTGCCCGTCACGGTCGGATCGTTCCGCGATCCAGGCCGGGTTCAATCTATTTTGTGTCCATGCTGATTGGCGCTGCGACGGCCTTCCTCGTGGCGCATCAGCCGGTCAGCTACGCCATCGGCGCGCTGACCATCCTGTTCCTGCTCGCAGGTTACGGAATTGAACGCATTCTCGGCTCAACGCGCACCGCCAGATATATAGAAACCATCTGTCTGAGCGTGAGCGCATTTCTCCTGATGGTACCGACGGCGACCGAGACCCTGCGTCGTGTTCCGAATGGTCATCCCTTTGTTACCGATTTAAAATCGCCGCTGCTTCTCGGTGTTCAGGGCGGGTTGCTGGCGATCCTCGTCCTCGGCCTAACCGCCCAGATCATCTACCTCGCAAGACAAAACAGAAACGCCGCGAGCTAGTCGCGGCGTCATCGTCTAAGCTATGCCTATTGTAGGCGTTATTCCCACTCGATCGTGCCGGGCGGCTTGCTGGTCACGTCGTAGACGACACGGTTGATGCCACGCACCTCGTTGATGATGCGGGTTGCCGCACGGCCAAGGAAGTTCATGTCATAAGGATAGAAATCCGCCGTCATGCCGTCCACGGAGGTCACGGCGCGCAGCGCACAGACAAAGTCATAAGTGCGGTAGTCGCCCATGACGCCCACGGTCTGTACCGGCAGCAGAACGGCGAAGGCCTGCCAGATGGTGTCATAGAGACCGGCCTTGCGGATTTCGTCGAGATAGATCGCGTCCGCCTTGCGCAGAATATCGAGCTTCTCGCGGGTAATTGCGCCGGGGCAGCGGATCGCCAGACCCGGACCGGGGAAGGGGTGGCGGCCGATGAAGCTTTCCGGCAGGCCGAGTTCGCGGCCAAGCGCGCGGACCTCGTCCTTGAAAAGCTCACGCAGCGGCTCGACGAGCTGCATGTTCATGCGCTCGGGAAGACCGCCGACATTGTGGTGGCTCTTGATGGTGACCGAGGGGCCGCCGGAGAAGGAGACGCTTTCGATGACGTCAGGGTAAAGCGTGCCCTGCGCCAGGAAATTCGGTGCGCCCTTGCCGTCGGCGGCGATCTTGGCCGCTTCGGCCTCGAAGACCTCGATGAACAGGCGGCCGATGGTCTTGCGCTTCACTTCCGGGTCAGAGACGCCCGACAGTTCGCCCAGGAACAGATCGGCGGCATCCACATGCACCAGCGGAATATTGTAATGGTCGCGGAACATGCCGACCACCTGCTCGCTTTCGCCAAGCCGCATCAGGCCATGGTCGACGTAAACGCAGGTGAGCTGGTCGCCGATCGCCTCATGGATGAGGATCGCCGCAACCGAGGAATCGACGCCGCCGGAAAGGGCGCAGAGCACACGACCGGTGCCGACCTGGTCGCGGATCTTGCGGATCATCTCGGCGCGGTAGGCCGCCATTGTCCAGTCGGATTTGAGGCCAACGATCTTGTGTACGAAGTTGGAGAGCAGCTTGCCGCCGTCAGGCGTGTGCACCACTTCCGGGTGGAACATGGTGGTGTAATAATGGCGTGTCTCGTCGGCAGCGATGGCGAAAGGTGCGTTTTCCGATGTCGCAATGATCTCGAAACCTTCCGGTAGCTTCGTCACGCGGTCGCCATGGCTCATCCAGACCGGATAGCTCTTGCCCTGTTCCCAGAAGCCCTCGAAAAGCGGGCTCGCCTTCTTGATGTCGATATCGGCGCGGCCGAATTCCGCCGCGTGACCGCCCTCGACTACGCCGCCGAGCTGCGTGCAGAGCGTCTGCTGGCCGTAGCAGATGCCGAGGATCGGAACCTTGCTGTCGAACACCGCCTGCGGCGCGCGCGGGCTTCCTTCCGCCGTCACGGATGCGGGGCCGCCGGAGAAGATCACGCCCTTGGGCTGAAGCTTCTCAAACGCCTCTGCGGCATTCTGGAACGGATGGATTTCGCAATAGACCCCGGCTTCGCGGATGCGGCGCGCAATGAGCTGCGTCACCTGGCTGCCGAAATCGATGATGAGAATGCTGTCGGGATGGGCTATCTGGGTCATGGCGAGCCTTTAAAGAAAATGGCGGCTTTAGGCAACCCGCAAGCGGGCATCGAACAGCGGAAATTTGCGAAAATCGCAAGGTTTCAAAGGGCGATCGCACCATCCTCGATCGCGCGGCAAAGCCGGTCGACGGCATCCGCCAGCTTTTCATCGATGATGTGCAGATACTCCGTCCAGTCGTCCACATGGTTCACATCGGCCTTGCCATCGGAAATACCGCGCAGGCCGATGAGCGGCACGCCGAAGCGCTGGCAGGTTCTCAGGATGGCAAAGGTCTCCATTTCCACCATATCGGCATCTATTAGCCCATAGGCCGCGCCGGAGACAACGTTGGCGCCCGTGGAAAGCCGCGCCTCGGCTATTTCGGGTATCCGTAAGGGCAGGGCCACCTCGGCCGGCAGATCAAGCAGCGGCGTGCAGCCCTTTTCGAAACCGAAGGCAGAGGCGTCCATGTCGCGATAGGAAACCGAAGTCGCCTGATAGATACCCGTTTGTTCGAGCGTTCGCGAACCGGCAGAACCGAGCGAAACGACAAGGTCCGGCAGATGGTCGGCGGCATCGAGACCGGCAAGAACGGCCGTGACTGCAATCGCCGCCTCCACCGGGCCGATGCCTGTCATCAACGGCGCGATGCGAGCCTGGAGATGGGGACCATATTCGGGGGAAGCCGCCATGACAAAAAGAACGGATTTATCCGCAACCTGCGAAAGCCGGTAATTCATCCGGTAATATCCTCGCGACCCTTCATCACCATCATTGTCCCTGTCATGGAGGCGATCAGCTTCGCTGGCCCGTCCGACAGTGCGTAGGCGCGGCCATCGGCGACGATGAGATTGTTTCCGGGCTTGATGATTTCGCCACGAAACAGGAACCGCTCGCCGCGTCCGGGCGACATGAGGTTGACTTTGAACTCGATGGTCAGCAGCGAGGCTTCCGGCTCGATGATCGTGTAGGCGGCATAGGTGCAGGCGGTGTCCAGACCGGCGGCAATGACACCCGCATGCAGGATGCCGTGCTGCTGCGTCAGCTTCTCATGAAAGGGTAGTTCGATTTCCACCAGCCGGTGTTCGATACGGCTGATCTCGGCGTTGATTGCCTGCACCACTCCCTGTCGCGCAAAACTTTTTTCTATCCGCTGACGAAAATCGCCGGGATCCGTGATCTCCATGGCCTACCTGCCTGCTTTTAGTCCCCATCGCAAACTGACATGGCGCGTGGCGGCGGGCAAGGCAAGGGTTGCGCGGGCAAAATTTAGTTCAGCCAGTCGATACTTGCGTTCAGCAGGGTGGCAAAGGCGACCCAAACGGCATAGGGCACAAAAAGCCACATCGATACCCTGTCACGGCTATAGGTGAGCGTGACGAAAGCGATGATGCAGATCAGCATTGGAATGATGATGACCAGTGCACCCGTTGGGCTTTGCATACCGAAAAAGATCGGCGACCACAGGAAATTCAGCACCATCTGGGTGAACCACAGGCGCATGCGCGTTCCCATCGGCTTGCGGATCCATGTCCGCGCACCGGCGATGCCGATCAGCACGTAAAGCGTCGTCCAGACCGGCCCGAAGATCCAGTTGGGCGGATTGAAGAATGGTTTCTGGAGTGATTGATACCACTCGCCGGGCACATTGTTGACACCGATCAGTGCCCCAATGGCAACAACTGCAACCACGAAAACAATGTACACGGTAAGGTTTTTCATGACCCATCCAATGCGCTGGCCATGCTTTTGTTCCCTTGCCTTTTCAGTATTTTAGCCAGAAAGCCGCACGATGTGCTGATCCCATGCCACGTCGCTGCGAACGGCCTCGAAAAATCCGTCATAGGAAGAAACGGCAATGCCGCTCGCCGCCGGGGCGACGCCCGCCGCCTCCCGGACGGATGTCTCTGCTACAACACGCCCGGTTTTAGCGTCCAGCGTCACCGCAGCATTGCCATTGGGGGAGGTCAGGCCCACCAGCCCTTCATGCCGGTTGACGGCGATGGCCCCGACATAATTGGCAAGACGCACCGTCGTTTCCTCCGGCAGATCGATGAAAGACAGGTCCTCGCCCTTCGAAAAATGGCCGACAAGCGGTGGAAGATCGTTGCGCGGCCCCTCATATTGGCAGGCGAACCAGATGCGCCCGTCATCGCCGAGATCGACATGGCGGGTGGAAAGTTGCCGCAGTCGATCCGGCATCGCGTGTTTCTGGATCAATTCGCCGCTTGCAGCATCCAGAAGCACGAGAGACGGTTCCATGCTGTCGATATTGAGCTTGGTGCGGCCAAAATCCGGGTGAGTCTCGATGCCGCCATTAGCGATGACGATCAGCCGCCCGTCATCGCTCACCGTCATGTCATGCGTACCGACGCCGTGGGCGTCATATTCGCCGATGCGGGCAAATCCGTTACGCGCGTCGTAGAGTCCGATAACGCCGCGATTGCCGTCGAAGTCGTTTTCGCTGGCATAAAGGATCGCCCCATCGGGGGAAAATTGCCCATGGCCGTAAAAATGGCGGTTCTCCGGCGTGTGCATCACGACAGGCTCGCGTCGCCGCGCGGGATAGAAGGCCATGAAGAACGTTCCCGGCCGACGCGCAAAGGCCACCGTCATGCCCGTGGCGTGGCTTGTCGCCATTCCATGGGCGCGCGCGGGGAGCGCAACGCGGTCGATGATCTCGCCGCGCTCGCTCACCGTTGCGATGCCGTAGGACCCGTCACGGGCGCGGAAGGCAGAAGCGAAGACGGCGTCGGCGCGTTCGAGCGCATGGAGTGAACGGGGAGCCAGCGCTGCGAGAAAGGGAATACCCGCTGCCTTGATGAAGCTGCGCCGGTCTATCAGCATCCGCTTCTTGCCTGTTATCATCGCCTCAGTCTCCGTCGGCGAAGGAAAAGCCGGAGCTGAGACCGATCGCACCGCCATACTGGTCGTTGAGGCGGTAGATCAGGTCTTTGCCGTTGAGCAGCAGGTAATCCACCTTGGCGCGCTGATCATCCTTGTCCAGCGCCTTTTCCACATCCGTATCGATCGTCCCCGCAATACGGATCATCGATTTGGCGATGAAATCGATGGAATTGACGATGGAGCGCTGGTCGGGAGGCACGAGTTCAACCATATCCGCCGTGTGCAGCAGGGTTTGAACGGCCTTGATATTGGCCGAAATGCTTTTCCAGGTCAGGCCAGAGCGCCAATAAATGGCGGTGCGGGGAAATTTGGCCTTGTCCGGCCCCTTGTAGAAGGTTTCAATCCGCTGGTCGCGGATTGCCTCGGAGCCGTGCACGAGAATGCCGAGCAGGGCAACCAGCGCCTCGCGCTCGTCGCGAAAGACGGGATTGTCCGGTCCCGGCTGGGTCCAGTTTTTCTGTGCGCCATCGGGCGCGTTCCAGCCATCGGAAAGCTCCGCCGCGACATTGGCGATATTGCCGGCGATGGCCGCGCCGAAGCGGCAGCGGAAATCACCTTCCTTGCCAAGCAATTCATCCGCGCCGGTGCCGTAGAGCACGAATTCCAATGCCCCGAGGCCCTGCGCTGCAACGCTTTTACCCTTCAGGCCGTCGGCGCTCGTAACGCTTTCGTCCTTTTCCGCAAGATAACGCTGCACCTGCTTCAGGCCGAGGCCCTTCTTGTCGGGGTAATAGAGCACACGCTCGAAGCGGTTCTGCTCGATCACCGGGCCAATCCGCACGATCTCGATCGTGGACCAGCTTGAGACCGTATCGGCAAAGGCTGCCTTGGCCGCCTCATCCGCCGTTTTGGAAGGGGCGGCGCAGAAAGCCTTCATGCTGTCTTGCAGATTCTCTGCCGATTGCCGGAAGTGGTCGTAACCGGGACGAATGAAACCGTTCACCGCCTTTTCCATGACGCTCCGCACCTGTGCGGGATCGAGGGGCGGCGGCGGCATCAACTCCACATCCTGCGCCATTGCGGGCTGATGGGTCATAAGCAGCAGCACGGACATGAGGCCGGAGATTTTTCGCATGGCATTTTTCATCAAAGGGACTCCAGAAAAGCCAGCAAAGCCTGCCGGTCGGTTTTTTGCAAGGCGGCAAAGGCGTCGCGCGCTTTTTGCGCTTCGCCGCCGTGCCATAATATCGCTTCCGTCAGGCTGCGCGCCCGGCCGTCATGCAGGTAAAAACTGTTGCCGTTCACCCGTTGCGTCAGGCCGATACCCCAGAGCGGCTGGGTACGCCATTGCCGCCCGTCTGCTTCGCCCACCTGCTGGCCGTCGGCAAGCGCCTCTCCCATGTCATGCAGGAGGAAATCCGAATAGGGCCAGATCAGCTGGGAAGAATGCATGGGGTCGCTCGCATCGCGACGGGTGACGAATTTCGGCCTATGGCAGGCGGTGCAGCCGGATGTGTAAAAAATCTGCTTTCCCTTGAGGACGGTCGGATCGTCGACATTGCGGCGTTGCGGCACGGCAAGATTCTCGGTGTAGAAGGTCACGAGATCGAGGACAGGGTCCGGCGCTTCCACCGGCCCCAGCCGTGGCTGCACGCCGGTCGGCATGGCAAGACAGTCCTTCTGGGCATCCGTGCAATCGCCATAGGCGTTCGGTGCGTCCGGTGTAGAAATGCCAATATCGTGGGAAAAGGCGCTGGCGCTCTGATCGCGCACACTCGCATTCTGGGCCTTCCAGCCAAACCGGCCAAGCCTGACCTCGCCCGTGCGATGATCTCTCACAAAGGCCGGACGCCCGGAAATGCCGTCGCCATTTTTGTCATCGGGATCAGCGCCTGCCACAATATCGGCCTCGGCAATCGCCTCGATCAGCCCAAGCCCGAGGGTGGGCATGGCGATGCGGGCCGAAAGTGTCGTGTCGGGGCCGAGGGGACCATATTGCAGCTCGGCCACCGCATAATCGGGCTTGCGCAGCATCACCACTTCGCCATCCAGAAGGCGCACCGGCTTTTCGGTATAGGTGACGACCGGCTTGCCCTCGGCGGCGAGACCGGGAATGGCGAGGTTCTGCAATTGCCGGCCATAGGTTTCATCGGGAAAATTCAGCACCTCATGGCGTGCAATCGCGGCCCGTTCTGCCTCGTTGCGGGCCGGTCGGGCCAGCCGGAGAAACAGGGAGACCGCATCTTCCCCGGCAAGCGGCGGGCGACCCCTGCCGTCCTTCACATGGCAGGTCTGGCAGGATCGGGCGTTGTAGAGCGGCCCCAGCCCGTCCGAGGCCTGTGTGGAGGAGGGGGAAGACACCCAGAGTTTCTGGAACAACGCATTGCCGAGCTTGAAATCCAGTTTCCGCTCGAACGACATGGTGGCGGAAGGATTTGAAAACGCGCGACTATCGGCCTTGCTGGTGCTGGTCGTCGCCCCGCCGGACATGGCCTCGAAGGGTTCCGGCCCGGTGAAATCCGTCGCGGGCGCGGTCATGGTCTGGCGGCTGCTCCGGTCTTTCTCGGTCAGATCGTCCCGCAGCGGTTCGGCAAGCGTCATCGATGCCACAAGGCAGGCTGCCCCGGTGAAGAAGAACGGCTTACGGATCGGCGGCAGTGAAAATCGCATGGGCGTAACGGGCCGCAGCAATCTGCGGCCCGCCTTGGCACTTACTTGGAGACGGCGCTCGGATTGTCGAGGCTGTCGGATCCTTCAAGCTCGATCTTGCCGAGATCAAGCGCGGCGATGACACGCTCGACGGTCTTCGTCTGGTCGATCAGGCCGTCAATGGCCGCCTGAACCACGGCGTTGCCTTCCTTGTTGCCTTCACCGATCATCTGGTCATAGGCCTCGACGGTCTGGGCGCGCTTTTCCATCGCATGCATGGCGTCGAGCGTCTTGTTCAGCTTCGCCGTCATCTCGTCGTTCAGCGCCTTGTCCTTGGCGCCCACAAGTTCCGCCAGCGAGGCACCGGTCATCTTCGTGCCGTCCACACGGGTATAGTTGCCGGTATAGGCCGAAGCGATGCCGATGGCGTCGTTGAGATGCGAATTATAGGTGTTGTCCGAGAAGCAATCATGCTCCTCTTCCGGGTCGTGCAGCAGAAGGCCAAGCTTCATGCGCTCTCCCGCCAACTCACCATAAGAGAGCGAGCCCATGCCGGTGAGAATGGCGGTGAGGCCAGCTTTCGGATCGGCTTCCACCGCCTTCGTGGCTTCACCCTCCGGCGCCCAGGCATCCACCATCTCCTGAAGATCCTTGATCAGCAGGGTGGAGGCGGATTTCAGGTAATCGGCGCGGCGGTCGCAATTGCCGTTCGTGCAGCTCTTCTTGTCATAGTCGGTATAGGGACGGTTGCCCGCGCCGGGTCCGGTGCCGTTCAGGTCCTGGCCCCAGAGCAGGAATTCGATGGCATGGTAACCGGTGGTCACATTGGCTTCGACATCGCCCGCCTCGTGCAGGCTTTCGATCAGCTCGGGGGTGATCTTCGAGGTATCGACCTCTTCACCGCTGATCTTGATCTTCGGATTGGCGATGATGTTGGCGACATAAAGCTCGTTCTCGTCGCTTTCCGTGCCATAGGAGCCGTCGACATAATCGATCAGACCCTCATCCAGCGGCCAGGCGTTCACCTTGCCTTCCCAATCGTCAACGATCGGGTTGCCGAAACGATAGACTTCCGACTGTTGATAGGGAACACGCGCCTTGATCCACGCTTCGCGGGCGGCCTTCAGGGTTGCTTCGCTCGGCGTTGCGATAAGCGCATCGATCGCCTTGTCCAGCGCCTTCGCCGTGGTGAGCGAATCCTCGTATTTCGCGTGCGCGACATCGGTATAATGCTTGATCACGGCGGCGGCGTCGGTCGCGGCCTGTGCGGGAAGCGCGGTGAAAGCCGCCGATGCGGCAAGAAGCGCAAAAGACGCGCTGAGAATGGTTTTGCGGATCATGATCCCTCTCCTTGGGCAGGCATGAAAAGACTTCACGCCGCGGCAAGCGAGTTCTGACCCAATCACAAACTTGTGTCAAACATTCTAGTTTAGAATGTTTTGAAACAAGTTTGATCGGCATTTTCCAAGTAAAATCGCTGCGTGCAAATCCGGTTTTATGCTTTGCGTTTCATCAAGCAGAAGAAGAAACCGTCCGTATCTGTGGTTGCAGGCGTCAGCGTCACTGTCTGTCCGTCGGAGGAATGCGGTTTTCTGGCATTGTCGCCGAAAGTCGTCTGCCAGCGTTGCAACGCGGAACTGATGGAGAATTCCGCATTTTCCTCGCAGAAGCGCCTCACCTGCTGTTCGTTTTCTTCAGGCAAAACGGAACAGGTCACATAAAGCAGTTCACCGCCCGGGCGCACGAAACCCTTTGCCTGCGAAAGCGCTTCGCCCTGCTGCTGCACGCGCTCTTCAAGATTGCGCGCGGTCAGCCGCCATTTTGTATCAGGGCGTCGGCGCCATGTTCCCGTGCCGGTGCAGGGCGCGTCCACCAGGACGCGGTCGAATTTCTCATGGAAGGGGACCAACCCGGCTGCGCGGTCATGAACCTGCACATTGCGTGTGCCGGCCCGCTTCAGCCGCTCGATGATTGGCGCGAGCCGCTTGCGGTCGGCATCGAAGGCGTGAACCTGGCCCTTATTGTTCATGCTGGCCGCCATGGCCAGCGTCTTGCCGCCGCCACCGGCGCAATAATCGAGGACCTGTTCACCCTCACGCGCGCCGGCGAGATCGGCGACGATCTGCGATCCCTCGTCCTGCACTTCGAACCAGCCCTTCTGGAAGGAGAGTTCGGCGGTTACATTCGGTAGGCGGGAAGGACCCTCACCGGCGGGGATGCGTACACCCTGCCGGGCGATATGTGTGGCTTCCGCGCCGCTTTCCTCAAGCGCCTTCAGCACCTTGTCGCGGGTTGCCTTCAGCGTGTTGGCGCGCAGGTCAAGGGTCGGCCGCTCGTTCAGCGCCTGCGCCTCGGCGAGCCAGCCCTCTCCGAATGCCGCCTCAAAGGAAGGCTGCACCCATTCGGGGATGTCGCCCTGAATATGGGCTGGTGCATCGGAAAGTGAGCGGGAGAGAAAGGCTTGCTGCCTTTGTTCGTCGGGTGCGTCGGGGGCGAATTTATCGCCATCAAATTCCGCCGCCAGTTCAGAAAAGCTTTTGCCCCATTGACGTAGCAGCACGGCATAACCAAGCGAGGCGGCGCTGTCGTCATCCATCAGCCAGGCGTGCGACAGTTTCATGCGCAGCGCGTCATAGACAATGTTGCCGATTGCCGCCCTGTCGCCGGAACCGGCGAAACGATGGGCAAGGCCCCAATCTTTCAGAGCATCGGCGACGGGACGCCTGCGTCCCTCAATATCCGCCAATACTTCGATTGCTCCGGCCAAACGCCCGCCTAAACGCATTGTCTACCTCATCTTGCTGATAGGCCGGTTGGTAGACGCGAATGGCGGCAAGGGCAAGGCTCAATCGGCTTTGACGATCTCGTAGCAGACCTTGGCGGTGCCGGAGCTTATCATGCCGATGTTCTTGGCGGCTGCCTTCGAGAGATCGAGAACGCGGCCCTTGATGAACGGACCGCGGTCGTTGATGCGCACCACCACGGCCTTGCCGTTGCGGGCATTCGTCACCTTGACCTTGGTGCCGAACCGCAGCGAGCGGTGGGCGGCGGTCAGGTTGGCGGCGTTCATGCGCTCGCCAGAAGCAGTCTTGGAGGTCAACGCATACCACGATGCGCCTCCACAACCATTTGCCGCATTCGCCTGAAGAGGCGCGATGATGGAACAGGCGGCTATAGTTGCAGCGGTGAAAGTTATACGACGGATATTCAACAAACTGTGCTTCCCTGAAAACCGGCCCCGCGCCGGTTGTTTGTGCCCTTGCTAAACGGCCATTTGCTGGCCTGAACGCCTTTTGATGCGAGATTGTAGGGCGAGGGAAAAATGGCGAAAAAAAGCTGAGCTCAAATCACGAACTGTTACAGTCTGTAATATTTGTGATCGTTAGCCGGAAAGGCGCCTCGAGGCCCCTATTGTCACAATTCGGAAAAAATAATGCAGAATCAATGCTCAATGGAAATGCTATTGCAAGTCACTGCTTCGTGAATCCACTTCACGAAATGTCACTGAAATATTTTTCTAATGACTATGATTTTAGCGATTTTTGTTTGGTTAATAAAATCCTAATTGACTGAAATGCGACGAAAACCATCCGCAAAAGTGGGTTTGGAAGGATTTTTCATCGCTTTCCGTGGCGGGATTTTCAGCCCCGCCAAAGGTCGTTTTTCCACAATTGGGCCAGCGACATTTTGTAGTCCGGGAACCCGAAATCAAAGCCGAGGCGCCTGATCCTGGCGTTGGAAACGCGTTTGTTCTCGCCATAAAAGGAGCGGGCCATCGGCGTCAGATCGGCGGTCTCGAATGGCTGTTCAGGCGGCGGCTCAATGCCCATCAGCGTGGCGGCATAGCTCACCACATCCTGCGGCGGGCCGGGTTCGTCATCCGTCACGTTGAAGACGCCGCGTTGGTTTCTCTGTGCCAGGAAAGCCAGAGCCGCGCCGATATCCTCGACCCGGATGCGATTGAACACCTGATCCTTCTTCACCAGCCTTCGCGCCGTTCCCTTTTCGAAATTCATGAAGGCATTGCGTCCGGGACCGTAGATTCCGGAAAGACGCAGGATTGCAAGTGGCACATCCGCCCTTTGAGCGGCCGTAGCCCAGGCGGTCTCAGCGGTAACCCGTTCCACGGACCGGGCGGAAACCGGGCGGCAGGGCGTATCCTCATCTACCCAGGCGCCGTCATGGTCGCCATAAACGCCGACGGTGGAAAGATAGGCCAGCCATTTCAGATTGGGCAGCAGCCTTTTCAGATCATCGCCGAGCAGTGCAAGCAGAGGGTCGCCTTCCTTGCCCGGTGCAATGGATTGCACCAGATGCGTGACATTACCCATGGCAGTGATGAGCTCGTCATTGAGATGCGCACCGTCAAAGAGAAAGGGCGTCATGCCTGCGGCGGTCAGGCTTGAGAATTTGTCTTCGCTGCGGGTGGTGCCGGCAATGGTCGCAGCTTCGGTTTTCAGCGCGTTTGAGATGGCCTTGCCTGAATATCCCGCGCCGAAAATCATCACATGCATGGTTCACGCCTCTGCCAGTTGCCATTCCATTTCCGCCTCCGGATCAGTCTCCGGTGCGCGCGTGGCAGAGTATGTACGGAATTCCTCCCTGTCCATAAGCCGCGACAAGGCCCATGCGGCCATACCACGCACCTCCGGCGAAGGATCTCTCTCGGCGAGCGCCTTGCATTGCTCGAGGAATTGCCGGTCGTGGGAGTTTCCCGCCGCGATCAGGACATTGCGAATAAAACGGTTGCGGCCGATACGCTTGACGGGCGAGCCGCTGAAGAAGCTGCGGAAGGCGGCATCGTCAAGCGTCAGCAGGAAGGCGATCGAGGGTTCCTTTAAATCCTCGCGCGCCTGCAATTTCATCTCGGAGGCGCTGGCCGCGAACTTGTTCCAGGGACAGGCGGCAAGGCAATCGTCGCAGCCATAGATGCGGTTACCGATCATAGGGCGGAACTCGTGCGGGATCGGCCCCTTGTGCTCGATGGTGAGGTAGGAAATGCAGCGGCGAGCGTCCAATTGATAGGGGGCGGGAAAGGCAGCCGTCGGACAGGCGTCCAGACAGGCACGGCAGGAACCGCAATGATCCTTCTCGGCCTCATCAAGACAGAGCTCGGCGGTGGTGAACATGCTGCCGAGAAACAGCCAGGAGCCATGGGTGCGGCTCACCAGATTGGTGTGTTTGCCCTGCCAGCCGAGACCGGCTGCCGCGGCAAGCGGCTTTTCCATGACAGGGGCAGTGTCGACGAAGACCTTCACATCCTCGCCGGCGCGCGCTGCAAACCGGGTGGCGATTTCCTTCAGCCGCCCCTTGATAACGTCATGATAGTCGCGATTGCGGGCATAGACCGAAATTGCCGCCTTGTCCGGTTTCGAAAGTACACCACGCGGGTCTTCCTCCGGGCCGTAATTGAGCCCGAACATGACGATGGAGCGCACGTCACCCCACAGCGTTTTCGGCTCTGCCCGGCGCGCCTCGTTCTCCTCCATCCACGCCATCGTGCCGTGGTAGCCCTTGTCGAGAAACTGCCTCAGCCGCTCCGGCGCGAGCGGAATGCTGTCAGGCGCCGTGATGCGGCAGAGATCAAAGCCAAGCGAAAGCGCCTCCTGACGAATGAAATCCGTCAGTTTGCGTGCGCGTATCCGCTGCTTGTCGCTGGCGACGTCGATAGCCGTTTCTCCCGCAGGTTATTCTGCGACATATATATGCCTGGTGCGCGCCGCAGCAAATAACCGGAAGACCGGAAGTTAGAAATCCAGATCGGCGTAGTGGGAGGAGGGGGCGAGGCGCGGAATGCGCTCGCTCAGGAAGGGCCGGAAGGACGGCCGCGATTTCAGCCGCTGATACCATTCCTTGGCGATGGGTGCTTCGAGCCAGTTGATCTCACCGAGATAGTCCAGCACCGAAACGCCGGCGGCGGCGGCGAGATCGGCATAGCTCAGCCGGTCGCCGGCAAGCCAGGTGCGCGAACCCGCCAGCCATTCCAGATATTTGATGTGCTGGCGGATATTGTTGCGGGCGGTGCGCAGAAGCTTGGAGTCCGGCGGCCCGCCACCCTGTGCGGCCGTCATCTGCAATTTATAGACACGCTCCCGCACCAGTGGCCGGGTCACGTCATTTTCCATCTTCTGCAGGAACCATTCCGTCAGGCGGCGGATTTCCGCGCGCTGAAACGGGTCTTCGGCCAGCAACCGCCTGTCGCGCTTCAAGACCCCGTGCGTTTCGTCGAGAAACTCGGCAAGCACATAAGGCCCACTAAGCGATCGCATGTTATCGTCAAGATAGACCGGCAGGGTGCCGGCCGGATTGAGCGCCAGAAACTCCCGCCGTCTTTCCCACGGCTGCTCCTCGACGAGATCGGTCTGGAACCCGTATTCCGAAAGGATCAGACGAACGAACCGGGATGCGGTCGACATCGGAGAATGATAGAGAGTTGGCATTGGTACTCAATTTTTACGATTGGTTGTCATGATCGGCATTTGCCGGAAAACTTTTTCAGTTTCGCTTCATCAAGACGCTATAAGAGCTTGGCTACTTTAAAACAAGTTTAACGCAATTGCTTTCCATTGCCGCTTTCCCCTGAAAAAAAGGATACCTCATGGGTGACCAATCGATCATCAGCGCGCTTCTGCTGGGCATTATCGAGGGTCTGACGGAGTTCATTCCCGTTTCCTCAACGGCGCATGTCCTGCTGGCCGGCCATTTCCTTGGCTTCAAATCGCCGGGCAACACCTTTGCTGTCCTCATCCAGCTTGGCGCGATCCTTGCCATCCTTCTTGTGTATTTTCAAAAGCTTGTGTCGATCGCGCTCGCTTTGCCGACAAGTGCCAAGGCGCGCCGTTTCGTGCTGGCCGTCGCTCTAGCCTTCCTGCCGGCGGCGGTCATCGGGGCGTTGGCGCATGATTTCATCAAGACGGTGCTGTTCGAAACGCCGATGCTCATCTGCGTTGTGCTGATTATCGGCGGCGTCATATTGCTGGCGGTCGACCGGATGCCGCTGAAACCGAAATATACCGACATCATGGACTATCCGCCGTCGCTTGCCTTCAAGATCGGCCTCTTCCAGTGCCTTGCCATGATTCCCGGCACGTCGCGGTCCGGGGCCACGATCGTCGGATCGTTGCTGATGGGCACCGACAAGCGCTCCGCCGCCGAATTTTCGTTTTTCCTGGCGATGCCGACCATGCTCGGCGCTTTTACTCTCGATCTCTACAAGAATCGCGACGCGCTGAGTTTCGATGATGGCGCGCTGATTGCCGTCGGCTTCATCGCCGCATTCGTCTCCGGCCTCTTCGTCGTTCGCTCGTTGCTGGACTTCGTCTCGCGACGCGGTTTTGCGCCTTTTGCCTGGTGGCGCATCGTCATCGGTTCGCTCGGCCTGATAGCACTTCTGGTTTTCGGTTGAGCCGATTCTAGAAATAGCCGCTCATTTTGAATGGCCGGACTGAAAACGAAAAAGCGCCCCGGAGAACCGGAGGCGCTTTTTCTTTGAAACTCTCAAAGGCCGATCAGTTCGTGCTGATCGAAGCCGTTGCGCAGGGGTCGACGCCATAAGCGGGAGCGCAACCGCTCTTGCCCGCTGCCACCGTTCCCGGCGCCATGAAAGAACCCGCCAGAACCACCAAAGCCGCACACGCAAAAAAGAGTGCGATAGATCTGCCCATTTTATTATTGCCTTTCAGACGTTCGTTCGCGCGGATTACGCCGCCGTGTGTGAAGTGAGGGTTCTGGATATGTTTGGAATGTGGCCATTATCAATAAAGCGGCTTGCTGAATACCGGGTTAATGCGAAGTCTTTTCCACAGTTGCGCTTGTGCCACGCTTGCGTGTGGAGGCCAGATGGCCGCTAAATTTTACCCGGCTTTTCAAAGCAGCTTTAGTCGATTGTACACATCCCCTTTAGTTGAGGGGGAAATGCACAAATAGCGGTTTGGTTGCGATTGAATTGCGCAAAAACAAAAAGCGGGAATGGCTCCCGCTTTCGTTTAGATCGCTGGTATCCGAGGGAGCCTCAGGCCGCCTTGCCTGCATTTGAGAACTGGCCGTGCGGGCGATATTGCACCATGTAGGACGGCAGGACGGAAGCGACACGAACAGGTGTGATGCCGATACCTTCTAGCGTCAGGCCGTTCTTTTCCGCGTCTGCGGAAACGACATTGTCCTTTTTCAGCATGGTTACCTGATCAACCGTCAGCGGCGGTGCGATGAGCGGCACCAGCGATGTGATCTTGGCGATCGTCGAGGCAATGCCGAAAGGCAGATTGACGAAAGGACGCTGGCGATAGGTTGCAGCGAGAACCGCCTCGAGACAGTCACGGAATGTCATCACATCCTGGCCGCCGAGTTCGTAGATGGCGCCGGGCTTCAGCTTGCCATCGACGCTGCGGGCCACGGCCTCGGCGACATCCTCAACATAAACCGGCTGGAACTTTGTTTTTCCCTCGCCGATCAACGGCAGGAAGGGTAGGCCACGCGCCATCTTGGCGAATTTGTTGAAGAAATCGTCTTCAGGGCCAAAAATGATCGATGGACGCAGAATAACCGCGCCGGGCAGGATGGAATGAATGGCGGCTTCTGCGCGGCCTTTGGTGCGGCTATAACCGGTAGGAGAGCCCGCTTCCGCGCCGATAGCGGAGATATGAGTCAGCGTTGCGCCTGCATCGCGGGCGGCTTCGGCAATGGCCTTCGCACCGAATTCCTGCACGGCGTCGAAGGTGTTGCGGCCGCTTTCAGTCAGAATGCCGACGCAATTGACCACATGGTCGGCGTCTTCGACGGCTTTGACGATGGAATCGCGATAACGCAGGTTGGCCTGTGCAAAGGAAATCTGACCGACATTGCCCAGCGGCTGCAGGAAGCCGGCAAGATCGGGACGGCGCACGGCGACACGGATGCGGTAGCCGCGCTTGGCGAGCATTCTCACGACATGACGCCCGACAAAACCCGAACCGCCGAAAACGGTGACGAGGGGTGGAAGGTTGGCCAAGGTCATGGGAGGCTCCTCAGAAGCTGTCGATAAAGCGTTTTTCAGTCTCTTAGCCCAAAGCCGGGCGCAGGTGAAGAGACGTTGTCGTGCAGCCCGGGTCTAGTTTTGGGGCCGGTTTTCGAAATGCGGTTGACGACCGTCAAATTCCCTCGACGATCATCATCTCCGCATCCGCAATTTCCTGGCGGATTTTGGCCGCGGCCTGGTATTCGGGCGAATTGTAGCAATCGATGGCGTGTTGCACGGAGGGGAACTCGATGACGACATTGCGCGCACGCGCCTTGCCTTCCAGTTCGGTCAAGGCGCCGCCACGGGCCAGGAAATTGGCGCCGAACCGCTCGAAAGCGGGTTTCGCCGTCGTGACATAATCCTTGTAGCGCTCGCTGTCGCGCACATCGACGCGGGCGATCCAATATCCCTTGGGCATGTCATCTCCTTCTGTCGTTATTGATTGGCCGGAAAGCTGGCGCGCAGCATGTCATCCAGAATGGCGCGGGCTGCCGCCTTCGGGTCCTCCGCCCTGACGATCGGGCGGGCGACGACCAGATGGCTCGAACCGGCCTTGATGGCGTCGTAAGGCGTCATCACCCGCTTCTGATCGCCGAGATCCGCGCCGGCAGGGCGAATGCCGGGGGTGACAACGGCAAGATCAGGGCCGAGGATTTCACGCACGGCGGTCGATTCCTCCGCCGAACAGACGATGCCGCCCATGCCCGCTTCGCGCGCCTGTTGCGCCCGGCGCAATACGAGCGAACGGGCATCCGCGGCGTAACCGGCCTCAGCAAGGTCGGTGTCGTCCATCGAGGTCAGCACGGTGACACCCAGCAGGCAGAGGCCGGAGCCTTCGGCAGCCTTGACAGCGGCGCGCATGGCTTTGGGATAGGCATGCAGGGTCAGCATCGACATGCCCATGCGGGCGATGTTTTCGACACCGGAGGCGACGGTATTGTCGATATCGAGCAGCTTCATGTCGAGAAAGACTTTCTTGCCGCTCTGGACAAGGTCACGCGCGAATTCGAGGCCGCCGGCGAAAACCAGCTGATAGCCGATCTTGTAGAACAGAACCTCGTCGTCGATTTTCGACACGATGTCTTCGGCCTGCTGCACAGTCGGAACATCGAGCCCGACGATGAGTTTTTCGCGCGCGGTCATTGTCTTATCCCTGCCATGTTTCCATTGCCGTCCAGTCGCATGTGGGGGACGCGGCTGCAAGAGAAAAGTCGGCGATGGAAAAGCGGAAAAGATTACCGCCGCCGGGCGGCTGGTCCTTGCTGCGGCTGATGCCGCGGCCTTCTATATGGCATTTGAGAAGTGTGCCCACGCCACCATGGCCGACAAAGGCGATCGGCTGCTGCGGGTCGTGCCGGTCGAGAACGGCTCTGACAGCATCGACAATCCGCACTTGCGCATCGATTGCCCTTTCCCAGCCGTGAAAACTTTCCTGCGGATGGGCGAAGAACCAGTCAGCCGCTTTCTCGAACTCCGGCGGCGGCAGGAAACCGGTGGCCGACCGGTCGTTTTCATGCATCGTCTCAATGATGTCTATTGTCGCACCGGATGTCTGGCAAAGGATGCGGGCGGTTTCGATCGCCTTGGTTTCGGCACTGGAGACGATGCGCCGCAATGCCTGCGCCCAGGGCAGGCGGCTCGCCTCCCGCACCCGCTCGGCACCGATGTCAGAAAGTCCCCACTCGGGAACGGGAACCGCCAGATCGATCCTGACCTGGGGGTGGGTGATGTAGAGCGCATGCATCAAAATCGGTCCTTGATGGCGATGGAAAGGGTAACTCAAAACCCTAACCATCCGTCACGACCGGGAAATGACGGTCTTGCCCATTCTGCCGCGCGGTCAGGCCCGCGTATAGGTCCACAATTGCGCCGGCGGAATATTGCGCACGATGAAATCGAAATGGCGGATATGGTAGAGATGCGGCTGCGCGACGATCGGGGAAATGGCGCCGTAGGATATCTGCACGACGGGGCGGCCGTGCGGCACGCGCTTCAGCAATTCGTCGAGAAGCTTGATGCGGGCGGCCATCGGGAAATTCAGCATCGGCACGGCGGAAATTACGCTGTCGAACATCTGCCCCTTGTGCTCGCCGAGTGTCGCATCGAGATCGAAGGCGTCGCCATTGACGAAATTGACGCCGGGATAGCTTCTGAGCAGCTGATTGTAGAAATCGGTCGAATATTCAATGGCGGTCAGGTTCTCGGGTTTGATGCCGCGCGCCAGAATAGCCTTGGTGATGACGCCGGTGCCCGGGCCGAGCTCAAGAACAGGCAGGCCGGAATGGGGATTGATGACGCTTGCCATTTTTTTTGCCGTGATGGAGGAGGTCGGGACGATGGCTCCCACTTTTTTCGGCTGGCTGACCATGCCTTTGAAAAAACGGATTTCTTCCTCGAATTTCTGTTCAAGGCGTCGCTTCAGGTTAAGTGCCATGATTCCCCTCGGATAAATTTTGGTCATTGTCAAAAAACGGTTACGTACTGTTGATCCCATTTGGCGCAAAAACAAGGCAAAATGTCGTAACTGGAAAAATTCACTTAAGGTTTGAAATGCGCAGCCGCCGAATCAAAAAACGCCGGTGAAGCGATCCACCGGCGTTTTTGATTAAATTGAAGAAAATGGAGGCGGTTTAGACGCGCATCGGCATCAGAACGTAAAGCGCATCGTCACCGGCAGTGTCGCGAACGAGCGTCGGCGAGCCGGCATCCGCCAGAAGGAAAATCGCGTCGTCGCCGGATAGCTGTGAGGTGATGTCGAGAAGATATTTGGCATTGAAGCCGATTTCCATCGAATCATTATCGTAGCCCACAGCCACTTCTTCGGTTGCGCTGCCCGAGTCGGGATTGTTGACCGTCAGCGTCAGCTGGCCATCTGTCAGCGCCAGTTTCACGGCGCGGCCGCGCTCGGAAGAAATGGTCGAGACGCGGTCGACAGCCTGCGCGAAGGTCTGGCAATCCACGCGCATTTCCTTGTCGTTGCCGGTGGGGATGACGCGCTGATAGTCGGGAAAGGTGCCGTCGATCAGCTTCGAGGTCAAAACGACCGAGCCGATGGTCAGGCGGATTTTCGCATCCGAGACTTCAACGGTGACTTCCAGTTCAGGATTGTCCATCAGCTTCTGCAATTCGCCGACGGTCTTGCGCGGAATGATGATGCCGGGCATGCCTTCGGAACCTGCGGGCGCATCCACATCGGCGCGCGCCAGACGGTGGCCGTCCGTCGCAACCGCGCGCAGCTTCAGCTCGCCATTGCTTTCGATGGTGTGGAAGAAAATGCCGTTCAGGTAATAACGCGTCTCTTCGGTCGAAATCGCAAATTGCGTCCGGTCGATCAGCATCTTCAGATCGGTCGCCTTCAGTTTGAAAGTGTGGCTGAAGGTGCCGGCGGTCAGATCCGGGAAATCGGTTTCCGGCAGGCACTGCAGTGAGAATTTCGAACGGCCGGAGGCAACCGTCATCGTGGAGCCGTCTGGATTGGTCGCCAGAAGCACTTCGGAACCATCAGGCAGCTTGCGCACGATTTCATAAAGCAGGTGCGCCGGCACGGTGGTGGCACCCGCCTGCTCAACCATGGCCGGTGTCGCTTCGGTGATTTCGAGATCGAGGTCGGTCGCCTTCATGTCCAGATTGGCGCCGGATGCGCGCAGGAGAACGTTGGACAGGATCGGGATCGTGTTGCGACGCTCGACAACCCTGTGGACGTGGTTCAGCGATTTAAGAAGGTTCGACCGCTCAAGAGTAATACGCATGGACGCTACCGCTTTCAACCGTTGCGAACCGGCCACCGCCGGATCGGCAAGAAGAGTCTTGACCGGCCCAAAAGCCGGATAATGTGGACGGGCAAAATGGCAGAGTTATTGCAGAAAATGCAAGAGCCGAGTGCATCTGCGGGAGGTCATTTTGCTGCTATACAGCATGATCCACAGGTTGCGGCAGCCCGCAGACCTTGTTCGCCGCTTCCCTATTGCCCATAAAGGGGCGAAAATGGAGCGACCGGCCGTCAATGATCGGCCAGAATGATTGGAAGCCGCGTGACGGAAGAAATAGCGAACAGGGACCTCAAACCGACGAACAGGGAGTTCAGGATCGGCACGGCCACCATTCCGGCGCGGCCGCTGGAGCCGGCACTTTATCTCGTTGCCACCCCCATCGGCAATCTGGGTGATATCACCATCCGGGCGCTGGAAACGCTGGCATCCGCCGATGTTCTCGCCTGCGAGGATACCCGCGTCACCCGCATCCTGCTCGAACGTTACGGTATTCGCACGCGCCCGCTTTCCTATCATGAGCATAATGCGAACGAGGCTGGTCCCAAGCTCATCGCCGCGCTTGAGGCTGGAAAGTCCGTGGCGTTGGTGTCGGATGCCGGAACGCCGCTCGTCTCCGATCCCGGTTATCGTCTGGGTCAGCTTGCGCTCGAGGCCGGTCATCGCGTCGTACCGGTGCCGGGTGCGTCCGCACCGCTTGCCGCCCTCGTCGGATCGGGCATGCCGAGCGATGCCTTTCTGTTCGCGGGCTTCCTGCCGGTGAAGGATCGTGGCAAGCGCGACCGATTTGCGGAACTTGCGAAAATTCCCGCGACCTTGATGTTTTTTGAATCGCCGCACCGCATCGGCGCCACCGTCAGGGTTGCCTCGGAAGTGCTCGGTCGCGACCGTCGCGCCGTGGTCTGCCGCGAATTGACCAAGACTTTCGAGGAGTTCCGTCGTGGCACGCTCGGCGAACTTGCAGATTATTATGACGGCGACCGCGTGGTGAAGGGCGAGATCGTGCTTTTGGTGGAGCCGCCCTCCTACGATGAAATTCCCGATATCGAAGACGTTGAGAAGCTGTTGAAGGATCTCGTCACAACGATGCCTGCCGCCAGGGCCGCCGCCGAGGCGTCGAAGCTGACCGGCCTGCCGCGCAAGGAGCTTTATCAGCGGCTGCTGGATATGAAGGACGCGGATGGCCGCTGACGGGCGAAACAACAAAAGACGCGAGGCCGAGCGACGCGGCCACGCCGCGGAATATTGGGCCGCGCTTTATCTGCTGTTGAGAGGCTATCGTATCCTCGCCATTCGATACCGCACCCGACTTGGGGAAATCGATCTCATTGCCCGCAAGAAGGATGTCGTCGCCATCGTCGAGGTCAAGGCGCGATCATCCGCCGAAGGCGCGGTCGACGCCGTCGGCTGGCGTTCGCAGCAACGCATCCGCGCGGCGGCCGATCTCTGGCTGTCCCGGCGCAGGGATGCAGGGCGATTTTCGCTGCGTTTCGATATCGTCGCCGTTCTGCCGCGACGCCTGCCGCAGCATTTCATCGATGCATTTTGAAGGGGAGGGACAATGATGCCGACCGAGCGGGAAAAAATGGCCGCGGGCGAATGGTACAGCTGCATGGACGCCGAACTGGATGTGTTGCGTTCCCGCGCCCGGCGCGCGGTTCACCAGCATAATACCATGCCGCCGGATGAGCGCGGAGCCATGGCGCCATTGCTGGGGGCGCTTTTCGCCGCCAGCGGGGAAGGGGTATTTATTGAAGCGCCGTTTCATTGTGCCTACGGCTTCAACATCACCCTTGGTAAAAACGTCTACCTCAATACCGGCTGCACGATCCTGGATTCGGCAAAGGTGACGATAGGCGATGGCTCGATGCTGGGACCCGCCGTGCAGATCTATTGCGCCGAGCACCATCTGGACCCGGTTCCGCGTTCGCAGGGCATTGAAATCGCAAAGCCGGTGACGATCGGCCGTGATGTCTGGATCGGCGGCGGAGCGATCCTTCTTGCGGGCGTCACCATCGGCGACGGCGCAATCGTCGGTGCCGGTTCGGTGGTAACCAGGGATGTGCTGCCGGGCACGACCGTGGTGGGAAATCCGGCCCGTCCGATAAAGCGCAGGGACCCGTGAGGCACGCGTTTTTGAGGGAGCGGCCTCCATTCGCAGGCGCTGTAACAAATCTGACATCAAACTGTTAAAGAGGCGTCATGGAACGTCTCTATTCGCATCCTCACCCCACTAACTGGCGGAGAGGACAAAATTATGTTGAAGAAGATTTCCATGGCCGCGGTGGCCGTCAGCATTTCGGCTACATCTTCCATGGCGGCGACCAACATCACCTGGTGGCACGGCATGGGCGGCCGCAACGGCGAAGTCATCAACGAAGTCGCCCAGAAGTTCAACGAAGCCCAGAAGGAATGCGCGCTGACGCCGGTTTCCAAGGGCTCCTACGAAGAAGCACTGGCAAGCGGCATCGCCGCCTTCCGTTCGGGCGAACAGCCGAACATTCTCCAGGTTTTCGATGCTGGCGCTGCCACCATCATCAACGCCAAGGGCGCTGTCATTCCCGCGGAAGACCTCATCAACAAGGCCGGCTACAAGTTCGACCGTGACGCCTTCATCAACGGCGTGCGTTATTTCTACGCTGCTGCTGACGGCAAGTTCGTCGGCATGCCGTTCAACTCTTCCGCGCCGATCATGTATGTCAACGACGAAGCCCTGAAAAAGGCCGGCGTCGAAGCTCCGAAGACCTGGGAAGACTTTGAAAAGGTCGCTCCGAAGCTGAAGGAAGCTGGCTACATCCCGCTCGTCCAGTCGCAGCTGACCTGGCAGTTCACGGAGAACTTCTTCTCCCGCAACAATATCCAGTTCGCAACCAACAATAACGGTTACGACAGCGTTGCCGACACCAAGCTCAAGGTCACCGACCCGAACCTCGTCATGATGTTCGACAAGCTGAAGGACTGGAAGGACAAGGGCCTGTTCGCTTATTATGGCGCTGGCTGGAACGACAACCAGAAGCCCTTCGAAGAAGGCAAGGTTGCTTTCTGGATCGGTTCTTCGGGTTCGTTCGGCGGCCTGCAGAAGACGGCGACCATGCCGTTCTCGGCAACCTTCCTTCCCTACTGGGGCTCCATCAAGGGTGCCGGCACCAACTCCTTCATCGGCGGTGCAGCCCTCTTTGCAATGTCGGGCAAGTCCGAAGCCGAAAACAAGTGCGTGGCTGACTTCTTCCAGTTCCTGACCTCGCCGGAAATCCAGGTCTTCTACCACAAGGCAACCGGTTACGTCGCCATCACCAAGGCTGCTTACGAAAAGGCCAAGGCTGAAGGTTTCTACAAGGAAAAGCCGATTGCCGAAGTTGGTATCCAGCAGCTGTCGCTGCCGGGCGGCGAATGGTCCAAGGGTTACCGTCTCGGTTTCTACCCGCAGATCCGCGCCATCATGGAACGTGAATACAACCGCATCTTCTCCGGCGAAGTCACGCCGAAGGACGCCTTCGACATCATCGAGAAGGAAGGCAACGACCTTCTGGCCCGTTTCGCCAAGACGGCCGGCTGATCGATCTTTTCGAAACCAATGATCGTTGTCGAGCCTCCTTTCCAACGGAAGGGAGGCTCGCTTCTGGATAAGGAGGCGCAAGCGTGGCCTATACATCGTCTCAACCGCGTCTGGCCCGGTTTTTGTCCGGCCGGTCCGCAAAGGCTGGAAAACCCGTCAGCGCCGCCGAAGCCGGCATGAAGCGCGTGCAGTTCTCCTCGTCCTTCGTGCCCTATCTGTTTCTGGCGCCGCAACTGGCGGTGATTTTCATCTTCTTTTACTGGCCTTCCGTTCAGGCCGTGCATTCATCGTTTTATATTGAAGACCCCTTCGGCTTCGGCGCCTCTTTTGTCGGGTTCGCCAATTATTCGGACGCGATATTCAATCCGGAATATCTCAGCATCGCCAAGTTCACGGTCATCTTCACCGTGCTGGTGACCTTCTTCTCGCTGGCGCTTGGCCTGCTGCTCGCCGTCAAGGCCGATGCCGTCATTCGCGGCAGTTCGACCTACAAGACGGTGCTTATTTCCGTCTATGCCATTGCGCCGCCGGTCGCGGGCCTCATCGGCATGATGTTCTTCGACCAGCATATCGGGCCTTTCGTCAAGATGGCCGCGATGCTCGGCTGGGACATGAAGGTCGGGCTCAATTATTTCGATACGGCTTTCGCCATGGTGGTCGTCGCTGTCTGGAAGCAGATTCCTTACAATTTCATCTTTTTCCTGTCCGGCTTGCAGGGTGTCTCCGTCGCTGTGCGTGAGGCTGCCGCCATCGACTGCCGCTCGGGTTTTCGCCGGTTCTGGACGGTCATCATGCCGTTGCTTGCACCCACCGCCTTCTTCCTGCTCATCATCAACATCACCTATTCCCTGTTCGATACGTTCGGTGTCATCGACGTGATGGTGAAGGATAAGGCAGCCAACAACCCGATCACCCTGGTCTACAAGGTGTTTCTCGACGGTTTCCGCGGCAATGACATCGGCGGTTCCTCGGCCCAGTCCGTCATCCTGATGCTGGTCGTCTTTGTCCTCACCATCATCCAGTTCCGCTTCATCGAGAAGCGCATCCATTACAATTGAGGGAAAAGACGATGTACAAGACAAAACCCCTCGATCACCTGGTGCTGATCATTGGCGCGCTGTTCCTGATCTTGCCGGTCGTCGTGGCTTTCATGACTTCCACCCATACAGCGGCGGAAATTCACCGCAGCGGCCTGACGCTGGTTCCCGGTGATAATTTCATCGAGACCTATGAAAAGGTCCTGACGCAGAAGGGTGGCTTCACCGGGCAGATCACCGGCATCAACATGGTGATCAACTCGCTCATCCTCGGCATCGGTTTTGCCGTCGGCAAGATTATCCTGTCGATGACGGCGGCCTATGCGATCGTCTATTTCCGCTTTCGCTTTGCGACGCTTGCCTTCTGGATCATTTTCACCACGCTGCTTCTGCCGCTCGAAGTGCGCATCATGCCGTCCTACGAGGTGATGAGCAAACTCGGGCTCCTGAACTCCTATACCGGGTTGATCGTGCCGCTTCTGGCGTCTGCGACAGGCACCTTTTATTTCCGGCAATTCTTCAAATCCATTCCGGAGGAACTGCTGGAAGCCGCCCGCATCGATGGTGCCGGTCCGGTCAAGTTCTTCATCGATGTCATCATTCCGCTTTCCCGTACCATGATGGCGGCGATCTTCATCATCATGTTCGTTTATGGCTGGAACCAGTATCTCTGGCCCATGCTGATGACGACGGATGAGAGTTTCTTCACCCTGATGCGCGGCATCAAGTCGATCCTGCAGGTCTGGGTCGGTTCGCAAATTCCCGACTATAACGAAGCTTTCGCGCTTGCCGTCCTGGCCATGCTGCCGCCTGTGCTGATCGTCGTGATCTTCCAGCGCTGGTTCATCAAGGGCCTCACCGAGAGCGATAAATAAGGAGACCGAAATGGCCGCGATAGAAATCAGTCAGGTCTGCAAGGATTATCATGGCGGCGTGCGCGCCGTGCATCACGTCGATATCGACATCAGGGACGGTGAGTTCATCGTTCTCGTCGGCCCCTCCGGCTGCGGCAAGTCCACGCTTCTGCGCATGGTGGCCGGGCTTGAGGATATCTCCGAAGGCACGGTGAAGATCGGTGACCGATTGGTCAATCAGGTCGATCCGGCCGACCGGGATATCGCCATGGTGTTTCAGAACTATGCGCTTTATCCGCATATGTCGGTGCGGCAGAACCTGGAATACGGCTTGAAGAACCGCAAGACGCCGAAGGCGGAGATTGATGCGCGCGTTGCTGAGGCCGCCCGCATGCTGCAGCTCGAACCTTATCTTGACCGCAAGCCGCGTGCTCTTTCCGGCGGTCAGCGGCAGCGAGTCGCCATGGGTCGCGCCATTGTGCGCAAACCGGCGGCCTTCCTGTTCGATGAGCCTTTGTCCAACCTTGACGCCAAGCTGCGTGTTTCGATGCGCGGCGAGATCAAGCGCCTGCAGAAGCGCCTTGGCACAACCTCCATCTATGTCACCCATGACCAGCTGGAAGCCATGACCCTGGCCGATCGTCTGGTGGTGCTGAATGGTGGCCGCATCGAGCAGATCGGCGCGCCGCTCGAGGTTTATCACACCCCGGCTTCCACCTTCGTTGCGAGCTTCATCGGCTCTCCCGCCATGAACCTCCTGAACGGCGAATTGCACGGGGATGGCCTTGCCATCGGGCCGTCGCTGGTCTCGCTTGGCGGTTTCGCGCCGACCTCCGGTCCGGTCACGGTCGGCATGCGGGCGGAAGATTTCCGTCTGGCGGCGGAAGGCGAGCAGGGTTTCGTGCTGCGCGTCGATTATATCGAGGAGCTCGGCTCCCAGCGTCTCATCCATGGTATGATCGGCGATCAGAACCTTACCGTGGCGTTTTCGCCCGAGGTTGAGGTTCCTGCTACCCTGTCGGTCGCCATATCCCCGGAGAAGCTGCACTTCTTCTCCAGCGAAACCGGCAAGCGGATTTCCGGCAAGGCGGAGCAAGCTGTGGTGCAGCCGTCTGAACTGGCAACGGCCTGACTATATCGCGAGAAATCGGCGCGATGGCTAAAATTGCGCCGATTGTCAAAACCGGTTTGTTACGATCCCGGTGATAGAAGACCTCCAATATCTCACGGGGGTTTTCTGGCATGTCTTTCAAAATGATGTTCGCGACGGCGGCAACCATGGCGATCCGCTCGGTGCCGATATTGCCGGCCTCTTTGCGCCGGGCAAAGGACGAAAGTGTCGTCAGCGCATCGTGCACGGATCTGCGGCTTCAGCCGGCCCCCATCAACCCTGACTGGATTATTTCCGGTAATCCCCAGGCGCGCGCGGCGGATCACTCCAGAAGCGGCGACCGCGCCTCCAGTACCGCCATGTGGGATTGCACGGCGGGTGAATTCCGCTGGTTCTTCGGCTGGGACGAGACCGTCTATATTCTCGAAGGCGAGGTGCATGTGACCGCCGAAGACGGCTCGGTCAGCATCCTGCGGGTTGGCGATGTCGCATATTTTCGTGCGGGAACCTGGGCCACCTGGCGGGTGGATGAATATGTCCGCAAGGTCGCTTTCATGCGCCGCCCGTTTCCCACGGCATTGGCTCTGGCCTACCGGGTCAAGAACAAGCTGTTTGCCGGTCGATCCTACAAGCTCGCGGCCTGAAACGATAAAACCTTCCGGCCGACGAGCCTGCCGGGCGTCGTCGGCTGAATTGTGAAGGTTCAATAAAACTCACAAAAAGTACCCCTCGCAGCAGTTGCGTTTGAATGGTCGCTGCCCTACATCTTCAGGGTTTTCTGAAGCATTTCCGGGTCACTTCCGGTCCTGCCGGGAATCGGGAAAAGACGAGGCAATGGGCACGGCGGACCGGCAAAGCGTCCGCATGCTGCAAGAGGAACATGCGCATGGCGAAGATCAAAAACGTCGCGATCCAGATGGATCATGTCTCCGGCATCAACATCGCCGGTGACTCCACCTTCGCCATGAGCCTTGAGGCGCAGGCACGCGGATACCGGCTGTTCCACTACACACCTGACCGTCTCTCCATGCGCGACGGCAAGATTTACGCCACCGTCGAACAGATGGAGCTGCGCGACATCAAGGGGGACCATTTCTCGCTTTCCGCGCCGGAGCGTGTCGATCTGTCGACCATGGATGTCATCCATCTGCGCCAGGATCCGCCATTCGACATGGCCTACATCACCTCGACCCACCTGCTGGAACGCATTCATCCGAAAACGCTGGTGGTCAACGATCCCGCCTGGGTCCGCAACTCGCCGGAAAAGATTTTCGTCACCGAATTCGCCGATCTGATGCCGAAAACGCTGATCACCAAGGACGTTGCCGAGATCGCCAGATTCCGCAATGAAATGGGCGATATCATCCTCAAGCCCCTTTACGGCAATGGTGGTGCCGGCGTCTTCCATTCGGCACGCGATGACCGCAATTTTTCCTCGCTGCTGGAAATGTTCGGCCAGATGTTCCGCGAGCCTTACATCGCCCAGCAATATCTTCCCGATGTTCGCAAGGGCGACAAGCGTATCCTGCTGGTGGATGGCGAGCCGGTTGGCGCAATCAACCGCGTGCCGGCGGAAAATGATGCCCGCTCCAACATGCATGCCGGCGGCCGGCCGGAACCGACGGAACTGACGGCGCGCGAAAAGGAAATCTGCCGCCGCATCGGTCCTGCCCTGCGCGAGCGTGGTTTCCTGTTTGTCGGCATCGATGTGATTGGTGATTATATGACGGAAATCAACGTCACCTCGCCGACCGGCATTCGAGAAGTGCAAAAATTCGGCGGTGCCGATGTTGCAAGCCTGTTGTGGGACGCGATCGAGAAAAAGCGCGAAGCGCAGGAATTCTGAGGCGCGCCACCGGCCTCCCTTTGTTCCATGCGTACAACTCGGTGCAACTAAAATACACCGATCGCGTGAAATTGTTCCTTTGATGTTCTTGTTTTATTCTTTGCTGCGTGGCACGTTGCTTGTGGGTGGCGCGCCATGGAGCATGAAGCTCTGATGTCGTGGCCGGTTTGCGGGGGCAGGCCATGGTGGCACGGGTCAATACGGTTGCATTTCAGGGCATAGAGGGTGTGCCGGTCGAGGTGCAGGTCATGGTCGCACCCGGAAGGGTCGGAATCCAGATCGTTGGCCTGCCGGACAAGGCGGTGGCCGAAAGCCGGGAGCGGGTGCAGGCCGCCCTGCATGCCTCGGGTCTGGCGCTGCCGGCAAAAAAAGTCACGATCAATCTGGCCCCTGCCGATTTGCCGAAGGAAGGGTCGCATTTCGATCTTCCCATTGCTCTGGGTCTCATGGCCGCTTTGGGGGCCATACCGGCGGAAGCATTGGCAAAATATGTGGTTCTCGGCGAACTCAATCTCGATGGCACCATCGGTATGGTTTCGGGCGCTCTGCCTGCTGCCATTGGCGCCAATGCACTTGGCAAGGGACTGATCTGCCCGGCCGAAAGCGGGCCGGAGGCAGCCTGGGCCGGAGCCGGTATCGATATTCTCGCCCCGCGTAGCCTCATTGCGCTCGCCAATCATTTTCGCGGCACCCAGCTCCTGTCCCGCCCCACGCCCGCCATCCGGGCCAATCCCGTCAATCTGCCTGATCTTGCCGATATCAAGGGGCAGGAGAGCGCGAGACGGGCGCTGGAAGTCGCGGCGGCCGGCGGCCATAATCTGCTCATGGTCGGTCCGCCCGGGTCGGGCAAATCCATGCTCGCGGCGCGCCTGCCTTCCATCCTGCCGCCGCTCGAGGCGGCGGAATTGCTGGAAGTATCCATGGTTCATTCCATCGCCGGCCAATTGTCCGGCGGCAAGCTGTCGGATCGTAGACCGTTTCGCACGCCGCACCATTCCGCCACCATGGCGGCGCTGATTGGCGGAGGATTACGCGCCAAACCGGGCGAGGCCTCGCTTGCCCATCACGGCGTTCTTTTCCTCGATGAGTTCCCGGAATTTTCACCGCAGGTGCTGGATGCGCTTCGCCAGCCGCTGGAAACGGGCGAATGCATCATTGCGCGGGCCAATCACCGCGTCAGCTATCCGGCGGAAATCCAGCTCGTCGCGGCAATGAATCCCTGCCGGTGCGGCATGGCGGGAGAGCCGGGTTTCACCTGCGCCCGCGGCCCGCGATGTGTGACGGATTATCAGGCCCGCATTTCCGGCCCGCTGCTGGATCGCATCGATATCCGCATCGAGGTTCCCGCCGTCTCCGCCACCGATCTCATTCGGCCCGTGGCGGCCGAGCCGAGTGCCATGGTGGCCGCCCGTGTCGCCCGGGCGCGCCTTGCGCAGCAGGAACGCTATGCGGCGGCGGGATTTGCCGCCATTCGCACGAATGCCCGCTGCACGACGACCCTGATAGAAAAATATGCCGAGCCGGATGCGTCCGGGCTGCAATTGCTGCGCGACGCGGCCGAGAGGCTGAAATTTTCCGCGCGCGGTTATCATCGCATTCTCAAGGTTGCCCGTACCTTGGCCGATCTGGATGGCAAACAGACGGTCGGCCGCATCCATGTCGCGGAGGCCGTGTCCTATCGCATCGCAGGCGAAAGGCTGACGGCGGCAGCCTAGAGCATTTCCGGGGAAAGTGCGAAGTGGTTCTAAGTCCGTAAAATGCGTGAAAACAAAGAGCTAGAGTAAGCTCGGCGACTCCGTCTAAACCGGATGTGCACTAAAAGGCCGCCATTTGTGCACCGCCTGAAAATCAATGTGCCGCCAGCGGGGCCAGCGGCACATTGGAATATTTGCTAATCTGGCACGCGATCACGCCGCGCCTGAAGGCGTGGCTTAAAGCCCAAGCCCTTCGAAAAGCGCCGTCGAAAGGTAACGTTCCGCGAAGGAAGGAATGATGACGACGATGTTCTTGCCGGCATTTTCCTCGCGCGCGCCGACCTTGATCGCCGCCGCCAGCGCAGCACCGGAAGAGATACCGACAGGCACGCCTTCCAGTTTCGCCACCAGACGGGCCGTTTCGAAAGCCTCGTCATTGGTAACAGTGACGATCTCGTCATAGATTCCGGTGTCGAGGATAGCGGGGGCGAAGCCTGCGCCGATGCCCTGAATCTTGTGGGGGCCGGGATTGCCGCCGGAAAGCACCGGGCTGTCGGCGGGCTCGACCGCAATGACCTTTACCTCCGGCTTGCGGGATTTCAGCACCTGGCCCGCGCCGGTAATCGTGCCGCCTGTGCCGATGCCCGAGACCAGAATGTCGACCGTGCCGTCGGTATCGTTCCAGATTTCTTCGGCTGTCGTCCTGCGGTGAACATCCGGATTGGCGGGGTTTTCGAACTGCTGCGGAATGATGGCGTCGGGCAGCGTTTCTGCCAGTTCCTGCGCCTTGGCGATTGCGCCCTTCATGCCCTTGGGGCCTTCGGTCAGGACCAGCTCGGCGCCCAGCAGGGCCAGCATTTTCCGGCGTTCGACCGACATGGTCTCCGGCATTGTCAGGATCAACCTGTAGCCCTTGGCAGCGGCGGCAAAGGCGAGCGCGATGCCGGTATTGCCTGATGTCGGCTCCACCAGCGTCGTCTTGCCGGGGGTGATCTTGCCCTGCGCTTCCAGAGCCTCGATCATGGCGACGCCGATGCGGTCCTTCACGGAAGCGATGGGATTGAAAAATTCGAGCTTGGCGAGAAGATTGGCCTTCACGCCCTTCTCCTTCGCCAGCTTGTCCAGCCGCACGATCGGCGTATCGCCGATTGTTTCCGTGATGGAGGAATAGACGCGTCCGCGTCCGGGCTTTCTGGCTTCGGGCATGATGCTCTCCTGTATGAAGGCCACAGAATAGTGACCGCAAGATTTGAGCGGCAGAATAGGAGCAATCGTCGCGTCAATCTAGCGAACGTTCATCCTTATATGGCTGGTTTAATGGAAAAATTTCACGATAAAACAGCCAAATGCACGAATTTATTTTAGGTGCTGCGGATCGCGATCATGGTCGCCGTTCCGGCCAGAATACCGGCCGCGGTGCGGTTGAGAATCGTCAAGGCACTCGGCCTTTTCAGGAGGTTACGTGCCTTGGCTGCGAGCAGGATGTAAGGCAGCAGAACCGCCATCAGCACGACGAAGGTGATGGCGAGAAGTGTCGCATATTCCGAAGGGCCGATCATGCGGATATCGATCAGCGTCGGCACCAGCGCCACGTAAAACAGCATTGTTTTGGGATTGCCAAGCGTGATCAGCAGGCCGGACAGGAAGGACATGGACATGCTGGTGCTCTTTTTAGCCTTCAGGTCCTGCGGCAAAAGGCCGGCGGTCCAGAGCTTCCAGGCGATGTAGAGGAGATAGGCCGCGCCCGCGAATTTCAGGACCATGAAGGCCTCCTGAAAGGTCTGCGCCACAAAGGCGAGGCCCAATATCACGCCGGTCAGGTAGATCATGTCGCCCAGCACCAGCCCGAGGCCCATGAAGAAAGTTTCCCGGAAGCCCGATCCCAGCGCCCGCGCCACGATTGCCGTCATGCCGGGACCAGGAATGGCGGCGGCTATGAAGAGGGCGGTGGCATAGGCAAGCAGGGTCGTCAGCGTCATGGTCGTCTTTCCCGGAAATCCGCTAAATCCATAGCGAAATCGCCGGGTAAAAACAATCGGATCATGAAGGCCTGCTGGTCAGATCCCTGTCGAACCGAAACCGCCGGCGCCGCGTGCTGTCTCGGATGTCTCGGTTACTTCACTGACGACAACCTGCGTTACGGGAGCGATCACCATCTGGGCGATGCGCATGCCGCGCTCGATGACGAAATCATCCTGCCCCAGATTGGCGAGAATGACCTTCACTTCGCCGCGATAATCGCTGTCCACCGTGCCGGGGGAATTGAGGCAGGTAATGCCGTTCTTGATGGCGAGGCCGGAGCGGGGGCGGATTTGCGCTTCATAACCTTGCGGAACTTCGAAAACGAAGCCTGTCGGCACGAGCGTCCGTTCGCCGGGTTTGATGGTCAGCGGTTCATCTAAGGGTACCGCCGCGCGCAGGTCCATGCCGGCCGCGCCACGGGTTTCATAGGAGGGCAATTCGAGGTCTGCGCCATTGGCGAGACGGACGAGCCGGAGGAGGGGTCTATTGTCGTTTTGAACGGTCATGGGGCATTAGTTTGCCGAGATCGCGGCAAGGTCAATTGCAAAAGCGGGCCTGAAACGCTAGATACCCCGCAATTCCACAGGATTTGTCAGATGGCCGAAACACTTGCCGAGGCGGTCTCCCGCCGCCGCACCTTTGCTATTATTGCGCACCCGGACGCGGGTAAGACCACGCTTACGGAAAAACTGCTGCTGTTCGGCGGAGCGATCCAGCTTGCCGGTGAGGTGAAGGCGAAGAAGGATCGCATCCAGACCCGTTCGGACTGGATGAAGATCGAGCGCGAGCGCGGCATTTCGGTCGTCACCTCGGTCATGACCTTCGAATATAACGACCGCGTTTTCAACATTCTCGATACGCCCGGCCACGAGGATTTCGCCGATGATACCTACCGCACCCTGACGGCGGTGGATGCGGCGATCATGGTCATCGATGCCGCCAAGGGTATCGAGCCGCGCACGCTGAAGCTCTTCGAAGTCTGCCGCATGCGCGACATTCCGATCATCACCTTCATCAACAAGATGGACCGCGAAAGCCGCGACCCCTTCGAGATTCTGGATGAGGTGGAAGAGAAGCTCGCGCTGGATACTGCGCCGATCACCTGGCCGGTCGGGCGGGCGAAGACTTTCTGCGGCGCCTATAATCTCGCTGAAAACACCTTCCGCGGCAACGATACCCAGGTGGACGGGCTGCCGGTAAACGGCCCCCGGGCTGTTGCCGACCGCCTGCCGGAAAATGAACGCCACCTCTTTGTCGAAGAAACCGAACTGGCGCTGGAAGCCTGCCGTCCTTTCGATCGTCAGGCATTTCTCGAAGGTCACATGACGCCGGTTTTCTTCGGTTCGGCGCTGCGCAATTTCGGTGTGCGCGATCTCATCAATGCGCTTGGTGACTTCGCGCCGCCGCCGCGCGATCAGGTGGCGGATACCCGCACCGTCCATGCGGCTGAAGAGAAAATGACGGCCTTTGTCTTCAAGATTCAGGCCAATATGGACCCGAACCATCGTGACCGTATCGCTTTCGCCCGCATCTGCTCGGGCAAGCTGGAGCGCGGCATGAAGGCGCGGCTTGCTCGCACCGGCAAACAGATGGGCCTTACCGCGCCGCAATTCTTCTTCGCCTCGCAGCGCCAGCTGGCCGATACGGCCTTTGCGGGCGACGTGGTCGGCATCCCGAACCATGGCACGCTGCGCATCGGCGATACGCTGACCGAAGGTGAAAACCTCGTCTTCCAGGGCGTACCGAACTTCTCGCCGGAAATCCTGCGGCGTGTACGTCTGGAAGACGCCATGAAGGCCAAGAAGCTGAAGGAAGCCCTGCAGCAGATGGCGGAAGAGGGCGTCGTGCAGCTCTTCTCGCCGGAAGACGGTTCGCCCGCTATCGTCGGCGTTGTCGGCGCGCTGCAGCTCGACGTGTTGAAGGAGCGTCTGATGGGCGAATATGGCCTGCCGGTCTCCTTCGAAATGTCGCGCTTTTCCGTCTGCCGCTGGATTTCTTCCGATCAGCCGGCGGAAATGGACAAGTTCCTCAACGTCAAGCGCGGCGATATCGCCCGCGATCTGGATGGCGATCCGGTGTTTCTGGCGCAGGACGCTTTCTCGCTCCGCTATGAGTCCGAGCGTTTTCCGGCGATCAAGATGGTCGCGATCAAGGAATATCACGTCGCCAAGGCGGCGTGATATCAGCCGGATTGCACTTTGTATGCCAAGGGCCGAGCATTTTCAGGAAAAGTGCGCAGCGGTTTTCCGTCCGGAAATGCGGAAAAACAAAGAGCTAGAGCATTGAAGGTGATTACGTTTTCACCGGAAATGCTCTAGTTTCCCCGTTAAACGGGAAACTGGTCCGGTATCATGACGCTTTCAGGCAAACATATTCTTCTCATCATCTCCGGCGGCATCGCGGCCTATAAGAGCCTTGATCTCATCCGCCGCCTGAAAGAGCGCGGCGCGAAGGTGACGCCTGTGATGACGAAGGGCGCCCAGGAATTCGTCACGCCGCTTGCCGTCGGCGCACTGTCCGCCACCCACGTTTTCACCGAGCTTTTTTCCAGACAGGACGAGCAGGATGTCGGGCATATCCGGCTTGCGCGCGACTGTGACCTCGTGCTGGTCGCGCCCGCCACTGCCGACCTGATGGCAAAGATGGCGCATGGGCTGGCTGACGATCTTGCCTCCACGATCCTTCTGGCGACCGATCGCAAGGTGCTGGTCGCACCTGCAATGAACCCGAAAATGTGGTCCGCCAGGCCGACAGCGCGCAATGTCGAAATGCTGAAAAAAGACGGCGTGTCTTTCATCGGCCCCATGGCGGGCGAGATGGCGGAAAAGGGTGAGGCGGGTCTTGGCCGCATGGCGGAGCCGTTGCAGATTGTCGAAGCCGTGGCGGCGCTGCTCGACGCTGGGCCGAAGCCTCTGAAGGGCAGGACGGCCATCGTCACCTCCGGCCCCACCCATGAGCCGATCGATCCGGTCCGTTACATCGCCAATCGCTCCTCCGGCAAGCAGGGCCATGCCATCGCAGCGGCGCTGGCGGAACTGGGAGCCGAGGTCACGCTGGTCTCCGGTCCGGTCACTATTTCCGATCCGGCGGGCGTTGCAACAATCCACGTTGAGCGCGCCGAGGAGATGCGCGATGCGGTGATCTCAAGACTGCCGGCGGATATTGCCGTCATGGTGGCGGCCGTCGCCGACTGGCGGGTGGCAGGCGCGTCGGAACAGAAGATCAAGAAGCAGCCGGGCGATGCCCCGCCTGCGCTGCAACTGACGGAAAATCCCGATATTCTCAAAACCGTCGGCCACCACGAAAAGCGGCCGAAGCTGGTGGTGGGTTTCGCCGCCGAAACGCAGGATGTTGAGAAGAATGGCCGGGCCAAGCTGGAACGTAAGGGCGCGGATTATATCGTCGCCAATGATGTGTCCGCCGAAACCGGCATCATGGGGGGAGACCGCAACAGCGTGAAGATCATTTCGGCTGACGGTGTCGAGGCTTGGCCGGATCTGGACAAGGCAGACGTCGCAAAACGCCTGGCGGCTCTTATCGCGGAGAAACTGGCATGAGCCTGTTCGATCAAAAGACCTTCGACCGGGTGCTTGGCGAATGGCCGGGCGCGCGTTTTGTCGATCAATGGGATTCCCATGTCGCCAAGGTCGGAGACAAGGTCTTTGCGGTGCTGGGAGAGCGAGTGGATTGGCGGCTTGTGGTGAAATGTTCGGAGGAAAGCTTCGAAATCCTCACCTCACTGGAAGGCATCGGTCAGGCGCCCTATTTCGCCAAACGCAAATGGGTGTCGATTGCCGACCATTCGCCGCTCGAGGAGGAAGAGCTGGAGCATTATGTGCGCCGCTCCTACGAACTTGTCGCAGCCGGCCTGACGAAGAAGCTGCGGGGCGAACTGGGCATAGTGATCGACACTGCGCCAACCATATAGTTTCTCGTTTCAGTTGACCTTCTTGTCTTTGCCGATGATCTGGCGGACGCCTTCCTTGGTGAAGGGTTGCAAAAGCTGCGGCACAAATCCCTTCGCGATCTCACCCTTGATGCCGATATCGGTGGAAGAGGGCCGATCCGGATTGTGGTAGGAGCCGAAGATCACATCGAAGATTACGAGATTCTCACCGTAATTGGTGTTTCCTTCCGGAAGCTGCTTTGAATGGTGCCACCGGTGCAGCCGCGGCGTGCTGAACACGTAGTCGAGCAGCCCAGTCTTCATGTCGACATTGCAATGGGTCAGAATGCCGATGAAGGCGGTAACGGCCCCAAGCCACCAGAAAACCTGCAAAGGCGCGCCCATGAAATAGAGCGGTATCTGGCTGAGCGCGATCTTGAAAAGCGAGTCCGCCACATGAAAGCGGCCCGTATTGACCACCCACAGTCGGACAACGCTGTGGTGCAGGGCATGGAAACGCCAGAAGAACACGGTTTCATGCGCGATGCGGTGGGCCCAGTAGAGACCGAATTCGGCGATGATGACCGCAAGTGCGACCTGAACCACCATCGGCAGATCGGAAGGCCACATGTCGAACCGCATGGCTGCAAGCGGTTGCAGCACATTGGCGGTGACCATTGGAAAGATCGCCCCCGCAACGGCGGCAAGCTGGACAAGACCCTTGGTCAAAAGTGTGTGGCCAATGCTGGTTGCGGTCTCACCGTCACCCTCAAGCCATTCGACCTCATAGGGAATATAGCGTTCAAGAAGAAACAGAGCCATCACCGCACAGGCATAGACGGCGAGGAACCCCGTTATCGGGTGGCTGCTCGTGAAGGCGACATAGGAGCCGGCAAGGCCGGAGAAAAACACCATCGGCCACGAAGCGTAGGTAAGGACCTGTTTTATTGCCTGAGTTTTTGCCATGAATCTCAATTCCCGTCCGGCAATCATCTAACATCCAACCAGCGGCGCAGCTCCTCGCAGGATCGCGGTTGCCCGTCGCTGAAGCGCCCGTCCCGGCAGGGATCGGTTCGCATTGGCCGCGTCGGCCGATAATATTCCCATTCCCTGCGGCCATGCCTCTCGGTGCGCCGCAGTTCACGCTTCAGCTCGCCGCAACTGCGCGGTTTGCCATCACTCATGCGACCATCCTTACAGGGGTCGTAAAACATATGTTCCGCCATCACTTCCGGCGCTGACACCGGCGGAAGGCTGAGGAATATCGAAGCCGCCAGAAACGTGAGCAATCTCATCGGTCACCTGTTCCGTTAAAAGATCAGGTGACTATTCCTCGTTAGATTGCATGAGCATGGCATGCTTCGATCATATTGGTCGGGCAGAGGCTTCCAACCGTGCGTGCTGACCCTCCACGTTCGGCTCACCCTTAACTGATTCGGATTGCAATATAGAGAAGCGTCAGCGCAATCACCCAGAGCGCTGCTCGTCCCCATCTGGTATGTCGCGCTTCCGCCTTTCCGATGGCTTCCGCCGTCTTGGCGTCGAAACGCAGGCCGTTTTCGCTCATATACATCAGCTCCGAATGCAGCTTCTCCGTCTTGGCGGCGATCTCGGGTGCTGCCTCCGCAAGCTTGAGGGCCGCCTTCACGCCGTCCTTCAGGTCGGTGACGATGCGTTTCGGGCCGAGATTATCCCTGATCCAGCCGCCGACGACCGGATCGGCCGCCTTCCACATGTTGAAGCGCGGATTGAGCATGCGCGACACGCCCTCCACCACCACCATGGTCTTTTGCAGCATCACCAGTTCCGGGCGCGTTTCCATGTCGAAGAGTTCGGTTACTTCAAACAGCAGCGTCAAAAGCTTGCCCATGGAGATTGTCTCGGCCGGCTGGCCGTGAATCGGTTCGCCGATGGCGCGGATCGCCTGGGCGAAGCTGGCTTTGTCGTGATGACCTGGCACATAACCGGCCTCGAAATGCACTTCCGCCACGCGCATGTAATCGCGGGTGATGAAGCCGTAGAGGATTTCGGCGAGGAAACGGCGCTCCTTTTTGCCAAGGCGTCCGGCAATGCCCATATCGACGGCGACGATCTCGCCCTCAGCATCCACGAAGAGATTGCCGGGATGCATGTCGGCATGGAAAAAGCCGTCGCGCAGCGTGTGCCGCAGGAAAGACTGGATCAGCGTGTCGGCAAGCTGGTTCAGGTCGTGACCGGCGGCTTTCAGCCCCTCGATATCCGACATCTTGACGCCGTCGATCCATTCCATGGTGACGACATCGCGGCCGGTGCGTTCCCAGTCGACCTCGGGAACGCGGAACCCGGGATCGTCCTTGGTGTTTTCCGCAAGTTCGGAAAGCGCGGCGGCCTCAAGCCGCAGATCCATCTCGATCTTGGTGGTCTGTTCCAGCGTGCGCGTGACTTCAACCGGGCGCAGGCGACGGGCGGAGCGGACGAAACGCTGCTGCAGGTCGGCGATCAGATACATCGCCTCGAGATCGTTCTGGAAGCGCTGGCGCACACCGGGGCGAATGACCTTGACGGCCACCTTGCGCGGCCCTTTCGGCGTATCCACTATGGCCGGGTGAACCTGGGCGATGGAAGCGGCGGCGATCGGATCGCCGAATTCCCTGTAAAGCTCTGAAACCGGGCGCCCGAGTGAACCTTCGATATTGGCCTTCGCCGCGGCTGCGGGAAAAAACGCCATGCGGTCCTGAAGGCTCGCGAGATCATCGGCAAAATCAGCGCCGACGACATCGGGCCTTGTGGCCAGAAACTGACCCATCTTCACATAGGAAGGGCCAAGCCGCTCGACAGCCGTGGCCAGCCGGTCGCTGCGCTGCGCCCGCTTGGCCTTGCTGCGGGCGAAGGGCTTCAGCACCGCTTTCAGCAATTGTGCTGGCGCAGGCAGGTCATCGGACGGCAGTGCCAGCACAACGCCTTCGCGCACGAGAACCCAGCCAACCCTTGCGAGGCGGAAATATGCGCCCAAAGTGCTCATGCTTATGCCTGTCTCCTGCTCTTGCCGGCCATTATCTTATAGCTTCCAGCCGGAATGCAGGGCGGCGATGCCGCCGGTGTAATTCGTATAGCTCACGCGGGAAAAGCCTGCGGTGCGGATCATCGCCGCGAAATCCTCCTGATTGGGGAATTTGCGGATCGACTCGACCAGATATTGATAGGGCTCTGCATCGCCGGTGATCATCTTGCCGAATTGCGGAATGGCGTTGAACGACCATGCGTCGTAGACGCGGTCGAGCAACGGCATTTCGACTTCGGAGAATTCCAGGACCAGCAGTCGCCCGCCACGCTTGAGCACACGGTGAGCCTCTTTCAGCGCCACATCGATGCGCGGCACGTTACGAATGCCGAATGCGACCGTATAGGCATCGAATGTGTTTGCCTCGAAGGGCAGCTCCTCGGCATTGGCCTCCACGAAGGTCAGATTGTCGGAAAGCTTCTTTTTCGCCGCGCGCTCCTCGCCAACCGCCAGCATAGAGCCGTTAATGTCGAGAACGGTGGCATGCGCCAGACGATTGGAGGCTTCGACGATGCGGAAGGCGATATCGCCGGTGCCGCCCGCCACGTCCAGAACCTTGTAGGAGGCATCCTTGCGCGGCGAAAGCGAGGAGACCATGGCGTCTTTCCACAAGCGGTGCATGCCAGCCGACATCACGTCGTTCATGATGTCGTAACGCTTGGCCACCTTGTGGAAGACCTCGTTGACCAGCCCCTGCTTCTTGCCTTCGTCCACCTTGTGGAAGCCATAGGACGTTTCCATGCCGCCTTGGGCAGTGGTACGGGCGTCGGTCATCGTCTGTCTCCATATTTATTGCGTGGCGGACCATAGCGGAAACGCCATGGCGACGCTATCTGTTGCCGCATCGCCTGGGCGCGACATTTCGCGTGCACTGTATAGACCACATGGTCCTAACGATAAACTGCCGGATAAGCCAGATGCCAGAATTGCCAGAAGTCGAAACCGTCAGACGCGGCCTTGCACCAGCCATGGAAGGAGCAAGCATCCGCAGGCTCCATCTCGGCCGTCCCGATTTGCGCTTTCCGTTCCCTGAGGATTTCGCGGCGCTGATCGAAGGCAAGACAATCATATCGCTCGGGCGCCGGGCGAAATATCTTTTGATCGAACTGGAGGACGGGCTGACCATCGTCGCTCATCTGGGCATGTCCGGCTCATTTCGTATTGAGCCGGAGATCGATGGGGTCGGTGACAGGGACGCGCCCGGCGCGTTTCATTATGCCCGTTCGAAAGACGGCAAGCATGACCATGTCGTCTTTCATCTCGACAAGGCAGAAGAGCGCGTCTGCGTCATCTATAACGATCCGCGCCGCTTCGGTTTCATGCATCTTGTCGAGCGCAACAAGCTCGACCTTTACCCTGCCTTTGCGGAGCTCGGCCCGGAGCCGACCGGCAACGCGCTCAGCGCCGATTATCTGGCGAGCCGGTTTGACGGCAAAAGCCAGCCTTTGAAAAGCACGCTGCTGGATCAGAAGATCATAGCCGGTCTCGGCAATATCTATGTCTGCGAGGCGCTGTGGCGCGCGCACCTTTCACCCTTGCGGGCGGCGGGAACGCTGGTGACGAAAACCGGCAAGCCGAAACCGCAGCTCGTCGATCTCACGGAAAAAATCCGCGACGTGATTGCGGACGCCATCGCCGCCGGCGGTTCTTCCCTGCGCGACCATATACAGACGGATGGAACGCTTGGTTATTTCCAGCATTCCTTTTCGGTCTACGATCAGGAAGGCCAGCCTTGCCGGACACCCGGCTGCGGGGGTACGGTTGAAAGGGTGGTGCAGGCTGGTCGTTCGACCTTCTATTGTGCCGCCTGCCAGAAATAGCTGAGTTGGAATAGCGGAGAAGGGGAGACTGCCGTGGATTATGAAACGATACTGGTGGAGAAACGCGATGAGGTGGGCGTCATCACGCTCAATCGCCCCAAGGCGCTCAACGCTCTCAATTCGGTGCTTCTGAAAGAACTGCGGCACATTCTTTCCTCATTTTCCGCCGACGATTCCATCGGTGCGATCATCATCACCGGATCGGAAAAGGCATTTGCCGCAGGCGCCGACATCAAGGAAATGCAGGGGCTGGATTTTGTCGACGCCTATGTCGGCGACTTCCTCGGCGGCTGGGAAGAGGTCGCATCGACACGCAAGCCGGTCATCGCCGCAGTCTCCGGCTTTGCGCTGGGCGGCGGGTGTGAGCTGGCGATGATGTGCGATTTCATCATTGCTTCGGACACGGCGAAATTCGGCCAGCCGGAAATCACGCTCGGCGTCATTCCCGGCATGGGCGGTTCGCAGCGGCTGACGAGGGCCGTGGGCAAGGCAAAGGCCATGGATCTGGTTCTGACCGGCCGCATGATGGATGCGGCGGAAGCCGAGCGCGCCGGTCTCGTGTCGCGGATCGTGCCGGCTGCAAATCTCATGGATGAGGCAGTGGAGGCTGCGACACGCATCGCCTCGCTGTCGCGCGCTTCCGTCCTCATGGCCAAGGAAAGCGTCAATCGCTCCTTCGAGGTCCCTCTGGCAGAGGGGCTCAGATATGAAAGACGATCCTTCCAGTCGCTCTTTGCAACGGCGGATCAGAAGGAGGGCATGGCGGCCTTCGTCGAAAAGCGCAAACCCGCTTTCCGGAATCGCTAAGGATTCGGAATATCGGCGCTTTTAAGCGTTTTGCGCGTTGACGGGCGTAAGCTTTAGCGGTATATGCCCGCCCACGGTTAAGGAAAGCCATCCGGCTTGTCCGAAATTACTCCCGCATTCTTGGGTTACGTGAGGTCGTCGAACGACCCGATCCTGTGGTTGCGGAATTTGGTTTGAATTCGAAGAGAGGCATACATGGCCAATACAACTTCGGCGAAAAAGGCGACCCGCAAGATCGCTCGCCGTACCGCAGTCAACAAGGCTCGCCGTTCGCGCGTTCGCGGCTTCATCCGCAAGGTCGAGGAAGCGATTGCTTCGGGCGATCTGGCAGTAGCCACCGAAGCTCTGAAGGCAGCTCAGCCCGAGATCCAGCGCGCCGCCACCCGGGGCGTTCTGCATGGCAACACCGCATCCCGCAAGGTGTCGCGTCTCGCACAGCGCGTTAAGGCCCTTTCCGCCTAATCCGGCTAATCACAAATAATTATTCTAAAAGCCTGGTCTTTTGACCGGGCTTTTTGTGATTCTAACCACCTGTTAAGCAATCCTGCCGTAACGTGACAAACGCGTGTCAGATGGACGACAGGAAATATTGAATAAAAACAATATCTTGCCGGAGGTGTCTCTGGAAATGGGAGGCTTTCTCTACGGAAGTCCCGACGAGTTTTGAGTCAAGAAGATTTTTATTTTTTTGCCAAAATCGCCTCTTAAAAAATGCCAAAATTGAATCTCATTGATTCATAAGCGATTCTGCTTCGGACCTTGCCCGTAATGCAAAACGGTCTTTGCGAGTCAATGGCCGATCTGAGTTTTTGCAGAAAAAACGCCATTGATCTCTCCCCACGATCCTGCCTAAATGCATTTCAACAAGGGGTGCGGATCGCAGTCCACAGATTATCGTGATGATCACATCGACGGTATTCACCTTCTTGCTGGCGGGTCTTTCGAGGTCCGTTTTCTCAGGTCATGGAGCTTTTTGTGCCGTTTCGGTCTCGGAACGGGCGGGAGCTTTTTGTCCTTAAGAATGCGCCTTTAGGTTGTGATGAAAGGAGCGTCTTTAGCGTGTCGCAGGCCTCTCCATGAGGGGGAGGGAAATGGGATAACCGGCTCGCAAACGAGTAGAAGCCTTTGACGTTCTTTCGAGGGGAGCGCTGAAGGCAAGAATAATACGAGGGGGATCCCTGGCGATCGATTTTTGGTCGTCAGGCTATGATTGGCAATTTGAAAGGCGGCAATATGCAATTGAATTTGGCGATGGGTGCGGTGGCTGATGGGGACCGCGCACCGAAGGCTTGTGATGCAGCTTGCTCAGATGCGGCAGGGGACAAATCGGCAATGAAGCATGATGCGCTGTTTGAACGTTTTAGCGCGCGGCTCAAGGCACAGGTTGGTCCCGAGGTCTATGCAAGCTGGTTTGCACGGCTCAAACTCCATTCCGTTTCGAAAAGCGTCGTCCGTTTTACCGTTCCGACGACCTTTCTGAAGTCCTGGATCAACAACCGTTATATGGATCTGATCACCAACCTCGTGCAAAGCGAGGATGCGGATGTGCTGAAGGTGGAAATTCTTGTCCGCTCTGCCAGCCGTCCGGTCCGTCCCGCGCAGGCCGAGGAGAGGGTGCAGCCGGTTCAGGACATGGGCACTGTTGCGCGCAACAAGTCCTTCATTCCGTCGCAGCCCGCGACGACGCCTGCTGCACAGCCCGCGGCGGCCCAGGCAACCCTGCGTCAGGGTAGCTCCGGCCCGCTATTCGGCTCACCGCTTGATACACGCTTCACCTTCGATACCTTTGTCGAAGGCTCGTCCAACCGCGTGGCCCTTGCGGCGGCGAAGACAATCGCGGAAGCGGGTGCTGGCGCTGTGCGCTTCAATCCGCTGTTCATCCATGCGGGCGTCGGCCTCGGGAAGACGCATCTTCTGCAGGCGATTGCCAATGCCGCCATCGACAGCCCGCGCAATCCACGCGTGGTCTATCTGACGGCCGAATATTTCATGTGGCGTTTCGCGACCGCGATCCGCGACAATGACGCGCTGACGCTGAAGGACACGCTGCGCAATATCGATCTGCTCGTCATCGACGACATGCAGTTCCTGCAGGGCAAGATGATCCAGCACGAATTCTGCCACCTGCTGAACATGCTGCTCGACAGCGCCAAGCAGGTCGTGGTCGCTGCTGACCGCGCGCCCTGGGAGCTGGAATCGCTCGATCCGCGTGTCCGTTCGCGTCTTCAGGGCGGTATGGCCATCGAGATCGAAGGTCCCGACTACGACATGCGTTATGAAATGCTCAACCGTCGCATGGGTTCGGCGCGTCAGGACGATCCGTCTTTCGAGATTTCGGACGAAATCCTGACCCATGTTGCCAAGAGCGTGACGGCAAGCGGGCGTGAGCTTGAAGGCGCCTTCAACCAGTTGATGTTCCGTCGCTCATTCGAGCCGAACCTCTCGGTTGACCGCGTCGATGAGCTGCTGTCTCACCTCGTCGGAAGCGGTGAGGCCAAACGCGTCCGCATCGAGGATATTCAGCGCATCGTCGCCAAGCACTATAATGTGTCGCGGCAGGAGCTGGTGTCCAACCGTCGTACCCGTGTCATCGTCAAGCCGCGCCAGATCGCCATGTATCTGGCCAAGATGCTGACGCCGCGTTCCTTCCCCGAGATCGGTCGCCGTTTCGGCGGTCGCGACCACACCACGGTTCTCCACGCGGTGCGCAAGATCGAGGAATTGATTTCCGGCGATACCAAGCTCGGCCATGAGGTTGAGCTGCTGAAGCGCCTGATCAACGAAAACAACGCCTAATAAAAGCGGCCTTCGGGCCGCTTCAGCTTTTTGGCAATCATATCCTGACACGCGATGTCATCCTCGGGCTCGCCCCGAGGATTCAACCACGTTTCGGAAAGTCAATCGTTTGCAGATGCTCGGGACAGGCCCGAGCACGACGCGAGGAGAGGTTTTCCTACTGCGTTGTTACCCTCAGCGGCCTCTGGGCCGCTTTTTTATTGGCTTTTCGGGTCCCGCAGGTCAGCAGGCGAGGTCGGCCACCACCGCATCCAGAATGAGCATGCCGGAAGGCGTGCAGCGCAGGCGGGAATTGCCGAGCCTTTCCACGAAACCGTGCTGGAGAAGGAATTCTTCCTTTTCCGGGTCGAGATCGCGGCCGGACAGATCGCTCCAGCGGGCAAGATCGATACCCTCGCGCAGGCGAAGCCCCATCAGCAGCAATTCGTCTGCCTGCTCATCCACGCCAAGCATTTCCTGGTCGACCATGCCGTGGCCTTCCCGCTCAACGGTTTCGAGCCAGTTTTCCGGATGCCGCTCGGTGGCGGTTGCGAGCTTGGAAGCGCCTCTCGTCAGGCGTCCATGCGCGCCGGGGCCAATGCCGGCATAATCGCCATAACGCCAATAGGTGAGGTTGTGGCGGCTTTCCGCGCCGGGCCGGGCATGGTTGGAAACCTCATAGGCCGGCATGCCGTAACGCTCGGTGATTTCCTGCGTCGCCTCATAAAGCACGGCTGAATGCTCTCCATCCGGCACGATGAGCTTGCCTGCCTTGTGCAGCCCGTAAAAGGGCGTGCCTTCCTCAATGGTCAACTGGTAGAGCGACAGATGGTCGACGGCATAGGAAACCGCCTCCTTCAGTTCGGCGTCCCATTCGGCCACCGTCTGGTTCGGGCGGGCATAGATGAGATCGAAGGACATGCGCGGGAAAATCTCCCGCGCCAGCCTTATGGCTTTCAAGGCATCGGCAACATCATGCAGGCGGCCAAGGAACTTCAGGTCCCGATCGTTCAGCGCCTGTACGCCGAGCGAGACGCGGTTGACACCCGCTGCCCGATAGCCACGAAAGCGCTCCGCCTCAACGCTGGAAGGGTTCGCCTCCATCGTGATCTCGATACCGTCGGGCACATGCCAGAAGCGCGAGACGCCATCAAGAAGCGCCCCCACGGTCTGCGGGTCCATCAGCGATGGTGTGCCGCCGCCCATGAAGATGCTGGTGACGACGCGCGGGCCGCTCAATGCCCGCATATGTTCCATTTCACGGAGAAAGGCAGCCGTAAACCGTTCCTGATCTACCGGGCGGTGGCGGACATGGCTGTTGAAATCGCAATAGGGACATTTGGCCGCACAGAAGGGCCAATGCAGATAGATCCCGAAGCCGGGATCGCCCGTATCCGGCAGAAGCGATGCGCCGGGGGCAGAAAAATGATGCTCCCCGACCATCGGGTTCATGCCTCCAGGCAGGTTTCTACGAATTTTTTAAAGGCGCGGGCGCGATGCGACAGCGCTGCCGCGTCACCCGGCTTCCAGCCGTGTTTTTCGTCCGCTGTCATCTCACCGAATGTAGTGTCATAGCCTTCGGGTTTGAAGACGGGGTCATAACCGAAACCGCTCGTTCCGCGCGGCGGCCACACAACAGTGCCCTCCACCTCGCCACGGAAATATTCGACATGCCCATCCGGCCAGGCGAGGCAAAGCACGCTCACGAACCGACCCGTGCGATCTTCGGGCTTTGATGCGCCACGCTCGGCAAGCGCATCTTCAACCTTCTGCATGGCCATGGCGAAGTCGCGCGTGCCATCGGCCGTCTCTGCCCAATTGGCGGTATAGACGCCGGGTGCTCCATCCAGCGCATCGATGACCAGACCGGAATCGTCGGACAAGGCGGGCAGACCCGATGCCTTTGCGGAGGCAAGCGCCTTGATGGCGGCATTGTCCTCAAAGGTGGTGCCCGTTTCATCCGGCTCTTCGAAATTCAGCTCGGCGGCCGACTTGGCAGAGAAGCCGAAAGGTCCGATCAGGTCGGCGATTTCGGCGATCTTGCCCTTGTTGTGGCTGGCGACGACGATCGTTCTGGTATCGAGCTTGCGCATGACGTTTTCCCGTGGCTCAGGCGATCGCCTGTTTCTGAAGGGCGACCAGTTCGCCGCAGCCCGTCTTGGCAAGGCTAAGCAGCGTCAGGAATTCCTCTTCGGAGAAGGGGGCGCCTTCCGCCGTTCCCTGAACCTCGACGATGCCGCCGGAGCCGGTGATGACGAAATTCGCGTCGGTCTCAGCGGAGGAATCCTCCAGATAATCGAGATCGATAACCGGCTGTTTTGCGAAGATACCGCAGGAGATCGCCGCGATATGATCCTTGAGGACCTTCTCGACCTTGATCATGTTGCGGGTTTCCATCCACTTCAGGCAATCATGGAGGGCTATCCATGCGCCGGTGATGGAGGCGGTGCGTGTGCCGCCATCGGCCTGAATGACGTCGCAGTCGATGCTGATCTGGCGCTCCCCGAGCGCCTGCAAGTCGACCACCGCACGCAGCGAGCGGCCGATGAGGCGCTGGATTTCCTGGGTGCGGCCGCCCTGCTTGCCGGAAGCGGCCTCACGCTTCATGCGCTCATGGGTGGAGCGCGGCAGCATGCCGTATTCGGCGGTGACCCAGCCCTTGCCGCTGTTGCGCAGCCACGGCGGCGTCTTTTCCTCGAGGCTTGCGGTGACGAGCACATGCGTGTCGCCGAATTTGACCAGACAGGAGCCTTCGGCATGTTTCGAGAAATTGCGCTCGAAGGAAACCTTGCGCATCTGATCGGTTTTTCTGCCTGAAGGCCGCATATGATCCACTCTCCATGTTGGTTCCTGCCTTCTAAGGCGAGGCCCGGGCATTTGCAAAGCCAATTTCCGTTTTGCCGCGGCGGCGCGACGCATTATATTGATGCAAACAGGATTTGGATGACAAAGAACGGACGAGATGGGCTTTTCTGCACCGCTTTCAAAAGATCAGGCATCGCTGCTGGATGAACGGTCGCGGGAGATTTTCCGGCGCATCGTTGAAGGTTATCTCGACACGGGTGAACCCCTGGGGTCGCGCAGCCTGTCGCGGCTGCTGCCCATGTCGCTCTCGCCGGCTTCCGTCCGCAACGTGATGAGCGATCTGGAGGAGCTGGGCCTCATCTATTCGCCGCATATCAGCGCCGGACGCCTGCCCACCCAGACGGGACTACGCTTCTTCGTTGACGCCTTCATGCAGGTGGGCGATCTGCCTGCTGAGGAACGGGCAAACATCGACCGGCAGATCGGCCCGGTCGCCGGCCACGAGCAATCGCTGGAAGGGCTGCTGACGGAGGCGAGCCGCATGTTATCAGGCATGTCGCGCGGCGCTGGCCTCGTGCTGACGGCCAAGAACGACGTCATCCTCAAACATGTGGAATTCATCCGGCTGGAACCCACCAAGGCGCTTGCCGTGCTGGTGGGCGACCACAATCAGGTCGAAAACCGCATCATCGAGTTACCTGCGGGCATTTCCTCGTCGCAATTGATAGAGGCGGCGAATTTCATCAATGCGCATCTGTCCGGCCAGACGCTGCAGGAGTTGCGAACTCAGTTCCAGAGGCAGCAGGCGGAGTTGCAATCGGAGCTCGGCACGCTGGCGCAGGATCTCATCGAGCGCGGCCTGGCCGTCTGGGCGGGCGACAATGAGGAGGGCAAGCTCGGCCGCCTCATCGTGCGCGGGCGCTCCAACCTGCTTGAGGGTCTCGCCGGCGAGGAAGACATTGATCGCGTGCGCCTGCTGTTCGACGATCTCGAGCGCAAGGAAAACCTCATCGAAATCCTCAATCTCGCGGAAAGCGGCTCGGGGGTCAGGATTTTCATCGGTTCGGAAAACAAGCTGTTTTCGCTGTCCGGTTCCTCGCTGATTGTCGCGCCCTACCGAGATGAGGAAAATCGCGTTGTGGGTGCGGTCGGCGTCATTGGTCCCACCAGGCTCAATTACGCCCGTATCGTGCCTATGGTGGACTATACCGCGCAGATCATGGCCCGCCTTTCCCGCAAGCAGAGATAGGATAAGCCCGCAAGGCCAGAGAATGCGGCAAGCTTTTCGCCGCAAGCCTTGATTTTTGCCCGTCAAACCTCGATATCGGGCGCAACCAACAACATTCAAATCTGGAGAACGTCATGACCGACGATACAAAAAAGCCCGGACCTGACGCTGATGTCGCCGAAGAGTTTGTCGAACCCACGCTTGCCGGGGAAGAGCCGTCTGAAATCGCCGAACCCGATCCGGTCGAGCTGCTGAAGTCTGAAAATGCCGATCTGCGCGACAAGTTCCTGCGCCTCGCGGCCGAAATGGACAATCTTCGTCGCCGTACCGAGCGTGACGTCAAGGACGCCAAGTCCTATTCGCTCGCCGGTTTTGCGCGCGACATGCTCGCCGTTTCCGATAATCTTCGCCGTGCTCTCGAGGCCATTCCCGACGAACTCAAGACCAATGGCGAAGCTGGTCTCAACGGCCTGATTGAAGGCGTGGAAATGACCGAGCGCTCGATGCTGTCGACGCTGGAACGCCACGGCGTCAAGAAGATCGATGCCGAAGGCCAGAAGTTCGACCCGAATTTCCACCAGGCCATGTTCGAAATCCCCAACCCGGCGGTTCCGAACAATACCGTGGTTCAGGTGGTTCAGGCCGGCTTCACCATCGGCGACCGGGTCCTGCGCCCCGCCATGGTTGGCGTCGCCAAGGGCGGCCCGAAAGTTGAGATATCCGCATCGGCCGAGCCGGGCACGTCTTCTCTCAATGAAAAGGATGCCTGAGGCATTCTCTTCTTACCCCAATAAAAAACGCGCCTTCAGGGCGCGTTTTTTATGTCATGAAAACTGAGGCCAGCAGGGAAGCGGCGATCAGGCCGCCGTCGCCTGCTCCTGATTGAGGAAGGCGTAGATTGCCGTATCGGAATCGGTGGCGCGCAGCTTGGCCACCAGTTCGGGGTCGCGCAGGGCGCGCGCAATTCTGGACAGGGCCTTGAGGTGATCCGCGCCGGCGCCCTCGGGCGCGAGCAGCAGGAAAACCAGATCGACCGGCTGGTCGTCCAGTGCTTCGAAATCAACCGGCGTTTCAAGGCGTGCGAAAACGCCGGTGATCTGATGGATGCTGTTGAGCTTGCCATGCGGAATGGCGATGCCGTGGCCCACACCGGTGGAGCCGAGCTTTTCACGCTGGAGGATGACGTCGAAAACTTCCCGTTCCGAGACTCCGGTAATTCTGGCTGCCTTTGCGGCCAGCTCCTGAAGCAATTGCTTTTTGGAATTCACCTTGAGGGCGGGAATAATCGCATCTTGTTGCAGCAAATCTGCCAACGCCATTCTCTTTTTCCTTCATGCCATCGAGACGATGTGGGAGGCAGATACGCTTTCGCGCCCTGCCTCCCACAGTCCTGTCAGACTGTTCAGCTCTTGATCGTTTCCGCGTCGATCCAGCCGATATTGCCGTCATGACGTCGGTAGACGATGTTGAGATATTCCTTGCCCGGGCTGCGGAAGAGCAGAACCGGTTCGTCCGTCATGTCGAGCGCCATCACGGCGCTGGCAACGGACATTGTCTTTATCTGTTTCGAACTCTCTGCCACGATGGTGGGTGCGTAATCTTCAGGGACCTCGTGATCCTCATCGGGAATAGCATCCATCACCGTATAGGCGATTTCCGGCATCACGCCATTTGCGCCGCTATGATGATCTTTCAGCTTGCGCTTGTAACGACGCAGGCGCTTTTCAATCCGCTCTGCGGCGGCATCGAAACTCGCTTGCGGATCATTTGCCTGACCCGCCGCATGCAATACAACGCCCGTATCGAGATGCAGCTTGCAATCGGCGGCAAAACGCGATCCCGACTTCTCCACGGTCACTTGGCCTGAATACCCCCCATCGAAGTATTTGGTAACCGCCAGACCTATATTGTCCTCAATCCGCTGACGGAAAGATTCACCGATCTCCATATGTTTACCAGATACACGCACACTCATGGAAATTTTCCTTTTTGTAGTGATTTGCGAGTACCAGCTTACGTCAAGCCGCGCGCGCATCCAAGCGTTTCGAAGACCTTAAAAAGCCCCCATTCGAATTTTACGCCCATGGACGGTGGAGATGAATCCGTTACAAATGACCTTGCTTACGTGTGCGGCGGGCTTCTAGCCCCTGGCGTGGCAAGAGTCAATGGTGCAGCCGGGATGCGGCAGCCGAGCCCTGAAAACGTGATCGCTTTCGCTGCTCAGTAGGCTGAGGCCCTCGCCAGCGCTTTCTTTTCCCGGCGCCTTTGCACGGAGGAGGGGATGTTCATCGCCTCGCGATATTTGGCGACGGTGCGGCGGGCGAGATCGATGCCGCTCTTTTTCAGATTGTCGACGATATCGTCATCGGAAAGCACGGCGTCGGCAGACTCCTGCGCGATCATGCCCTTGATGCGGTGGCGCACCGCTTCCGCCGAATGGCTGTCGCCGCCTTCCACGGAACTGATCGACACGCTGAAGAAATATTTGAGCTCGAACAGACCGCGCGGCGTCAGCATGTATTTTTTCGACGTCACGCGGCTGACGGTGGATTCATGCATCTTGATCGCATCGGCCACCGTCTTCAGGTTCAGCGGGCGCAGGTGATCCACGCCATTGACGAGAAAGGCGTCCTGCTGGCGAACGATTTCGGTTGCCACCTTCATGATGGTGCGGGCGCGCTGGTCCAGGCTGCGGGTGAGCCAATGGGCCGTCTGCATGCACTCGGCCAGAAAATCCTGATCCTCGCCCTGACGAACCTTGTGCCGTGAGACCTCGGCGAAATAGGTCTGGTTGATGAGCACGCGAGGCAGCGTTTCGGGATTGATTTCCACAAGCCAGCCGCCTGTGGAAGAGGGGCGCACGATGATATCGGGGACGATTGTCTCCGAAACGGTCGAATCGTAGCCCGCGCCGGGGCGTGGATTGAGTGTGCGGATTTCCGCCAGCATGTCGAGAAGGTCTTCTTCATCGACGCCGCAAAGTTTTTTCAGGGCCGCAAAGTCCCGTTTGGCCAGAAGTTCCAGATTGTCGACAAAGGCCCGCATCGCCGGATCGAGCCGATCTTTCTGGGCGAGCTGGATTGCCAGACATTCGCTCAGCGAGCGGGAAAACACGCCCGGAGGATCAAAGCCCTGAAGGGTTTTCAAAACCTGCTCAACAGCGGATGGGGTTGCTCCCAGCCGTTCGGCGACATCATCCACAGCGTCCGTCGCGATATAGCCGGTTTCGTCGAGCTGGCCGATCAGCGCATCCGCGATCATCCGCTCCTCCGGGGAAGAAATGGCGAGCGGCAATTGCTGATTGAGATGGTCGCCGAGGCTCTGTTTTGCGGCAACGAAGTCGTCCAGATCGTAACCTTCGCCGGATTCCTGTCCGGGCATGGATTTCCACTGGGCCGCCAGCTCGGGGGCGTCGGCTTTTCTGGGTTCGCCGTCGTCGGGAAAGACGTTTTCAAAGCTGGTATCCAGCTGTTCGCCAAGATTGGCGGCGCGCTCACCGTACCAGTCGTCGCTGTCAGCCGTTATCGCAGCGGATTTATCCGAAGCCTCGCTGTCGGCATCGCCGAAATTCTCCGCATCCGCCGGGCTGTCACCGCCCAAATCGCCGTCGTTTGCCGCAATTTCAAGCAGCGGATTGCGTTCGACCTCCTGCGCAATAAACTGCGTCAGCTCGAAATGCGTCATCTGAAGCAGCTGGATGGACTGCATCAGTTGCGGTGTCATCACAAGAGACTGGTTTTGACGCAGCAAAAGGCTGGCAGATAATGCCATGGCGGACGCGAAACTCCCCTTACAGCTTCTCCATTGCCACAGTTTTCATAAATTTTGCGGAGGCAAGAGAACTTGGCCCAAAAATTGCTTTTTTATCTTGTTTGGTCAAGCGTCAGGGTGGGGCGCGATGAAGAATCTTTCGCGCCCGGGGGCTACAGGCTAAAATTATTGCCGAGATAGAGGCGGCGAACGTCCGGATTATTGACGATATCGTCCGCACGGCCATGGGTCAGAACCTCACCGGCATGGATGATATAGGCGCGGTCGATGAGGCCGAGCGTTTCGCGGACGTTGTGGTCGGTAATGAGAACGCCGATCCCGCGTGCGGTCAAATGCCGGACAAGATTCTGGATGTCGCTGACGGAAATCGGGTCGACGCCCGCAAAAGGCTCGTCCAGGAGCATGAAGGTCGGATCGGTCGCGAGAGCACGGGCGATTTCGAGGCGGCGGCGTTCGCCACCCGAAAGTGCGACTGCCGGCGATTTGCGCAGCTGCGCAATATGAAACTCTTCCAGCAACTCATCGAGCTTGTGGTTGCGCTTGACGCTGTTCGGTTCGTGGACCTCCAGCACGGCGCGGATGTTTTCTTCCACCGTCAGTCCGCGAAAAATCGAGGCTTCCTGCGGCAGATAACCGACGCCGAGGCGCGCGCGCCTGTACATCGGCATGCCGGTAACGTCATTGCCGTTGATGGCGATCTTGCCGGTATCGACGGGCACGAGGCCGGTGATCATGTAAAAACAGGTGGTTTTGCCCGCGCCGTTGGGGCCAAGCAGTCCCACGGCCTCGCCGCGGCGCACGACCAGGGAAACGCCGTTGACGACCCGGCGCGTATTATAGGTCTTCGTCAGACCATGCGCGATCAGGGTGCCTTCATAACGAGCCTTGTCGGCTTGCGATGTCGCTTCCACGGATCGGTTGCGCCTACCGCCAAATATTTTTGAGATCGAAGGTATCTTCACGAGGTGAGACTACTGTTTTTTCTGCGATTTCGGATCGAGCATGATCCGAACGGGGCCGCCACAGCTTTCGAGCTTCGCCTGTCCCGTATTCATCAAAACAGTCAGCTTGCAGCCAGTGAAGACATTCGTGCCTTCAGACAGCACAACCTGCTTGCCCGTCAGAATGAAGGTCTGAGCCGCCATGTCGAATTCGCCGTGATCGGCCGTGGCCTTCTGGGTCTCGGACGTCAGATAGACATTATTATCAACGAAGATTTTTTCGATATTGGCATCGCCGCTTGTGAGCGACGAACCCTCTCCCTTGTAGTTCACCGTCATCTTGCCGGCCTGAAGGGTGGTCGTGCCCTGCACCACTTTCACATTACCGGTGAAATAGGCCTTGCGCTCCTGATCCCGGATTTCGAGCTGATCGCTTTCAATGGCGATCGGCTGGTCGCCGGAGAGCTTGACGCCCTGCATGTTGCTCGTGGTGTTCTGAGCGAAAGCCACGGTTGCAAGACAGGAGAAAACAAAGGCCGTAAGGCCCGCGGATTTGCCAATGGAAACGGGACGGGAAATTTGCATCATCTGGACCGGGCTCTCACTTGCCTTCATTCTTGATATTGGATGCAGCGATACGTGCCCGTACCTGCCCCGAAAATGTAATCGTCTTGCCATTATCGGCGATATCAATCGATTGCGCAACAATCGAGCCGTCGTTTGTTTTGATCGAAACGGGCTCTTTGCTGCTCATTTTTCCGGCCTTCAAATCGACATCCGCAGACTGGAACTTCGCTTGTATGCCATTGCTGAGATTGATGTCAAAAGGGGCCGTCATCTTCAGCGTGTTGGTGGCCCGGTCGAAAATGCCTTCCTTGGCAATTACCTGGGCGACGCCATCGTTCACCGGCACTGCGGCCAGAACCTTCTCCAGCGTCATGAGGTTGGGGTTGGCGATATCCTGCAACGCACGGTCGGCGTTCATGGAATAATCGATCCCCTTCTCGTTGCGGCCGGCAACCGCGGGTTTTTCCATCACGATCTTGCCGTCCTCGATCCTCGCGCTTTCAAGCGAGACCTCATCGGGCGCCCAGGTCCGGATAAGCGAAACGGCGATGAAGGCAAGCGAAATGACCGCCGCGCCGAGGGGCAGGATGATTTTCAGCCGCTTCACGCGCGCAGAATGCCTGAGCGCACGCTCGTAAGCGCCGTTCTGGTCATTGGGCAGCGGAAATGCTGGCGCTGGTTCGCGAAGTCTTTCAAGCATAAGAGTGGATCCGGAAACTTCCTGGGCGCCATTCTGGCGCACAATTGAAGCTTGTATGTTTATCTTAAAGTCTTTGGCACGAGTGCTTTGTCCTGCCAATATGGTTTTTGTCTGGAAAGGTGCAAGGGAAATGCGAATTTTATCGTAATTCTGGTTTCCTTATTGTTTCCTTGCGGCTTCGCGCTAGAAGAACCATATGGCCGTGATGCTCATGTCGCTCAAAGGCCGGATGGCAGAGGTTTTCGATGGATAATATGGCGATAGCGGATCGCAGGCAATTGCGCCGCAAGCTGACTTTCTGGCGGGTTGCCGCCGTTCTCCTGCTCGTCGCCGGCATTTTCGGCCTTTACCGGTTTTTATGGACCGAGCCTCAGCAAAGCGCCAGACCGCATATTGCCCGTGTCGAGGTTTCCGGTCTGATCCAGGATAACACCGAACTTCTCGAGCGGCTCGACAAGATTGCCAAGAGCGACAATGTCAAAGGCCTGATCGTTTCGATCTCCTCGCCCGGCGGCACAACCTATGGCGGCGAGCGTATCTTCAAGGCCATTCGCGGCGTTGCGGAAAAGAAGCCGGTCGTCTCCGATGTCCGCACTTTGGCGGCCTCCGCTGGGTATATGATCGCGTCGGCCGGCGATACCATTGTTGCCGGTGAAACCTCCATCACCGGCTCGATCGGTGTAATCTTCCAGTATCCGCAGGTGGGCCAGCTTATGGAAAAGCTCGGCGTCTCGCTGCAGGAAATCAAGTCGTCGCCGATGAAGGCGGAGCCTTCGCCTTTCCATGAGGCGCCGGAGGAGGCGAAGACGATGATCCGCGCCATGGTGATGGACAGCTACGGCTGGTTCGTCGATCTTGTGGCCGATCGCCGCAAGTTGCCGCGCGAAGATGTGCTCAAACTCGCGGATGGATCGATTTTCACAGGCAGGCAGGCGCTCGCCAACAAGCTGGTCGATACGCTGGGCGGCGAAAAGGAAATTCGCGGCTATTTCGAAACACGCGGTGTTGCCAAGGATTTGCCGATCGTCGAATGGCGCGCGCCGTCGTCCCGTTCGCCTTTTGCGCTTTTCAGTGTTGCGCAAATAGCGAAGTTTCTGGGATATGACGATTTAATTCCCTTCGCAGGCCCTGGCCAGCTCGGTGCGGACAAGTTGTTTCTTGACGGTCTTGTTTCCGTTTGGCAGGTTGAGCCGCGTTAAAAATCCAATTCTTTCAGGGGGCAACCGTGATCAAGTCTGAACTGGTGCAGATCGTTGCTGCGCGTAACCCGCACCTTTATCACCGCGACGTGGAAAACATCGTCAATGCGGTGCTGGATGAAATCACCGATGCCCTTGCGGCAGGAAATCGTGTCGAGCTTCGTGGTTTCGGCGCATTTTCGGTGAAAAACCGTCCTTCGCGATCCGGCCGGAACCCGCGCACGGGTGAGTCGGTTTTCGTCGAGGAAAAATGGGTGCCTTTCTTCAAGACGGGCAAGGAACTGCGCGAGCGCCTGAACCCCGGCATGGGTGACGAAGAGGACGATTGATCGTCCTCAACGCACGCGCCGGAAACGGAGCTAGCGGAGCCCCGCAGCGATGGAGTATTCTCGGATGTCGAAAAAAATCATCAACCTCATCATCCTGCTTCCGCTGGCGATTATTCTCGTCATCCTGTGCGTTGCCAATCGTCAGGCCGTGACGCTGGCGTTAAATCCCTTCCGGCCGGAAGATGGCGTTCTCTCTTTCACCGCACCGTTTTTCGTCTTCCTGTTTCTGGCCGTCATTTTTGGTGTGCTGCTGGGGTCTTCGGCCACCTGGTTTGCGCAGGGCAAACATCGCAAACGCGCCCGTATCGAGGCGAAAGAAGCCGTTCGCTGGCATGACGAGGCGAACCGGCAGAAAGCTGCTGCGACCGGCCATGTTGCCAATGCCGGTCAACTCCCGGCAAAGTGATGTAGCCGACATTCGTTCCGGCTCTAGGCGAGCGGCGCGTGGAATGCTATTTGCTGCGCCATAAGACGCGGGCAGAAGCGGAAAGATTTCCATTGAAGAAAAAAGACAGCCGGCCGGGCAATCGTGCACGTGCCGGGAGCGAGAAAAAACAGGTTCATGCCGCAAAGCCGGCACGGCGGGCTGAAGTGGCACCAAAAAAGCGCGAGCCGGACGCAGTCCGCAGCGTGCCAAAGCCTGCGCCGAGGGAAAAGGTTGCGCCGGCGGCAGCCGTTGAGCAGGTGCCTGCGCGGCCGCTCAAGCCTCGCACCGGCGAACGTCCCGCAGAACAGGTTCCGGTCATTCTGGAATCGAGTGGTGCTGGCGATTTTCACCTGATCGACAGCGGCAACGGCCTGAAGCTTGAACAATACGGCGAATATCGCGTCGTCCGTCCCGAGGCGCAGGCGCTGTGGCAACCCTCGGTTCCTGACCGCGTATGGCAGAATGCCGACGCCATTTTCACCGGTGATACCGATGAGGACGGCATGGGCCGCTGGCGTTTTCCAAAGGCGGCGCTTGGCGAAACCTGGCCACTATCCCTGCTCGGGGTCGATTTTCTTGGCCGTTTCACCGCTTTCCGTCACGTTGGTGTCTTTCCGGAACAGATCGTCCATTGGGAATGGCTGAAAAACGCCGTCGAGACCGCCGACCGACCGCTGAAAGTGCTGAACCTGTTCGGTTATACCGGCGTCGCTTCGCTGGTCGCGGCGGCTGCGGGCGCCGAAGTTACCCATGTCGATGCTTCCAAGAAAGCGATCGGCTGGGCAAAGGAGAACCAGGCGCTTGCCGGGCTCGAACAGGCACCGATCCGCTGGATTTGCGAAGACGCGATGAAATTCATCCAGCGTGAGGAACGGCGCGGCAGCACCTATGACGTCATCCTCACCGACCCGCCGAAATTCGGCCGTGGCACCCATGGCGAAGTCTGGCAATTATTCGACCATCTGCCGCTGATGCTGGATATCTGCCGTGAAATCCTGTCGCCCAGAGCGCTCGGCCTTGTGCTGACGGCCTATTCCATCCGTGCCAGCTTCTATTCGATGCACGAACTGATGCGCGAAACCATGCGTGGCGCCGGTGGCGTTGTCGCATCCGGCGAACTCGTCATTCGCGAGGCCGGTCTTGATGGCAAGACGCCGGGCCGGGTGCTTTCCACATCGCTATTCAGCCGCTGGGAGCCGAAATGACGAAGGATATGCGCGAAAACACGACGCGCCGGGTTGGCCAGGTCAAGGAAGTGACCAGCCTTGCCAATCCCATTATCAAGGATATCAAGGCGCTCACCCAGAAAAAGGGCAGGGAAGAGACCGGCACTTTCATGGCGGAAGGCCTGAAGCTGGTCATCGACGCGCTTGAACTGGGCTGGACGATCAAGACGCTGGTTTATGCCAAGGCCGCCAAGGGCAAGCCGCTGGTGGAGCAGGCGGCGGTGAAGACGGTCGCATCCGGCGGTCTGGTGCTGGAAGTCAGCGAAAAGGTTATCGCCTCGATCACCCGCCGCGACAATCCGCAGATGGTCGTCGGCATTTTCGAGCAGAAATGGAAATCGCTGAAGGATATTCGCCCGGAAAAGGGCGAGACCTATATCGCGCTCGACCGGGTCCGCGATCCCGGTAATCTCGGCACCATCATCCGCACGGCTGATGCGGCAGGCGCTTCGGGCGTCATTCTGGTCGGCGATTGCACCGATCCCTTCTCGCTGGAAACGGTTCGCGCTACCATGGGTTCGGTTTTCGCCACGCCTGTTGCCCGTGCTTCGGTCGAGGAGTTCCTCTCCTGGAAAAAATCGGCCAATGTGAGCGTTGTCGCCACCCATCTCGCCGGTTCCGTGGATTATCGAAAGATCGACTACACCGGCAAGCCGGTCGTGGTCTTGATGGGCAATGAACAATCGGGCCTGCCGCCGGAACTGGCCGGCAAGGCCGACCAGCTGGCCCGCATTCCGCAGCAGGGCCGTGCCGACAGCCTCAATCTCGCCATCGCAACCGCCGTCATGCTTTTCGAAGCGCGGCGACATCTCCTCGAACTGACACCGGTGAAGTAATGGCCAAAGCGGCGTTGTTTTCGAAATTTGGCCCGGCTTTCGCGCTGATCGTCGCCGCACTGGTGCTGGACCAGATCGTCAAGCAACTGGTCGAAGCCTATCTGCCGTTACAGGAGATGGTGCCGGTCGTTCCGTTCCTGGCGCTTTACCGCACCTATAATCTCGGCGTGGCGTTTTCGATGCTGTCTGACATGCATGGCTGGTTCATCGTCAGCATGCGGCTCGTCATCGTGGTCTTTGTGCTATGGCTCTGGCGCAAGACGGCGGCGGACCGAACCTTTGCTCATCTGGGTTTTGCCTTCATCATCGCAGGCGCGGCCGGCAATCTTCTCGACCGCTTTTTCTACGGACACGTCATCGATTATATCCTGTTTCACACCGACACATGGTCTTTCGCGGTCTTCAATCTGGCCGACACTTTCATAACCATTGGTGCGGGTTGCGTTATTCTGGATGAGTTTCTGCACGCTCGCGCGGCAAAAAAGTAAAATTTTAGGGTTTCAGCCAAACATATCAAAACCGCTGCCGTGGTAGCGGTTGTTTATGAGCGAACCGGCAAGACTTCGGGAAAGAGTTTCAGATGGCCTCCACGCGGCTGCCCCGGCCGCGCAGCCGATGGATCATGCCAAGGCGACACCTCACCGCACTGATACGGCCCGTGAGATCAATGCTGGATCGATCGCGCTCCATGTCGCCGTTTCCTTGTCAGTCGGTGCGTTCTCTGCGGCGCTGATTGCGCTCGCGGTGCCCTATGCGGTCACCGTCGCGCTGGCATCCTTCTTTGCCGCCGTGCTCGTCGGCCTCCTGTTCTACGCGCTCTTCGGCAAAACGTCCCCTCAGCCCGGCGAACTGCAAGCCGATTATTCGGATGTCCGGCTGCGGCAAATGCAAAACCGGTCGCTGATCGCCGAGATGCAGGAAGCCATGGGCGATATTGTCGTGATCCGTAACATGGACCGGCGCATCGTCGAGGCGAACGCCGTCTTTCGCGAAATGACGGGTTGCTCGGCTCCCGAGGGACTGAGTTGCGAGGAAATTGGCATCGCGTTCCGGCCGGGCGGTAAAGCCCACGTTTATGACGTAGAAATCGCGACCCCCTTTGGCCAGCGCATTTTCTCCTGGCATGATGCCGTGACCCGCGATCTCGCAAGCAGCCGTCTTCTTATCAGCAGCATCGCCAGGGACGTGACCGAAGAGCGTCTGGCGCTTGGCGAAAGGGAGGACGCACGGTTGCGCGCCGAAAAGGCCGATGCCGAAAAAGCGCGATTGCTGGCCACCGTAAGCCACGAAATCCGCCTGCCGCTGTCAGGCATGCTCGGCATGAACCATCTTCTGTCGCAGACGAAGCTCAATGAAGAGCAGCGGAATTATCTCGATGGCATGAAACAGTCCGGCCAGTCGCTGGTGCAGCTGGTCGAGGACCTGCTGGACTATTCGACCATGGAGGCGGGCCGTTTCAAGCTCAATCCGCGGGCGGAGAACCTGCGACGGCTGATCGAGAGCATTGTCGAGATGCTGGCGCATCGCGCCCATGAAAAGGGCATCGAAATCACCTCCTTCGTCACGCCCGATGTGCCCGATTATCTGGATTTCGATCCGGCAAGGCTGCGTCAGGTCCTGTTCAACCTGCTTGGAAACGCCGTCAAATTCACCCGGGACGGCGGAGTCGTCATCCGGGCGCGCATGGTCGAGGGTGAATTGCTGATCACCGTCGAAGATACCGGCCCGGGCATGAGTGCGGCGGAGCAGGCCCGTATCTTCGGTGAGTTCGAGCAGGCTGGCCCCATGTCGCAGAGAAGTGCAGGAACCGGACTCGGGCTGGCCATTTCCGCTCGCATCGTGCGGGAATTCGGCGGCAGTCTCACCGTATCGAGCCGCAAGGGCAAGGGCAGCACCTTCACGCTCGCCTTCCGCCCCGGCAGCGCGCCTGCCGGAATGCCGGACCAAGGCCGGCGTCATTGCCTTCAGCATACGAATGTCCTGCTGGTCGCCCCCAGGGGGGTGGCGGCAGCGGTGACGATGGAGGCGATAGAGGCTTTCGGCGGCAAATGTATTCTCATCCATCAGCCGGAGGATCTGGAAAGGCTGAAGGACAAGACGGGTAGTTTGGCCGCCAGCCTCACCGATATCATCGTCGATCAACGCATTTCTGCTCTCTTCAGGGACGATCTGAAGGAGTGGCCACAACAAAATGTTCGCCGCACGCTGCTGGTCAGTCCCGAAGAGCGGCCTTCGACGATGCATGTATCCTTCGATGCGTGGCTGATCCGGCCGCTGCGCGAAAAATCCCTGATCGACGTCCTTTGCGGCCGCCTGCGTGGAATAGAACGGCGCGACGCCATCAACGACAATCACCCGGATGTGGGGTTTTCGTCGCGGGTGAGTGAAGGCGCAAGCGGCATCGAGATCCTCGTGGCCGAGGACGACGCCGTCAATGCCCGCATCATTCGCGCCGTGCTCGAAAAAAGCGGCTTTATTGTCCGCACCGTTGACGATTTTCACGCCCTGCAGCAGTCGGTGGCGCCGGGCGCCTCTCGATTGCCGCACCTCATCATTTCCGATCTCAATATGCCGGGTGGTGAGGGGCTGGAGGTGTTACCCGACCTTCTCCTGACGCTGAAGGGCGAGGCAAATGTTCCCGTTATCGTGCTGAGCGGCGATGCGAGTGCCGCGACCGCTGAAATCTTGCTGGAGGCCGGTGCGGCCAAGGTTTTGACCAAGCCTGCCGACCCGAGGCGGCTGGTCGAGGAAATTCGCCGCCTGCTGGAGGCGAAACGTGTGTCGCCATCATAATTTAACAGACTCGCTCTGGCTGCATTTTGTCACTATTCTGTCGTCAATTAGTGATTTATGACAGGAAAATTCTTTGGTGGCGGAGCGATTCCCCATGGTTGCCGAAATACTCAATCACGACATTTGTGAAAACAATGTTGTCATTCATCCTCGTCCTGAGACTGTGCAGGATAATGAGGGTCTTTTCGGTCGTATCGGTACACTTGAAACACGGCTCGCAAGAAATGAGCGTGAGATCGATGCCGCACAATCCGTGCGTTACCGGGTCTTTGTCGAGGAAATGAAGGCGCGCCTTCCGGCAGAAGCGATGCGCCGCAAGCGCGATATCGATGCCTGGGACAGCGTCTGCGATCATCTGCTCGTGCTCGACAAGGCGATCGAAGGCGACAGCGAGGACCAGATCGTTGGCACCTACCGTCTTCTGCGTCAGGAAACGGCGCTCGCCAATAACGGTTTTTATTCCGCCAGCGAATTTGATATTGCCGGTCTCGTTGCGCGCCATCCGGGCAAGCGCTTCATGGAGCTTGGCCGTTCCTGCGTGCTGCCGGAATATCGCACCAAGCGCACCGTCGAGCTTCTGTGGCAGGGCAACTGGGCCTATGCCGTGAAACACCGCATGGATGCCATGATCGGCTGTGCCTCCTTCCCCGGCGTGCAGCCGGAAGCCCACGCGCTTGCCCTGTCTTTCCTGCACCATAATTGCGTGGCCAAGGGTGAGTGGGAAGCCTCCGCCCTTCCCGAGCTTTACCATGAGATGGACCTCGTGCCGGCTGAGGCGCTCAACGCCCGCAAGGCGCTGAACGCCATGCCGCCGCTGATAAAGGGCTATATGCGCCTTGGCGCCATGTTCGGCTCCGGCGCGGTTGTGGACCATGCCTTCAACACCACCGACGTCCTCGTAGTCCTGCCGGTTTCGTCCATCGCCGGTCGTTACATCAGCTATTACGGTGGCGAGGCCGAGCGCATCAACGGCTGACCGGGTTTTGGCGCAGCCGGGCGGGATGTTCCTGTGGGCAGCGTCCCTGCGCGTGTTGTCTTAAGGTGGAGATTGCCGCTAGTGTCGGCGCTCCTTTTCCGCAACACGATATGACATCGGCAGGCCATTGACGGACGTTCTGACAACCGCTTCCCTGATCTCGGAAGAGAGCCGCGCGACGGCCACTCCGATGATGGAGCAATATATCGAGATCAAGGCGAACAATCCCGGTTCGCTGCTCTTCTACCGCATGGGCGATTTTTACGAATTGTTCTTCGACGATGCGGTAGAAGCCTCTCGCGCTCTCGGCATCACGTTGACGAAACGCGGCCAGCATATGGGGCACGATATTCCCATGTGCGGTGTTCCCGTCCATGCAGCGGATGATTATCTGCAGAAACTCATCCTGCGCGGTTATCGCGTCGCCGTCTGCGAGCAGGTGGAAGATCCGGCGGAAGCCAAGAAGCGCGGATCGAAATCCGTGGTCAAGCGTGATGTGGTGCGGCTTGTCACGCCCGGCACGCTGACTGAAGAAAAACTGCTCTCACCGACGGAATCCAACTATCTGATGGCGCTTGCCCGCATTCGCGGCAGTGCCGAGGCGCAGTTTGCGCTCGCCTGGATCGATATTTCCACCGGCGTCTTCCGCCTGGCGGAGACAACGCTGACACGGCTGCTCGCCGATATCTGGCGCATCGATCCGCGTGAGCTGATCGTCGCCGATAGCCTTTTCCATGACGAGGAACTGCGGCCGGTCTTCGATGTGCTTGGCCGCGTAGCAGTGCCGCAGCCGGCGATCCTCTTCGACAGCGCCACGGCGGAAGGGCGCATCGCGCGTTATTTCAACGTTTCGACACTGGATGGTTTCGGCGCCTTTTCGCGGGTGGAAATGGCGGCCGCCGCCGCTGCCGTCGCCTATGTCGAGAAGACCCAGATCGCCGAGCGCCCGCCGCTCGGTGCACCGGAGCGTGAAAGTGCCGCCTCCACGCTTTTCATCGATCCCGCCACCCGCGCCAATCTGGAACTGGTGAAGACGCTGTCGGGCGAAAGGGACGGATCGCTGCTGCATGCCCTGAACCGCACGGTAACCGGCGGCGGTGCACGGCTTCTGGCCGAGCGGCTGATGTCGCCCTTGACCGACCCGGAAAGGATCAACGCCCGCCTCGATGCCGTCGCCTATCTCATCGATGACGTCTCGCTGTGCGACGGCCTGCGTGATGCGCTGAAACATGTCGCCGATATGCCGCGTGCGCTTTCGCGTCTGGCGCTGGAGCGCGGTGGGCCACGCGATCTCGGCGCCATCCGGCTGGGACTGGTTTCCGCCGAAAAAATAGCGGCCATTCTCGATGACGGGTTGTTGCCGGATGAGCTGGCAACGGCTCTGAAGGATTTGAAAGCCTTGCCCGGCGGGCTGGAAGCCATGCTCGGCTCGATGCTTGCCGACGATCTGCCGCTTCTGAAGCGTGACGGCGGTTTCCTGCGTGAAGGCGCCAATCCCGAACTCGACGAGGTGCGGGCGCTGCGCGACCAGTCGCGTCGGGTGATTGCCGGGTTGCAGCTCAAATATGCCGATGAGACCGGCATCAAGTCGCTCAAGATCAAGCACAACAATGTGCTGGGTTATTTCATCGAGGTGACGGCGGGCAATGCCGATGTGATGATGGCGACGGATGAGGCCAAGGCGCGCTTTATCCACCGCCAGACCATGGCAGGCGCCATGCGCTTCACCACCACTGAGCTTGCCGATCTCGAAAGCCGCATCGCCAATGCCGCTGCGCAGGCTTTGACCATGGAACTGGAAGCCTTTGAGCGCATGGTCAAGGCCGTGGTGCAGCAGGCGGAAGCGATCAAGGCCGGCGCACTGGCGCTTGCGGTGATCGATGTCGCCTCGAGCCTTGCCTATCTCGCAACCGAACAGGCCTATTGCCGACCGATCGTCGATGCTTCCATGACCTTTGCGATCAAGGGCGGGCGGCATCCGGTGGTGGAGCAGGCGCTGCGGCGGCAGTCGGCCGGACCCTTCATCGCCAACAACTGCGATCTGTCGGCCGTCAATGGCGGCAAGAACGGTGCGATCTGGCTGCTCACCGGCCCGAACATGGGCGGTAAGTCGACCTTCCTGCGCCAGAATGCGCTAATCGCCATTCTCGCGCAGATCGGCTCCTTCGTTCCGGCGGAAGCCGCCCATATCGGCGTCGTCGACCGGCTGTTTTCCCGTGTCGGCGCATCGGACGATCTGGCGCGCGGCCGCTCGACCTTCATGGTGGAAATGGTGGAAACCGCCGCCATTCTCAATCAGGCGACGGATCGCTCGCTGGTCATTCTGGACGAGATTGGCCGTGGCACGGCGACCTTTGACGGTCTTTCCATCGCCTGGGCGGCGGTGGAGCATCTGCACGAGGTCAATCGTTGCCGTGGTCTCTTCGCCACCCATTTCCATGAGTTGACCGTGCTGTCGGAGAAACTCGGCCGCCTTTCCAATGCCACGATGCGGGTGAAGGAGTGGGAAGGCGACGTCATCTTCCTGCACGAGGTCGGACCGGGCGCTGCGGATCGTTCCTATGGCATTCAGGTGGCCCGGCTTGCGGGCTTGCCCGCATCGGTGGTGGAGCGCGCCCGCGAGGTGCTGACGAAGCTCGAAGATGCCGACCGCAAGAACCCGGCCAGCCAGTTGATCGACGATCTGCCGCTGTTCCAGATCGCGGTTCGCCGCGAGGAAACCCGCAAGGCCGGACCATCGAAGCTGGAGGAAGCTCTGAAAGGCTTCAACCCTGACGAAATGACGCCGCGTGAGGCATTGGATGCGCTCTATGCGTTGAAGAAAGAACTTGGCAAGGCTTGAAGGGATAGATTGCCTGTCCATCGCCTTTAAAACTCGCTATAGGACACTCCCATCGCAAGTGGTGGGATTTCCCACAGGACATGGATACCGGCATAGATGGCCATCAAGGACCTGGATTTTTCCGACATTCTCGATGTATCGGCGCTGAAGCGCGAATGCGACATCATCTTCAAGGAAGACGGCAAACGCATTGCCGATATTCGCTCCGATCTGCTGCCGATCTTTCGCAAGGCCAGCACGGAAGGCCGGGAAAAGGCTAGAGAATTATTAAAAGCCGATGGCAGCGGCATCGATTGCGCCAGACGCATTTCCTGGCTTCAGGATCGGCTGATCGAAATCCTCTATGATCTCGCCTGCCAATATGTCTATCCGAAAGACACACCGCAGATCGCGGTTGCCGCAGTCGGCGGTTACGGTCGCGGGACGCTGGCGCCTGGATCGGACATCGATCTCCTGTTCCTGCTGCCGGCCAAGAACACACCTGACATGCACAAGGCCGTGGAGTTCGTGCTCTACCTCCTCTGGGACCTCGGTTTCAAGGTCGGCCATGCCACCCGTACGGTGGATGAATGCATCCGCCTCTCCAAATCCGATATGACGATCCGCACCGCGATCCTGGAAGTGCGGGCGATCTGCGGCAAAAAATCCCTGACCGACGATCTGGAAAAACGCTTCGAGTCGGAAGTCGTCACCGGCACCGGTCCGGAATTCATCGCCGCAAAGCTCGCCGAGCGCGACCAGCGCCACCGTAAGGCGGGCGATACGCGTTATCTGGTGGAGCCGAACGTCAAGGAAGGCAAGGGTGGGTTGCGCGACCTGCATACGCTGTTCTGGATCGCCAAATATTATTATCACGTCCGCGATACGGCCGATCTGGTGAAGCTCGGCGTCCTGTCGCGGCGCGAACTCAGGCTGTTCGAAAAGGCCGATGATTTTCTCTGGGCCGTCCGTTGCCAGATGCATTTCATCACTAACAAGGCCGAAGAGCGCCTTTCCTTCGACATTCAGCGCGAAATCGCCGATGCGCTCGGTTATCAGCCGCGCCCCGGCCTTTCCGCCGTCGAACGCTTCATGAAGCATTATTTCCTCGTGGCGAAAGACGTAGGCGATCTGACCCGCATCGTCTGCGCCGCCCTTGAAGATCGGCAGGCGAAGGACGTGCCGGGTCTTTCCGGCGTTCTCAGCCGCTTCGCCCACCGTGTGCGCAAGATTCCCGGCTCGGTGGAATTCGTCGAGGATCGCGGCCGCATCGCGCTCGCCAAGCCCGATGTCTTCAAGAACGATCCGGTCAATCTGATCCGGCTGTTCCACATTGCCGATATCAACAATCTCGAACTGCATCCCGATGCGCTGCGTGTCGTCACGCGTTCGCTGTCGCTCATCAATGACGAGCTGCGGGAAAACGAAGAGGCAAACCGGCTTTTCCTGTCGATCCTGACGTCGCGGCGTGATCCGGCCCTGACGCTGCGCCGCATGAACGAGGCCGGCGTGCTCGGCAAGTTCATCCCCGAATTCGGCAAGATCGTCGCGATGATGCAGTTCAACATGTATCACCACTATACGGTGGATGAGCATCTGATCCGCTCCGTCGGCGTTCTGTCGGAAGTGGACAAGGGAACGGCCGTCGATGCCCATCCGCTTGCCAACCAGCTGATGCCGAGCGTCGAGGAACGCGAGGCGCTTTATGTCGCCGTGCTGTTGCACGATGTGGCAAAGGGCCGGCAGGAGGATCACTCGATTGCCGGCGCGCGCGTGGCCCGCAAGCTTTGCCAGCGTTTTCGCCTCACCGGCAAGCAGACCGAAACGGTGGTCTGGCTGATCGAGCAGCATCTCTTGATGTCCATGGTCGCCCAGACGCGCGATCTGCATGACCGTAAGACCATCACCGATTTTGCCGACAAGGTGCAGTCCATGGAGCGGCTGAAGATGCTGCTCATCCTGACGGTCTGCGATATCCGCGCCGTTGGTCCGGGTGTCTGGAACGGCTGGAAGGGGCAGCTGCTGCGTTCGCTTTATTACGAGACCGAACTGCTGCTGTCGGGCGGCTTCTCGGAGGTCTCCCGCAAGGAGCGCGCGCAGATCGCCCGGCAGGCGCTCTACGACGCACTCGACGACTGGGGCCAGAAGGCGCGGCGCAAATATACCAAGCTGCATTACGAGCCCTATCTGCTGACGGTGGCGCTGGAAGACCAGGTGCGCCACACCCGCTTCATCCGTGAGGCCGACAAGCAGGAAAAAGCGCTGTCGACCATGGTGCGTACCCATTCCTTCCATGCCATCACCGAAATCACCGTGCTGGCGCCGGACCATCCGCGTCTGCTGTCCATCATCACCGGCGCCTGTGCGGCGGCCGGCGCCAATATCGCCGATGCGCAGATTTTCACGACGTCCGACGGGCGGGCACTAGATACGATCCTGATCAACCGCGAATTTCCGATCGATGAGGATGAGACGCGGCGCGGCAACAATGTCGGCAAGCTCATCGAGGAGGTTCTCTCCGGCAAGCAGCGCCTGCCGGAAATGATCGCCACCCGCACCAAGAGCCGCAAGAAGAAAAGCGCCTTCACCATTCCCCCTTCCGTCACCATCTCGAATGGTTTGTCCAACAAGTTCACCGTTATCGAAGTCGAATGCCTCGACCGGCCCGGACTTCTGGCTGACATGACGGCTGTGATCGCCGACCTGTCGCTGGATATTCATTCCGCCCGCATCACCACCTTCGGCGAAAAGGTCATCGATACCTTCTATGTGACTGATCTCTTCGGCCAGAAGGTGACGAATGACAACCGGCAGGCCAGCATCGCCACGCGCCTGAAAGCCGTGATGAGCGAGCAGGAAGACGAATTGCGAGACCGTATGCCGAACGGCATCATCGCCCACCCAGACGTGGCGGCCCTGCCGGCCGCGCGCACGGCAAAGGCTTGAGATTATGAGCCTGATCGGCAAGTTCGCCACCGTCGGCACCGCCACGCTCGGCAGCCGCATTTTCGGCTTCCTGCGCGAAACCCTGATGGCAGCCGCTGTCGGCACCGGGCCGGTGGCGGATGCCTTCAATGCCGCTTTCCGTTTTCCCAATACCTTCCGGCGGCTGTTTGCCGAAGGTGCTTTCAACTCGGCCTTCGTGCCGCTTTTCGCCAAGGAAATCGAGGCGAACGGCATGGAGGGTGCGAGACGCTTTTCCGAGGAAGTCTTCGGCGTCCTGTTCACCGTGCTTCTGGCTCTGACGATCCTGATGGAACTGTCGATGCCGTTCATCGTGCGCACGGTGATCGCGCCGGGCTTTCTGGAAGACCCGGTGAAATTCGACAACACCGTCCATCTCGCCACCATCATGTTCCCCTATCTCGCCTGCATGTCTCTGGCGGCAATGATGGGCGGCATGCTGAACTCGTTGCATCGTTATTTCGCAGCCGCAATTGCTCCCGTTTTCCTCAACATCATCCTCATCGGCGTGCTCGCTTTGGCATGGTGGAAGAATTACGATCCACTTCAGGTAGGTTATGCGCTCTCCTGGGGCGTGATGGCGGCGGGTCTGGTGCAGCTTGCCATCGTCTGGATCGCCGTGCGCAATGCCGGCATGCGCATCGGTTTCCGCAGGCCGCGGCTGACGAAGAATGTGCAGCGCCTTCTGGTTCTAGCCCTGCCGGCAGCCATCACCGGCGGCATCACCCAGATCAATCTGCTGATCAACACCAATATCGCCTCTGCCGGCGAAGGCGTGATCTCGTCGCTTGCCTATGCGGACCGCATTTACCAGCTGCCGCTCGGCGTGGTCGGCATCGCGGTGGCCACCGTGCTTTTGCCGGAACTGGCGCGGGCGTTGCGCGGCGGGCATATGGTGGAGGCGGGAAGCCTGCAGAACCGCTCGGTCGAATTCGTACTGTTCCTGACATTGCCGGCTGCCGCAGCACTTCTCGTCATGGCGGAGCCTATCGTCCGTTTTCTTTATGAACGCGGCAACTTCTCGCCTTCGGCCACCATCACCGTCGCGCAAATCCTCGGTATCTATGGTCTTGGTCTGCCGGCTTTCGTGCTGATCAAGGCCTTCATTCCGGGCTTCTTCGCCCGCGAGGATACCCGCACGCCAATGATCTTCGCAGCGATTTCCGTCGTCGTGAACGTCTCCCTGGCGCTGACGCTGTTTCCGCGTCTTGGGGGCCCGGGCATCGCCATTGCCGAAATCACTGCCGGCTGGGTGAACGCCGCCCTGTTGTTCGGCATGCTTTTGTGGCGCGGTCACTGGCAGGTGGATATTCCGCTGCTCACCCGCATTCCGCGTTTGCTGCTGGCTGCGGCCTTGATGGCCGGTTTCGTGCATTATGCGCTGACCTATTTGACTTTCGAACTCTCTTCCGCCTCGTCCATTTTCGTGCGGGCTGGCACCATCATGGCTCTCGTCTTTGCGGCCATGCTGGTTTATTTCGTGCTCGCTTTCGTTTCCGGCGGTGCCGATATCGGCATGGTCAAGCGAGCCATCCGCAAGCGCGGCAAAAAGAACGTCGAAACGGAGGTGGGCTGATGTCCTTTGCCGAAAACCGCCGCATCGCGCTTGTTACGCTTGTCGTGGATAACTACGATCGGGCAAAAGCGTTTTATTGCAATGTTCTCGGGTTCGAGTGCCTGTCCGATCAGCCGCTTGGTGATGGCAAGCGATGGCTGGTGGTGAAACCTGAAGGCAGCGATGGCGGTGCCCTGCTGCTTGCCCAGGCGGATGGTGAGCCGCAGAGGCTTGCCATCGGCAACCAGACGGGCGGCCGTGTCGGGTTTTTCCTGCACACTGACAATTTTCAACGCGATTACGAGACCATGCTCGCCCGCGGCGTGCGCTTTCTGGAAGAACCGCGCCACGAGGTTTACGGCTCCGTTGCGGTCTTTGCCGACCCTTACGGAAATCGCTGGGATCTTCTGGAACCGCGCGGCTGACATGCCCTGAAACCGCTTGATTGCTGGGGGCTGCGGGTGCATAAGCGCGCGTGCAATTCCAACCATGGGGCGGGGCCCTCCACAAGCCTTTTCGAGGACGACAATGAACGCATTCAAGCCGCTGGTTTTCTCGGGCGTCCAGCCGACCGGCAATCTGCATCTCGGTAATTATCTCGGCGCCATCCGCAAATTCGTGGCGTTGCAGGAAGATAACGACTGCATCTATTGCGTCGTCGACATGCACGCCATCACCGCCCAGCTCGTTCATACGGACCTGAAGGCGCAGACCCGCTCGATTGCGGCCGCCTTCATCGCCGCCGGTATCGACCCCGTAAAACATATCGTCTTCAACCAGTCGGCCGTGCCGCAGCATGCGGAACTCGCATGGGTGTTCAACTGCGTGGCGCGCATCGGCTGGATGGAGCGCATGACCCAGTTCAAGGACAAGTCCGGCAAGAATGCCGAGCAGGTCTCGCTCGGCCTGCTGGCCTATCCGAGCCTGATGGCCGCCGACATCCTTGTCTATCGCGCCACGCATGTTCCCGTCGGTGATGACCAGAAGCAGCATCTGGAGCTCGCCCGCGATATCGCCCAGAAATTCAACATCGATTTCAGCGACCATATCCGCAAGGCCGGTCTCGGCCTCGATATCACAGTAGGCGATGAGCCGGTGCACGCCTATTTCCCGATGGTGGAGCCGCTGATCGGCGGCCCGGCGCCGCGCGTTATGTCGTTGAAGGACGGCACCAAGAAGATGTCGAAGTCCGACCCTTCCGATCTGTCGCGCATCAACCTGATGGATGATGTCGACGCGATCTCGAAGAAGATCAAGAAGGCAAAGACCGACCCGGACGCGTTGCCGAGCGAAGTGGAAGGCCTGAAGGGTCGCCCCGAGGCCGAAAACCTCGTCGGCATCTATGCCGCGCTGTCCGACAGGACCAAGGCGGATGTTCTTTCCGAATTCGGCGGACAGCAGTTCTCGGCCTTCAAGCCGGCTCTGGTCGAGCTTGCCGTCAATGTTCTGGCCCCCGTCAACAACGAGATGCGCCGCCTTCTCGATGACCCGACCCATATCGACGCCATTCTCAGCCAGGGCGGCGAGCGGGCTCGCGCGATCGCTGAGAAGACGATGAACGAGGTGCGCGATATCATCGGCTTCCTGCGCTGAGCACAGGCCGCCTGCGAACGACGGCAGGCGGTTTGCGCCTGCCGTGATTTGATATAATCTCCGCCCGAACCGTCGGGCGGTTTTTCGGATCACGGCGGACTTAGGGAGTGCGGAATGGTTTCAAAACGGCTGTCGCGTCTGGAAGGGCATCGTCGCAAATTTCTTGCCGTTATCGATGACACACCGGAATGCGAAAGGGCCGTGCACTATGCCGGCCGTCGCGCCAAGAACTCCAATGGCGGACTGGTCCTGCTTTACATGATCCCGGAAGGGGATTTCCAGCAATGGCTGGGTGTCGAACAGATCATGCGGGCCGAGGCGCGTGAGGAGGCGGAAGCCACGCTTGCCAAGATCGCCCAGAAGGTGCGCGAGACCATCGGCATCGAACCGGAGTCGGTCATTCGCGAAGGCAGCGCTACCGAGCAGATCCACGGGCTGGTCGAGGAAGACCGCGATATCGCCATTCTCGTTCTGGCAGCAGGCTCGACCAAGGACGGGCCGGGACCGCTGGTGTCCTCCATCGCCGGGCGCGGTGCAGCCTTTCCCATTCCGGTCACCGTGCTGCCGGATACGCTGTCGGACGAGGAAATCGACGCGCTCTGCTGATCCTGGTTTCGGGCAAGATCTTGGGGCTGACGATTTCTTGAATGTAATTATCATGTCAGGGCTTGAAGTACGGCTTCGCCGGGCGTATTTTTTGGAAGAATTCTAAATTGCGGGGCGTGAACGGCGACCTCGAAGGAGACAGACGATGTTCATTCAGACGGAAGCCACGCCGAACCCCACGACGTTGAAGTTCCTGCCGGGTAAGGTGGTGCTGGAAAGCGGCACGGCAGAGTTTCTCAACCCGTCGCAGGCGCAGGCTTCGCCGCTGGCGGAGCGCCTCTTCACCATTCCGGGTGTGACCGGCGTTTATTTCGGTTTCGATTTCATCACCGTCACCAAGGACGGTGCGGAATGGCAGCACCTGAAGCCTGCTATTCTGGGCTCGATCATGGAACACTTCATGTCCGGCCGCCCGATCATGGGCACGGCCGTTGCGGCCGAAGTGTCGGATGAGGAGGGCGAATTCTTCGAAGAGGGTGACGAAACCATCGTCGCCACCATCAAGGAGTTGCTGGATACCCGCGTCCGTCCCGCCGTGGCGCAGGACGGTGGCGACATCACCTTCCGCGGTTTCCGCGATGGTACTGTGTTCCTCAACATGAAGGGCGCCTGCTCGGGTTGCCCGTCCTCCACCGCCACGCTGAAGCATGGCGTTCAGAATTTGCTTCGCCATTTCGTGCCGGAAGTGCGCGAAGTCGAAGCGGTATGACATTGTAAGCCAGGCCACGCGATGATTGTTCTAGCACTCGACACGTCAGGTGTGGATTGTTCCGCCTGCGTTTATGACAGCGCCTCCGACAGGGTACTCGGCGAAGTGTGCGAAACAATCGGCAAGGGCCATGCCGAAAGGCTGATGGCCGTCATCGATGGTGCTCTGGAGCAGGCGCAACTGCCGCTCCAGAATGTCGAACGCATCGGTGTTACCATCGGTCCCGGGTCTTTCACCGGTATCCGTGTCGGTGTTGCCGCTGCGCGTGGCTTTGCCCTGTCCCTTGGCATTGAGGCCTTGGGTGTAACCACGCTGGAGACGCTTGCGCTGCATTACCTGCTTGCAAATCCCGGTCGGCCCGTGGCCGTCGGGCTGGATGCCAAGCGCGATGAAGCCTACCTCCAGACATTTTCGGCGGATGGATCGCCGCTTCGCGATGCCTCCCTCCTGTCTCTGGAGGACTCCAGACTGGCCATCGAAGGTTTCGATGGTGCCGTCATCGGCTCCGCTGCGCCTCTTTTCGCCGGGGCAGAGGCTGGTTCCGGACCGGATCATTTCCCGATTACCTCGGTGGCGCGCGCCGCCGCGCGCAAGCCGGCAGGCCAGCCGAAGCCTGCACCGCTTTATCTGCGCGGGCCGGATGCCCGGCCGCAGACCGGTTTTGCGCTGGCACGTCAGGGCGTTGCCTGATAGGGCATGGCTGAATGCCTGCGAATGATTCCCGTGATGCCTGATCCTTGCTATGTTTGATGATTATCTAAGCTGGAAGCCCTATTTCGAAATCGTGCCGATGCAGCATGAGGATTGCGGCGCGGTGGCGGAACTGCATGCGCTGCGCTTTCCGCGCCCCTGGAATGACGGCGAGTTCTCCGGCCTGTTGACGCAGGGGTCGGTTTTCGGTGCCGTCGCCCGTCAGACCAACGCATTTTTCAGCAGGCCGCTCGGTGGCTTCGTGCTGGCGCGCGAAGTGGCGGGCGAGGCGGAAATCCTCACTGTCGCCGTCGCCGACAAGTTCGGGCGCGCCGGCCTCGGCTGGCGTCTGATGCAGTCGGCCATTCGCGAAGCGATGATGCGCGGTGCGGAAACCATGTTCCTTGAGGTGGACAACAGCAACGCTTCCGCCCTTGGGCTTTATAAAAAGCTCGGCTTCAAGACAGTCGCGGAGCGCAAGGCCTATTATACCGCCAAGGATGGAACCAAGTCGACGGCGCTTGTCATGCGCCGCGATCTTCGCTAGTTCCCTGCGACAGGCATTTTTTCGGCGAAAGCCGCAAAATTCAACCGGAATACTCAAAAGGCCAGAAGACGTGATAGACCTTTCGAAAACGCTGGAGGAGCTTTGTGCCGAACGCGGCATGCGGATGACGGATCAGCGCCGCGTCATTGCCCGTGTCCTGCAGGAATCGGCCGACCATCCCGATGTCGAGGAACTTTACCGCCGTTCCTCCGCCGTGGACCCGCGCATCTCGATTTCCACCGTTTACAGAACGGTGAAGCTGTTCGAAGACGCCGGCATCATCGAGCGTCACGATTTTCGTGATGGCCGCTCGCGTTATGAGACGGTGCCCGAGGAACATCACGATCATCTGATCGATCTGAAGAACGGCGTCGTCATCGAATTTCATTCCGCCGAGATCGAGGCCCTCCAGGAGAAGATCGCCCGCGAACACGGCTTCAAGCTCGTGGATCACCGGCTCGAACTTTACGGCGTGCCGTTAAAGCCCGGCGAACGCTGAGACGCCGGTGAACAGACGGGCGTTCCAATCATGATGTGGCTCCGGACAGCCTATATCGCGGTCGTTCTTCTGATCGTCACGCTCATATTGCTGCCGCTGCAACTATTGGGCCTCGCCTTCGACTGGCGGCTTCGCCGCCGCATTCCACGCATCTGGCATCGCATCGCCTGCCGTGTTCTCGGCATTCGCGTGCATGTCCATGGTGATGTGGAGCGGGCAAAACCGCTGATGCTGGCGGTCAACCACGCCTCGTGGAAGGACATCCTCGTTCTCGGCAGCATTGCCGATGTCGTGTTCATCGCCAAGACGGAGGTGAGGGACTGGCCGGTTTTCGGCTGGCTCGCCCGGCTACAGAAAAGCATCTTCGTCCAGCGAGAACAGAAACGCAGCACCGGCGAGCAGGTTGGCGAGATTGCCAGCCGCATGGCCGATGGCGAGATCGTCGTCCTGTTCCCCGAAGGTACCACTTCGGACGGCAACCGCATGCTCGCCGTCAAATCCTCGCTTTTCGGCGCGGCCTCCACGGCGGCCGAGCAGGTCCCGGGCAAGCTGGTTTACGTGCAGCCGGTCGCCATCGCCTATACGCGGGTACACGGCATGGCCATGGGTCGTTATCATCGGATCATTGCCGCCTGGCCGGGCAGTATAACGCTGGTGCCGCATCTGCTTGGCGTCATCAGGGCAGGCGCCATCGATGTCGATGTGACCTTCGGTGACAGCGTTCCGTTCCACAGCACGGATAACCGCAAGCGCCTTGCGACCGATATCGCCGCTTCCATCCGTTCCATGCTGGCCTTCAGCCTGCGCGGTGGCTGGCGGAAATAGCGAGATCATAGCTTTTCCGGCATTTTTCTGTTTAATCTGGCCGTGAAAAACACTAGATAGCCGCCATGACCCAGGAAACCATCAGCCTCGACGCCCCCCAATCGATTGCCCGCGAGGGTTCGAACAGCCGCAAGGTTTTTATCAAGACCTACGGCTGTCAGATGAACGTCTACGATTCCGTTCGCATGAGCGATGCGCTGGCGAAGGATGGTTACGTTCAGACCGAGGATATGGGCGAGGCGGATCTGGTTCTGCTGAACACCTGTCACATCCGCGAAAAGGCGGCTGAAAAGGTCTATTCGGCGCTTGGCCGCCTGCGCGACATGAAAAAATCGCGCGAAGAGCAGGGCCGTGAATTCATGATCGGCGTTGCCGGCTGCGTGGCGCAGGCGGAAGGCGAGGAAATCCTTCGCCGTGCGCCAGCCGTCGATGTCGTCATCGGCCCCCAGACTTACCACCGCCTGCCGGAAGCGCTGAAGCGGGTACGCGGCGGCGAGCGGGTCATCGAGACGGAATATGCGGTTGAGGACAAGTTCGAGCATCTGCCGGTCGCCGAAAAGGCGACGCTGCGCACGCGTGGCGTGACGGCGTTTCTGACGGTGCAGGAAGGCTGCGACAAGTTCTGTACCTTCTGTGTCGTGCCCTATACGCGCGGTTCGGAAGTGTCGCGCCCCGTTCGCCAGATCGTCGATGAGGCGATGAAGCTGGTGGATGCCGGTGTGCGCGAGATCACGCTGCTCGGCCAGAACGTCAATGCCTGGCAGGGCGAAGGCCCGAAGGGCGAAAAATGGGGTCTGGCTGAGCTGCTTTACCGGCTGGCGGAAATTCCGGGTCTCGCCCGGCTTCGCTACACGACCAGCCATCCGCGTGACATGGATGATCGCCTGATCGGCGCGCATCGCGATCTGCGCATCCTGATGCCCTATCTGCATCTGCCGGTGCAATCCGGGTCAGATCGCATCCTGAAGGCGATGAACCGTCGTCATACGGGTGAGGAATATATCCAGCTTATCGAAAAAATCCGCGCCGCCCGCCCTGATATCGCCATGTCGGGGGACTTTATTGTCGGCTTCCCCGGTGAGACGGATCGCGATTTCGAAGATACAATGGCGATTGTCGAGCAGGTGAAATACGCGCAGGCCTTCTCTTTCAAATATTCCACCCGTCCCGGTACGCCGGGGGCTGACCTTACGGATCAGGTTGAGGAAGAGGTGAAGGCCGAGCGGCTGGAACGATTGCAGGCCCTGTTGCTGCGGCAGCAGAAGGAATTTGCGGAATCGCTGGTCGGAAAGACCATGGATGTGTTGCTGGAAAAGCCCGGCCGCATGCCTGAACAGTTGATAGGTCGCTCTCCCTGGCTGCAATCCGTGAATCTTGATGCAAAGACTTTGAAAATCGGTGACATTGTTCATGTACGAATCACCGCAACGGGTCCAAACAGCTTGTTTGCCGAGGTGGCAGGGAGTTAGAGTGAGGAGCCGACACTGATTGGGACAGGAGCCTGACCGCTTGAACGCACATGAATTGGTATCACCTTCATCGCGCCAGCCACGCCAAGCCGCGACCGACGCCAATCACTTCGTCCTCACGTTCGAGAATAACAGGATAGCGGGAGAGCTATTCGGTCAGTTCGATCAAAACCTCAAATTGCTGGAACAGCGCCTCAATATTGATGCGCGACCGCGCGGCAATTCGGTTGCCATCACCGGTGATGTGGTCGCCACCAATCAAGCCCGTCGCGCGCTGGATTTCCTTTACGAGCGCCTGCTCAAGGGCGGAACCGCTGAGGTTTCCGACGTGGAGGGTGCGATCCGCATGGCCATGGCGGCAGACGATCAGCTGACCTTGCCGACGATGGAACGCAAGGCGAAGATTTCCATGGCGCAGATTTCCACCCGCAAGAAGACCATCGCTGCCCGCACGCCGACGCAGGATGTCTATATGCGGGCGCTGGAACAGTCCGAGTTGGTTTTCGGCGTCGGCCCCGCCGGCACCGGTAAGACCTATCTTGCGGTGGCACATGCGGCTCAGCTTCTGGAGCGTGGTGCGGTCGACCGCATCATCCTCTCGCGCCCTGCCGTCGAGGCGGGCGAGCGCCTGGGCTTCCTGCCCGGCGACATGAAGGAAAAGGTCGATCCCTATCTGCGCCCGCTTTATGATGCGCTTTATGACATGATGCCGGGTGACAAGGTGGAACGCGCCATTCAGGCGGGCGTCATCGAAATCGCGCCGCTGGCCTTCATGCGCGGCCGCACGCTTGCCAACGCCGCGGTCATTCTCGACGAAGCCCAGAACACCACGACCATGCAGATGAAGATGTTCCTGACCCGTCTGGGCGAGAACGGCCGCATGATCGTGACGGGTGACCCGAGCCAGGTGGACCTGCCGCGCGGCGTGAAATCCGGTCTTGTCGAGGCCCTGCAAATCCTCACCGATGTGGAGGGCGTGTCAGTCGTGCGCTTCAAGGATGTCGACGTCGTGCGTCATCCGATGGTGGCGCGTATCGTCCGGGCCTATGAATCCCACACGGCGGTGCCGGATGAAAGCCTCGTGAAGGGCAGCTGACGTAAAGACAATGACAGCTCTGGATATTCAAATCAGCGTCGAGGCCGAAGGCTGGTCCTCGGAAGAGGACTTGGCTGCCTTTGCCACCAGGGTGCTGGATGCGGCGGTCGATTTTCTGAAGCGGGAAGAGGAACAACCCTTCCCGAAAATGCCGGTGGAGCTGTCGCTGGTCTTTACCGACGATGAAAATATTCGGGAAATCAATGCAGAGTGGCGCGACAAGGACAAGGCGACCAATGTCTTGTCTTTCCCCGCTTTTCCGCTGGAACCGGGCGGCATGCCCGGCCCGATGCTGGGCGATGTCGTCATCGCACGCGAGACGGTTGAGCGCGAGGCCCTTGAACTTGACAAGAGTTTCGAGGATCATCTGACCCATCTTCTCGTTCATGGTTTCCTGCATTTGTTTGGTTATGACCACCTGGACGAAGAAGAAGCGGAAGAAATGGAGTCGCTTGAGACTCGCATTTTGGCGGTGCTTGGCCTATCTGATCCTTACGCGGGACAGGAACCGCTTTGAATATTGTCTGGAGCCATGAACGAACATTCTGCACGACCTGCCAATGAGGGCAGAGAAAACGGCGAGCAGTCCTCCTCGGAGGAGGGCAGTAGTCATTTACGTCACGACCTCACTGCAAAGCCGAGATCGACGATCTGGTCGCGTATCGCGCGGTTACTGAAACCGTCACAAGGCGAGCGCCTGCGCGAGGATTTGACCGACGCGTTGATGGATGACACCGAAATCGGTGCCGCCTTTTCGCCCGAAGAGCGGGCGATGCTCAACAATATCCTGCGTTTCCGGGAAGTCCGGGTCGAAGATATCATGATCCCGCGGGTCGATATCGACGGTCTCGACCAGAACATGACGATTGGCGACGCCCTCATTCTTTTTGAAGAAACCGGACGCTCCCGCATGCCGGTTTATGACGAGACGCTGGATGATCCCAAGGGCATGATCCACATCCGCGATCTCCTGGCCTATGTCGCCAAGCAGGCCCGCAACAAACGCCGGGCGGGATCGCGAAGCGTTGCTTACGGCGAGACGAAAGCGACGCGTTCGCCGCGACCGAATTTCGACCTTGCCCGCGTCGATCTGGAACAGACGGTTGCCGATGCCGGGCTGGTGCGGAAAATCCTTTTTGCGCCGCCCTCGATGCTGGCCTCCGATCTCCTGAAGACCATGCAGGCGCAGCGGACGCAGCTCGCCCTCGTGATCGACGAATATGGCGGCACGGACGGCCTCGTCAGCCATGAGGACATCGTAGAGATGGTCGTGGGTGATATCGATGATGAGCACGACAAGGACGAGGCAATGTTCTCGCGCCTTTCCGCCGATGTGCTCGTGGCGGATGCCCGCGCCGAACTGACGGAGCTTGCCGAGGCGATTGGCCCGGAATTCGATGTCCGCGAACATCTGGAGGAAATCGATACGCTCGGTGGTCTCATCTTCTTCGCGCTCGGCCGCATTCCGGCCAAGGGTGAGGTGGTGAGAGCGGTACCGGGTTTCGAGTTCCAGATCCTCGATGCCGATACAAGGCGTATCAAGGGGGTCCGCATCGTCCGGGATCACGGCTCGGAAGGGCAGGATGATCGGGCTCCGGGCGAAGCCAATGAGGTGATTGCGCTGCCGGCGCCGGATGTTCGCCTCATCACGCACCAGCAGAACGTCGACTGAGCAAGGCAGACGGGGAGTTCTCCGTCGCCGCTACCTCAAAACTGCACCAATCCAACGGTTTGCGGGGCCAAAGCACTGTATGGTGTTGCTGCCGCCGCCGCTCCTGTGGACTGTGAATCTTTTTTCCTTTACGTCGGATCTGAGGGAAAATTTCTCGGCGCGGCCTTGCCGGGAACGGTCTTTTCCAGACGCGCATAAAACGGAGATGGTATGGAGCGTCTTGCAGGCAGGGTGATGCTGGCCGGTGGCGCAAGCCGGGCAGCGATGGCAATTGCCGCTGGCGCGGTCGGTGCACTGGCCTTGCCCCCGTTCGGCTTTTTCGCAGCGCTGTTTTTGTCGTTCACATTGCTTGTCTGGCTGATCGATGGCTGCACCGGCAAGCCGGGCGGCGGCATCTTCAGCCGTATCATGCCGGCTTTCGGCATTGGCTGGTGTTTTGGGCTGGGCTATTTCGTGGCGGGCCTGTGGTGGCTCGGCAATGCGCTCCTGCTGGAAGCCGACGAATTCGCCTGGGCGCTGCCGCTAGCCATCCTAGGCCTTCCGGCTTTTCTGGCGCTGTTTTACGGTTTTGCGGTTGCGATCGCCAATATCGTCTGGTCGGATGGTTTCGGCCGCATCGCGGCCCTTGCTGCCGCATTCGGCCTTTCCGAATGGCTGCGCAGCTTTCTCGCGACCGGCTTTCCGTGGAACGCTATCGGTTATGGCATCATGCCCGTGCCGATCATGATGCAGTCGGCGCATCTGCTGGGTCTTTTCGGCGTCACCACGCTTGCCGTTCTCATCTTTGCTGCTCCCGCCTTGATCGGTACGAAAAAAGGCATGTGGCCGGGCCTCATTGTGGCGGCTTCGCTGTTGGCTGGTCATTTCGGTTATGGTTTTTACCGTCTTCAGGCACCGGCCGAAACGCCGGCGGATGCGCTGACCGTCAGGATCGTGCAGCCCTCGATTGACCAGTCCCGCAAAATGCTGAACACCGACCGCGCGGAGATTTTTGCCGAGCATCTGCGACTGACAGGCCTGCCGCCCGGTGAAGGGAAAAAACGCCCCGACATCATTGTCTGGCCGGAGACCTCCGTACCGTTCATCCTGACGCAAAACCCGGACGCCCTGGCGGAAATTGCCAGGACACTGGAGGATGGGCAGGTCCTGTTCACCGGCGCAGTCAGAATGGAAGATCAGGGGGCAGGCAAGCCACCGCGCTATTACAATTCGGTCTATGCGATTGACAGTCAGGGTGAGATTATCGGCGCGACCGACAAGGTTCATCTCACACCCTTTGGCGAATATGTTCCCTTTGAAGGCATCCTGCGGGAATTCGGCATCGACAATGTCATCAGCCTGCCCGGCGGCTTCTCAGCGGCGTCTTCGCGCACGCCTTTGACGCTTCCTTCCGGCAAGACCTTCTATCCGCTGATTTGTTACGAGATCATTTTTCCGGGTGAGATGACGCCGGGCCTGAAGGGGGCGGCCGCGATCCTGAACGTGACCAATGATGGCTGGTTCGGCGATACGCCCGGCCCGTACCAGCATTTTCTGCAGGCCAGAGTTCGCGCCGTCGAAACGGGTGTGCCGGTGATTCGCGGGGCAAATACCGGAATTTCCGCCGTCATAGACCCCTATGGCCGCATTATCGCTGGATTGGACTACGGGCGGGTCGGAATTGTTGACGCCACTTTGAGTGGTGGGTCAAGCGACGCATTTACTTACGACATACATCGGACGTATTTCTGGTTGATTTTTTCAATCCTTTTGATGGTTGCGGTATCGACTGCCTGGAGTTTTGCGCGGCGCCAGAATTGACCAGCAACCCCCACAATTGCATAGTGAATACGTCAGTCGTAAAACAAGTTTGGACGCTGTCGAAATGCCGGATCATTTCTTCGAGTGAGTAATGAAGCGAGATATCAACCCTTTCCGAGTGTCAGGACCGCATGATGACCGAAAATAAGAAAAAGCCTAACCCCATCGACATTCATGTCGGAAGCCGAATTCGACTTCGTAGAACCATGCTGGGCATGAGCCAGGAAAAGCTGGGTGAAAGTCTTGGAATTACCTTTCAGCAAATCCAGAAGTATGAAAAAGGCACGAACCGCGTAGGCGCCAGTCGCTTGCAGAATATTTCGGCCATCCTCAACGTGCCCGTTTCCTTTTTCTTCGAAGATGCACCCGGCGATCAGGTTGGCGGTGCTCCCGGCATGGCGGAAGCGTCGAGCTCAAACTATGTGGTCGATTTCCTGTCCTCGGCTGAAGGTCTGCAGCTGAACCGCGCATTTGTCAAAATCGCCGATCCGAAGGTTCGCCGTCGCCTCGTGGACCTCGTCAAGGCGCTGGCCGCCGAGGGAGACGCGGAGTAGGGCAAGCCCGCGTGACACACTAAATTTCCGGCACAGGATGCCGGGCACTCAACGGTCCGCAAGGACCGTTTTTTTGTGCCAGATTAGAAAGGAATTCTCACATAAAGATATATTTATGTGGTTGTGTCCTTGTTTTTCATGGCCGAAATGACTAACAAACTCCAAGACCATTCTTTGAGGGGAATCCCGCATGCGTGCCAATTATCTGTTCACCAGCGAGTCCGTGGCTGAAGGTCATCCGGACAAGGTTTGTGATCGTATTTCCGATGAAATCGTGGATCTCATTTACCGTGAAGCGTCCAAGACGGGCGTCGACCCGTGGACAGTGCGCATCGCATGCGAGACGCTTGCAACGACCAACCGCGTCGTTATCGCCGGTGAGGTTCGGGTTCCCGATACGCTTCTGAAGAAGGACAAGGACGGCAAGGTTCTCAAGGACGCCGCTGGCCATCCGGTCATCAACCCCTCGAAGTTCAAGTCCGCCGCCCGCAAGGCGATCCGCGACATCGGCTATGAGCAGGACGGTTTCCACTGGAAGACCGCCAAGATCGACGTTCTCCTGCATCCGCAGTCGGCTGACATCGCGCAGGGCGTGGACAACGCCTCCGACAAGCAGGGCGACGAGGGCGCCGGCGACCAGGGCATCATGTTCGGTTACGCCTGCAAGGAAACGCCGGACCTGATGCCGGCTCCGATCTATTATTCCCACCGTATCCTGCAGCTGCTGGCAACCGCCCGTAAAAGCGGCGAAGGCGAAGCGGCAAAGCTCGGACCGGACGCCAAGAGCCAGGTGACCGTTCGTTACGTCGACGGCAAGGCCGCCGAAGCCGTATCCATTGTTCTTTCCACGCAGCATCTCGATGCAAGCTGGGATTCGAAGAAGGTTCGCGCCGTCGTCGAGCCCTATATCCGCGAAGCTCTGGGTGACCTGAAGATCGCTGACGATTGCCAGTGGTATATCAATCCGACGGGCAAGTTCGTCATCGGTGGTCCCGATGGCGATGCCGGCCTGACCGGCCGTAAGATCATCGTCGACACCTATGGCGGCGCTGCGCCCCATGGCGGCGGTGCATTCTCCGGCAAGGACACGACCAAGGTCGACCGTTCTGCTGCCTATGCCGCCCGCTATCTCGCCAAGAATGTTGTGGCCGCCGGTTTTGCCGATCGTTGCACCATCCAGATTGCTTACGCGATCGGTATCGCCCAGCCGCTGTCGATCTATGTCGATCTGCACGGCACGGGCAAGGTCAGCGAAGACCAGGTCGAAGGCGCCATCCGCAAGGTCATGGACCTGTCACCGTCGGGCATCCGCCGCCATCTCGATCTCAACAAGCCGATCTACGCCAAGACCTCCTCCTACGGCCATTTCGGACGCAAGGCAGGTCGCGATGGCTCCTTCTCCTGGGAGAAGCTCGATCTGGTGAAGCCGCTCAAGGAAGCTTTGAGCGCTTGAAGCATTTCCAGTAAAGCCGCGCAGCGGGTTTACGTCCGGAAAATGCGTGCACGGGATATCGCCCTTGTTATTTGACGGCGATTGAGAGATACCGTCACCAACCTTTTGTAACCCGCACAGTGCCTCATGTGGCGCTGTGCGGGTTAAGTCTATTTGTTCTTGAGAGTATGACATGACGGAAGAACGGCGTTCGCGCGCGACGGAAGCGTTTTTTGGCAGGCGCAAGGGCAAGCCCCTGCGCAATCAGCAGATCGACACGATCGAAAATCTGCTACCCTTGCTGAAAATCGATCTGGAAAGCGCCCCGCCGCAAAATCTCGTTGCCCTCTTTCCTGCGGATGTGAAATCGGTTCGTCTGGAAATTGGTTTCGGCGGTGGTGAGCATCTTGCCCACCGCGCGGTTGAAAACCCCGAGACTGGTTTCATCGGTGTCGAGCCCTTCGTCAATTCCATGGCGAAGTTGCTGGCAAGCGTGCGCGAAGGCGAGTTGATGAATATCCGCCTTTACGACGATGACGCAACGCAATTGCTGGACTGGCTGCCGGATGGATCAATCGATCACATCGATCTTCTCTACCCCGATCCCTGGCCCAAGAAGAAGCATTGGAAGCGTCGCTTCGTGTCCGACGTCAACCTTGCCCGTTTCCATCGCGTTCTGAAACCCGGTGGCAAGTTCTGCTTCGCTTCGGATATCGATACCTACATCAACTGGACGCTGCAGCATTGCGCCCGCCATGGCGGTTTCGAATGGACAGCGACGAGCGCTGACGACTGGCGCACACCCTATGCCAACTGGCCGGGCACGCGTTATGAGAACAAGGCGAAAAGAGAAGGCCGAAGCTCGGCCTATCTCACATTCATTCGCACCTGACGGCCGAAACCCTCAGAGATTGGCGTCCACTTCGGCGGCGACCGGAATGGACGGCTGCGCGCCAGCGCGGGTGCAGGCGAGTGAGCCAGCAACGGCGGCGCGTTTCAGTGCCTTTTCGAAATCCATCCCCTGATCGAGGCTGGCGGCAAGATAGCCGCAGAAGGTATCGCCTGCGCCGACGGTATCGACCGGTTCGATCTTGAGGCCGGACGCCCGGAAAACCTTGCCGTTACGAATGGCGATCACGCCGTCCGCACCAAGCGTCACGATCAATGTCTGGCCGCTCTTTTCATGCAGGGCCTTGATCTCGTTTTCCCGCTCGGAACCGGAAAGTCCGCTTTTACCGATCAGCAGCTCGAATTCCGTTTCATTGGCGATGACGATATCGGCGAGGCCGGCGAGGCGCGGTCCGTCAGCAGTCAGCGGTGCGGTATTGATGACGGTGGTGATGCGTTTCGCCTTGGCGGCCGTCAGCGCCGCTTCGATGGCGGGCGCGGGTATCTCGAACTGCAGCATCAGAATATCGCCCGCTGACATTTCGGCCACGGCCCTGGCCGCATCGGCTGCTGAAACTTCACCATTGGCGGCGGGAATGACGGAGATCATGTTCTCACCGCCTTCGCCGATAAGGATCATGGCGGTTCCGGTCGGGCCGGGTGCCGTCTTGACCAGTGACAGGTCGGTGCCGGCATCGCGCAGCAATGTCAGCGCCGGTGCGGCAAAGGTGTCGTCGCCTGCAGCGCCCGCCATCTTGACAGTTGCGCCCGCGCGTCTTGCGGCAAGCGCCTGATTGGCTCCCTTTCCGCCTGCTGCGGTGGCGAAGCTCTCTCCCGTCACCGTTTCACCGGGTTTGGGCAGCCGTTTGGCGGTGGCGACGAGATCCATGTTGATGGAGCCGAAAACAGTAATCATGGGGGGCATGTCCGTATAGAATTCAAGCAAGGCGGCGACTTTGCCCGAGGGCATCACTCGTCGTCAACCACCCGCAACTTGGTCGTTCCCGCCCTGTTCTCCGCAAAGCGCCGCGTCTGCTCGATTTCCCCATGTAAAGTTTCTTTTTCCGCCGACGAAAAATCGAGTCCCTCGATCTTCTGGCCACGCGCCAGCACCTTGTCGGAGGAGATCAGCATCATGTCGACGTCTTTCTGCGCCAGCCCGAAATGAGCTTGCAGCTTGCGTGTCCGATCATCCAGCCGCCGCACATCGTCCATGAGCAGAGCCACTTCACCCTGTATGAGATGCGCCTGCTCGCGCATGCGCTGATCCTTCAGCACGGACTGGATGACCTGCACCGAAAGCATCAGCAGTGATGGCGAAACGATGACGACGCGGGCGCGGTGGGCGCGTTGCACCAGATATTCGAAATGCTGGTGAATATCGGCGAAGATCGATTCTGAAGGCACGAAGATGAAGACCGTATCCTGCGTTTCGCCTCGAATGAGATATTTCTCAGCCACATCGCGGATATGCACTTCCATATCCCGGCGAAACTGCTGGGTGGCGGCCCTTTTCGTTTCCGGCGACTCGTCAGCCTTGATCGCGTTCCACGCCTCCAGCGGAAACTTGGCGTCGATGACAAGCGATGGGGCGTTGTTCGGCATTTTGATGATGCAGTCGGGCCGGTAACCGTTCGACAACGTCGGTTGAAGCTGAAAGGCGCCAGCGGGTAGCGCATCGGCGATCAGCGTTTCCATGCGTGCCTGTCCGAAAGCGCCGCGCGTCTGCTTGTTGGAAAGGATCGCCTGCAGACCGACCACGTCCTTGGCCAGATCCTGAATATTGCCCTGCGCGGCGTCGATAACCGCCAGGCGCTCCTGCAGCCGGCTCAGATTCTCATGCGTCGAGCGTGTCTGTTCCGTCAGCGTTTCACCCAGCCGCTGCGACATGCCATCGAGGCGCTGGTTGAGCGTGTGGCTCATCTCGCTCTGGCGTGTGCCGAGCGTTTCTGCCATTGCGGCGATCCGGCCGTGTAGCTCGGCCTGCGTTTTCAGGAGGTCGGAGGTTTCACCATCGGCCTGCGCTTTTTTTTCGCGGCTTTTCGTGGTCATCCAGACGGCAGCCAGGCCGAAAACCAGGGCCGCGAGCAGCGCGCCGAAGCTGATGTCGACGGAACCGGCCCGCAATGCTGGATCGAGGAGAACGGAGAAATCTATACCCATGTCTAAATCTAGCAGATTTCCTGTGATTCGTAAGATCAAAACAAGAACATTCCTGCGGCGGAAATGAGTCCGACGGAACGGGCGACAGGTGCCGGTTTGGCCTGCGTGTTTTTTATTTCCTCGGCGCAAGAGATACGTTATGGGAAGCCATGACTATCAAACCGCTTATCATTTTGCCCGATCCCGTGCTGCGCCAGCAATCGAAGCCCATCGAACAGGTGGATGCCGAAGTGCTACGCCTCGCCGATGACATGCTGGAAACCATGTATGATGCGCCGGGAATCGGCCTTGCCGCCATTCAGGTCGGCGTGGCGCGCCGCATGCTGGTGATCGACGTTGCGCGTGAAGGCGAGGAAAAGGCCCCCGTCGTCTTCATCAATCCGGAAATCCTCAAGGTGTCGGACGATATCTCGACCTATGAGGAAGGCTGCCTCTCCATTCCCGACTATTACGCCGAAGTCGAGCGCCCCGCAGCCTTGACGGTGCGATATGTCGGCCGTGACGGCAAGCAGCAGACCGTCGAGGCGGACGGGCTTCTGGCGACGTGTCTGCAGCACGAGATCGATCACCTGAACGGCGTTCTCTTCATCGACCATATTTCGCGACTGAAGCGCGACATGGTCATCAAGAAATTCACGAAAGCGGCCCGCGCAAAGGTCTGATCCGTCCTCCTTATCTGGAGACGGAACGGCAAAAAGGGCAGGGGGCGACGATGGCTCTTCGCATCATCTTCATGGGCACACCGGAATTCTCCGTTCCCACGTTGCGTGCATTGGTGGAAGCGGGTCACGAGGTCGTTGCCGTCTATACGCAGCCGCCGCGTCCCGGCGGCCGCCGTGGCCTTGATCTGCAAAAATCTCCGGTGCATCAGGCGGCTGAGCTTCTGGGCCTGCCCGTGCTGACGCCCGTAAACTTCAAGGCTGAAGAAGATCGCCAGCAATTTCGGGAGTTTAATGCCGATGTGGCGGTCGTGGTGGCCTATGGGCTGCTGTTACCCGAAGCGATCCTCTCCGGCACGCGCCTTGGCTGTTATAATGGCCATGCCTCGCTACTGCCGCGCTGGCGGGGCGCGGCACCCATCCAGCGGGCGATCATGGCCGGCGATGCCGAGACCGGCATGATGGTCATGAAAATGGAAAAGGGGCTGGATACCGGGCCTGTTGCGCTGACCGCCAGGGTCGCGATCGATGAGAACATGACCGCCGGCGAATTGCACGACAGCCTGATGCTGGCCGGCGCACGGCTGATGCGGCAGGCGATGGACAAGCTGGAAGCGGACGATCTTCCTCTGACCGTGCAGGCCGAAGAGGGTGTTGTTTACGCATCCAAGATCGACAAGGGCGAGACCCGTATCGATTTTTCCCGGCCGGCACAGGATGTGCATAACCACATTCGCGGCCTCTCGCCGTTTCCCGGCGCCTGGCTGGAGATGTACATCGGCGGCAAGGCGGAGCGGGTGAAGGTCCTGGCCTCCGAACTGGCGAGCGGCATGGGAGAAGCGGGCGCAGTGCTTGACGATGCCCTGACCATCGCCTGTGGCAGCGACGCGGTGCGGCTCACCCGTCTGCAGAAGGCGGGCGGCAAGCCGATGTCGGCGGCGGATTTCGTGCGCGGCACGCCGGTTCCCCCCTCAACGAGGCTCGGTTGATGCCACGTTTCCGCATGACCGTCGAATATGACGGTACGCCTTATTACGGCTGGCAGAGGCAGGATAACGGGCCGTCCGTTCAGGGCGCTCTGGAAGCCGCCGTCCGGTCGCTGACCGGCGAGACCGTTTCCATTCGCGGTGCCGGCCGCACGGATTCAGGCGTACATGCTGTCGGGCAGGTCATACACGTCGATCTTGCCCGCGACTGGGAACCCTACAAGCTTCGCAACGCGGTGAACGCGCATCTCGCCATGGCAAAAGAGGCCGTCTCGGTTCTGGATGCGGCGGCGGTGACGGAAGATTTCGACGCCCGTTTTTCCGCCATCCGTCGCCATTATCTCTATCGTATTATCTGCCGCAAATCGCGGCTGGCGCTGGAGCACAAGCGTGCATGGTGGGTGTCGAAGGACATGGATCATGAGCGCATGCATGAAGCCGCCCAGATGCTCGTCGGCCGGCACGATTTCACCACCTTCCGCTCGGTCCATTGTCAGGCGAACAGCCCGGTCCGGACGCTCGACCGGCTGGATGTGACCCGCACCGGCGATCTCATCGAGATACGGGCGACGGCGCAGAGCTTCCTACATAATCAGATCCGTTCTTTTGCGGGCACGCTGAAACTGGCGGGTGAAGGCACGATGACGCCGGAGGATGTGCGCGCCGCACTGGAAGCGCGGGATCGCAAGGCCTGCGGCCCCGTCGCACCGCCGGACGGTCTTTATTTCATGCAGGTCGATTATCCCGACGTCATTCCGCCACGCCGTCACTCCGCAGTTGAAATCACGGAAGATATGGACTGACCCGAAAGGTCGCCCTGAGTCTCAGGCCGGATAAACGCCGAGAAAACGCTGCAGCGCTTCCGATAGCAGCATCCCCGGCACCAGCAGCGTCATGACGATTGCCGAGACAAGCAGCGACTGGTCGCGGATGAAGAACCGCACAATGCGCGAAAAGGCAAAGACCAGCGACAAAAGCAGCGCCAGCCAGAGAATGGCGATCAACCCCTGCAAAGGCGGCAGGAAGAATGCAATCAGGATCAGAACGGCATAGGCATAGTAAAACGGCAGCGACAGCCAGTTCATGGTGGTGACCAGCGGTGCGAATTTTTCCCTTGCGCCGAAGGCGAACAGCAGCATGCCGATCAACAGCAGCGGCACGATCCAGCATATGGCCTCGACCATCGCCAGGCGGAAAAAGAAGATGAAGCCTGTTCCGGTGCCGGGCGGATAGCTGGCCAGGAAGGCAGCGCGCAGCCACAGCCAGGAAACCAGCATGGCGGGCAGGCACCACAGGGCCGAATAGAAAGATCGCCACATGCCGCGTTCGGACAGGTCCAGGTAACGCGCGCCGGCATGGTCGCCGAGCAGCAGAAGCCACAGGCCCTTCAGATAGAGCCTTATTTCACTTGCCGTCGGCATGGGCGAACCAGCGTTCGATAAAGGTTTCGTAAATGCGGGTCAGCGTCTCGAGATCGGCAACCGCCACGCGCTCATCGACCATATGCATGGTCTGCCCGACGAGGCCGAATTCTACCACCGGGCAATAATCCTTGATGAAGCGCGCATCCGATGTGCCGCCCGTGGTCGAAAGCCGGGGCTCCTTGCCTGTCACGGCCTCCACAGCGCCGGAAAGCGACGAGATGAGGGCATTGTTCCGTGTCAGGAAAACATGGGCCGGGCGGTCGGCCCAGACGATGTCGTATTTCACCGGGCTGCGGTCTGGGCGCAGCTCGCCGTCCGCTGCGGCGGCATCGAGGCGACGGATGATTTCCGCTCGCAGGCTTTCGGCCGTCCAGCTGTCGTTGAAACGGATATTGAAAGCCGCTGTCGCCCGCGCCGGGATCACATTGGTGGCGGCGTTGCCGGTGTCGACGGTCGTCACTTCCAGATTGGAGGGCTGGAAATTATCCGTACCGTTATCGAAGGGCGGATGCATCAGCGCATGGGTCAGCTGTAGCAGTCCGCGAATGGGATTGTCGGCGAGATGCGGATAGGCGGCATGCCCCTGCACGCCGTGCACGGTGATGCGGCCGGAAAGCGATCCACGGCGGCCGATCTTGATCATGTCACCCAGCTGGTCGGGATTGGTCGGCTCGCCCACCACGCAGGCGTCCCAGGTTTCGCCTTTGGCTGCAGCCCATTCCAGCAGCTTTGAGGTGCCGTTGATCGACGGACCTTCCTCATCGCCGGTGATCAGGAACGACACCGAACCCTTCGGTTTGCCATGTTTCTCGATATGGCGGGCAATGGCGGCGATAAAGCAGGCAATGCCGCCCTTCATGTCCACGGCACCCCGGCCGAACATCTCGCCGTCAGCAATCTCGGCCGCAAAGGGCGGATGGCTCCATGCGGCCTCGTCGCCCACCGGCACGACGTCCGTGTGGCCCGCAAACATCAGATGCGGACCTTCCGTGCCGAGCCGGGCATAGAGGTTTTCCACGTCAGGCGTTCCCGCTTCCGTCGCCAGCATTTTTTCCACCACAAAGCCAAGCGGTGAAAGCAGGGTGTCGAGCAGCGATAGCGCACCGCCTTCGGCGGGCGTCACCGAGGGGCAACGGATGAGGGCGGCGAGATTGGCAACGGGATCGGTCGTGGTCATGGCAGTCGCTTTTATCAGTCGCGCAGAAGCTCGTTGATACCGGTCTTGGAGCGGGTCTTTTCATCGACGCGCTTGACGATGACGGCGCAATAGAGGCTCGGGCCCGGCTCGCCGTTCGGGAAAGGCTTGCCCGGCATGGTGCCGGCAACGACGACGGAATAGGGCGGCACTTCGCCATAGGTGATCTCGCCGGTGGCGCGGTCGACGATCTTGGTGGACTTGCCGATGAAGACGCCCATGCCGAGAACGGCGCCTTCGCGCACGATGCAGCCTTCGACGACTTCCGAACGGGCGCCGATGAAGCAATTATCCTCGATGATGGTCGGGCCGGCCTGAAGCGGCTCCAGAACGCCGCCAATACCGACGCCGCCCGAAAGGTGGACGTTCTTGCCGATCTGCGCACAGGAACCGACCGTCGCCCAGGTGTCGACCATCGTGCCTTCATCGACATAAGCGCCGAGATTGACGAAGGACGGCATCAGCACCACGTTCTTGGCCACATAGGCGGAGCGGCGCACCACCGCGTTCGGCACGGCGCGGAAGCCGGCGGCGCGGAACTGGTTTTCGCCCCAGTTTTCGAACTTCGATGGCACCTTGTCCCACCAGGTAGATTCGCCCGGTCCGCCGGTCACGATCTCCATATCGTTCAGACGGAAGGAGAGGAGCACGGCCTTTTTCAGCCACTGGTTCACCTTCCAGTTTCCATCCGCCTGCTTCTCGGCCACGCGAACCTTGCCGCTGTCGAGAAGTTGAAGAGATGTGTCCACCGCGTCGCGAACCTCGCCCTTCGTCGATACGTTCACACCGTCGCGGTTGTCGAAGGCGGTTTCGATGATGGTTTCGAGGGAGGTGAGATCCGTAAGGCTCATGGAAAATTCCTTAAAGTCGCGTGTGTTCGTGGTCACGGATGGTCCCGCGCCGCTGGAAGGCTTTGGCCATTTGATCTAAGGGAGTGTTGGAAAGGCGTCAATGTGATTTGGGTGATTTGGCGCGTCAGACGAAAGGCATGGAAATGACACGACTGAAAAACGGCAAGTTGCGGCGCAAGGACGGGGTTTGGGACCCCTTGAAACGCAGTGCCGTCGACAAGCAGCAGGCCGAAGTCGTTCAAAAGACGCCGCAGTCGGATTCCCCGTCCTACAGGCTTGCCTATGTGGACATGGATTTTCTCTGCCGCGAGGAGTTGCGCCCCATCAGACTTCAATTGGAACTTCTGAAAACGGAAATGGCGCTGACGGAGCGCGGGATCAAATCCACCGTCGTCATGTTCGGCGGCGCCCGTATTCCTGAACCGGGCGGCGAGGCTTGGGCGGCGCGTAACGAGACGCAGAAGCGCAATCTGGAGCAATCCTCGGTCTATTATGACGAGGCGCGCAAGTTCGCCCGGCTTTGCACCGAATATGCCGCGAAATCCGATCACCTCGAATATGTCGTGGTCACCGGTGGCGGTCCAGGCGTCATGGAAGCGGGCAATCGCGGCGCTGCCGATGCGGGAGGCCCGTCAATCGGCCTCAACATCGTGCTGCCGCACGAGCAGGCCCCCAACCCCTATGTCACGCCGGAACTGAGCTTCAATTTCCACTATTTCGCCATCCGCAAGATGCATTTCCTCATGCGGGCAAAGGCCGTGGTGATTTTCCCCGGCGGTTTCGGCACGCTCGATGAACTTTTCGAAGCGCTGACCCTGATCCAGACGAAGCGCATGGAGCCCATTCCGCTCATCCTGTTCGGCGAGAAATTCTGGCGATCCGTGATCAATTTCGAGTTTCTGGCGGATTTCGGCACCATTGCGCCGGAGGATATGAATCTCCTGAATTTCGCTGAAACGGCCGATGATGCGTGGCGCATCATTTCCGAACATTATGAACATTGAATTTTAGCTTGATGCGGCGCGGCGGTTTTAGGGCTTAATTAGCAAAGATATTCTAGTTTTCCCTCGTCGCGCTGCAGCGCACTGCCCACACGGGCGGGCCTCCATGACGGAGATTAATCATCCGTTGACGTCAGTCGTTCTGACTGGCGATTTGATCGAGGCCAAAATGTTCAATTTCAAAGTGAAGTCGCTTGCGACCAAGCTGATCCTCGTAACCGGCTGTGCCATCACCACGGTTCTCGTCGCATCGAATTCCTTCCTTATTTCCCAGACCAGCGAGCGCGTCCACGCGCTGACCATGGATCAGGCCAATACCGAGGCACGCGCCATCGCCAACGTCATCGCCGCCGATGTGGGCGAACTCGGCAGCGCCGCGCGCTCCATGGCCGGCGTCATCGGTCGCGCGCATCAGGCGAAATCGATGGATCGCCCCGGCATCGTCAACATCCTCAAGGCCAATGTCGAGCAGAACACCTTCGCTTTCGGAAGCTGGTTCTGCGAGCAGCTCGGCCTTTTCGACGGACAGAGCAAGGAGATCGCCGGCAGGCTCGATCTCGGCACCAATGAAAACGGCGCCTTCGCACCCTACTGGTCGAAGACCCAGAAGGGCGACATTCAGTTCTCGACCTTCAAGAACGACTATGCGGCGGAATGGTATGCGCTCGCCTCCAAATCCGGCAAGGGCGCGATCACCCAGCCCTATCTCGCCGAAGGCACGGAAGTGCCCACCACCATGACTTCGCTTGCCTATCCCGTCATGTCGGATGGTAAGATGATCGGCGTGGCAGGCGTTGATATTTCGCTGGCCTCGCTGTCGCAGAAGCTGCAGGCGCTGCATCCTTTCGAGACCGGCCGCGTGACTCTGGTATCGCAGGGCGGCCAATGGCTGGTGCCGCCGACGCCCGAACAGAACATGAAGGCCTATGACGGAGACGGTGCGAGCACCGTTCAGGCGGCCATCACCTCGGGCAAACAGGGCCTCATCGAAAATCTCGGCCTCGATACCGATGCGCCCTATAACCGTCTTGTCTACCCCTTCGCGGTTCCTGGCCTCAATGCGACTTGGGTGGTTCTGGTCGATATTCCTCATCAGGCGCTGAACGCTCCGGTGGAAGAGCAGACCTACATGATGATCATCGGCGCGATCGTCATTCTCGCCGCAGTCATCACCGCCCTTTACTTCGCCGTCCGTCACTTCGTCGGTGGCCCGCTCGCCTCTCTGGTCGCGGATGTTCGTACGCTGAGCGACGGCCGTTACGACGCGCCGGTGTCCGGGCAGGACCGCAGGGATGAAACGGGTGCTGTGGCGACCGCACTGGAAGGCTTCCGTGCAAAGCTCGCCGGCATTCGTGAAATGGAGGCCGAGGCTGCAGTCCAGCGCGGCAATGCCGAAACGGCGCGCCAGCGGTCGGAATCCGAACGCAGTGAAAACAGCCGCATGCAGCAGCACATCGTCAGTGTGCTCGGTTCAGGCCTCAACGCGCTTTCGCAGGGCAATCTGACCTACCGGATCAACGACGAGTTCCCCGGTGAATATGCTAAGCTCCGTGATGATTTCAATTCGGCGCTCGCCAGCCTCGAGGAAACCGTCTCCACGGTGAATGCAACGGTTGTCAGCATCGGCAACGGCACCGGTGAGATCACCCGGGCCGCCAGCGATCTTTCGCACCGCACGGAACAGCAGGCCGCAAGTCTGGAAGAAACCGCAGCCGCGCTTAATGAGCTGACTGCGCAGGTCAATTCCAGCGCGGAAAATGCCGCACAGGCGGCCGGCGCTGTCAGCCATGCCTGTGATGACGCCGGCAAGTCGGGTGAGGTCGTGCAGCAGGCCGTGAATTCCATGGAGGGCATCGCGCAATCCTCGGCGGAAATCTCCCGCATTATCGGCGTCATCGACGAGATCGCCTTCCAGACCAATCTCCTGGCGCTGAATGCCGGTGTGGAAGCCGCCCGCGCGGGCGATGCGGGCAAGGGCTTTGCCGTTGTCGCGCAGGAAGTACGCGAACTGGCGCAACGCTCCGCCAATGCGGCCAAGGAGATCAAGGGCCTGATCAATACCTCGGCAAGGCAGGTTGGCGAAGGCGTTCAGCTGGTTGGCAAGGCCGGTGAGACGATGAAGAACATCGCCGACCAGGTCTTGCAGATCAACCAGCTGATCAGGCAGATTTCCGCCTCCGCCAGCGAGCAGGCCGTGGGCCTGAAGGAGATCAATTCCGCCGTTACCCAGATGGACCAGGTCACCCAGCAGAATGCGGCAATGGTGGAGGAAACCACGGCGGCCAGCGTGACGCTGAATGGTGAAGCCGGAACGCTGAAATCGCTCGTCGCCGGCTTCTCCGTGTCCGGTGGCCATTCAAGCCAGCAATTGCGCGCCACTGCGGCGGCAATGCGCGCACCCGTCGCTCCAACTCCGGCACATGCACCTGCGCGCACCGCCGCGCCGCGTGCCCAGCCAAGAACCAGCGGCGCAAACGCGCTCGCGCAGGATGACTGGACCGAATTCTGACGGCTATCTCCCGATCGAATGAAAAGGGCCGCTCGTTTTTCCAGCGGCCCTTTTTATGTCCGGGTTCCGGTCAAAGCCGGGCGAAACGTTCGGTCAGCAATTCGAAGAAACCGTCCGCATCCACATTGCGCATCACACGCGCATTGGCCGAGCGCTCGGTCACGCGCCACCAGTCCACCACCGTCATGCCCATGGTCAGTTCGGAACTGACCTCGATTTCGACATTGCAGTCACGCCCCTGAAACAGCTCGGGCTTGATGAGATAGGCAATGACGGACGGATCATGCAGTGGGCCGCCGTCCGAACCGTATTTCTCGATGTCAAAACGTTCAAAGAATTCCAGCATTTCCGCCATGGCGATCGCCGGGCGTGTGCCGATGTCGCGAATGCGGCTGACGCGTGCCTTGGTGGTCAGGAGTTTATGGGTGACGTCGAGTGGCATCATGACGACTGGAATGCCTGCACGGAAGACGATATCGGCGGCCTGCGGATCGACATAGATGTTGAATTCCGCTGCCGGCGTGATGTTGCCGCCTTCGAAGAAGCCACCGCCCATCATCACCAGCTCCTTGATACGGTCAGCGATCTCAGGTGCCTTCAGCAGAGCCAGCGCCACATTGGTCAGCGCGCCAAGCGTGCAGAGCGTCACGGTGCCGGCGGGTTCGCGCATCAGCGTTTCGATGATGAAATCGACCGCGTGCTGCTTTTGCGCTTCCATTGTCGGCTCATCGAGAACCGGGCCGTCGAGGCCGGTGCTGCCGTGAACATGTTCGGCGGTGATGGGCTTGCGCACCAGCGGCTTCTCGGCGCCCTCATAGACGGGAATATCGGTGCGGCCGCACAATTCGCAGATGATACGGATGTTGCGGCTGGTCAGTTTCAGCGGAACGTTGCCGGCGACGGCGCACAATCCGAGAATTTCGATTTCCTCCGGGCTTGCGAAAGCGAGCATGATTGCCGCCGCGTCGTCCTGGCCCGGATCCGTGTCGATGATGATTTTTCTGCGTTCTGCCATGTCTTGCCCGCCGTTGAGATGAGCGCTTTTTTCGAGCGGCAGGTGCTCACTTGTCAAGCCACATTCCTTTGCGCCCGTGTCCGTCTTGCGCATTGCTGCCTGGCTTCCCATATTGTTTGAGCCGGTGCGATTGACCGGCAAGGTTGCCGGAAGCGGGACCGCGAAACGTCGCTTGGTTGCAAGGACAGAAACGATATGAGCCGCATGACGCCATTCACCCACCCGCTGTTGCTGGGTTTTGATGCCATGGAAAAAACGCTGGAGCGTATGGCGAAGGCCAATGACGGCTATCCTCCCTACAATATCGAGCGCCTGCCGGGCAGTGACGATGTGCCGGAACGGCTGCGCATCACCATCGCGGTTGCCGGGTTTTCGCAGGATGATCTGGATGTAACGACGGCCGACAACCAGCTCGTCATTCGCGGCCGCCAGCAGGAACAGGAAAAGCGGGATTTTCTTTATAGAGGCATCGCAGCGCGCCAGTTCCAGCGGGTCTTCGTGCTTGCCGATGGCATGCAGGTCAGGGAAGCGCGCATGCGCAACGGCCTTCTCTCCATCGATCTCGTCCGGCCTGAAATTTCGAACGTGGTAAAGAAAATTAATATTTCCGTCTCAGAGTAGAACGTGAACGCCGGAATCGGACATGAATCGCTCGGCGTGAAGAAGGAGGCTGAAATATGCTTTTAAAAGAAGCGCATGCGCGTCTCACCCGATCACAGCTCGCCCATATCGGTGAGGGCGAAGTGGGTTATATCCGCAAGATCCGTGCGGAAGACGTCAGCCGCTGTTTCCCGGAGGCGCCTGATCTCGATCCGCAACTGGATCTGTGGGCGCTGTTCGGTGCGGATGGTACGCCGATCCTCCTGACGGACAACCGGTCCAGTACGTTTTTCAAGGCTGCTGAAGACGATCTTACGACCGTCAGCCTGCATTGAAGAAAAAAGCCCGCTTTTGAGCGGGCTTTTTCTTTAGCGGATCAGAGGAATGGGCGGTCGGGCATATCGTCGATCGAGATGACGCCGTCCTTGTTCTTGTCCAGCCGTTCGAACATTTTTTCACCGGCTGCGGTGAATTCGGCCTTGCTGACCTGGCCGTTCTCGTCAGTATCGGCCCAGCGGATCAGCGCGTAGCCGGCGCCCTTGCCGCCATGCTTGCTCCAGCCCTGATGGCCGAAACGGCCGCCATGTTCGCGTTCGGCATGTCTTTCGGCGCGCTTGCCTTCAGGGGCCTTGCCGTCTTCGGCTTTGGCTTCCTCACGCTCGGGGCGCGGATTGGCGGCGCGGAAGGCCTCCATCTTTGCCTGACGATATTCGCGCATTTCCTTCGGCGTGATCGAGCCGTCCTTGTCCTTGTCGATCTCGGTGAAGAGTGCGTCCTGACGTGCGGCGAATTCCTCCTTGGAAATCTTGCCGTCCTTGTTGGTGTCGGCAACCTTCAGGAGGTGAACGAAGGCCGCTTCCTGGCGAATGGGCATGCGCTCGCCATGGCCTTTGCCCGGCGCAGGCGGGGCGGCAAAACCTGCCGTTGCGGCCGTGCCGACCAGAAGGGCTGCGCCAAGAGCAGAGAGGGCGATTTTTCGTGTGGTCATCGTCATTACCTTTCTTTGGTGTCCCTGAGAAAAAGATAATGACGTCGACCGCGCCCCACCACTTAAACATCGGTAAGGTGGATGAAGCTTCGGTAATGTTGTCAGCGCGGGATCGTTCTGGTCAGAAAGCCGGTCAGATCGTCGGTGATATAATCGATATGCGCATCCGTCTCGGCGGGAATCTCCCAGCGTTCCATGATGACGCCCTCGAGATTGGAGGGAACGAGAAGAACGGTCTTCATGCCAAGCGCCTTGGGTGCCGCGAGATTGCGCGGCAGGTCCTCGAACATGGCGGCTTTTTTCGTATCGAGCTTCGCAAGCGCTGCGAATTTCTCGTAGGTCGCGCTGGCCGGCTTCGGTAGATAATTCGCGGCGACAATGTCGAAAATATCCTCGAAATGATCGAGAATGCCGAGCGCACCGGCGGCTGCCTGCGCATGTTTGACGCTGCCATTGGTCAGGATGAACTTGCGGCCCGGCAAGGCCTTTATCGCCTCGCCAAGTTCCGGATGCGGTTTCAGCGCCGAATAATCGATGGCATGGGCGCGTTCCAGAAACTCATCGGGGCTTATGCCGTAGTTGATCATCAGGCCCTGAAGCGTGGTGCCATGGTCATGATAATAGCGTTTCTGCAGCTTGCGGGCTTCGTCGGGATCAAGTTTCAGAAGCTCCGCCACATAGGCCGTCATATTACGATCGATCTGGGAAAACAGATTGACGTGATGCGGATAGAGCGTGTTGTCGAGATCGAAGACCCATTCGCTCACATGGGCGAAATCGGCGGCGTCGGGCAGGTTTTGCGGCTTTGTGTTCATGGGCTGCTTTATGCCCGTTTCGAATGCCGAAGAAAATCGAAAAGACGACGACTGAAGGGAAAATCGGGCTTGGCCGCAGCCTTCAGCCCATGATACCGCCAATGCCATGGAACTCTGGATAGGCATAACCTTCGCGAGCGCGTTCTTGCAGAACCTGCGCTCGACCCTGCAAAAGCACCTCAAGGGCATGATGGGCACCACGGGCGCGACTTTCGTGCGCTTCGTATTCGGAATGCCTTTTGCTGTCGCTTATCTCGTTTTTCTGCATGGTGCGCTCGGCCGGCCGCTGCCGGTGCCGAACATGTCCTTTGCAATATGGGCAATGGTCGGAGCCATGGCGCAGATCGCCGCCACCTTCCTGCTCGTGCACCTGTTCTCCTTCCGCAATTTTGCGGTCGGCACGGCCTATTCCCGTACCGAACCGGCGCAGGCGGCGCTGTTTGCACTGATTTTCGTCGGAGAAAGCGTCAACAGCGGAACGTTGGTGGCCATCGCCGTTTCAGTGGCCGGCGTCATGCTGATTTCGGTCGCGCGCACGGAAGTGACACCCGCTTCCATCCTTACCTCCATTTTCAGCCGCACGGCGGGCATCGGCCTGGCCTCGGGCGCGTTCTTCGGCCTCTCATCGGTTGCCTATCGCTCCGCCTCGCTGGCGCTGGCGCCCAGCCTGCCTGCCCCGGATGCCATGATGCAGGCCGGTTTTACCCTTGTCGTCGTCATTGTGACGCAGACCCTGTCGATGTTCCTTTGGATCGTCTGGCGGGAGAGGGACGAGCTGCCCCGCATCGCCAGGGCGTGGAAACCGTCGCTTGCGGTCGGTTTCGTCGGCGCCACGGCGTCATTCGGATGGTTCACGGCAATGACCCTGCAACAGGCCGCCGTGGTCAAGGCGCTGGCGCAGGTGGAAATGCTCTTTGCCTTCGCCTCGACCGTGCTTTTCTTCAAGGAGAAGATCAATCGGCTGGAAATTTCCGGCTGCCTGCTGATCGTGGTGGGCGTATTGTCGCTGCTGGCATTCGGCTGAAAAACCGTCTGTGGCGAACAGGCTTGACCGCCCGCCACAGACAGGAGCCGTATCACGGCACGATAAGCGTGCCGGCACCTTCGGTAAAGATTTCCAGAAGGACGGAGTGGGCGGTCTTGCCGTTGAGGATCACCACGCCTTGAACGCCGGCCTTGATGGCCTCGATGCAGGTCTCGACCTTCGGGATCATGCCACCGGAAATCGTGCCGTCCTTGATGAGCGCGCGCGCCTGGGAGACGGTCAGTTCCTTGATGAGTTCCTTGTTCTTGTCGAGAACACCCGGCACATCGGTCAGGAACAGGAGGCGGGTGGCGTTGAGCGCACCGGCGATGGCGCCGGCAAAGGTGTCGGCATTGATGTTGTAGGTGGCGCCATCGCGACCGGGAGCGACGGGAGCGATGACCGGGATCATCTCCGACTTGGCGAGCAGATCAAGCAGAGTGCGGTCGACTTCGACCACTTCACCGACAAAACCAAGATCGAGAACACGCTCGATATTGCTATCGGGATCGATCACGGTCTTTTTCGCCTTTTCTGCGAAGACCATGTTGCCGTCCTTGCCGCAAAGGCCAATGGCCCATTCGCCCGTCTGGTTGATGAGCGCGACGATCTCCTTGTTGATGGAGCCGGCCAGAACCATTTCGACGATCTCGACGGTCTTGGCGTCGGTGACGCGCAGGCCGCTTTCGAACTTCGATTCGATGCCCATCTTCGTCAGCATCGCACCGATCTGCGGGCCGCCGCCATGCACGACGATGGGGTTGATGCCGGACTGCTTCAACAGGGCGATATCTTCCGCGAAAGCCTTTCCGAGCGTCGAATCCCCCATGGCGTGACCGCCATATTTCACGACGATGGTCTTGTTCTCGTATTTCTGCATGAAGGGCAGAGCCTGTGCGAGCAGCCGCGCCTGAGTTTCGCTTTCGGAAGCAGTCATCTAAAAACCTCGGTCTGTGGTTGCGGCCCTCGAGAGCCTTGCATCGCTCTACAGCATCGGCGCAAAAATCGGAATCGATTTTTGCAGTGCAGGAGGCACGGATTCACCATGCCCGAGCTCTGGCAAGGACAGGTGAATGCCGGTGCTCGACGAATGAAATAACCTCCGGGCCTTATTGTGTCGGCCGATAGTAAAATTCTGCTTTTGGTCGCCTCGGAGCGCGTAATAAGATTGACATAAAGCACCAATCGGACCAGCCTTGTGGGGAGCAGGGGAGGGGTTATTCAGCAGGGCGACGGGGACGTGTCGCGCGTCGTGAAAACGATGCTGGCCTGAACGACCGAGGAGTTTGAAGACCTATGACGGCACCGGATCGAGACAAGCAAAGCGGTTTGCGGGACGAAGTGCTCGCTGGCGAATATGTGCTGGGTGCCCTACCGCCGGAGAGCATGGCGGAGCTTGCCAAGCGCATCAAGCGCGACCGTCAGTTTGCCGCCATGGTCAGGCGCTGGCGGGACAATCTGGCGGAAACCGAATATCGCGAAAAAGCGACCATCACCGCGTTGCTTGAGAGTGATCCGGCCCGATCATGCCTGCCTTTCCGGGGCCAGCCGTTGCGCAATGGCAGCATGTTTGCGGCCATGGTGTCCGAGATATGGCATTCGGTGCGGTTCTGGCGCCTTCTGGCGTTGACGGCGATGCTCTGGACCGCCGTTCTGCTTTTCACCATTGCTTGAAGGCTGCGGCCTCCTAGAGCGAGACCGTTCTTACGATCTCTTCACGCAGGCTATCCAGCCCGAAGGATTTTTCCGAGGATGTGGCGAGAACCTCCGGATAGGCGGCGGGGCGCTTGCGGATTTTCTCCAGCGTTTCGTTGATCAGCCGGGGAACGCCGACATCCTTGATCTTGTCTGTCTTCGTCAGCACGACCTGGTAGGAAACGGCCGCCTTGTCGAGCAGGCTCAGAACCTCCTCGTCGTTCTTTTTGATGCCGTGGCGGGAATCGATCAGCACGTAAACCCGCTTCAGCGTCGCGCGGCCGCGCAGATAATCGAAGACAAGCTTCGTCCAGGCGTCGACATGGTCCTTGGGCGCCTGCGCATAACCGTAACCGGGCATGTCGACCAGCGCCATCGGAGGCAGGTCGCCTGCCTCACCGGAATAACCTTCCGGCACGAAGTAGTTCAGTTCCTGCGTACGTCCGGGCGTGTTGGACGTACGGGCAAGTCCTTTGTGACCCACCAGCGCATTGATGAGCGAGGACTTGCCGACGTTGGAACGTCCGGCAAAGGCAATCTCCGGCGGCCCTTCGGGCGGCAGGAACTTCATTGCGGGAACGCCGCGAATGAATATCCAGGGGCGCCCGAAAAGGGGCTTTTCAGTTGCCGGGCCGGTCTCACTCATTTCGATTGCACCGGCTTTCGCTTGAATAGCCCTTTGAGATTGTCGAACAGTTCGATCTTGGCACCGTGACGCTTCATGATGAGGGCCTGCTGCGAGATCGACAGCGTGTTGTTCCATGCCCAGTAGATGACCAGACCGGCCGGGAAGGAAGCCAGCATGAAGGTGAAGATCAGCGGCATCCAGGTGAAGATCATCGCCTGTGTCGGATCGGGCGGCGTCGGGTTCATGCGCATCTGCAGGAACATGGTGATGCCCATGATCAACGGCCAGACGCCGATCATCAGGAAGTGCGGCACGTCATAGGGCAGAAGGCCGAACAGGTTGAACAGCGAGGTCGGATCGGGGGCGGAAAGGTCGTGGATCCAGCCGAAGAACGGTGCATGCCGCATTTCGATGGTGACGTAGATGACCTTGTAGAGGGCGAAGAAGACCGGGATCTGCAAAAGCATCGGCCAGCAGCCGGCAACCGGGTTGATCTTCTCTTCCTTGTAGAGCTGCATCATCGCCTGCTGCATGGCCATGCGGTCATCGCCATGTTTGGCCTTCAGCTCTTCCATCTTCGGCTGCACGCGCTTCATGTTCGCCATGGAAGCATATTGCTTGCTGGCGAGCGGGAAGAAGAGAGCCTTGACGACGATGGTGGTCAGCAGGATGGCCACGCCGAAATTACCAAAATAACGGAAGAAGAAATCCATCATTTTGAACATCGGCTTGGTGATGAAGTAGAACCAGCCCCAGTCGATGAGAAGGTCGAACTTCGGAATGGAATATTCGGTCTCGTAGCGGTCAACCAGCGGCACTTCCTTCGCACCGGCGAAGACAAGGCTTTTCAGCTCGATGGACTTGCCCGGTTCGACCGTCATCGGGTCGCTCTTGAAGTCGGCCTGATAGCTCGGCTGATTGCCGGTAATATGCGAATAGCGGGTTTCGAATGGTGTCGTCTGCGGCGGAACGATGGCCGCGGCCCAATATTTATCGGTGATGCCCAGCCAGCCACCGGTTGCCTTGGCGACCGTTACCGGCGCTTCCTCGACATCCTTATACTTCTCTTCCGTCAGGCTGCCATCGCTGCCCGAAACGCCCAGAAAACCTTCGTGAATAACGAAGACCGGGGGAATTGCCGGCTTGTTGTTGCGCGTCACGCGGCCATAGGTGGCAAACGAGATCGCTTCCTGCCCGGGGTTCTCGACCTTGTCGGCGACCGAGATCATGTAATGCTCGTCGATCGACACGGTACGGGAGAAAACGACGCCCTTGCCGTTGGTATAGGTGAGCGTGACGGGTGTGGTTTCCGTCAGCTTGTCGCCGCTTGCCAGCGTCCAGACCGTCGTCGGACCGGGAACGCCGCCGACTTCCTGTGCAGCGACATAACCGAGTTCGGTGAAGTAACCGTCCTTGGTGTCGGAGGGCGAGAACAGCGTGATGATCGGGCTCGAGTCATCAACGGTCTCATGGTAGTCCTTGAGCCGGATGTCGTCGAAACGGGCGCCGGTCAGATTGATCGAACCGGCAATGGCGTTGGTGTCGATGGCGACGCGCTGGGTTTTTGCGATCGCTTCTTCCCGCGTCGCCGTGGCGGCGGCCTGGGTGGAGGATGCGGGCGGTGCGCCTTCCACGGCTACGCCGGGTGCTGCACCCGGTGCCGGCTGCTGCTGCGTCGTCTGCTGCTGCGCCTGGCGGGCCTCTTCGGCGCGGCGCTGCTGCTCGATGCGCGGATTCATGTACAGGAATTGCCAGGCGAGGACGATGACAACCGATAGGGCTATCGCGATGAAGTAATTGCGGTTCTTTTCCATCATTCTTTCCTGGAGCGGGTCTCCTGGGACCGTTTCGGTTTCGCCGTTCCTTCAATTCGCTCGGCAAGGAGAGACTGAATTTTCGGGAATGCCGTATCGAGCACATCCCTGCGGGCGACAATCACATAGTCATGGCCGGGCTTCATTGCGAATCCGGCAGAAAGCCTGACGGCTTCCTTGAGACGGCGGCGCATGCGATTTCGCTCGACCGCGTTGCCTTGTCTTTTTGTTACGGTAAAACCGACCCGAGGTTCGGTCTCCGGGGTCTTTCGGTCAAGCACTTCCAGAAGAAAGGTGCTCCCCCGCCGTTTTTCCCCCGCCTGAACGGCAAGGAACTCCGACCGGTTTTTAAGCCGGCCGGGTCGTTTTTTTGTCTCACTCACGTGCCCGCGACTTTCATCGGGTCACAGAGGCGGCGATTAAGCCGACAGACGTGCGCGGCCGCGCGCACGGCGGGCTGCGAGAACCTTGCGGCCGCCAGCGGTAGCCATGCGGGCACGGAAACCATGACGACGCTTGCGAACAAGCTTGGACGGTTGGTAGGTACGCTTCGACATTTATTTAATACCGCGGTGTGCGGCCCTTCTTGAATTTGCAACTATTTGCAAGAGCGTTTCGTTTTTTGCACGGCTAACCCCGCCTGGGCGAGCTTTCAATGGCCGAGCGTGCGCGGCTTATAAGGGCATAGGCCGAGCAAAGTCAATTGCCGAAGGGGTTTTCGCACTTCACCTTTTGCGGAAAACGCGCGGCCATGTTCCCCGTTGACCGGCGATAGATGCTGATTCCCGCGTACAATCGGTAAAATCCGAAATTCTTTCTTAACGCAGCATTGATAAATGTTGTGATGCGAAAAGTTATGCCAGCTTCCCATTTTCTATCGCGCGGCTGGCTTTTGTTGGGGGAACGAAATTGAGAATTCGCGGTCGTATCAATCTTCTTGTTGGGCTGATGAGCCTCGTGGCCTGTACCATTGGCGGGCTGTCCATCTATGCGGTCAGCGAATTCCAGGTGCGCACGGTTGGGTATGAAAAGGCTGCGGAGCGCGCCTATAAAGGCGAGGCGCTCAACCGTCTTGTCACCGCCGTCGTGATGGAAGCGCGCGGTATTTACGCTGCTCCCGATATCGAGAAGGCGGCACCTTTTGCCGATGGCATCGTCAAGAATCTCGACGCCATGGAGAAGCTGATCGCGACGTGGACCCCTCTCGTTCCGGCGGAACAGAAGACGGCCTTCGACAACCTCTCCAGCCGCTTCAAGGAGTTCAAGACCTTCCGTCTGGAAACGGCGCGGCTTGCACGCGAGGTCGGTCCGCAGGCCGCCAACCAGCAGGGCAACAATGAGGCGAACCGGGCCAACCGCAAGGCCTATCAGGCAGAAATCGATGCCGTCGTGAAAAATGACATTGCCGGGCTTGAAGCCGTCAAGGTGGGCATCGACGGGTTCGTGACGACAACGTTCTGGCTGGTCATCATCGTCACGGGCAGCGGCATATTGGCCGGCGCGGCGTTCGGTCTTTATATCGGAGCGCGGCAGCTGAGCGCGCCGATCCGCAAGGTTTCGGAAGTGATGAATGCCGTTGCGGACGGAAATCTGGACGTGGACGTGCCTTATCTCGGCCAGAAGGATGAGATCGGCGAAATGGCGGCGGCCGTCGAGGTCTTCAAGAAGAATGGGCGCGAGATGCGTCGCATGAATGCGCAGGAAGCCGCCATGCGCGCCAAGAGCGATGATCTGCAGGCCGGCATGGCCGTTGTCGTCGACGCGGCGGCGGGCGGTGATTTCAGCCGCCGCATCAACAAGGATTACGGCGATGAAAACCTCAATCGTTTCGCCGCGACCATCAATGCCCTGCTAACCGGTGTGGATAACGGCGTCTCCGAGACCAGCCGCGTCATCGAAGGGCTGGCTCGGGGTGATCTGACGGAAAGGATGGATGGCGAGTTCCGCGGTGTGTTCGCCGAACTGCAGGCCAACGTCAACGAGACACTCGCCAAGCTGCGCGAAACGATGCGGGAAGTGCGCAGCAGCACGGAAGGCATCAGCGGCAATGCGAATGAATTGCGCTCGGCGGCCGACGATCTGTCGAAGCGAACGGAACAGCAGGCCGCAGCCCTGGAGGAAACCTCCGCCGCTCTGGACGAGATCACCGCCGTCGTTCGCAATTCGACCGATCGTGCGCAGGAAGCCAGCACCATGGTGGCCGAGACCAAGCAGAAGACGGAGGAATCCGCCAATGTCGTGCGCGATGCCGTCTCCGCCATGGATCGCATCGAGCATGCGTCGCGTGAAATCAGCCAGATCATCAATGTCATTGACGAGATCGCCTTCCAGACCAACCTTCTGGCGCTGAATGCGGGCGTCGAGGCGGCGCGTGCAGGCGAAGCGGGCAAGGGCTTTGCCGTCGTCGCGCAGGAAGTGCGTGAGCTGGCGCAACGCTCGGCAACGGCCGCGAAGGACATCAAGGCGCTGATCACCAAATCCGGCGAAGAAGTCGGCCGGGGCGTATCGCTGGTGCAAAAAACCGGCAGCGCATTGAGTGAGATCGAGACGCGCGTCCTGGCGATCAACGATCACATCCATTCGATTGCTACCGCTGCGCGGGAACAGTCCACCGGACTGCACGAAGTGAACACGGCGATCAACCAGATGGACCAGGTGACGCAGCGCAATGCCGCCATGGTCGAGGAGACATCGGCTGCGACCCACAAGCTGAGCGGCGAGGCGGATCATCTTGTGACGCTGGTGGCGCGCTTCAAGGTGGGCGTCGAGGAGGTCCACGCCCGGCCCCGCGCGGAACAGCCGATGCGGCCCGTGGCGGTTTCCGGCAGAACGGCGGCGGTTGCCTCGCCGGCCCGTAAATTGATGAACAGCGTTGGCCGTGCGCTTAATGCCCAGTCGGCCGCTGCGCCGGCGCATGGAGACTGGCAGGAGTTCTGATTGAACCCGGTTCACCCGTTCTCGTCAGAATAGCGCTGTTTTGAACGCCGCCCTTTTGGGCGGCGTTTGTTTTTCCTGCGATGAAAACGTTTGTTTCGCAGCGCATTGGAAAAAAATCAGTTAGGTCCTATTATTATACGTGCATATAAACCGAGCCGTTCAACCAAAGCGGCGGCGCGCATACAGGATCAGGGCCCGGTGTTTTCTAAAGGCGTAGACAGCTTGGACCGCACGGAGGACAATCCGGTGCACTGCATGCCGGGATTGACCGCAGGTCTTTCAGGACGCCTGCTGCTGCTGACGGTCATTTTCGTGATGATCGCCGAGGTGCTGATCTTCGTGCCTTCGGTCGCCAACATGCGCCTTTCCTGGCTGCGCGATCGTCTGAACACGGCAGCCGCTGCCGGTGCGGTAATTGACGGCTTGCAGGCGGAATTGCCGCGAAGCGTGCAGAACGACACGCTGATGGCGACCGGGGCGAAGCTCATCGCTCTGCGCAAGGACGGCACCTCGCGCCTCCTCGCCGTGGCCGAAACGCCGCCCGGCGTGGATGAGCAATATGATCTTTCCGATGTCTCGCAGCTGGCGGCGGTGCGGGATGCCTTCTCCACATTGCTGTTCGGCGGCAACCGCGTCATCCGGGTTTTCGACGTTGTCGGTGACAGCGACACCATCATCGAACTGGTGTTGGGCGAAAACAAGCTGCGGGCGGCGATGCTTGCCTATGCCCGCAACGTCTTCCTGATTTCCATCGTCCTGTCACTAATCACCGCCGGGCTCATTTTCGTCTCCATCAACCGCATCATGATCCGACCCATTCGCCGCCTGACGCTCGGCATGCAGCATTTCTCCGAAGACCCCGGCAATCCGGAACGGATTTTCGTCGCCGAGGACGGGACCGATGAACTGGCGGTTGCTGGCCGCCATCTGGCCGACATGCAGACCGAGTTGCAGAAAACGCTCAGGCAACAGAAGAACCTCGTGGATCTTGGCCTTGCCGTTTCAAAGATCAATCATGACATGCGCAACATTCTGTCATCCGCGCAGCTGATGTCGGACCGCCTGGTGGATGCAAAGGACCCGATGGTGAGAAGTTTCGCGCCAAAGCTGCTGCGCACCATCGACCGTGCGGTGGCCTATACGGGCGAAGTTCTGGCCTATGGGCAGGCGACGGAAGGCGCGCCGAAACGCAAGACGGTTCACCTGAGCCTTCTGGTGCGCGATGTACGCGATATTCTGGCGCTCGAGCCGGAAAGCGGTATCGAGTTCCACGACAGTGTGCCTACCGATCTGACGGTTGATGCCGATGCCGAGCAGCTTTTCCGGGTGATCCATAATCTCTGTCGCAACGCCGTTCAGGCCCTGCAATCGGATGTCGCGAGTGCGGCACCCCGGCATCTTTCAATTTCGGCCCAGAGGGCCGGCAGCGTCGTCAGCATCGTCATAGACGACAACGGGCCGGGAATGCCGCGCAAGGCAAAGGAGAACCTGTTCTCCGCTTTCAGGGGCTCGGCCCGTTCCGGTGGCACCGGCCTCGGGCTCGTGATTGCGCGGGAACTGGTGCTTGCCCATGGCGGCACGATCGCGCTTGTTGAAAAGCCGGGCCCAGGAACCCAGTTCCGCATAGAGATCGCCGATCGTGCAGCTTCCGTACATGCGGCCAGAACCGCCTGAGAATCCCGCTCGCGGACGGCCCGATGCAATCACCATATCAGCCTGAAAATGCGTGACACGGGGTCACTCAAAAACAACCCTTATGGAATATCTTTTATAATCAATGGGATAAATGAATTGCTGCGGAAAAATGACAATTTCGAAACGAAATCGCTTGCAATCGGAATGAGGACGTTTTAGAGGATCGCCACGCCACCGGAAACGACCGGAACGGCACGCACCCGTAGCTCAGCTGGATAGAGCACCAGACTACGAATCTGGGGGTCAGGAGTTCGAATCTCTTCGGGTGCGCCATTTCTCTTCTCACGAAAAATCAAATACAACGCCTTGCGGGCTCCCGTTTTGCAATGCGGTTCAATGTCGACATTTCTGTTGTCCTCTTGAAAACCCACAAGGTCGAACAGACTCCGAACGTCGCCAATATGTGCTAAAATCATCCGGTCATTAGCTGGCCTCAGGTGAAAGCCATGTTGGAAACTGACCAGGTATTTGCAGGCTCTATTCCGGAAAACTACGACCGTTACATGGTGCCGTTGATTTTCGAGCCCTTCGCCCGTGATCTGGCACGGAGAGCGGCGTCATTGATGCCGATCGATGTGCTGGAAATCGCTGCGGGGACCGGGGTTGTCACCCGCGAACTGGCGCCCAGATTGCCGCCCGCCGCACATTATGTCGTGACCGACCTCAATCAGCCGATGCTTGATTTTGCAGCGGCGCGACAGGCGCCTGACGATCGTATTGATTGGCGGCAGGTGGATGCTCAGGCACTGCCGTTTGAAGACGCGAGTTTCGATCTCGTTTTCTGTCAGTTCGGCGCGATGTTTTTCACCGACCGTCTGACTGCCTATCGCGAAGCAAAGAGGGTGTTGAAGCCCGGCGGACATTATTTATTGAACGTGTGGGACCGCATTGAGGAGAATGACTTCGCGAATGATGTGACGAACGCCCTTGCCGGTCTGTTTCCCGACGATCCGCCACGCTTCATGGCCCGCACTCCGCACGGCTATCACGATACGGCGCTGATCCGCGCGGAGTTGGAAATTGCGGGCTTTTCCCGCGTGGTGATTGAGACGATAGCGGCGCAAAGCCGTGCACTGTCACCGCGTATTCCCGCCATGGCCTATTGTCAGGGAACGGTTCTTCGCACTGAAATCGAAGCCAGGGCGCCGGGAAAACTGGAGGCGGCGACGGCGTGTGCCGCATCCCGGATTGAAGCCAGGCACGGCAACGGCGAGGTCGCCGCCAAAATTCAGGCCCATGTGATTCTGGCTGCCGCGTGAGACTTCGCCTGCTGGTGCAGCCATGGCCGTCGAACAGGTCTTGAATCCGTATATTCGGATTACCCCCTCATATTAGTGGATTTTTATGAAGGCCGGTATTGCAGGGCCTGGCGATGAGCCGGGATTATCGGGCTTTCCGGTGTCACCGAACTTTCTGCAAACCTTCGTCATATTGTCATACAATATAAGCATATGCGCTCCAGAAAAGGAGCGCAGAATGACGCCACAATCACTTGAACTTTCGGGTATCGGCAAAGGCTTCGGGGCTGACGATGTTCTGAAAGAGATCGAACTCTCCATCCGTCCCGGTGAATTCCTATCCCTCGTCGGCATGTCGGGTTGCGGCAAGTCCACGCTTCTGCGCATCATTGCAGGGCTGGAAACGCCCGATCGCGGCTCGGTCTCGATCGGTGGTCAGGATGTGACGGAACTCGATCCGAGTGACCGCAATCTGGCGATGGTGTTCCAGTCTTACGCCCTTTATCCGCATATGAACGTGCGCCAGAACATCGCAACGCCGCTCAGGATGCGACGTCTGCCCTTTGCAGCGCGCCTGCCGTTGATCGGGCGGTTTGTGGCCCCGGCCGAAACGCTCAGGCAGATCGATGCCGCCGTCGAACAGGCGGCAGAGACCCTGCAGATCGCGCATCTGCTGGACCGCAAGCCGGCGCAGCTTTCCGGTGGCCAGCGCCAGCGTGTGGCGCTTGCCCGGGCACTGGTGCGCTCCCCCGCCGCCTTTCTGATGGACGAGCCGCTTTCCAATCTCGATGCGAAGCTTCGCGCCCATATGCGTGAGGAGCTGGCTGGCCTGCATCGCCGGCTGGGAGCAACCTTCATCTACGTTACCCACGACCAGATCGAGGCCATGACCATGTCCGACCGCATCGCGCTGATGTCGGAAGGCCGCATCGAACAGCTCGGCACGCCGGATGAACTTTACCGAAAGCCGGCGACGCTGACGGTCGCGCGTTTTATCGGCACGCCGTCGATCAATCTGCTGCCGGTCGAAATCGATGCACAGGGCAAGGTTACGGCGTTCGGACGCGATCTTGGCCTCGATGCTTCTGGCCGCGATGCCGGTCCGGCAACGCTCGGCCTTCGCGCCGAAGACTTGCGCCCAGGTGCCGAAGGTTTCGCGGTGCGGGTGGTGCGCAACGAAACCCATGGCGCTGACCGTTTCGTCAGCTGCCGCCTTCTGAGCGATGAGACGGTGGCCGTCACCCTGCGCCAGGGCGCTGGAGAGGTGCTGGGCGCTGACGCGGATGGCGTGATGAACCTTGGTTTTGCGCCGGAACGTGCCCATCTTTTCGCCGCCGACGGCCTGCGCCGCAAGACGACGGTGCGTGAACGGGTGCCGGCATGACGGCGGCCGATTTCTCCACGCCCACGCCTGCAAAGGCCCGGCGACGCCTGTCGAAGGCGGACCGGCGCATGATCTGGCGCGGCCTCATGTTTGCCGCGCCGGCGAGCCTCCTGCTTCTGGCGATCTATATCATTCCCATGCTCGTTCTGGCGGGTTTTTCCGTCACCGATTACCAGCTTGGCGCGCTCTCCACGCAATTCGTCGGCATCGGGAATTTCGTCAAGGCTTTTGAGGATCCGGTCTTTTTGCGCGCGCTGACGAATACGGCCATTTATGCGGCCATCGTCATCCCCTTTGGCGTATTTCTGGCACTCGGCGTAGCCCTGCTCGTTTATAATCGCAAGCGTAGCCGCGCTTTTTGGGAAGTGGCCTATTTCCTTCCGGTCACTGCAACGCTCGTCGCCATGGCAACGGTGTGGCAATTTCTGCTGCACCCTTCGCTTGGGCCGGTGAATGCGGCGATCAAGTGGCTGGGCTTCGAACCCGTCGCGTTCCTCTCCAATCCCGTTCTGCTCATTCCCACCATGGCGTTGATGGGTGTCTGGCAGATTCTGGGCTTCAACATGGTGCTGTTCCTCGCGGGCCTTACCGCCATCTCCAAGGATTTGCACGAAGCGGTACGGCTCGATGGCGCGAAAAACCCGATCGACCGGTTCCTGACGGTGACATGGCCGATGCTTGGGCCAACGACGATGTTCGTTGTGGTCACCACCTCGATCTCGGCTTTCAAGGTGTTCGAGACGGTCGCCGTGCTGACCAAGGGCCGCTCCGGTTCCGAAACACTGCTGTTCGATCTCTATCTTGAGGGTTTCGAATATTCGAACACGGGTTATGCGGCGGCGCTGACCATTATCTTCCTCGCGATCGTGCTGGTCCTGTCGATTGGCCAGACGCTGCATATGGACCGGAAGGTGCACTACTGATGGCCGCGCTCCGTAAATATCTTCCGCATCTCGTGCTCGCCCTCGGCGCATTCGTGATGCTCCTGCCGTTCTACTGGATGATACTGACGTCGATCCGCTCGCCAGCAGAAATATTCAACGTCTCCCTGTGGCCGATCCCCGATAAATTCGATGCGGTCGACAATTATGCCCGGGCGGCCGGGCAGGTGCCGATGGCACGTTTCATGCTGAACGGCGTCATCGTCTGCTTCGGCATCCTCATCGTGCAGGTCCTGACATCGGTTCCCGCGGCCTATGCGCTGGCGAAGCTCCGGTTTCCGGGCCGCAAGCTTCTCCTGGGCCTCGTCATCGCCGCACTCTGCGTTCCAATTCAGGCTCTTGCGCTTCCGCTTTTTGTCGGTCTGGCGAAAACGGAGATGTTGAACACCTACTTCGCAATGATGATGCCGTTCTTCATCTCGGTCTTCGCCATCTTCCTGTTCAACCAGTCCTTCCGCAGTTACCCGGACGAAATCATCGAGGCGGCGCGCATGGATGGTTTCTCGGAAATGGAGATCTGCTGGGGGCTGGTTCTGCGCGGCTCGCTGCCCTCGCTCGCCGCTTTTTCAGTCTTCTCGCTCGTTGCCCACTGGAACGACCTTTATTGGCCGATGATCGTGGTCTCCGACACCAATCTGGCCTCGCCGCCGCTTGGCATGATGTTCTTCGCCGATGTCGAATCCGGTGCGAATTACGGTGCGCTGATGGCGGGCGCCACACTGATTACCGCGCCGATGGTGCTGTGCTTCCTCCTCGCACGGCGGCATTTCATCGCCGGTATTACCATGACCGGCGTCAAGTGACGCCGTTCAGACTTCCTCCTCCCAACCTTTCTGGAGATTGACATGAAACTCAACCGACGCGCCGTGATGGGCGGTCTGGCTCTTGGCATGGCTTTTGCGGGCCTCGCTCAGCCGGTTCTCGCCAATGAAATCACGCTCAACGTTCTTTACAACCTGCCGGGCTTCACCAAGTTCCATCAGCCGCTGGCCGATGAATTCATGAAGAAGAACCCGGACGTGAAGATCAACTTCCTCGCTCCGGCCGCCGGTTACAATGAAGGCCAGCAGCAGGTTCTGCGCTCCGCCGTCACTGGCAATCTGCCAGACGTATATTTCTCGGGTTACAACCTGACAGCGGAACTCGTTCACACGCTCGCACCGCGCAACCAGATCACCGATCTCGGCCCGTTCATCCAGGCTGAAGGCGGTCAAGCCTTCCTCGACAAGAACTACAGCCCGAAGATGGCCGCCCTCGGCCAGATCGACGGCAAGCAGTACGGCCTGCCGGTCAACGCTTCCTCGCCGATCATCTACATCAACGCCGACCTCGTCACCAAGGCTGGCGGCGACCCGGATAAGATGCCGACCACCTTTGCGGAACTCATTGCTCTCGCAAAGAAGATCAAGGCTCTCGACCCCAAGTTCGCCGGCATGAGCTACGACATCAACGGCTGGCCGGATGACTGGTTATGGCAGGCGCTCATCGTCGAACAGGGCGGCAAGCTCGTTGACGAGAAGGCCAAGACCGTTGGCTTCGACAACGAGATCGGCCTCAACGCCCTGAAAATGACCCGCCAGTTCGTCACCGAAGGCGGCCAGAACCTGCTCGACTGGGATCAGTCGCGCCAGCAGTTCGGTGCAGGCCTCACCGGTTTCATCTTCTCGACGCCTGCGCATGTTCAGACGATCCAGGGTCTGGTCGGTGACCGCTTCAAGCTGAAGACCGCGACCTTCCCGCTCGACAACAAGGAAAAGGGCGGCGTTCCGACCGGTGGTAACTCTGCCGTTATCCTGACCCAGGAAAAGGCCAAGCAGGACGCTGCCTGGAAGTACCTGAAATGGATCACCGGCCCGGAAGCCCAGAACACCATCGTTCGCATTACCGGTTACCTGCCGACCAACAAGCTGGCAACCGGCCCGGACTTCCTCGCTCCCTATTATGTCGAGAACCCGAATGTGAAGACCGCTTCGCTTCAGGCTGACCGTTCCCTGCCCTGGGCCGGTTATCCGGGTGGCGATTCCGTCCGCATCTGGCGCACCCAGCGCGACATCATCGGCACCGTCATGCGCGGTGAGGTGACGCCGGAAGCTGGTCTGAAGCAGATCGTCGAGCAGACCAACGCCCTGCTGAAATAAGCAAAACCATCGAAAAGGCTGCGGGGAAATCCGTTCCCGCAGCCATTTTGCGCAGAGAGACAGACTATGAAGATCATCCAGATCACCGACACCCATCTCGTACCCCCCGGCATCGCTGTAAACGGCGTCGACCCTGAAAAGCAGCTGCGCGCGGCGGTGGCTGATATTGTCGAAAAACACGCCGATGCCGATCTTCTTGTCATGACGGGTGATCTTTGCAACTACGGCGAGCCGGAAGCTTATCAACTACTGCGCGATATTCTTGCGCCCGTCTCAATCCCCGTACGGCTGATGCTCGGTAACCACGACCGCCGTCCGGAATTCGTGACGGCTTTTCCGGAACAGCTGCGTGACGACAACGGCTATATCCAGTCCTTTATCGATACCGAATTCGGTCGCCTGCTGTTCCTCGATAGCCATGAGCCCGATGTGATCGGCGGGATGTATGGCGCGGACCGTCTGAAATGGCTGGACAACGCGCTTGAAGGCGCTGGCGACCTGCCAGTAACGGTTTTCATTCATCACCCGCCTATGGATTGCGGCATCCGGCACTTCGAAAACATCGGCATGCATGACGACGGCGCGGTCATGCGTCGCCTCGCCGCTCACAAGGCTGGCGTGCGCCACATTGTTTTTGGCCACATTCACGTCCCGATGGCGGGCACCAGTGCGGAAGGCATTGCCTATAGTTCCGGTCAGGCCTGCTCACATCGTTTCATCACCGATATAGAGGCTCTTGATCCGCTGTGGACGGGTGGCAACCCCTGTTACCGTGTCATCAGTCTCGCTGCCTTCGGCTTGCGCGCCTATGATGCCGAGGTGGGGCAGGTCGTACTCGGTCAGGCTCCGGTTTGTGAAGGCCCCTGATCGTTGCCGATATCTAAGAAGCGATGAGGCGCCGATGCGCCTCGTCGCCCGCGGCAGAATCCGGCAGTGTTTCGTCGATAGGCCGCGACGCTGCAAAAACCCCGCTGCCTGTCGCGCCTATGCGCCACTTGCGGTTTGTTGAGCAGGATTTGATGCGTCAAGGCCATAGTCCCGCTCGCACCCTTGATCTATGTCAGTTTCATCGTTGAAAGTACGCGCCATAGTCACCGGAAAGGTGGCAAGTCCGGTGACGTGCCATCGTGAGTGCAGATCATGGAGAAGTGCATGCTTGAAAAGCGTATCCGCAACGCGTCCCTCTTGAACCGGATCGTCAGCGCCGAAGAGGCCGCCAGCCTCATTCAGGATGGCATGACGGTGGGCATGAGCGGCTTTACGCGGGCAGGCGAAGCGAAGGCGGTGCCGCTGGCCTTGGCCGAACGCGCCAAGACGAACCCCATGAAAATCACCCTGATGACCGGCGCGTCGCTTGGCAACGATCTCGACAAGACCATGGTCGAGGCCGGCATGCTGGCGCGCCGCATGCCGTTCCAGTCCGATCCGGCTTTGCGCAAGGCGATCAATGACGGCCGGGTGATGTTCATCGACCAGCATCTTTCAGAAACGGTCGAGCAATTGCGCGGCGGCCAGATTCACGGGGTGGATATCGCCATCGTCGAAGCGGTGGCGATTACGGCCGATGGCGGCATCGTGCCCACGACATCCGTCGGCAATTCGGCAAGCTTCGCCATTCTGGCCGACAAGGTCATCGTCGAGATCAACCTGTCGCAGCCCGAGGTGCTGGAGGGGCTGCACGACATTTTCATTCCTGCCAAACGCCCCACCCGCATGCCCATTCCGGTGGTGGCAACCGATAGCCGTGTTGGCCTGCCCTTCATTCCGGTGCCGCCGGAGAAAATCGCCGCCATCGTTCTCAGCGACAAGAGCGACAGTTTTTCCACGGTGCTGCCGCCGGATGACGAGACCAAGGCCATTGCCGGCCATCTCACCGAATTTCTGCTGAACGAGGTGCGTCATGGCCGCATGACCCATGAACTCCAGCCGCTCCAGGCCGGCATCGGCACCATTGCCAATGCCGTGATGCATGGTTTCATCGATACGCCGTTTCACGATCTCAAAATGTATTCGGAGGTCCTGCAGGATTCGACCTTTGAGCTTTTCGACGCAGGCAAGCTGGTTTTCGCCTCCGGTTCGTCGATCACGCTCTCCTCGGCCATGAATGAACGGGTCATGCCGCGACTGGCAGATTATAAGAGCAGGCTGATCCTGCGACCGCAGGAGGTGAGTAACCACCCGGAGGTGATCCGCCGCCTTGGCATCATCGGCATCAATACGGCGCTGGAATTTGATATCTACGGAAACGTCAATTCCACCCATGTCGGTGGCACCCATATGATGAACGGCATTGGCGGCTCGGGGGATTTCGCCCGCAATGCCTATATGTCGATCTTCGTCACCAAATCGATCGCCAAGGGCGGCGCCATTTCCAGCGTCGTGCCGATGGTCAGCCATGTCGATCATACCGAACATGATGTGGATATTCTTGTCACGGAGATCGGGCTTGCCGATCTACGCGGCCTCGCCCCACGCGAACGCGCAGCGGTCATTATCGCCAATTGTGTGCATCCTGATTACCGTGATGCGCTGACGGATTATTACCAGCGGGCGGTGGCGCGCGGTGGGCACACGCCGCATCTCATCGAAGAGGCGCTCTCCTGGCATAAAGCGCTCCGGGAAAAGGGCACGATGCTGTCGCTGCAATAAGCTCGTGACGGTTCTCCGACTGCCGGTTCAATCGTCCGGCAATTGGGTCCGTTTGGACACACCGGGTGGGGAAAGTGTCGCCGCTTTGCTTAGGCTGCTGGCGCGGCAGTTCCGCCTCCGGTAGAAAATCCTCTCCAACCGGCTGCTATTCGGCTGCTTCTGGGTTGTAGGAGAGTGATGTGATGCCCATTCGCTTCGTGGCCGTAATCGCCATTGTCGCCCTGCTTGCCGGGTGCGGCGGGCGTCCGATCGGTGTCATGACGCCGACCGGGCAGACCGTAGCGGGGACAACGCCGGTCAATCTGCTGGTTGCCACGACGCGTGCGCCATCGGAAAACGCCGCCGTGCTTTTCGGCGGTGAGCGTGGAACGGGCTTGAAGGTCGATGCCGTCACCATTTCCATTCCACCCAATGCCAACCGCAAGGTCGGGCAGGTGCAATGGCCGAAAAAGCTGCCGCCGAACCCGCTGAAGGATTTCACCACGGTGGCGGTGGAGCCAATTCGCTCCGAAGCCGAAACAAGAAGCTGGATCAGCAAACACATCCAGAAGGATCGCCGGGTGCTGGTTTTCGTGCACGGTTTCAATAATCGTTACGAAGAATCCGTCTATCGCTTCGCCCAGATCGTCCATGATTCCGGCACGGATGTCGTTCCGGTGGTCTTCACCTGGCCGTCGCGGGCGAGCATTTTCGACTATAACTACGACAAGGAAAGCACCAACTACTCCCGTGATGCGCTGGAAGAGATGCTGACGCGTCTCGCCAAGGACAAGTCCATCGGTGAGGTCACCGTCATGGCCCACTCCATGGGCACCTGGCTTGCGGTGGAGGCGCTGCGCCAGATGGCCATCCGCAATGGCCGCGTCGACCCGAAGATCAGCAACGTCATTCTGGCCGCGCCCGATCTCGATGTCGACGTGTTCAGTCGGCAATTCACAAGCCTCGGCAAGACGCCGCCGAGATTTACCCTGTTCGTCTCTCAGGATGACCGCGCGCTCAGCCTGTCGCGCCGTATCTCCGGCAATGTTGACCGGCTGGGCCAGATCGACCCATCGGTCGAGCCCTATCGTAGCCAGCTTGAAAAAGCCGGGATTACCGTTCTGGATTTGACCAAGCTGCAATCCGGCGACCGCCTGAACCATGGCAAATTTGCCGAAAGCCCTGAAGTTGTCCGCCTGATCGGTGACCGCCTTATCGCCGGTCAGACGGTGACGGATTCCGATGTCGGTCTGGGTGAGGCGCTGGGTGCCGTCAGCATCGGGGCTGCGCAAACCGTTGGAACGGCGGCGAGCGTCGTGGTCAGCGCGCCGATTGCGGTGTTCGATCCACGCACGCGTGAAAATTACGGCAGGCAGGTGGAACGGCTCGGCCGCTCGGTAGAAAACACCGTCGGATCGGTGGGCGATACGGCCGGCTCCGTAGTGGACGATCAGGCTGTTCAGTCGTCGAGAGTGAATTGCGAGGCGACCGCCAACCGAAATCGGGCGGAATGCCGTAGCCGCTAGATCGTGATTAAAGGAGCGACTTCGAACTTTCCGCGTTTTCGAGGCCGCACCCTTGTAGATTTGTATACAGCTTGTATTTTTATCTGTATGGTCGGGTCAACAACCCAACTTCCGGAGTAGACCCCCATGCGTTGGAAACGCACCCTCCAGCTTCTCGATGTTCATTGCGAAGGCGAAATCGGCCGTGTCGTCACCGGCGGCGCGCCGAAAATTCCCGGCAACACGGTGGCCGAACAGCTACACTGGATGAATACCGATCCGCAGGGCGAGGCGCTTCGCCGCTTCCTGACGCTGGAGCCGCGCGGCACGCCGATGGGGTCGGTCAACCTTCTCCTGCCGCCGAAACACCCGGATGCGCACGCGGCCTTTGTCATTCTCCAGCCGGATCAGGCGCATGCCAGCTCCGGTTCCAATTCCATCTGCGCGACGACGGCGCTTCTGGAAAGCGGCATGGTGGAAATGCAGGAACCGGAAACCGTCATCATCCTCGAAACGGCCGCCGGTCTGGTCAAGGCCACGGCCACCTGCCGCGATGGCCGTTGCGAAAAGGTCAAACTGACCATGGTGCCGTCCTTCGTGCATGAGCTGGATGTCAGCATCGACACGCCCGAATGGGGCAGGGTGACGATGGATATTTCCTATGGCGGGATCTTTTATGCGCTCGTCGATGTCCGCCAGATCGGCTTGACGATCGAAAAGGCCAATGCGGCCAAACTGGTCTCGGCGGGCATGATCCTGAAGGATCTGGTCAACCGTGAAATGACCGTCGTTCATCCGGAAATTCCGGCCATTTCCGGTGTCGCCTATGTCATGTTCCGCGATGTGGATGCGGATGGCTCCATCCGCACCTGCACCACCATGTGGCCGGGTCGGGCGGATCGTTCGCCCTGCGGAACCGGTAATTCCGCCAATCTCGCCACGCTTTATGCGCGCGGCAGGGTGAAGGTGGGAGACGAGTATAAATCCCGCTCGATCATCGGTTCGGAATTCGATGTCGGCCTTTCCGCCGTCACCGAAGTGGCAGGCCGCCCGGCTGTTATTCCCACCATTGCCGGGCGCGGCTTCACCTTCGGCCTGCATCAGGTGGGTCTCGATCCGTTTGATCCGCTGGCCGATGGTTTCGCCATGACCGATGTCTGGGGGCCGGAAGCGGGCAACATCTGAGGCACGCTCTAAAAAAATGACATTTACAGCCGCCCGATGAACTTTGGCGGCTGTTTTCCCGCGGCAAAAGATGCTAAGCGGGCGCCAATTCCGTCATGCTCCGAGGTATCCCGATGAAGTCGCTCACCCTGCGCCGCCCTGATGACTGGCACCTGCACCTGCGTGATGGGGCAATGCTGGAAGGGGTGATCGGGGATACGAGCCGCCATTTCGCCCGCGCCATCATCATGCCGAACCTGGTGCCGCCGGTCGTCACCACGGCCGATGCCCGCGCCTATCGCGAACGCATCGTCAAGGCAATTCCCGCGGGTGACCGTTTCGAGCCGCTGATGACCCTCTATCTCACCGAGGACACGCAGGCCGATGATGTGGAAGAGGGCAAAAAAAGCGGCCTCATCACTGCCGTAAAGCTCTACCCGGCCGGTGCGACTACCAATTCCCACGGCGGTGTGCGCGATTTCAACAAGGCCATGCCGGTTCTGGAACGCATGGCGAAGATCGGCCTGCCGCTTTGCGTGCATGGTGAGGTGACGACGCCGGAAGTCGATATTTTCGACCGCGAGAAGGTGTTCATCGATACGGTTCTGGAGCCTCTGCGCCAGCGCCTGCCGGAACTCAAGGTGACGATGGAGCATATCACCACCCGCGATGGCGTGGATTACATCAAGTCGTCCAAGGCCAACCTCGCCGGCTCCATCACCACCCACCATCTCATCATCAACCGTAACGCCATTCTCGTCGGCGGTATCAAGCCGCATTATTATTGCCTGCCCGTCGCCAAGCGCGAGGAGCACCGGCTGGCGCTGCGGGCTGCCGCGACTTCGGGTGATGCACGCTTCTTCCTCGGCACGGATTCCGCGCCGCATGTGGACCCGCTGAAGGAATGCGCCTGCGGCTGCGCCGGCATCTATACCTCCATCAACACCATGAGCTGTCTCGCCCACGTCTTCGAGGATGAGAACGCCCTCGACAGGCTGGAAGCCTTCGCATCGCTCAACGGCCCGGCCTGGTATGGTCTTGCGCCGAACGAGGAGACCATCACGCTGGTCAAGCGCGAGGAAGCGGTGGCCTTTCCTGAAAAAATCGAGACGGGTGCCGGGCCGGTGACCGTGTTCGATCCGATGTTCCCGCTCCATTGGGATGTAAGTTGATTTTTTAGTAACCGCCGGCACTGCCGGCGGTTTTGTTATGGTCCCCAGGCATTCGCCCTTCTGTGCCGCCTGCGGATGCCTGCAATGCTGAACCGACATGTTGTGCTTTCCGAAAACCGATCCGGGTTTTTGGAGCGATAAACCAAGGCCGAAAAAGGAGAACGCCTATGAACCATTTCACATTCACTGACCGCGCCGTCGTTGCGGAACTGGTTGCGAAGATGTTGTGGGAAATCAAGGCGGTCCACTTCAATTCCGAAAGCCCCTATACCTTCGCTTCGGGCATGAAGAGCCCGGTCTACATCGACATGCGCAAGCTCATCTCCTTCCCGCGCATCCGCTCGGCGGCGATGGATTTTGCGGCGGCGGCGGTGATGCGCGAGGCCGGTTTCGAGAAGTTCGACTGTGTGGCAGGCGGCGAGACGGCGGGCATTCCCTTCGCCGCTTTCCTTGCCGAGCGCCTCGGCCTGCCGATGATCTATTGCCGCAAGAAGCCGAAAGGCCATGGCCGCAATGCCCAGATCGAAGGCCATATGCCGGAAGGCGCCCGCGTTCTCGTCATCGAGGATCTGACGACGGCCGGCGGCTCGATGTTCACCTTCATCGACGCCATCCGTGCGGCGGGCGGCATTGTCGATCACGGCATCGCGCTCTTCTATTACGGCATCTTCGAAGAGGCCGAAGCGCGCTTCGCCAATGGCAATGTCAAGCTGCATTACCTGACCACCTGGCGCGATGTTCTGGCCGTTGCCCGGGCTGAAAAACTGTTCGACGAAAAGACCCTCTCGGAGGTCGAAGCCTTCCTCGATAACCCGCTGCCATGGTCGGCAAAACGCGGTGGTGTCAGCGAATTGCCGCAATCTTAATTTCGGATGCGGCCAGCCCGGTTTTGCGGCTGGCCTTCCGATCGATCTTCGTCTAAATCGATTTAAGTCCATTTGATTTGCTGTTTTGAGGAGGACCGTAATGATCCTGTGTTGTGGTGAAGCCCTGATCGATATGCTGCCCCGGCAGACGACGCTGGGTGAGGCGGGTTTTGCCGCCTATGCAGGCGGAGCGGTCTTCAACACGGCGATTGCGCTGGGGCGTCTCGGCGTTCCATCCGCTTTCTTCACTGGTCTTTCCGATGACATGATGGGCGATATCCTGCGGGAAACCCTGCGCGCCAGCAATGTCGACTTCAGCTATTGCGCCACCCTTTCGCGGCCGACCACCATCGCCTTCGTGAAGCTGGTAGATGGCCATGCGACCTATGCCTTCTATGACGAAAACACCGCCGGCCGGATGATCACCGAGGCGGAGCTTCCCGCACTCGGCGCCGATTGCGAGGCGCTGCATTTCGGCGCGATCAGCCTTATCCCGGAGCCTTGTGGCAGCACCTATGAAGCCCTGATGACGCGCGAGCACGAAAGCCGCGTCATCTCGCTCGATCCGAATATCCGCCCTGGCTTCATCAAGGACAAGCAGTCCCACATGGCCCGCATCCGTCGCATGGCGGCCATGTCGGATATCGTGAAATTCTCGGATGAAGACCTTGCCTGGTTCGGGCTGGAAGGCGATGAGGACACGCTTGCCCGCCACTGGTTGCACCATGGTGCGAAACTGGTCGTCGTCACCCGTGGCGCCAAGGGCGCGGTGGGGTATAGCGCCAATCTCAAGGTTGAAGTGGCTTCCGAGCGGGTGGAAGTGGTCGACACTGTCGGCGCGGGCGATACCTTCGATGCAGGCATTCTCGCCTCGCTGAAAATGCAGGGCCTTCTGACCAAGGCCCAGGTTGCCTCGCTGACGGAAGACCAGATCAGGAAGGCTTTGGCGCTGGGCGCGAAAGCGGCCGCTGTCACCGTTTCGCGGGCGGGCGCGAATCCGCCCTTTGCGCACGAAATCGGTTTGTGATGGGTACGGTTGAACCATTTTGAAAAGGTGGTTCAACACTCTTCCCGGCTTTAGAACCGTAAAAAACCGTTATTTCGATATTATGAAGCTTGTGTCCGCTGTTTTTTCACGAAACAAGCATCGCATGAGCGTTCCCAAGTCCCATCCTTTCGATTTCGACCCGACCTATGGCATGCAGCGCGAGCAGCTGCTGGCCATCACCCCGCCCGAAGCGCCGCCGGGCTTCGATGATTTCTGGAAAAAGCGCTATCGCCGCGCGCTCGCCACGGATCCCCGACCGGTGCTGCGCAAGAGCAGGCTCAGTGACCCCCGCTGGCATGTCCTCGATATGACCTACACCTCCACCGGCGGTTTTCGCATCGGCGGGTGGCTGCTTTTGCCGCGCGAAGGGCAGGTGCGTCGCGGCCTCGTTGTGGGCCATGGTTATGGCGGGCGAGGGGAGCCCGATTTCGACGTGCCGGTGGAAGAAACGGCCGTGCTGTTTCCCTGTTTTCGCGGGCTGTCGCTGAGCGCCTGTCCGCCGATCTCGTCCGACCCGGCGCTCCATGTTCTCTATAACATCGACAGGAAAGACGATTACATCATCGGCGGCTGCGTCGACGATCTGTGGGTTGCTGTTTCCACGCTCATCAGCCTCTATCCGTGGCTGGAAGGGCAGGTGGGTTATAGCGGCATCAGTTTCGGCGGCGGCATCGGTGCCCTGGCCATCCCTTTCGACGAGCGTATAGATCGCGGCCATCTTGTCGTGCCAACATTCGGACACCGGCCGTTCTGGCTGACGTTACCCACCGTCGGCAGCGCGGATGCGGTTCAAACCTATCAGAAGACCCATGCCAACCTGCTTGAGACGCTGCGCCTGTTCGACGCCGCCTGTGCCGCCACCCGCATAAAAGTGCCGATGCTGGTTGCGCCCGCGCTTTTCGATCCGGCGGTGGCGCCGCCCTGCCAGTTCGCGGTGGCCAATGCGCTGCCAAAATCAAAATTTAATGAAATATTCATCCTCGACGCCGGGCATTTCGATTACCCTGACAGCGCATCGCAAGATGCGGTCCATAAGGACAAGGTCAGACGGTTTTTCAAGGTGCCATGAAACGCGAATATCTCCGCTGGTATAGTCAAAGGCTCCATCGCGACATGGAGCTGCTAATATTCGGACATTCCGGCGCCAAGGTGCTGATGTTTCCCACCCGCGACGGGCGTTTCTTCGAATATGAGGAACTTGGTCTTGTCGGCAGTCTCGCCGACAAGCTGGAGGCGGGCCACCTTCAGCTCTATTGCATAGAGGGGTTGGCGAGAGAGACCTTCTACGCGGCCTGGCATCATCCCGCTGATCGTATTCGCCGTCATGCCGCCTTCGAAGACTATATTCTGAACGAAGTGCTGCCGTTGATGGCCGAGAAAAACCCGAATAGCGATACGATCGTGCAGGGTTGCAGCCTGGGTGCGTTTCAGGCCGCGAGCCTCGTTTTTCGCCACCCGCATCTTTTTCGTAAGCTCGTCGCCTTTTCCGGCCGTTATGACCTGACGATGAAGGTGGAATCTTTCGGCGACCTGTTCGATGGTTATTACGACGACGATGTCTATTTCCACATGCCGAGCCATTTCCTGCCGGGCCTAGACTGCCCATGGCGACTCGATAGCCTGCGCCGCATCGACATGGTCTTCACCATTGGCGATGCCGATCCGTTTCTGGACAACAACCATCATCTGAGCCGGGTTCTGTCGGACAAGCAGGTGGGGCATCGGATGCATGTCTGGGATGGCCGCGCCCACCGGGCCGGAGCGTGGCGCAAGATGGCGGCACTTTATATTTGAGCCGCCACAATAAAAAAGCCGGAGGTGTCTCCGGCTTTTTAGATAACGGTCGTAACGCCCCTCAGCCCGCCAGTCCCGACAGCGCCTTCACCAGACCCTGGGTCGAGCTGTCATGGCCGGCTGCACTTTCCTTGCCTTCCACGACGGGAAGCAGGCCTGTCGCCAGTTCCTTGCCAAGCTCCACGCCCCACTGGTCGAAGGAGTTGATGCGGAACAGCACGCCTTCGACGAAAACGCGATGCTCGTAAAGCGCGATCAGGCGGCCAAGCGCGAAGGGCGTCAGCTTGTCATAGACGAAGGTGATGGAGGGGCGGTTGCCGGTGAAGACACGATGCGGCGCGATGAAATCGGCGAGTTTGTCTTCCATGCCCTTGGAGGTGAGCTGTGCTTTCGCTTCGGCGAGCGTGCGTCCCTTCATCAGCGCTTCCGATTGCGCCAGGCAATTGGCGATGAGAAGCTGGTGCTGGTGGCGCAGTTCGGGCTCGAAACCGTTGGCCGCGATCATGAATTCGGCCGGAATGACGCTCGTGCCCTGGTGGATGAGCTGGTAGAAGGCGTGCTGGCCATTGGTGCCGGGCTCGCCCCAGACGACCGGGCCGGACTGGCCTTCGACGGGCGTGCCGTCGATGGTCACACCCTTGCCGTTCGACTCCATGTCGAGCTGCTGCAGATAAGCCGGGAAACGCGACAGCCGCTGATCATAGGGCAGGATCGCGCGCGTCGGATAATTCAACACGTTGCGGTTATAAAAACCGATGAGGCCGAGCAGCATCGGCAGATTTTCGCGGATCGGCGCTTCGCGGAAGTGCTTGTCCATGGCATGCGCACCATCCAGGAACTTGCCGAAATTATCCGGCCCGATGGCGATCATCAGCGGCAGGCCGATGGCCGACCAGATCGAATAACGTCCGCCAACCCAGTCCCAGAAACCGAAGATGCGGTCGCTTTCGATACCGAATGCGGCGACCTTGTCCAGCGCGGTCGAAACGGCGGCGAAATGGTGCTTGACGGCGCCTTCACCCAGCTTTTCGGCGATGAAGCGGCGCGCGGTGGCGGCATTCGTCATGGTTTCGATGGTGGTGAAGGTCTTCGACGCGACGATGAACAGCGAGGTTTCAGGGTCGACGAGCTTCAGCGTGTCGGCGATATGAGCGCCATCGATGTTCGAGACGAAATGCGCGCGCGGGCCGTCATGGAAAGGCGCGAGCGCCAGCGTCGCCATCACGGGACCGAGATCGGAACCGCCAATGCCGATATTGATGACGTCGGTAATCTTCTTGCCGGTCGCACCCTTCAGCGAACCGGAACGGATCGCATCGGCAAACTTGCCCATGGCGGCGAGAACGGCGTTTACGTCAGGCATCACGTCCTTGCCGTCAACGAGAACCGGCGTGTTGGAACGGTTGCGCAGCGCGGTATGCAGCACGGCGCGGTCCTCGGTGAAGTTGATGGCCTTGCCGGAGAACATCTCCTCGCGCTTGGCCTCGACGCCGCCCTCGCGGGCCAGCGTCTCAAGAAGCGTCACGATCTCCTCATTCACCGCGCATTTGGAATAGTCCATCAGCAGGTCATCGAATTTCGCGCTGAAACGGCTGAATCGTTGGTCGTCGGCCGCAAACGCGGCGCGAAGATCGGTTGCGGCTGTGCTGCTCGCCGTTGCTTTCAGTTTTTCGATGGTGGCCTGCATCTTGTGCTCCTCGGCTTCCGTGGAAGGATGAGGAAACTATTCTTTTTCAGGCGGCCAAATCAAGGCGACTTTGATAAAAGAAAAGGGCCGCGATAAAAGAAAAGAGCCGGTTTCCCGGCTCTCGTCATTGGCTTCAAAGCGCTCAGTTCAGATTGCGCAATTCGCGTCGCAAAATCTTGCCGACATTGGATTTCGGCAGTTCGGTACGGAACTCGATGATTTTCGGCCGCTTGTAATTTGTCAGGTTCTTGGCGCAGAAGGCCTTAAGTTCCGCTTCCGTCAGCGACTGGTCCTTCTTGACGACGAAAAGCTTGACGGTTTCGCCGGAATGTTCGTCGGGAACGCCGATGGCGGCGCATTCCAGCACGCCCGGGTGGCTGGCGGCCACTTCCTCGACCTCGTTCGGATAGACGTTGAAACCGGAAACGAGGATCATATCCTTCTTGCGGTCGACGATCTTGGTATAACCGCGATCGTCCATGAACCCCATGTCGCCGGAGCGGAAGAAACCGTCAGCCGTCATGGCTTTGGCGGTTTCATCCGGCCTCTGCCAGTAGCCGGCCATGACCTGCGGTCCGCGAATGCAGATCTCGCCGACTTCACCGGTAGGCAGGCTGTTGCCCTCTTCGTCGCGAACGTCGATTTCCGTTGAGGAGATCGGCAAGCCGATGGTGCCGCTGAATTCCTTGGCGTCGAGGCGGTTGACGGTGGCGACGGGCGAGGTTTCGGAAAGACCGTAACCTTCCGCAATCGGGCAACCGACCATGGAGAGCCAGCGTTCGGCGACCGGCCTTTGCACCGCCATGCCGCCGCCAAGCACGAGGATCAGCGAGGAAAGGTCGAGCTTGCGGAAATCCTCATTGTTCATCAGCGCGTTGAACAGCGTGTTGATGCCCGGGAAAATATGCGGCCGATAATGCGACAGTTCCTTGACGAAGCCCGGTATATCGCGCGGATTGGCGATCAGCAGATTGTGGCCGCCGAGCGCAATGCCCATCAGCGAATTCACCGTCAGTGCGAAGATATGGCAGAGCGGCAGCGCGCAGATGAAATTGAGAACCTCCGGGCGGTCCTTGCGGCCGCTGAAGGCGGCGTCCAGCCAGAGGCTGATCTGCGCCTTGTTGGCCAGCAGATTGGCATGGGTAAGGATTGCGCCTTTGGAAATGCCCGTGGTTCCGCCGGTATATTGCAGGAAAGCGATATCCTGGGCGTTAAGGCTGGCGGGCTTCAGCGGAAGCTCCTGCCCTTCCTTCAACACGGCCTTGAAACTGATGGAGCCGGGGATGGCATAGGCAGGTACGAGCTTCTTCACCTTGCGCACCACAAGGTTGACGATATGCCCCTTGAGGCCGAGCAGATCGCCCATAGCCGCAACAACCACGTGCCGGACGGCGGTTTTCGGCGCCGCCTGCTGCGCCACATGTGCGAAGTTCTCCAGCACGAAAAGCGCCTTTGCACCGGAATCTTTCAGCTGATGTTCCAGTTCGCGCGGCGTATAGAGCGGATTGACGTTCACCACGATCATGCCGGCCCGCAGGATTCCATAAACCGCAACCGGATTTTGCAGGATATTCGGCATCATCACGGCAACCCGGTCGCCTTTTTCCAGTCCTCTGGATTGCAGCCAGGCGGCAACGGCGCGGGTTTCGATATCCAGTTCCCGATAGGTCAGCGACTTTCCCATGCTGGAAAAAGCTTTGCGATCGGCAAATTGCACGCAGCTCTTTTCGAGAAGTTCGACAAGGGAGGAATAGGTGGATGCGGGGATCTCGGCAGGCACCCCCTGCGGATAGGATGACAGCCAGCGTTTCTGGACGCTGACATTTTCCGGTTGTCCCAGGGACAATTCACTCATGCTTCTCCTCCCAGAGTCTTCTGTGCGCCGCGCGTTCGACGGAACGCATTAAAGGCGCTTTAGCCTGTCTGATCGTCACGAGGCTCCCGCATTTTCCGGTGTAATGACCGGATTGAGGGAACCGCTATGCGTCACCGGATCGACCGCTCCTCCTGCTCCCCGGTAACGAATGATAAACGCGTAATCCCGTGACGTCCATCGTATTGGCAAAGCCTATTTAACTCTAACGTAAACGTCAATATTGCTGCCCAACATCTCGCGGTCTCGTGAAGGAAAACCGTATTTTGCCCGGCTTTTTGACTTTAATCCTGATTTGAGCGATCAACATAATTCGTAGAGCAGGGCAGGATTTGAAATGGCAGGCAGCGCAGCGCTTGAACTGAAATCGGTGGGCAAAAGATTCGGTGATACGGACGTCTTGTCCGATATCGATCTGTCCGTCGAACGCGGCGAAATTATTTGTCTGGTGGGACGGTCCGGCTGTGGAAAATCGACCTTGCTGCGCATCGTCGCGGGCGTGGAGACGCCGGACCATGGCAGTGTTTTCCTGAACGGTGCTCCCGTTGCCGGTTCGGGTGTCTTCGTTGAACCGGAAAAGCGCAATATCGGCTTTGTCTTTCAGGACTATGCACTTTTCCCGCATCTGACTGTCGAACAGAATGTGATGTTTGGTCTGAGGTCGCTCCCAAAGGCGGAAGCCCGTCGTCGCGCCGGGGAAATGATTGAACATGTTCACCTGCAGGAGCTTGCAAGGCGCTACCCGCATACGCTTTCGGGCGGTGAGCAGCAGCGTGTGGCTCTTGCCCGCGCCCTTGCGCCGCAACCCGGCCTTTTGTTGATGGACGAGCCCTTTTCCAATCTGGACCGGGGGTTGCGAGACAATGTGCGCGAGGAAACGCTTGGGCTTCTGCGGGAACTGGGCACGACGGCGATCATGGTCACCCATGATCCGGAAGAGGCGCTTTCGGCAGGCGACCGTGTGGTGCTGATGCAGCGCGGGCGCATCGTGCAGAGCGGCACGGGCTATGAAATCCACGATAATCCCAAGACCCGCTACGCCGCCGATTTTTTCTGCGCCTTCAACAAGATCGACGGCCACGTCAGGCAGGGTCGCGTTGAAACGCCGCTCGGGCCTCTGGGTGATGCATCCGATCTACCGGACGGTCTTGCCGCCGTCGCCTATGTGCGCCCCAATGCGATTTCGATCATCGGGGACAGCACTGCGAATGAGGGGATTGCGGGTGAAATATCCAGTCGCGTTTTTCTCGGTGAGATCGAGCAGCTTGCAATAGCCGTGCCCGGCTTGCCGGCAGACCTGCGCGTCAGAACGATGCAACGCATGCCGGCCAAGGCCAAGGCGGTGCGTTTCGGTATCGATCCCAAGGGTGTTTTGATATTTACTTGAGGTTGAATGAGTGGATTTGCATGTTTATTTTCGCTCCATTTTCAACTCTTGGTGATCAAATCGCGCCTGAAAAGGGCTAAATAAAACTTGATTTGCGGCATCAGGTATGATGTTTGCTCCCTCTATACTGCCGCCATCGGAGAGGGAGACGAAACATGATCAAATTTGCCAAACTTACCCTGCTTGCCAGCACCGTTGCTTTCACAGCCGGTTCGCTCAGCGCTGCGGAACTCAACATCTACACCACCAGAGAGCCGGGCCTGATCCAGCCGTTGCTGGAATCCTTCACCGCCTCGAGCGGCGTCAAGGTCAATACCGTGTTTCTGAAGGACGGCCTTGCCGAGCGCGTTCTGAGCGAAGGCGCAAGCTCGCCTGCCGACGTTCTGATGACCGTGGATGCCGGCAATCTTGTCGATCTCGCCGAAAAGGGTGTTACCCAGGCGGTCGAATCCGAAACTCTCAGCAAGGCTATCCCGGCTGAACTGCGTGACGCCAAGGGCCATTGGTTCGCGCTCTCCATGCGCGCCCGCGTTCTTTATGCGGCGAAGGATGTCGATCTCGCCTCCTTCAACTATGAAGACCTGGCGGATGCAAAGTGGAAGGGCAAGGTCTGCATTCGCGCTGGCCAGCACCCCTATAATACGGCCCTCTTTGCCGACTACATCGCTCACTACGGCGCTGCGGACACCGAGAAGTGGCTTGCCGGCGTCAAGGAAAACCTGGCCCGCAAGGCAGGCGGCGGCGACCGTGACGTAGCCAAGGACATTCTCGGCGGCATTTGCGATATCGGCATCGCCAACTCCTATTATGTCGGCCTGATGCGCTCGGGCAAGGGCGGCGAGGAGCAGGTGAAGTGGGGCGACGCCATCAAGGTGGTTCTGCCGACCTTCAAGAATGGCGGCACGCAGGTTAATATCAGCGGCGCGGCCGTGGCCAAGAATGCTCCAAACAAGGCCGAGGCCGTCAAGCTTCTGGAATATCTCGTCTCTGACGAAGCCCAGAAGATCTATGCCGAAGCCAATTACGAATATCCGGTCAAGCAGGGTGCGGCTCTCAACGAGATCGTCGCCTCCTTCGGCGACCTGAAGATCGACAACAAGTCGCTGACGGAAATCGTATCGCATCGCAAGCAGGCGAGCGAGCTGGTCGACAAGGTCGGTTTCGACAAGTAAAGGCCCATGAGAGCATCGGACCGAAAATCGTACGTGGTTTCCGGTCCAATGCTTAAACAAACAGATAGAGTGTCGGATATGATCCGTTTTTCTATCCGACGCTCTAGTAGGAAGGCGTTCGCACCCGCGGGCGCCTTTCCCTGTATTTTCAAGAAGCTCATGAATCCAGACGCCGTTCAGCCACTGACATCTCGCGCGAGACCAAGGTTTTCATCCTCCTTCTGGTGGCTGTGCCTGTCGCTCATTGCGGTCTGCGGTGCGATAGTGCCGGTTCTGGCGCTCGTCTCACAGGCCGTACAGGGTTCGGCGGGCCTGTGGGAGCATCTCGGCTCCACCGTTCTTTTGACGGCCCTGCCGGATACGGTCCTCCTGCTCGGTGGCGTCGGCTTGCTGGCCGGTATCATCGGAACATGTTCGGCCTGGCTGGTTACCGCCTATGATTTTCCCGGGCGCAGGATATTGGAATGGGCGCTGCTTTTGCCGCTCGCCATGCCCACCTATATTGTCGCCTATGCCTATCTCGATATTCTGCACCCGATCGGGCCGGTGCAGGGGGCGATCCGCTGGTTGCTCGGTTACTCCAGCCCGCGTGAATTCCGCCTGCCGGATATAAGATCCATGACGGGCTGCATCGTCCTGCTTGGCTTCGTGCTGTTTCCCTATGTCTATATTCCCGTCCGCGCCATGTTCCTGACCCAGGCGGGCAACCTGCTGGAAGCAGCGCGCACGCTCGGCGTTTCCAGGCGCGCGGCCTTCTTCAAGGTCGCAGTGCCGCTCGCGCGCCCGGCGATCGCAGTCGGCATCAGCCTTGCGCTGATGGAAGCGCTGAACGATATCGGCGCGTCTGAATTTCTCGGTGTCCGCACGCTCACCGTTTCGGTTTACACCACCTGGGTCACGAAATCAGATCTGCCCGGCGCCGCACAGATCGCGCTTTCCATGCTGTTCATCGTCGTCGCCCTCGTGGCGCTTGAGCGCTGGGCGCGGCGCAAGCAGCGTTATGCGGTCTCGGCGCAGAAAAGCAGGGAATTGGAGCCGGTGCGGCTTGTCGGCCTGAAAGCCTTCGGCGCCTTTACCCTCGGCAGCCTGCCGGTCCTGATCGGCTTCGTGGCGCCGGCGAGCTATCTCGTCATCGAGGCATGGAAGCGATTTCGCTTCAGCGGCCTGTCTTCCCGTTTTACCGAGGAGGCTCTGAATACAATCCTGTTCGCCGGTCTGGCAACGGTAATCACCCTCGTTCTCGGCCTCGCTGTTGCTTACGCGATGCGCCTTGCTCCGGGGCGTCTCTCGCGCTGGTCCTATCGCCTTTCCACGGTGGGATATGCGGCTCCCGGCACGGTCATCGCCATCGGCGTTTTGATTGCGCTCGGCGGCTTCGACCGGTTTGTCGATCAGACAATGCGCGAATGGTTCGGTATATCCACCGGCCTCATTTTCATCGGCAGCGGGGCCGCCCTGATCTATGCCTATTCGGCGCGTTTCCTCACCATTGCGGCGGGCAGCGTCGATGCCGGCCTGAGCCGTATTCCGCAATCCTTCGATCATGCTTCGCGAACGCTCGGACGATCCGCGACCCAGACATTTCGACAGATTCACCTTCCGCTTTCGAAGGCATCGCTTGCGGCGGCGGCACTCCTGATATTTGTCGACTGCGTCAAGGAGCTTCCCGCCACGCTGCTGTTGCGGCCACTTAATTTCGAAACTTTCGCAACACATCTCTATGGTGAAGCGGCGCGTGGTACTTACGAGGAAGCGGCAATCGCGGCGCTGGCGATCGTGCTCATCGGTATCCTTCCCGTCATGCAGCTTGCAAGGATCGGGCGGCGCAAGGGCTGATACCTCCGGGCTGGCCCACAAATGATGGGCGCAAAACTGTGCGAGAAGCCAATAAGCTTCAAATCCCCCCAGAAAACGACAAGCATCCTGCCTTAATCCTGATGTAAATACTCAGCTTAATTGAGGTGCTGCGGCCTGCCGTATAAGAACGTCGGCCGTGATCTGTTTCGGGGCATATCTTGAAAAATTTGCATGAGATGTTTTTGGGCCGCCTGGCTTTGGGAACGGCTGCCATTGTTTTGATGGCGCCAGTGATGAGTCAGGCGCAGCAGACGACCGTTCTGCGTGAGATCACAGTTGAAGGGCAGGGCGCGGAAAACGCCACAGGTCCGGTCCGGGGATATGTCGCCAAGAAGAGTGCGACGGGATCGAAAACCGATACGGAAACGAAGGACATTCCGCAATCCGTATCGGTCGTCGGCCGTAAGGAAATGGATGACCGCGGCGCGGTGACGAAAATCGACGAGGTTCTGCGCTATACGCCCGGCGTGACAGCGGAGCCTTTTGGCACCGACCCGGATACGGACTGGTTTTATATCCGCGGTTTCCAGGCAACCCAGACCGGCGTTTTCCTGGATGGGCTGAACCTCTTCAGCTACGGCTTTGGCGGCTTCCAGATGGATGCCTATGGTCTGGAACGGGTGGAGATTCTCAAGGGCCCTGCTTCGGTGCTCTATGGCGGCGCCAATCCCGGCGGCATCGTGCAGATGGTTCGTAAGCGCCCGCAGGATGAGCCGGTCCGCGAAACGGAAATCGGCATCAATAATTTTGGCAATGCCTTCTTCGGTTTCGATCTCGGCGACAAGGTCGATGGCGAGGGCGTTTGGAAATATCGCGTCACCGGCAAGGTTTCGGGCGGCGACAATTACACCTACTATTCCGAGGATCTGCGCGGCTTCGTCATGCCGCAGATCACCTTCGAACCGGATGCGCAGACCAGTGCCACGCTCTACGGCTATTTTTCGGCGCTGGATCAGGTTCATGTCGGCAACGGTTTCCTGCCCTATGTCGGAACGGTGGTCGACGCACCGTTCGGCAAGCTTGACCGCAAGGCGTTTTATGGTGAACCTGACATGGACAATGGCCGCGTCTACCAGTCCATGGTGGGTTACGAGGTCAGTCATGAATTCGACAATGGCTGGAAGATCAGCCAGAACGCCCGTTATGGTCACCTCTACAAGCATGAAACCGGGCCCTATCCGGGCGGTTGGGCCAATACGGACGCCAATGGCCAGCCGATCCGCGACGCCACCACCAATGACTATATGCTGACCCGCTTCGGTTATGACGGCCTGTCGAAAGTCGACAGCTTCGGCGTGGACAACCGGGTCGAAGGCCAGTTCGATACCGGCGCGGTCAGCCATTCTTTGCTCTTCGGTCTCGACTATAAATATTACAAGCTGGATCAGGTGCAGGCCTGCTGCGGATCGAATGCGATCGGCGCGCTCAATCCGGTCTATGGCTCGACGCAGGGAACGAATTTCGTCTATGCCGATAACGTTGTGACCCAGCAACAGATCGGCATCTATGCCCAGGATCAGCTACGTTTTGGCGATGGTTGGCTGGTCACGCTGAACGGTCGTTATGATTATGTCGATACCGAATTGAACAACAGGTTGCCGGCCGGCCTCTCCCGCCGCTCCAATGACGATGCGCTGAGCGGACGTGCAGGCCTTGCTTATGAATTCGACAATGGCCTGACGCCCTATGTCTCGGCGGCCACCTTCTTCAATCCGCTCATCGATACGCTTGCAGATGGCACGCCCGCTGCGCCGGAAGAGGGACACCAGTTCGAGGCGGGCATTAAATATGAGCCGAGCTTCTTTGACGGCAGCATCACGGCCTCCGTCTTCAAGCTGGTTAAGGACAATGCCATCGTTTCCTATACGGCCGGCGGCGTGACCACGAGTGGCCAGTTCGGGCAGGTAGAGTCCACCGGCTTCGAGCTGGAGGCCAAGGCCAATCTCAGCGATAACTGGAAAGCGCTCGCCTCCTATTCCTATACGGATCTCGATATTACCAAGGATGCCAATCCCAACCTGATCGGTAAATCGCCGTGGATCGTACCGGCTCATACGGCGTCGCTATGGGTGGACTATGCCTTCACCGACGATACGTTTGAAGGCCTCAGCATTGGTGGCGGTGTGCGCTATCAGGGCAAGTCCTGGGCCGATGCGGCAAATACGCTGCGTGTGCCGGATGCTGCTGTGTTCGATGCCGCGATCCGCTACGAGAAGAACGACTGGACAGCGTCCGTCAACGTCGCGAACGTTTTCGACAAGGAATATGTCAAGAGCTGCGCCGGCGTGTCGGTTTGCGGCTGGGGTGACAGCCGCACCATCACCTTCAAGCTTTCCAAGAAGTGGTAATGGCCGGCCGGCAGTTGCGGGAAAAATAGTTTGCCATTATAAACATGAATAATCTTATCATGTTTATAATGGCGCCATGGCGCCTTGCGGGATCAAGAGGCCATGGCTTTCCGCGTTCGGATGGAAAATGAGATCGAGGGCTTTGCCGTCATTGGCGGCCCGCGCTCAAGGATGTGGAACGGCATAGTTGCCGATCTCTGGGACGTGCGTTGCGCACCAAGGGCGGGCGGCCGTTATGTTGGCAAGGACCCGCGTTTCGTTTTCCTGCTCGATATGGATGGGGTGGATGGCGGCCGCTTCATGATGAACCGGCACCGCCGCGACAATTACGGCTCGTCCGAAGCGAACCGGATTTCCTTCGTACCCGCCGATCTGGATGTGCATGCGGAACTGAGCAATGTTTCCTTTGTGCGCCATCTCGACCTGCACTTCGATGCGGGATTGCTGGGTGCGCGGCTGGTGCAGGGCTTCGATCCCCATGCGCTGCTCGATCCGCATCTGATGTTCGAGGATGAGCGGCTGCTGGCGCTCGCGCGGCTGATCGCCGCCGAATGCGATAATCCAGACCCGTTGCACGACCTCTACGGCGAAAGCCTCGTGCTGGCGCTGTTGACGGATTTCCTCAAGGTAAAGCGCGAGCCGGTCAAGAAGCGCAGCAAGCTCGCCTCCTGGCAATTGCGGGCGGCGACGGACTACATTCGCGAACATTGCCTGCGGTCGATAAGGCTGGAGGAACTCGCGGAACTCACCAACCTGTCGCAATCCCATTTCAGTCACGCCTTCAAGGCATCGACGGGCGTGCCACCGCATCAATGGCAGATGCAGGCGCGTATTGACTGCGTCAAGGATCTGATGATGCGAACGGACATGGCGCTCACCGACATTGCCATAGCCGCCGGTTTTTCGGACCAGGCGCATTTCTCCCGTGTCTTCCGCAAGATGGTCGGTGTCTCGCCTTCGGTCTGGCAGAAGATCAGGCAATAACGCCGTTTCGTTCCATGCTTATCCGAAAAAATTCCTCTTTCACGGCTGAAAAAGCTTCGGAACGAATTGCCCGTGCGGTGGTTTACCAACGTAACATTTACGAGGAAAACCAAGGAGGAAGATGTCATGTTGCATCAGGAACCCCGTGCCGGACAGGACCCCTATGTCAAGGACACGCCGAGCCTTATCGCCAGCGACAAGGTTGAAGGAACACGCGTTTATGGCGCCGATAGCAAACACATCGGCTCGATCCAGCGCATCATTCTGGAAAAGCGCGGCGGTCGTGTCGCTTACGCGGTATTGAGCTTCGGCGGCTTCCTCGGCATCGGCGATGATTATTACCCGCTGCCCTGGGAAAAGCTTCACTACGACGAGGAGCTTGACGGCTACCGCATCGATCTGACCAAGGAAGAGATCGAAAACGCGCCGCATTTCGCCAATCTCGATGATGACGATCTGCTGAACGCCAAGGACCGCAAGGTCTATGACTATTACGGCGTCGCGCCCTACTGGATGTAAGGCCCGGCAGCGTTACAAGCGGGCATTTCCGGCTTCTTTAAGGCCCGGAAATGCCGCATACAAAAACGGCTCCTGAGAAGGAGCCGTTTATCGTTTCACCGCACGTCAATGCGGGTTTTTTTGCATCTCTGAAACCGCATCGGTAAAGCACTTGCGGGCTTCCTCGGGAGACTTGCGTCCATCAAGGGCGGCGCGGCAGGCGCTTCTGGCTCTCACGAAACTCAATCCACGAATTTTAGGCCAGCCTTCGGTCAACAATATCAGGGCCTCGAAGGGGCCGGCGACGACACTCTTGCCGTTCGCCTCGAGATTGACCTCGACAGGTTCTGTCCATCTCTCGTTCTTCATCGTGCACCTCCCAGAGCAACGCGATCCCGAAATACACTCGACAGCGGAGCAACCCATGAACGCAGTCGTGTGTTACTGCTGCTTAGGATAAGCGCAAGCGATCGAATTGACAACGGTGATCAGCGGAAGCCGAAAAACGACAGAATTGCCAGAACGATAACGACTAGGCCGACGATGTAGATGATCTGGTTCATGATTTTCTCCTTGGCTGGTGTCATCACCATAACGTGAGGGCGAAGGTGAGGTTCCAGCTCTGCAAGAATTTAATCACGTACTAAAATATTGCGGACATCCCTTTGGTATCGGCAGGCCGCCGCGCCCAAGCGATCATTGTGACTACTATTTCCGCAGGATCACCCAGATGGCGTGAATGATGCCGGGCACATAACCGCACAGCGTCAGGAGAATATTCAGCCAGAAATGCAGCCCAAGCCCGACCTGAAGAAACACGCCGACGGGCGGAAGGATGATGGCGATAAGAATACGAATGACGTCCACGATGACTGGCTTTCCATTTGAGAGTGACTTGCCGGTCAACGTGTGGCGGGCGGTTTGGTTTCAAAGGTTTTGGTGATCGCAGGCAGCATGATGCTAACAGAAACGCTGACAGCGCCGATGGAAATCGGCCTGAGCATAAATTGCGATTTGGGGAGATAAAATGGTGCCGCTTACGTGACTCGAACACGTGACCCCGTCATTACGAATGACGTGCTCTACCAACTGAGCTAAAGCGGCCCGATTGTGACCCGTTTGTTACGGATCAGCTTCATGGCGGGCTGATACAGGCAATGCTGACGGATTTCAAGCCTTGAATGCGCTGGTTTTGAAAATTCCGTAAAAAGCTTTGCCTGTCCATTGTTTACCTGTGGCTTCAGGCCTTGCCGCAGATGCGCTTTTTGGCGTCCTCATATTCATTGGCCAGACGATCGACGAGGTCCGCTACAGGCTCGACAGATTTGACCGCGCCAATGCCCTGGCCTGCGCCCCAGATGTCTTTCCACGCCTTGGCGCCGCCGGTGGCGGTTTCGAAATCCATTTTCGAAGGATCCGCCTCGGGGAGATTGTCCGGGTCCATGCCGGAGGCGACGATGGAGCTTTTCAGGTAATTGCCATGCACGCCCGTGAAATAGTTCGAATAAACGATATCCTTGGCCTGCGCTTCCACAATCGCCTGCTTGTAGCCGTCGGAGGCGCGCGCCTCCTGCGTGGCGATGAAGGTGGAACCGATATAGGCCATATCCGCGCCCATCGCCTGTGCGGCCAGAATGGAGCCGCCATTGGCGATAGCGCCGGCGAGCAGCAGTGGCCCGTCGAACCATTCGCGGATTTCCTGGACGAGGGCGAAGGGCGAAAGCGTGCCCGCATGTCCGCCGGCGCCGGTGGCCACAGCGATCAGCCCGTCCGCTCCCTTGCGGATGGCGGAGCGGGCATGGCGGTCATTGATGATGTCATGCAGAACGATGCCGCCATAGGAATGCACGGCCGCGTTGACCTCCGGCACGGCGCCGAGCGAGGAAATCACCACCGGCACCTTGTATTTGACGCAGAGGCCGAGATCGTGTTCCAGCCGCCGGTTGGACATGTGCACGATCTGGTTGACCGCGAAGGGTGCAGCCGGGCGATCGGGGTTGGCCTTGTTGTGGGCGGCCAGATCCTCGGTGATCATTGCCAGCCATTCATCCAGCTGGCTTTCTGGCCGCGCATTCAGCGCCGGGAAAGCACCGATGACGCCCGCCTTGCATTGGGCCAGTGTCAGTTGCGGATGCGAAATAATGAATAGCGGTGACGCTATGACCGGAAGACGCAGATTGTCTTTCAGCACGGACGGCAGCATGTCTCCTCCCAAGGATTACGTTTACGCGCACGTAAGTCAATATCGCGTTCGGTAGCGGATTGAAAGCGAAAACGGTGTGGTGCCGGGCTCTCAAATCTGCGTTCGCAGCGCCACAATGGGTCGATTTTCCCCAAAGCAATCCGGTCTTTATAACAAACGGTGCTTGCGGAGGCGCGGCATAGCCGTTACCGAATCGTGAATGTATGGCGCAACGCCGCATATTTTTTGCAAGGCGCAATAGAACAAGGATCGGTCGTGAGCGGACTGGAAACGGCAATCAGAAATGCTCTGGAAAAATCGGACAGATCGAACGCCGAAGTTCGTGCACGGATTTACCAATCCTCCCGTCAGGCACTGGAAGCGGGCCTGCGCAAGCAGGGCATAGACGATCCGCAGGTGGTGGCCCAGCAGCGCCAGCGGCTCGAAAGCTTGATCCATATTATTGAGAATGAAGAGCGCAACCGTCTTCTCGACCGGGTGGAGCAGCAATTGCGGCCGCCTCTGCCGGAAAGCCCGGTGCAGGATGATCACTCGGTCGATCCTGCCTCACAACCCCAGCATCATGGCGATATGGCTGTCGAACCGGAATTGCGCGGCGAAACGCGCGACGCGCGGCCGGTTGCTGCTGAAAACCTGAGCGCTGGCCAGCGCAATGGAAAGACGCCAAAGAGAGGCTCCAGCGCAGCCGACGCCTCGCTTGCCTTTCGTCCGGAAGGTGCTGTTGGCCGGCGCAAACGCCGCGGGCTTTTTGCTCGGCTTTTCATATATTTGACACTCCTGGCCTTTATCGGTTTCGGCGCCTGGTGGGCCTATTCTTCCGGCCTGCTGCTGTCGCCGGAGCAGCGCGATACCAGCGTGCCCAATCCGCCGGCCCAGGTGCAGGCGGAGGACTTTACCGGTGCGGAGCCAGCGCCGAGTCTTTCCGCCGGCCGTGGTTTTTCCGATGACTGGGTCGAAATATTCAATGCCGAGCGCGGCAGTTCCGGAATTTCGGCAGGCCCGCGCGCCACTGTCGAGAATATTGCCACGCCGGCCGGCAAGGCGATAAAGGTGACGTCGAGAAGCGTTTCCCAGGATGGCGCGGTCAGCATCGAGGTTCCGGTGGAGGTGATGCGGGATATGGCGGGCAAATCCTCGACCATATCAATCACGCTGCAATCATCCAGCGACCGGCAGACGCAGGTTTCCGTCGCCTGCGATTTCGCAACCCTTGGCGATTGCTCCCGTCACCGCTTCACGGCCACGGCCGAGCGTGCGGATATGCTGCTAAATGCGACGTTTGAACGTTCGCTCGCCCCCAATGCGCCGGGCAAGGTCTTCATCAACAGCGATATTGATGGCAACAGCCGCCCGGTTAATCTGTATTCCGTGCGCATTCTGCCAGGTCAGTAAGAAGCGACCCGTTAAGAAGAGTAACAAGCGCCGCGGCCTTTGGGCGCCTGTCACTGTTGCTCTATCCTATTTGAGAAAGCCGGGGCCTGATCCCAGTATCTTGCCGTCGATCTCGCCGATTGCCTTCTTGTCCTTGCCGTCATAGTCGAGCGCATTGAGAATGTGCCGGATGAGGTTCACCCTTGCGCGGCGTTTGTCGTTGGCGCGCACCACTGTCCAGGGGGCAGCGTCGGTATGGGTCTTTTCCAGCATCTCGTCGCGCTTGTCCGTGTAGTCATCCCATTTCGTCAGTGCGGCAATATCCATGTCGGAAAGCTTCCAGCATTTCAGCGGGCTGTGGCGACGATCGTGAAAACGCTCGATCTGCGTTTCCCGGCCGATGTCGAGCCAGAACTTGAACAGATGAACATCCTCATGGACCAGCATCTTTTCAAGGCGCGGCGTTTCCTTGAGGAAGCGCTTGTGCTCTTCCGGGGTGCAGAACCCCATGACCGGCTCCACCCCGGCGCGGTTATACCAGGAACGGTCGAACAGAACGAATTCACCCGCTGTCGGAAAATGCGAGATATAACGCTGGAAATACCATTGACCGCGCTCGGTTTCCGTCGGTTTCGTCAGCGCCACGATACGGGCATAGCGGGGGTTGAGATATGCGCGGGTAGCGAAGATCGCGCCGCCCTTGCCGGCCGCATCGCGGCCTTCGAACACGGCCATCACCCGTTTACCGGTGGCCTGCAACCAGAACTGTACCTTGACCAGCTCCACCTGCAGCGCTTCGAGGACTGCATCGTATTCCTCGCGCTTCATTTTTTTATCGTAGGGATAATCGCCGGCCGAAAGCTTGTTTTCCTCCACCCAGTCGGGAAGGACCGGATCGTCGATGTCGAAGCTGCGCGGCTTGCCGCCAATGGTGAGCTCCACCGAGCGCTTCTTCGTTTCCTCGACCATGTTTTCCTCCGGTTGTTGTTGTTGTGTAAAGGCAACTCGCCACCAATGAATTCATATCCATTGCCGGAATTCAAGTGAAAGAGGATTGCCTGGTCGGGGTGCGGCGGTACGGGCGATTGCAGCGCCGATTTTGCGCATATACGTTGTGGAAAATGCGCGGCGATGAATCTCTGTCATGAAGCTGGCCTATGAGGTTTCGATGCGCTGTCAGGTGGAAGTGGAAAGTGGGCTGAAATGGCAGTCATGGAAGGCGATAGTGGATTAAGGCTTTTGGGAAAAAAGCTTCGCCGAAACTGGTTGCCTGTTCTGGTTGTCAGCATGCTCGCCATCGTGGCGGTCTCGGAGCTTCACACGCCCTATATGCCGGCAATCCTGTGGCTCTGCGCCATCATCGCCATTCTCGCCGTTCGGGAAAGGCCGGCGGCGGTGAAGGACGAAAACGTGGGCGCGGAAACGGATCAGCCGGAAGTGCCCGGCGAAAACGTCATTTCCGGTGTCCGGGCGGGGCTTGCCGTCCTCGATACGCCCGTCTTCATCCTCGACAGGAATGCCAGCGTGCTGTTTCAGAACGGCGCGGCGGAGCGTGCCTTCGGCCAGCTTCCGGCCGGTGCGCATATTTCCGCCCGGCTGCGTTCGCCTGGCCTGCTGGATGTCATTCGCGAAACCATCGCCACCGGCCAGCCCAACCAGGTCGAGCATTCCGAGCGTTTTCCTTCCGAGCGGGTCTTTATCGTTCGCATCGCCCGCGCAGATGCGGGCGAGGGGGCGGGTCCGCCATTCTATATCCTGTCGTTCCGCGATGTTTCGGAGCTTCGCCGCATCGACCGTATGCGCAGCGACTTCGTTGCCAATGCCAGCCATGAATTGCGCACCCCGCTCGCTTCCTTGCGCGGTTTCATCGAAACCATGCAGGGCCCGGCGCGCAACGATCCGAAAGCGCAGGAACGTTTCCTCGCCATCATGCTGGATCAGGCAACCCGCATGAGCAGGCTGGTGGACGACCTCATGTCCCTTTCAAGGCTGGAATTGCGCGCCAATATCGCTCCGGACCAGAGGGTTGATCTCGTCCCTGTCATCGGCCATGTGCGCGATGCGCTGCTGCCGCTCGCCGATGAGCTTGATGTCGATATCACCCTGCATCTGCCGGACCGGCCGGCGGAAGTGCAGGGTGACCGCGACGAGCTGGTGCAGGTATTCCAGAACCTCGTTGAAAATGCTTGCAAATATGGGCAGGAAGGCAAGGTCGTGGATGTCTGGCTGCGCGCCGAACCCGGCAAGCCGGTGGAGGTAAGCGTCATCGACAAGGGGCCGGGCATTCCCGCCGAACATGTACCGCGCCTCACGGAGCGTTTTTATCGTGTCAGCGTCGCCGACAGCCGCTCGAAAAAGGGCACGGGTCTCGGGCTTGCCATCGTCAAGCATATCCTCACCCGTCACCGCGCCCGCCTCATCATTAAATCGGAATTGGGCAGCGGCACGGACTTCACCGTGAGATTCTGACATAAAATATGCATCTGCTTTTAATGTCGTGAGTATTTATAAATTAAATCAATAATTTAGATTGTCACAAATCTTTCGTCAAAGTGACATAAAAGGATGGGGCTACGGTGGTTAAGAAAAGGTCGCCGAGCGCATGCTAAGAGCGATTGCCGCAATCGGCTGCGTCCACAAACAAGCCCACGACGGGAGAGACAAATGAACATCGTAAAATTTTCCGCAGCAGCTCTGGTGGCTTCTGTCGCCTTCGCTGGCGCCGCCGCTGCTCGCGACCAGATTCAGGTTGCCGGTTCTTCCACTGTTCTGCCCTATGCCAAGATCGTTGCCGAGACCTTTGCTGAAACCTTCCCGAACTTTAAGGCTCCGGTTGTTGAATCCGGCGGCACGGGCGGCGGTCTGAAGGCGTTCTGCTCCGGCGTCGGCGAAGGCACCATCGACATTGCCAACGCTTCGCGCAAGATCAAGAGCGATGAACTGGCTGCCTGTAAGGCTGCTGGCGTTGCCGACGTTCAGGAAGTGAAGATCGGTTACGACGGTATCGTCTTCGCAATGGACTCTTCCAACAAGGACATCAAGCTTGAGCCGAAGGATCTTTACCTCGCGCTCGCCGCTGAAGTCGTCAAGGACGGCAAGCTCGTTGCCAACCCTTACAAGAAGTGGTCGGAAGTCAACAAGGAACTGCCTGACGTTGCGATCGCCGCTTACATCCCGGGTTCCAAGCACGGCACGCGCGAAGTCTTCGAAGAGAAGATCATGGCTGACGGCTGCAAGGAAGCCGGCGCCACCGACGCCATCAAGACGCTCGTCACCGATGCCAAGCAGGCTGCCGCCAAGTGCGTTGCAGTCCGTAAGGACGGCGCCGCAGTCGACATCGACGGCGACTACACCGAGACGCTTGCCCGTATCGATGCCAACAAGACCGGCCTTGGCGTTTTCGGCCTCGCTTTCTATGAAAACAACGCCGACCGCCTGAAGGTCGCGACTGTTTCGGGCGTCGTTCCGTCCACCGAAACGGTTGCCAGCGGCAAGTACCCGGTTTCCCGCCCGCTGTTCTTCTACGTGAAGAAGGCTCACCTGGGCGTTATCCCGGGCCTCAAGGAATATGTCGAGTTCTTCGTTTCCGATGAAATGATCGGCCCGGATTCTCCGCTTGCCAACTACGGCCTCGTTGCCGCTCCGGACAAGGAGCGCGAAGAAATCCGCGCCAAGTTCGCAGCCGGCGCGTCCATGTAATAAAGAAGAGGGGCGCGGCATGCTGCGCCCCTCGTTCCGCTCCGGCGCTCTTCCGCTTTGGTGATTGTCTCCGGTTGACAGTTCCGATCCATCGTCGTCCACATAATTGTTGATCGATTACAGATGGATAGGATGTATCAACCTTGACGCTTGCCAGACTTTGATCCAGTCAGGCGGCAAGCATCTCCGGGTGGTTCAGCCGTCTCGTTTTGATGACTTTTTGATTTGCCCGATATCGCACCGTGCTCTTGAGGCACGCCGAGGGAACTCTAATGAACACATCGATCCTTTTGTTGATACTGGCGCTGATCGGCATCGGCAGCTATCTGCTCGGCAGCCGCCGTGCCGTTGCCCTGTCTGGCGGGCGTCCCGCCAACATGCATTCCCGTGCCGGTTATCACGGTTCCTACGCGGTCGTCTGGGCGGTCTTGCCCGCGGCGTTCATTCTTGCTGTCTGGCTCATTGTCAGCCCGCTCGTCGTCACCTCGGCGGTACGCGGAAATTTCCCTGAGGATGTGCGGGCGCAATCCGAGGCGCAGCAGAGCTTGACCTATGGCATGGTGACCTCCATCGCCCGTGGCCTTCAGCGGCTGACGGCGGAGGAAACCGCGCAGGTCGATGCCGATACGGCGGCGGTAAGGCCGCTTCTGGCCTCGAAGGGTGTGGCGATCGCCGGTGATCCCGAGCGGTTCATGGTCGATGCCGCCCATACGCTCAACGACATGACCTCCACCAGCCGTTTCGCGATGGTCGCCATCGTGCTGTTGGCCGCACTCGGCGGTGCCGCTTATGCGCTGCGTTCGATTGCACCGCGCTTCCGGGCACGCAACAAGGTCGAGAGGGTCATTCTCGCGGCCCTGCTCGTCGCTTCTTCCATCGCCATCCTCACGACCATCGGCATCGTTATGTCGATGCTGACGGAAGCGATCCAGTTCTTCACCATGGTTCCGGCCCACCAGTTCTTCTTCGGTACGGTGTGGGATCCACGTTTCGCGGCGGCTGGCGCAACCGACTCCTCCGGTCAGTTCGGCCTGATCCCGCTGCTCGCCGGCACACTCTATATCGGTCTCGTCGCCATGCTGGTGGCTGTCCCGGTCGGCCTGTTTTCGGCAATCTATATGTCGGAATATGCGTCGCCGCGCTTTCGCTCCGTGGCAAAGCCGCTGCTTGAGGTGCTCGCCGGTATTCCGACCATTGTCTACGGCTTCTTCGCGCTGACGACGGTTGGTCCTTTCCTCAGAGACATTTCCACGCAGATCAACGGTCTGGCGACGGGTAACTACGCCAATTTCATCCAGGCGCAGAGCGTCATCACCGCCGGCTTCGTCATGGGTATCATGTTGATCCCCTATGTCTCGTCGCTGTCGGACGATATCATCACCGCGGTGCCGCGTTCCCTGCGTGACGGTTCGCTCGGCCTTGGCGCGACGCGGTCCGAAACCATCAAGAAGGTCATCGTTCCCGCCGCTCTTCCCGGCATCGTCGGCGCCGTGCTGATGACGGCATCGCGTGCGATCGGCGAAACCATGATCGTGGTTCTTGCGGCTGGTGTTGCCGCGCGCCTGCAGCTCAACCCCTTCGAACCCATGACCACGGTGACGGTCAAGATCGTCAGCCAGCTGACCGGCGACCTTGAATTCACCTCGCCGCAAACGCTGGTTGCCTTCGCACTGGGCATCACGCTTTTCGCCATCACGCTTTGCCTGAATATCTACGCGCTTTACATCGTGCGCAAATACCGGGAGCAATATGAATGACCGACATCGTTTCTCCCGCGGCCGGTGCCGCCGTGAACAAGGCCACGCGCCGTGATATCGGCATCAAGCGCCGCTATGCCGCCGAACGCCGCTTCCGTGCTTATGGAATGGCAGCGATTTCCTTCGGCCTCATCTTTCTCTTCCTGCTGCTCTGGTCGGTCGTATCCAAGGGTTACACCGCGTTCCAGCAGACGATGATCACCGTTCCGGTCGAGTTCTCCGAACTGATCATCGACCCGAAGAATGAGCGTGCCGCCAATCCCGCAAAGCTGATGACGGCCAATTATCCCGTCCTCGCCCGCGATGCGGTTGCCAAGGTTCTCGGCGTCGCGCCAACGGACCGCGCCGGTCTGCGCGCCGTTAACGTCATGATCTCCGACAGCGTCCGCACCCAGTTGCGCGACATCGTCGTCGCTGATCCTGCCGTTATCGGCACCATACGCACCGTCACGCTTCTGGCATCGGGCGATGTGGATAGCGCCTTCAAGGGCCAGGTCGATCTGACGGTGGATGAGGCCAACCGCCGCATCTCGAACCAGCAGCTCGGCTGGATGAACCAGCTCGCCGAAGGTGGCCAGCTTGGCAAACATTTCAATACCGGCATCTTCGTTAACGGCAATTCGAGCCGTCCGGAAGCGGCGGGTGTCGGTGTGGCGCTGATCGGTTCCTTCTATATGATGATGATCGTGCTGGTTCTGTCGCTGCCGATCGGTGTCGCCGCCTCGATCTATCTCGAGGAATTCGCGCCGAAGAACCGCCTGACGGACCTTATCGAGGTGAACATCAACAATCTCGCGGCCGTTCCCTCCATTGTTTATGGTCTGCTCGGTCTTTCCGTCTTCATCAACTTCATGGGCTTTCCGCGCTCGGCCTCTCTGGTCGGCGGCCTGGTCCTGACGCTGATGACGCTGCCGACGATCATCATCGCCACGCGCGCCGCATTGAAGGCCGTACCGCCGTCGATCCGCGCCGCAGCACTCGGCCTCGGCGCCTCCAAGATGCAGACGATCTTCCATCACGTCCTGCCGCTTGCCATGCCCGGCATTCTGACCGGCACGATCATCGGCCTTGCTCACGCGCTGGGCGAAACGGCGCCGCTGCTCTTGATCGGCATGGTGGCATTCGTTGCGAATTATCCGACAACGCCGATGGATCCGTCCACGGCTCTGCCGGTGCAGATTTACATGTGGGCGAACGAAGCCGAACGCGCCTTTGTCGAAAGGACATCCGGCGCTATCATCATCCTGCTTTTGTTCCTCATCGTCATGAATGTTGGCGCAATCCTGTTGCGTCGCCGCTTCGAACGGCGCTGGTAGAGGGAGATTGAGCAATGAACATGTTGTCGGAAGCAGCAGTTGAAAAGGCGCTGGACAAGAAAATGAATGAAGTTTCATACAAGATGATCGGCAAGGACGTTTCGGTTTATTACGGCGAGAAGCGTGCGCTTTACGACGTGAACCTCAATGTCCGGGAAAACACGGTGACCGCCCTTATCGGCCCGTCCGGTTGCGGCAAATCCACTTTCCTGCGCACCTTGAACCGCATGAACGATACGATCGACGGTTGCCGGGTCACCGGTAAGATCACGCTCGATACCGACGATATCTACGATCAGGCGATCGACGTCGTGGAACTGCGCGCCCGCGTGGGCATGGTGTTCCAGAAGCCGAACCCGTTTCCGAAGTCGATTTACGAGAACATCTCCTACGGTCCGCGCATCCATGGTCTTGCTCGTAACAAGGCAGATATGGACCAGATCGTCGAACACAGCCTGCAGAAGGCCGGCCTGTGGAATGAGGTGAAGGATCGTCTTCACGAATCCGGCACGGGTCTTTCCGGCGGTCAGCAGCAGCGTCTGTGCATTGCCCGCGCGGTTGCCGTCAGCCCGGAAGTCATCCTGATGGATGAACCTTGCTCGGCGCTCGATCCGATCGCGACAGCGAAGGTTGAGGAGCTGATCCACGAGTTGCGCACCAATTACACGATCGTCATCGTCACCCACTCCATGCAGCAGGCGGCGCGTGTTTCCCAGCGCACGGCCATGTTCCATCTTGGTCATCTTGTTGAGGAAAACGAAACGGACAAGATGTTCACCAATCCGGATGACCAGCGCACGCAGGATTACATCATGGGCCGTTTCGGCTGATCCCGGCCGGCGCTTTATCGAAACCGAACAAGACTGGTGCCTCTGCCGTGCCCGCTTCCGGGTCCGCGCATGCAGGCCAAGCCGGAGGACTAGACCGTGACACAGACAACGACCCATTCGCATATCCTGTCGGCCTATGACGACGAATTGAAGTTTCTGACGCGCCGTATCGCCGAAATGGGCGGTCTTGCCGAGCAGATGTGCGGCGATGCCGTGCGCGCGCTTGTCAATTCCGATGCCGCACTCGCGCAGAAGGTCATTTCCGACGATACAATTCTCGACCACGCCGAACGCGAAATCGGCGACAAAGCCATCGTCACCATCGCCAGGCGTCAGCCGATGGCGGCAGACCTTCGCGAGATCATCGGCACCCTGCGTATCGCCGCAGATCTCGAACGCGTCGGCGATCTCGGCAAGAACACGGCCAAGCGCGTCATCGCGGTTGCCGGAACCGGCGTGCCGCGCAAGCTCGCGCGCGGTATCGAGCATCTATCGGAACTGGCGCTGGTGCAGCTCAAGGAAGTCCTCGACGTCTATTCCACGCGTTCCGCCGAGAAGGCCAATGCCATTCGCGAGCGCGATGAGGAAATCGACGCCATGTACACGTCGCTCTTCCGTGAGCTTCTGACCTACATGATGGAAGATCCGCGCAACATCACCACCTGCACGCATCTCCTGTTCTGCGCCAAGAACATCGAGCGTATCGGCGACCATGCCACGAATATCGCTGAAACGATCTACTACATGACCACCGGCAGCCAGCCGGAGGGCGAACGTCCGAAGGACGACAGTTCCAACACTCTCGGTTCGGTGACCGAGTAACAGACAGGCAGAAGCTTGCGGAGTTCAGTATATGGTGCCCAAGATTGCAGTTGTGGAAGACGAGGAAGCGCTGAGCGTCCTGCTTCGTTACAATCTCGAGGCTGAGGGATACGACGTCGACACGATACCCCGTGGCGATGAGGCGGAAATCAGGCTGCAGGAGCGTATTCCGGATCTTCTCATCCTGGACTGGATGCTGCCCGGCGTATCCGGTATCGAACTCTGCCGTCGTTTGAGAATGCGGCCGGAAACCGAGCGCCTGCCCATCATCATGCTGACGGCGCGCGGTGAGGAAAGCGAGCGGGTTCGTGGTCTTGCCACCGGCGCCGATGACTATGTCGTCAAGCCGTTCTCGACCCCGGAACTCATGGCCCGCGTCAAGGCCATGCTGCGCCGGGCCCGTCCCGAGGTTCTCTCGTCGGTGCTGAAATGTGGTGATATCGAACTGGATCGCGAGACTCATCGCGTTCACCGCAAAAGCCGCGAAGTGCGCCTCGGCCCGACGGAATTCCGCCTGCTTGAGTTTTTGATGACATCGCCGGGCAGGGTCTTCTCCCGTTCACAATTGCTGGATGGCGTCTGGGGTCACGATATCTATGTCGATGAGCGCACCGTCGACGTGCATGTCGGACGCCTGCGCAAGGCCCTGAATTTCTCCCATATGCAGGATGTCATCCGCACCGTGCGTGGTGCCGGATATTCGATGGAAGCCTGAGCGGAACTGAAACCTGTAGTTTCATTCGGATTACGCAGAAATCAGAAGGCCCGAAACCGGAATGGTGTCGGGCCTTTCGATTTTGAACTTTCCGCAAACAGGGCGCCCTCGTCCTTTTTAGAAGGGCGGCAGATGGTCCGTTGAAGTCCGGATTAAGTGGTGAAACCTGACATGCATGAAAAAGGACGCGGCATGCCGCGGACGAATTCAGAGCATTTGCAGCAAGGGCGCGTTGCAGCTGTAAGTTCGCAGAGCGCGCAAGAGCAAGGATTGGCAACGCTTCTTGAACAAAACGTGCTCCAAGTCGGAACCACCTTGGGTTTTGCCATAAAAAAACGGGCCCGAAGGCCCGTAGTTTTTGAGTGCTGATAACGTGCCGCAACACTCAAGCCTTGCGGCGCTCGCTTACCGGCTGATAGGCGAGCTTCGCATGGAACTTGCAATAGGGCGAGGATTCCAGCGCTTCACAACCGCAGAAATGGAAGTCGTCCTTCAGCGGATCGCCAACCGGCCACTTGCAGGTGCGCTCGGTCAGTTCCGTCAGCGTCAGGCGACGGGAAATCGGCGTGACAACGTTTTTGGAAGGAACGTAATCGAGAACCTGTGCGGTCTCGATGTCAATCTCCTCATGCAGCGCCGTTGCCGCGTTCGAACGGGTGAGAACCCGCGCCGGGGCTGCGTTGACGCGGCCTGCGAAAGTCGTCGTGCGCGGGGCAGGTGCAGCGGTGCGCTTGGGCGCGGAACGCGCCGAAGTGACCGGACCGCCAGCCTTGACGCGTCCCGGCAGGTTGAGACGATGGACCTTGCCGATTACGGCATTGCGGCTGACACCGCCCAGCTGCGCTGCAATCTGGCTGGCGCTAAGCCCCTCGGACCACAATTTCTTGAGTTTTTCGACTCGCTCGTCTGTCCAGTTCATGCCGCTTCTCCGCTTGTCGCGTGTATTTTCGGCAGAATCCTTCTCCGTCTCGCGGGCGTGCCGCAAGCGTGGTTTCCGCCGGATTTTTGGTGACTAGTTCCGCCGCAATGCAGTCTAGTAATTAGCGATTAACCTAGTGCCACGCAGACTCCGTGGCAAGAGTCGGGGGAATCATCTGGAATCGATTTTCCGGTTTTCCCCAACTTGCTGGCGAGTTGAGTCTGAAAGGCAACACCTTGGGGCTCGCCGGCCGCCACCTACTAGGGCTTGAGAAGCCCGGGAAACGCGGACTTTTGTTGACATCGGCAAACGAAGTGACAATAGTGCCCCTGCCGCCGCGAGGCGGCATTTTTGATTTTCAGGCGAGGGATAACCCTTGAAGCCTATTGACAACCGTTGACAGCGCATCTGCGCAAGGAGTGATACAGCCATGGCCGAAGCCGCCGCGCCATTGTTTGATACGTTTTCCAGAGCCCCCCTGCGCTTTGAGCGCGGTGAGGGCGTCTGGCTGTTCACGGAAAGCGGCGAACGATATCTCGATTTTGCGGCCGGTGTCGCCGTCAACTCGCTGGGCCATGCCCATCCGCACCTTGTGGATGCGATCAAGACGCAGGCCGAGAAGGTCTGGCACGTCTCGAACCTCTATGAAGTGCCGGGACAGGAAAAACTCGCCAGGCGCCTGACGGAAGCGACTTTCGCAGACAAGGTGTTCTTCACCAATTCCGGCGCGGAAGCACTGGAATGTGCAATCAAGACCGCGCGCCGTTATCACTATTCGAAGGGGCATCCGGAAAAGTTCCGTATCGTGACCTTCGAAGGCGCGTTCCATGGCCGCACGCTTGCGACGATCGCCGCCGGCGGCCAGCAGAAATATCTCGAAGGTTTCGGTCCCAAGGTCGAAGGTTTCGATCAGGTGCCGTTCGGCGATGTCGATGCCCTGAAGGCAGCCATCACGGCCGAGACGGCCGCACTTCTGATCGAGCCCATCCAGGGCGAGGGCGGTATCCGCGCGCCCAGCAAGGAATTCCTGCAACTCCTGCGTAGCCTGTGCGACGAGCACGGCCTGCTCCTGATTTTCGATGAGGTCCAGACGGGCGTCGGCCGCACGGGCAAGCTCTTTGCCTATGAGCAGACCGGTGTTGCGCCCGATATCATGGCAGTCGCCAAGGGTATTGGCGGCGGTTTCCCGCTTGGCGCATGCCTTGCAACGGCGGATGCCGCTTCCGGCATGACGGCGGGCGTACACGGCACCACCTATGGCGGCAATCCGCTGGCCATGGCGGTCGGCAATGCCGTGCTGGATGTCGTTCTAGCCGACGGTTTTCTCGAAAAGGTCCGTGATGTCGCGTTGGTTTTCCGCCAGGGCCTCGCTTCGCTCAAGGATCGTTATCCTGACGTGATCGAGGAAATTCGTGGCGAAGGCCTGCTTCTGGGCATCAAGGCGAAGGTTCCTTCGGGCGATCTGCTGCAGGCCATGCGCGCCGAACATCTGCTTGGCGTGCCTGCGGGCGACAATGTCATCCGCCTTCTGCCGCCGCTCGTCACCACGGCGGAAGAGGCCCGCGAGGGTCTTGCGCGTGTCGATGCGGCCGCCGCCTCCCTGACAGCGAAACAGGCGAAAATCGCCTGAGTAAATCAAGGGCGGGCCTCTGTTCAGGGGCTCGCAAGCATGGGACAGATCAGCATGGTTTCACCAAAACATTTTCTGGACCTCTCGGCCGTCGGGTCGGAGGACTTGCGGACAATTCTTGATGATGCGCGCACGCGCAAGATTGCCACCAAAACCGGCACGGCGGCAAAGCCGCTCGCCGGCAAGATGCTGGCGATGATCTTCGAAAAGCCGTCCACCCGCACCCGCGTCTCCTTCGATGTCGGCATGCGCCAGCTCGGCGGCGAGACCCTTTTCCTGTCGGGCACGGAAATGCAGCTCGGCCGCGCCGAAACAATTGGCGATACGGCCAAGGTTTTGTCGCGTTATGTCGACGCCATCATGATCCGCACGACAGATCATTCGCGCCTGCTCGAGCTTGCCGAACACGCCACCGTGCCGGTCATCAACGGTCTGACGGACGACACCCATCCCTGCCAGATCATGGCGGATATATTGACGTTCGAGGAACATCGCGGCCCGGTCAAGGGCAAGACCATAGCCTGGACGGGCGACGGCAACAATGTGCTGCATTCCTTCGTGGAAGGCTCCGCCCGTTTTGGCTATCGCATGGCGATGGCGGTGCCGATGGGGTCCGAACCGCATGACAAGTTCCTGAACTGGGCGCGCAACAATGGCGGCGAGATCGCGCTGTACCACGATGCCGACAAGGCAGTGGCGGGAGCGGATTGCGTCGTTACCGATACCTGGGTGTCGATGAACCAGGAGCACAAGGCGCGCGGCCACAATATTTTCCAGCCCTATCAGGTCAATGAAGCCCTGATGGCGAAAGCCGATAAAGATGCGGTGTTCATGCATTGCCTGCCGGCACATCGCGGTGAGGAAGTGACGGATGGCGTGATCGATGGCCCGCAATCGGTGGTCTTCGATGAGGCGGAAAACCGGTTGCACGCGCAGAAGTCCATCATCGCGTGGTGCATGGGCGTCATCTGACGGCTTTTACCCTTCCAGCCCGGCGGGTCAGGAAGGGTTCTTGAACTTGGCCGCGCACGTTACCATCTGTGGGACTTCGAACAGGCTCGTCGGTTTTTCGCTGGCGGGCCACAATCACGATTTGCACGATTTTCCCCGGAGGCGGTTTCGCTTCCCGGATCTCTGTGCGACAAGCGGAAAAAGCACATTTAAAAAGCCGGACTTTTGGACGGTAGCGGCGCAACGGCTGCGCCAGGGAGTTATGATATGGCAGATGTAACGGTTGAACTGGACGATCTCGATTTTGCTGGCGACGACAAGGTCGTACCCTTTCAGGTCGAAGGTCTGGATGTGCGCGGCCGCGCCGTGCAGGTCGGCCCGCTGTTGAATGCCATTCTCGAAAGGCATGATTATCCTGCCGTGGTCGCCCGCCTTCTCGCGGAAGCGACGGTGCTGACGGCGCTGATCGGCACCTCCCTGAAATTCTCCGGCAAGCTGACCGTTCAGACCAAGGGCGATGGCCCGGTCGATCTTCTCGTGGCGGATTTCACCGCGCCAGAAAGCATGCGCGCCTATGCCCGCTTCGATGAGGAGCGGCTGGCAGAGGCGATTGCGGCGGGAGCGACATCTCCCGAACAATTGCTCGGCACCGGTATTCTGGCCTTCACCATCGATCAGGGCGCGGGAATGCAGCCCTATCAGGGTATCGTGCCACTGGACGGCTCGTCGCTGGAGGAAATTGCCGGGGTTTATTTCCGTCAGTCCGAACAGCTTCCAACCCGCGTGCGCCTCGGTGTCGCCGAGTTCTTCGACCGTGACGGCGAAGGCAAGCCGCGCCACGGCTGGCGTGCAGGCGGCGTGATTGCCCAATTCCTGCCCCAGGCGCCCGAGCGCCTCCGTCTGCGCGATCTCCATGGAGGTGACGGTGACGAGGGTGGTTCCGAAGTGGCGGAAGACGATGCCTGGACCGAGGCGGTAACGCTGCTGAACACGGTGGATACCGATGAGCTGACCGACCCGCAGGTGCCGGTGGAGCGCCTGCTTTACAGGCTTTTCCATGAGAATGGCGTGCGCATCTATGATCCGCAGGTCATTTTCGACCGCTGCAGCTGCTCGCGGGAAAAGATCAAGGGCGTTCTCTCCGGCTTCACAGCCGAGGAGATCGAGGCGAGTGAGGAAGACGGCGCGATTGCCGTGACCTGCGAGTTCTGCTCCACGACCTATCGCTACGATGTCAGCGAGTTTGAAAACGCCTGAAGCGGTTTGACTGGCGAGGCTGCGCTTTTGAATGCGCAGCTTCGCGCGGATGCGCCTGCTTCAGTTCAGAACCCGCAACAGGCCAGGTGAATCAAGCGAAAACGCGGGTATGGTGACATTGAACACCTCGCCCTTGTCCGTTTCCATTTCATAATGGCCGAACATCAGGCCGGACGGCGTATCCAGCGGGCAGCCGGATGAGTATTCGTAGCTGTCGCCGGGGTTCAGCTGTGGCTGCTCGCCGACGACGCCGGGGCCGTAAACCTCGTCCACCTGTCCATTCTGGTCGGTGATGTGCCAGTAGCGGTTGACGAGCGTTACCGGAATATCAGAATTGTTCGAGATCACGACTTTATAGCCCCAGACGTAACGGTCGTCATCCGGGTCGGATTGTTCCTCGAGATAATACGGATCAACCGTAACCTCGATATCCCTTGTCAGAGCACGATACATACGCGCCACACCTCGATCTTATGCCTGCTGCCAATATCCTACACTATAGGCTCTGGCTATCGTCAAGAAAATGAATGACTTGACGGGCAGGGGGCATCTCCTGTTGCGCTGTTTTCCACCGTTAGGGATAACGATAAAGGTAAATATTGGTTGCGTCCCACCGGCTTTTGCCAGGATGGCGGAACCGGTTACGCACCATGGCCCGACGGTGAAGGCGGGCCATGGCGATGGTGTGGGTTTGATTTTCAGGCGGAAACAGCCGCCAGTCCCTTTGCCAGATCTTCCAGCAGATCGTCCGTATCCTCGATGCCGCAGGAAAGCCGCAGGGTGCCGCCGGAAATGCCGAGTTCCGCACGTGCCTCATCGGTCAGGTTCTTGTGCGTTGTCGTGCCCGGGTGGGTGATGAGGCTCTTGGCATCGCCCAGATTGTTGGAAATCTTCACGATTTCCAGCGCGTTCTGCAGCGCGAATGCCGCTTCCTTGCCGCCCTTCAGCTCGAAAGCCACCAGCGTCGAACCGCCGGACATCTGCCGGGCGATGATGTCGGCCTGCGGGTGATCGGCGCGGCCGGGATAGATGACCTTGGCGACCTTGCCGCTATCGGCGAGAAAATCAGCGATTTTGCCGGCATTGGCCGTCTGCTGCTTGACGCGCAGCGGCAGGGTTTCGATGCCCTTCAGAAGCGTCCAGGCGTTGAACGGCGACATGGCCGGGCCGGTGTGACGGAAATAGTCCTGCAACTCTTCCTCGATCCACTTCTTGTCGGAAAGGATCACGCCGCCAAGGCAACGGCCCTGGCCGTCAATATGCTTCGTCGCGGAATAGACGACGATATGGGCGCCGAGTTCCAGCGGCTTCTGGAAGAGCGGCGTTGCGAAGACGTTGTCGACTACGACCTTTGCGCCAATCTGGTTGGCAAGCTTCGCCACACCGGCGATGTCCACCACTTCGAGCGTCGGGTTGGTTGGGCTTTCGAGGAAAAACAGCTTGGTGTTCGGCTGGATCGCCTTTTCCCAGTTACCAAGATCGCGTCCGTCGATCAGCGTGCATTCGATGCCGTATTTGGGCGCGAGCGTCTCGACCACCCAGCGGCAGGAGCCGAAGAGGGCACGGGCGGCGACAATATGGTCACCGGCGCGCAGCTGGCACATGATGGCGGCAGTGACGGCGGCCATGCCGGAGGCGAGCGCCCGGGCGTCTTCCGCACCTTCCAGCAGGCACATGCGCTTTTCGAACATGTCATTGGTCGGGCTTGCATAGCGGGCGTAGATGAATCCATCCGTTTCACCCTTGAAGCGGGCTTCGGCGGCTTCGGAGTTTTCGTAAACGAAGCCCTGGGTCAGATAGATCGCTTCCGACGTTTCACCATAGGGTGAGCGTAGCGTACCGCCGTGAACGAGCTGGGTTGCCGGGCGCCATTTATTGCTCATGTGATCACCTTCAAAACAAAAAAACCGGCCGCAAAAGCAGACCGGTTCCTAGCACCCGGTCTTTTTAGCCACTTGTTTAACGTGGCTGCAAGCCGACCGGCCAAATCACCACGGGATAAGCTTGCCATACTGCCGTTACCGGCTTGCGTCAATGCTTTCCTTTTGGTTTTGTCGCCGTAAAAAGGAATGATGACCATGATCAGAACGACGGGCATTTTGGCGGACGGCGCAATCAGGGCGCTGTTTGCGGGCGGCAAGCTGAAAAGCGAGGCCGATCTCGATGCTGACCAGGTGCAGCCCGCCAGCCTTGATCTCAGGCTGGGCTCGAAGGCCTATCGCGTTCGCGCCAGTTTCATGCCCGGCCCCGGAACCCGCGTCATCGACAAGCTCAACCGCTTCAGCCTGCACGAGGTTGATCTCACCCAGGGTGCCGTGCTGGAAACCGGCTGTGTCTACATCGTTCCCCTGATGGAGAGCCTGGAGCTGCCGGCGGAGATGTCGGCCTCGGCCAATCCCAAAAGCTCGACGGGGCGTCTTGATATCTTCACCCGCGTCATGACCGACAATGCGCAGGAATTCGACAAGATACCGGCGGGATATTCAGGCCCGCTCTATCTGGAAATCAGCCCACGCACCTTCCCCGTCGTGGTGCGTCGCGGATCGCGCCTGTCGCAGATCCGCTTCCGCGTTGGTCACTCGCTGCTCAACGAAAGCGAACTGCTGAAACTGCACGAGACGGAAATGCTGGTCGCCAGCGATACCCCGAACGTGACCGGCGGCGGCATTGCGCTTTCCATCGACCTGAAGGGTTTCGGCGAGAACGGGCTGATCGGATATCGCGGCAAGCATCACACGGCGGTGGTGGATGTCGACAAGAAGGCCCAGCACGACGTTCTCGATTTCTGGGAACCGCTTCATGCGCGCGGCCGCGCGGAACTGATCCTTGATCCGGATGAATTCTATATTCTCGTTTCACGCGAAGCTGTACACGTGCCGCCGCTTTACGCGGCCGAAATGACACCGTTCGATCCTCTGGTGGGCGAGTTCCGTGTCCACTATGCCGGCTTCTTCGACCCCGGCTTCGGCCATGCCCAGGCCGGCGGCACAGGCAGCCGCGCCGTGCTCGAAGTGCGCAGCCACGAAGTACCCTTTATCCTTGAACACGGCCAGATCGTCGGCCGGCTGGTTTACGAGCACATGCTGCAAAAGCCGGAAGGCCTCTATGGCACTGGCCTAGGCTCCAACTATCAGGCGCAGGGCCTGAAACTTTCCAAGCATTTCCGCGCGGAACAATGACCCCTTCGGGTGCTTGACACCCGGATCGAACTATCCGATGTCTTATGCGCGGCGCGGGTGTAGCTCAATGGTAGAGCAGCAGCTTCCCAAGCTGAATACGAGGGTTCGATTCCCTTCACCCGCTCCAGCGACCTTTCCAACAAGATTAATGACGTCCAAAAAGCGCTGATTTTTCAGCGTTTTTGCCTCGCGCGCGCGTAAGGTCGTGCAACGGTATGCAGTGACATCCAGCAATTTTGTCGGTAAAAATCACGGTATTCGTCATCGTGGTAGGAAGCCGATACCGTAAAATGGCACTTACAGACATTCAGGTTAAGAACGCTAAAGCCGACAACAAGCCGCGCAAGCTGTCTGATGAGAAAGGGCTTTACCTCTACATATCGATTGCCGGTGGCAAGTCCTGGCGTCTCGATTACGATTTTTTTGGAAAGCGAAAAACGCTGACGATTGGGTCGTATCCGACGGTGGGGCTGGCGGACGCCCGTCGATTGCGCGACGAGGCGAAGAAGAAGCTCTCTGAGGGCCTAGACCCGTCGTTGGCCAAGAAGCGTGATCAGCTTGCCGCCAAGGCCGCTGCCGGAAACACCTTCGGCGTCATTGCGGATGAGTTCATAGAAAAGCTGAAGCGTGATAAGCGCGCAGAGCCCACCATCACGAAGAACAAATGGATGTTAAAGGACCTCGCCGAGAAGCTGGGACCTTATCCGGTCACCCAGATAACGGCGCGTGACATTCTTGTTGTGCTGACCAGCATTGAAAAAAGCGGCCGTGTGGAGAGCGCGCTGGCTACTCGCGCTGCCATCGGTCGCGTGTTTCGATATGCCATCGCGACAGCGAGGGCCGAGAATGACCCGACGTCGGCGTTACGCGGGGCTCTCCAGCGCCATGTGCCTGTCAACCATGCCGCCTTCACAACGAAGGCGGAGATGGGCGGCCTAATGCGTGCCATTTATGGCTACGAGGGCTGGCCCTCGTTGGTGGCTGCCTTGAAAATCCAAGCCTTGTGTTTTGCCCGTCCCGGTGAGACTCGCTCGATGGAGTGGAGTGAACTTGATTTTGATAGGTTAGTTTGGACTATACCCGCACAGAAAACCAAAACGCGCAGAGAGCATCATGTGCCGCTTGCGACACAAGCGGTCGGAGTTCTCACCGAGATGAAGGAGCTGTTTGGCGATAAGCCGTATGTCTTTCCTTCAATGATGTCTGGCAAGAAAATTCTGTCCGAGAACTCGATGAATTCAGCTCTGCGGCGTATGGGGGTGACTGAGGCCCAGCATACCGCCCACGGCTTTCGTTCTTCCGCAAGCAGCATATTGAACGGATCTGGCGAGTTCAAGCCTGATGCTATCGAGGTCCAGCTTGCGCATTTGGATGGCTCAAAAGTGCGCAGAATCTATAATAGGGCAACATATTGGGATGAGCGTGTTCGTATGATGCAATGGTGGGCTGATATGCTAGACAAAGAACGAACGCGAACACGGTCGCAATAGCCGAACGCCAGCGTATCGATCGCGGAAGAAATCAGTGTTTCGTCAAAGGAAGGGTACGAAAATCTTTTTGATGACGCGCTTGTCGCCAGACCGGAGTAGCTCAGGTCGCGGTACCGAAGTGCAGTAATAGTCGCCCGTGTTATGACGGATGCTGCCCAAGCTGCCTATTTTAGGCATCAGCGCTTGCCCTCTGACCGCTGATCGCTTGACTATCGCGGCGTGGTTTCTCGGAACACTGTTGATACTGCAAACTGTCCGCGCTGCTTTAAACGGCACTCGAACTTCAGCGCCTTCCGGAGAAAATTCCCATTCCGTCGAGTCCCTTCGCGGAGTAGTGCATTACATTTAAAAGCGCAATAACAACTTTCATGCATAAAAAACTTGACGGCTCAGAAATTTCCTCGCAAAAGAATGCATGATGTCAAATCGTGCAAGAAAAGCATTTTTGTCGGAAGTCGCTGAGATCTCAGCGGGTCATCCCTTGCGGTCAGGAGTGGATGGGTTCTCTTTGGGTGACGTCGGAGTCATCCAGGTGCGTAATGTCGACCCTGATGCCGGTGTCGACTGGGGGAGTGTCTCCCGCATCGAACTTCCGCCGGCGAGGCGGACCGAATTCTTGACCTCCCAGGATGTAATCTTCTCTCCCAGGGGTGTTCGTACCTATGCTGTGCCATTGGATCCTCCACCGTTCCAGACGGTATGCTCTCCCCATTTTTTTGTCCTGCGGCCTCGCGGAGCTGAGCTGGATCCGCGCTTTCTGGCCTGGCAGATCAACCAAGCTCCGACGCAGGAATACCTACACCGTGAGGCGACCGGCTCGCATATTCTGAATATCCGCCGCGAGGTCATTGAGCGTTTGGAGATTGTGATTCCTTCGCGCGCCCGACAAGCCGCGATCGTCGCCTTCGCCGATGCCGCCGCGCACGAGAAACGCTTACTCACAGGTCTCATCGAGAACCGCCAGCAACAAATGAACGCGATGGCCGCCAGGTTGCGCGCGTATGACGAGGAATAGAAATGCCCAAGGCCATCAAACAAGAAGATATCAATCGCGCCGTCTGGGCTGCCTGCGACACCTTCCGCGGCACTGTCTCGGCAGACATCTACAAGGATTACGTTCTGACGTTGCTGTTTCTCAAGTACATCAGTGACGTCTGGCAGGACCATTACGACGGCTACCAGAAGCAGTATGGCGACACCCCCGATCTGATCGCGGAGCTGATGCGCAGCGAACGGTTCGTCCTGCCGGAAGGCGCCAGCTTTTATGCCCTCCATAACCGACGCCACGAGCCAGGCAACGGCGAGCGCATCGACAAGGCCTTGCACGCCATCGAAGACGCGAACATCGGTAAGCTGCGCGACGTTTTCCAGGACATCAGCTTCAACTCCAACAAGCTGGGCGAGGAGAAGCAGAAGAACGATCTCCTGAGACATCTCTTGGAGGATTTCGCTAAGCCCGAGCTTAACATGCGTCCCTCGCGCATCGGCAACCTCGACGTGATCGGCAACGCATATGAGTTCCTGATCAAGAACTTCGCGTCGGATGCCGGGCGCAAGGCGGGCGAATTCTACACGCCTCCGGAAGTGTCAGCCTTGATGGCCGAGATCATGGACATGATCGAGGGCGAGGAGGCTTGCGATCCCGCCTGCGGCTCCGGCTCACTGTTAATGAAATGCGGACAGCGTGTGCAGGCGAAGTACGGGACCAAGAAGTACGCCCTGTACGGCCAAGAATCGATCGGCAGCACCTGGGCGCTGGCCAAGATGAACATGTTTCTCCACGGCGAAGACAACCATCGTATCGAGTGGGGCGACACGATCCGCAATCCGAAGCTCCTCGACGGCGAGGATGCCTTGAAGCATTTCGATGTGGCGGTCGCCAACCCGCCCTTTAGTCTGGACAAATGGGGCCATGATACCGCCCAGCACGACCGCTTCGGCCGCTTCCGCCGGGGCCTCCCGCCGCGCACCAAGGGCGACTACGCTTTTATCCTGCACATGGTGGAGACCATGAAGCCGCGCACCGGACGCATGGCGGTGGTCGTGCCCCACGGTGTCCTGTTTCGGGGCGGCAGCGAAGGTATAATCCGACGCAAGCTGATCGAGGAGAACTTGCTCGAAACGGTGATCGGCCTGCCGGAGAAGCTGTTCTACGGTACCGGCATCCCAGCGGCGATCCTCGTCCTGCGCAAGGCCAAGCGCGACCGGAACGTGTTATTCATCGACGCCTCGCGCGAGTTCAGGGCGGGCAAGAACCAAAACCAGCTGACGGTTGAGGGCGAGGCGAGCAACGTCAGTAAGATCGTCCAAACTTATCATGCACGGCGATCGGTTCCGAAGTACGCCCACTTGGCGACGTCGGAGGAGATTGCTGGCAACGACTTCAATCTCAATATTCCGCGATATGTCGACACCTTCGAGGAGGAGGCGGAGATCGACCTTGTCGCCGTCCATACTGAGCGACAGCGTCTCAAAGCGGAACTAGAGGTTTTGGAGTCAAAGATGGACGGCTACCTCAAGGAGCTCGGCTACTGATGACCGAAATTTCGAAGGCTTCGGCCTACCCAAAGTCGGTGCAACCTGGCCTGCCTCGCTTGGGTGTTACGCCGCCGGGCTGGTCGCGCGGGCCGCTCTACGAGCATCTGTTTGAAGAGGCGCGGCCGGTGATCATGGCCGACGACGAACTCTACGATCTGGTTACCGTGAGACGTTCGCGCGGCGGCGTCGTGTTACGCGAGCGGCTGCAAGGCAAGGAGATCGCGGTCAAGAGCCAGTTCCGAATTAGGGCCGGAGACTTCCTAATTTCGAAGCGACAGATTGTTCACGGCGCCTGCGGGATCGTACCTTACGAACGCGATGGAGCCATCGTTTCGAATGAGTATGCCGTGCTTCGGGCTCGTCCGTCGCTGGACCTCCGTTTCCTGAACTACCTCGCTCATTCAATCTACTTTCAGCAGACTTGCTTCCATTCAAGCATCGGCGTTCACGTCGAAAAAATGCTTTTTAAGCTCGGCGAATGGCTAAAATGGGATTTTGATCTTCCGCCCGTGCATGATCAACGCCGGATCGCCGAAATTCTCTCCAGTTGGGACCGGGCCATCGAGACGGTCGAGTCTCTGATCGCCAACGCTCGCGAGCAGAAGACGGCGCTGGTGCAGGCGCTGCTGACCGGCGCGCGCCGCCTGCCGGGTTTCGATCGGCCGTGGCGCCAAGTTACGCTCAGCGAACTCGGGACCTTCAAGAAGGGTAAAGGCATCAGTCGCGCGGAAGTCAGGCCGTCAGGTCTGCCGTGTGTGCGATACGGAGAGATCTACACTCTGCACCATGACCTCATTCGGGAATTCGGGTCGTTCATCGATGCCGCCTCGGCGAGGCTGAGCGAGCCGATCGAGCGGGGAGATATTCTGTTCGCCTGCTCTGGGGAGACTGCCGCGGAAATCGGAAAATGCGTGACCTTTGACGGTCCCGAACGGGCGTATGCCGGAGGCGATATCATTGTCTTCACCCCGCGAGGGGAGAGTTCGGTCTTTCTCGCCTTCTTACTCAACTCGCCCAAGTTGACGATCCAAAAAGCGCAGATGGGCCAAGGGAATGCCGTCGTCCACATTAGTGCAGCGAACCTCGCTAAGCTGAGGTTCGGGCTTCCAAGGCGGGACGAGCAGGACGCGATTTCCGAGCATCTGCTGACGGCAGACGCACTTGTCCGGAGCCAAATGGCGAAACTCGATGCGTTGAAGGAAGAGAGGGCCGCGCTGATGCAACAATTGCTGACCGGTAAGCGCCGGGTTCCAGGGGCGGAAAGCGAGGCAGCGTGAGCAAGGCAGGCAACAAGAGTCGGTCGTTCTCGATCTTCCTCCTGAAGTCGGACGTGGAGGGGCCAGCGGACGGGCTGAAGGCAGGACACGCTTTGGTCGACACCATCAAGGGCGTGGGTCTACCTGAAGGAGCGCTGCTGTATGTGCTCGACACAGACCCCAAGCCGATCTGGTGGGCTGGCTATTTCAGCCTGGCCATCAAGCTGGAGCAGACGTCTAGGGGCGCGCTAGTTTTCCTCCCCGTTAAGGGGCGCTGGTTCGCGCTTTCCTTCGGCCACGTGAGCCACTACCTTGACGACGAAAAGTACGAGCACGACTTCGGCTTGCGGGTCACCCTGAATGCCGTTGATCCCGACTTGATCCGCGGTACCGACATCATGCAGCCCAGCGGTGCCAAGCGCCAACGAATCCAGCTTCCGGCGCCAGGCGACCTGACGCTGTTCGATTTCGATCAGGACAGCACGATCCTGAAAAGCCTGACCGGAAAGGTGAAAGATCCAGCCCTGAAGGCCCTGTGCCGCAACATCACGGGCGCTGCGAATGTGAGGATCAGCACGGACAAGGCGTCCGGTGATCTCTCGTCGGTGTGCGCCACACTGTTAGACCTATACGGCAAAAGCACTTACACCAAGAGCTTCCCAGCTCTGCTGAACGTGTCGCCGGTGCGCGATCCCGCGATCAGCAAGGTGCTCAATAGCAAGCTGCTCGACGCCCTCCACGCCAAGGATGACGGTGTCGTACTAACCGTCCCGGAAATCCAGGACTTCAATTCCAATTTCGGAGTGAGCTACGCCGGGGCGGGTAGCGGCAAAGTGTCAGACGATGCTGATATAGACGACTACTTCCAGTACCTCGACGACCATCACCAGAATCCTGCGGCACTGACCCTGGAGGACCTAAAAAAGCACCGCCTTCTGGTCACCACCGAAGACGGGTCACTCACCCATGCGGACTATAAGATACTGAGGTGTCTCCTATTCGATACTGATTACAAGGGCGTTGCCTATCACCTCCGCGAAGGCCAATGGTACGAGGTGAAGCAGTCGTTCATCGCCGACTTGAAGGCCTATCTCGATCCCAAGATCGCGGCCACGACTTTGCCCGACTACAACCACACGAGCGAAGGTGCCTACAACAAGGCGGCGGCCACCGCCGCGCGTTTGTGCCTCGACACCACGAGCATCGCTCCGGCTGGACAGAAGGCCGTCGAGCCGTGTGACCTGTTCGAAGTGGTCAACGGCGCCGCGGTTCTTCATCACGTCAAGCTGAAGACCCTGTCGGGATCGTTAAGCCACCTGTTCAACCAGGGGGTCAACGCAGTCTGGCTGATCCGTGACGAACCTAAAGCGAAGGCGAAGTTGAAGACGCTGCTCACAAGCAAGGCGCCCGCCGGTTCAGGCGCCGCGTTTTGCAAGCCATTGGACGACGACAAGATGAAGGTGGTTTTTGGCGTTGTCACGACTAAGGCGCCTGGCGACAAGTCAAAGAACCTGCCGCTCTTCTCGCGCATCAGCTTGCGGCGCGCATTCAAGGATCTCCAAGTCATGGGGATCGAAGCCGAACTATGCTTCATACCGGATAAATCTCCACCCAAGTTGGCTAAGGCCAAGACGCGCATGCCGCGAACCAAAAAGGCCGCCACGCCGTGACGCAAACCCCCGATACCGCGGAGATCTACTCCTCTCATATCCCAGCGCTGGTGACGCTCGTAAGCCTGGGTTGGAGCTACATGCCGGCGGCCGAGTGTATGGCGGCGCGCGGCGGCGCCCAGGGCGTTCTGCTGCTGCCGGTGCTCGTTGAGGAGCTCCGGCGGCGGACCTTTGAATACAAGGCTAAGAGCTATTCGCTTTCGACCAACGCCATCGACCAGATCGTACGTGAGCTGTCCTCGCCGGCGCTGAACGAGGGCCTTCTTACCGCCAATGAGCGAATTTACAACGCCTTGACCCTCGGCGTGACTGTTACAGAGTTTGTGGACGGAAAGCGTCACAGTGTCACCATACCGATCATCGACTGGAGTCGGCCCCTAGCCAACCGCTTCACGGTGACCGAGGAGATGGAGCTACTGGCGACCAGCGGGACGCATTGCCGCCGGCCAGATTTAGTTGGCTACGTAAATGGCATCCCCTTGGTCGTGATCGAGGCTAAGCGGCCAGACAGTGGCAATCCCAACAAGGCCATGGTGGATGAAGGCATCAGCCAGATGATCCGTAACCAGGGCCAGGACGAGATCCCGCAGCTGTTCGCCTATGCCCAGCTGTTGGTTTCCATCGGCATGACCGACGGTCTTTACGGTACAACAAGGACGCCCAAGAAGTTTTGGGCGCGCTGGCGCGAGGAGGTGCTGGACGAGGCACACTTTAAGGCGATCAAAAACCGGGAACTCGAGACCGATTCACGCGCGGCTCTGCTTCGTGATCGCCTGTCCGATGTGAAAAGACACTTCACCAGCCTGTGGAGCGGGCACCAGGAGGTCACCGGCCAAGACAGGCTGCTGATCAGCCTGTGCTCGCCCGAGAGGCTGCTAGAATTCACTCGCACCTTCATGCTTTTCGACCGCAAAGCCGGGAAGATCGCGGCGCGTCACCAGCAGTTTTTCGGCATCAAAGCGCTACTGGAGCGCGTGCGCACGCTACGTCCAGACGGCGGGCGTGAGGGCGGGGTGATCTGGCACACCACCGGCTCCGGCAAGAGCTTCACGATGGTGTTGCTCTGCAAGGCGCTGCTGCTGGACGAGGCGCTGAGGAATTGCCGCGTGGTAGTGGTGACCGACCGTCGCGACCTGGAAAAGCAGCTAGCTGGTAATTTTCTCGCCGGCGGCGCCTTCGGGTCGGACCTTTCCGACAAGGAAGGTGCAAAGGCCAAGGTTTCATCCGGCCGAGACCTGGCGCGCCGCATCGGCAAGGGCGCCGAGCGGATCATCTTCACAATCATCAACAAATTCGCCAGTGCCTCGAAGCTGCCCGAGTGCCACAACGACAGCGCTGACATGATCGTCCTGGTGGACGAGGGCCACCGTAGCCAGGGCGGTGAGAACCATGAGCGGATGCGCCAGGCGCTGCCTAGGGCCAGCTACGTCGCCTTCACCGGCACCCCCCTGCTGAAGGATGACAAGACCGTTAGCAAGTTCGGGCGGATCATCCATGCCTACACCATGCGCGACGCGGTCAGCGACGGAACAGTGACGCCGCTGCTCTATGAAGAGCGGCGACCGGTGCTCGACATCAATGACGCGGCAATCGACAACTGGTTCGAGAAGATTACGCTGGGCCTCTCGAAAAAGCAGCAGAGCGATCTAAAGGCGAAGTACGGCAAGAAAGGGCCCATCTATGGCTCGGGCAACCGGATTGATCTGCTCGCCTGGGACATTGCCGTCCACTTCAAATCCAACTTCAAGGACTTGGACCTTGGCCTAAAAGGCCAAATTGCAACCGATAGCAAACTCTCGGCGATCCGCTATAAAAATGCGCTGGACGCCACGGGCCTGGTCAGCAGCTCAATCGTCATGTCCCCGCCCGATACCCGCGAGGGGCACGAGGAGGTGGACGAGCACGAGCTGCCCGAGGTTTTGCAATGGTGGGGGGACACCGTTAAAGGCACTCCAGACGACTATGAGAGGTCCGTCATTGAGGATTTCTCTACCGAGGGTAGGCCTGATCTGCTGATTGTGGTCGACAAGCTGCTGACCGGGTTTGATGAGCCGCGCAATGCAGTGCTTTACATCGATAAGCCACTGAAACAGCACAACCTGATTCAGGCCATCGCCAGGGTGAACCGACTGCACGAGCAGAAGAAGTTTGGCCTATTGATCGACTACCGCGGCATCCTTGCGGAGTTGGACTCCGCGCTTTCCGAGTACCAAAACCTAGCCGACAAGACGCAAGGTGGCTTCGATATCGACGACATTGACCGCCTTTACTCTAATGTGAGTACAGAGTATAAGAGATTGCCGACCCTGCACGAGACGCTGTGGGCGGTCTTTTCAAGCGTCCGCAATCGCAGCGACATCGAACAGTACCGCCAAGTGCTGGTGCCGCGATATGTGGATGACGAGTCGGGCGTGTCGACCGATGTCCACCAGAAGGTACGCGAGGACTTCTACGAGGCTTTGACTGCCTTCGGGATGACATTGCGCACGGCGCTGGCCACCCGTTCATTTTTCGATGACGGTGCCTTTTCCGAGGCTCAGATCGCAGCCTATAAGCGAGACCTGAAGTTCTTCTCGAATCTGCGCCATATGGCGAAGCAGGATGCCCACGAGACCGTCGATTTCAACGCTTACGAGAACCAGATCCGCAAGATTGTTGACCGCTACGTAATCGGCGAAGACGTTGTGTCCGATGGTACCCTGCTCGTCGTGAACGACCTGTCTAAGCAAGCGCCGGATGAATGGAGCGAGGAGAAAGCCAGGAACGAAACCGACATCATCCGCACGCGCCTGACTCGCACGATCGAGCAGGATCTGGTAGAAGATCCTTATGCCCAGAGACACTTCTCCGAGCTGCTGAAAGCCGCTATCGCCGAAGCCTCCGCAATGTTTGATTATCCGCTCAAGCAGTATAAAATTTTCAAGGACATGGAGGAACAGGTCGTCGAGCGGAAAGTCGACGGCACGCCGGCCGCGCTCAACTCCAAGCGCCATGCTACCGCATACTTTGGTATCATCCGCTTGGCGGTCGGTGACCGGCGCGCGCTGGGTCTCGACATGGACGCCTTCGCTGCCGCAGCACTTGACATCGATGGCATGGTGCAGACGGCCGTGGCAGAGAACTCACTCAACCCTGCCAATGTCGAGGCAGCGATCCGCAAAACGGTTCTTCCCCGGTTGTTCTCGCTCACAGGACTGGACCTCGCTCGTTCGATCACCGACCAAGTGATCGAGGTGACACGAGTCGGCCTGTCGCGTGACGCTGCATGATGCGCCTGACGCTACGCTACGGCGCCCGCACCGCCGAGTACGACGTCCATGAGTCCGTGCGCCTCACTACGAAGTTGCGCATCCACGTTGAACCGGGCGGGGCTTTGACGGTGGAGGCCCCAGTTGGCACGCCCGAGACGAAGATCCGCGCCGGCGTCCAGAAGCGCGCTCGTTGGATCATGGACCACATCGAGCGCTTTGAAGACCACCGGCGTCACGCCCTGGCGCGCGACTACATCAGCGGAGAAACGCATTTCTACCTCGGTCGCCGCTACAAGCTGAAGATCATCGCCGACCCCAGTGCCAAGCGCTCCCTACGTCTCATCGCCGGCCGCCTGGAAGTGACCGCGCCCAAAGGGGACGTCACCGACGTTCGGCTTGCCCTCCAACGCTGGTACCGGCAACGTGCCCTTGACTACTTCACCGCGCGGATCACCCGCATGGCCATCGACCTGCCATGGGTAGACGCCGCGCCTCCGATCAAGTTGCTGACAATGAAGCGCTACTGGGGCAGCTGCTCACCGAAAGGTGCCGTTACCCTAAATCCAGCTCTGATCAAGGCGCCGGCCCACTGCGTTGAGTATGTTCTTCTCCACGAGCTTTGCCACCTCGCCGAACATAACCACAGTCCGCGCTTTTACGCGCTTCTCGACCGCCACATGCCGAGTTGGCGTGCGGCGAAGGAAGAGTTGGACGGGCTGTCTGAGATGATCTTGGTAACCTGAAGGTCGACTTCTGCATGGGTACCTTGGGAATAGCACTGTCCCGCGCTAGCCCCAGCGGCAGATCTCATGAGTAATGCGCCTAGCCGTGGGTTGATCGCCCAATATCGCTTGCTGAAACATCGGGGTATAGCCATTTGCGATAGTTCGCATGTGACGCAACAGCGCGTAACATCGATCTTGACGTCGACTATTTGTGACAGGGTAGCCTTGGGCCTAAAGCTTGAGGTGACGCATGACAAAAATCGGCTACGCCCGGGTCAGCACGGCTGACCAGGACTTTGAAATTCAGCAGCAACGCCTTCACGCTGAGGGATGCCAGATCATCAGGGCGGAAAAGGTATCCGGCGCCAGCCGCGAGGGGCGAACAGAACTCGCAACGATCATCGAATTTCTCCGCGAAGGTGATGAACTGATTGTCACGCGGCTGGATCGTCTTGGACGCGACACCCGCGACGTTCTCAACATCGTGCATGAGTGCGAGCAGCGCGGAGCTTTCGTCACGATACTAGACCCACACGTCTCGACGCGAGGCGAAATGGGGCATCTTATCCTGACAGTGCTTGGAATGGTCGCGCAGATGGAACGTCGCTTTATCAAGGAGCGGCAACGAGAGGGTATCAAACAGGCTAAGGCAGCGGGACGCTATAAGGGCGGTAAGCCGCGGATTGACCACATGCTAATACGCAAGCTGCACCGCGAAGGGGTGGGGGTTTCTGTGATCGCAGAAGCCGCAAGCTGCTCGCGAATGCAGGTTTACCGGGTTCTTAACGCAGCGATCGAATGACTTATTGTTCGCAGTTGCTTACGAACTCCATATCTGTTTCGCGTACTCAAAAAGTAGCTTTCCACGACTCGCTATCTCGTCTTCGTTCCAAGCCGGTTTCTTCACGAAGTCCTTGGTAAGCATGAGAATCGATTGGTCCTCGAACTCCTTTCGTTTGGTCTCGAATGGAAGATTACTGACTGTGCTGTTGAAGGATGGCGTGACGAGGGTGAGATTGCCGAGCGTCTGTTTAATGCGGTTGCGCTTGACGATTCGCCCGACAGGGCTCTCATCTTCAAGCGCCGCGTACATTGCCTGGAAGTGATCCGTATCGTTAGGCTGCAATTCACCAATCATCGGCCAATGAGCACGCCAACCCTGTGGAAGAATATGTTCGACAGTGAGTGTATCCGGTAGGGCCATATCCTCCTGCTTTTTACCACGCTTAGCAAGTTCGATCTCGGAAAGAATCATACGAACCCTTGGGGAACCAAGTGAGCTATAAAGCGGCTTTGTAAGGATTGCGTTTTCAAATTCGGCATCAAGAGGAAAGCGACCGCTTTCAGCCGTGAGGCTAAGTAGGTAGGCGCGTAGGTTCTCATAGGACCAGCCCTTCTTCTCCTGATCAGCGATCACGGTCAGGAAGAGATTGTTGTAGTTTTTGCCTGTTAGACCGCAAACGGCGCGGCGCACGATTAAAGAAAGCAGAAATTCGAGCGATTTCTCTTTCTCGTCGTCTCCCATATCGCTAGCCCAGAGGCGTAATAATAGTGGGTTTATCGTCGTAACATCCCACGCACGTAGCCGCGTTGAAAATACAGCCAATCGAGAGCCAGACGAACGTTCGATAATTTCTCTGTAGATACGTCCGTATGTCTCAAGATCCTGAATCTCGGCCTGCACGCTCCCATAGCGCGGGACAGTGCTATTCCTGGGCGGCTTTAGGAATCCCTTGTACTCAGAGAAAAGCTTGGAAATAGTGACGTCGCCGGCGATTTTGCCAGCTATGAAATTCGCGAGGAAGAATTCAATACGCTGCTTCTTGTAGCGACCCTGTTTCTCCATTTGACTCCAGAAAGGGTGCTCGAAGGGCTTCCAGTGCTTATTAAACAACAGTTCCGCATCCTCCCCGCGGGCATCGGCGCGCTGGAAGATATTGTTGCGTACCAAATCGGCTGCAAGCAGCGGCTCGCCGCGGTCATTGAGAGTCTCAAAGATCACTTGTGCATCGTCGCCCTCGTCAAGCACGATCTCGACAACCTTGAATTCCTCGAGCAATGATTGCCAGATCGCATCGAGCTTTAGCTCTTTCGGAATCGCATCGTCGCTAGCTTGCTCATCTTCCAGCTCCGGCGCCTCGACCAAATCGTCATGCAGATCATCGGTCTCTACCGAGTGTTTTATTCGGTCGTAGAAAAAACCATATGCCCGCAGCATCGACGGTGTAGTCGCATATTCCTTCACCTGGTCGCGCTGCGAGTTCGCAAACCAGTAGTCACCATAATTCTTTTTGAGGGCGGCGCGATCCTCAGATGAGACGATATCGACAAACAGCTGGCGATTCGATTGTGTCGGCCAAACTTTGTAGATCTCAACGTCCGAGTCCTCCATTAGTTGGGGGTCGCTGTTGAGAATATATCGTTTGATGTTACCTGCAGTTGTTGCATGACCGATCGCCTGAGCGTAGTGACGTGCAGCGGTCAGGAAAAGCTGAAACGTCGTGAGGCGCTGCTGTCCGTCCACGACCTGAAACGACGGTACCTGTTTAACCGAAGGCTTTGCGCGGCTTTCCAACACGACTGCGCCCATGAAGTGCGAGAAGCGCCGCTCACGCCCTGCCAGCCGTTCGATGGCTTTAGTGCGAACATCTTGCCAAAAGGGCTCCCATTGCTTCTCGCGATTCCAAACATAATGACGTTGGTAGATGGGGACGCAGTATCGGTTCCTGTTCTGCAGCAATGTTCCTATTTCAACAGGTCCCGCTTTCATAAATCCCCCGTAAAGCTTCGGCGCCCCTCTGAGGTCATCATAATAGAAATCGGAATGTATACTACCTTGCGGCGAGAATAATCCCCCGGATAATTCGCCCGTTTATTGTGTGAGGCAGACAGATGGGGTCCCATCACTAGTTGGTGTGCCTAGCACAGCGAACCAATTTAATGACCTCAAACGCAGAAGTGTTTCGCGCTATGCCCGACGGTCGTATTCCGATGGGGGCGGCGGAACGTCATCCACCACTCTTTTCATCGCAATACAAAGTCGTGCTGCAACCCGAGATAAATGCGGAACATACGCATTAGCTCTATGAAATCGGCTGCGTCAGCGAGCTTCGCGTGCTCAGTGAACACTCGCTTCAATTCCGGCTTTCTATTCGGTCGGAGTTCGCGGTGCTTCCGACCCCCGGCTTCGATTGTCGACAATACACCGTCTGAATACCGTGCCTCGAATATCATCCAGATCCGATCCGAGCAAAGGTCCTCAATCTCCCAGTCAATGCTTTTGAACGGCCAATTCAACTGGTTAATTTCCATCGAGCGATCATACCCCAAAGTGAAAGGGGGCATAATTGGGTGGAGTAAAAACACGTCAACATATGGCTCGATTCGTCTGTCGAACCTGGATGCTATCGTAAATGCGCCCTTTCCTGCCGGGTCCTTGTCAAAGAGTCCGAAGAACCGATGCCGTAGACGACCTATCTCGTCACGATCGCCGTCTGCGAGCTGTCGAAAGAAGCTTAAGCGCCTGTTTACGCCGTCAACACCACCGTCATCGCCTTGACCGGCCGCAACAATTGCAAAGTCATCATCAATAAGAGGGCGCCCGTGCTCTTTCTCATGCAAATCAGACGCGCAAGTCAAATATTCGACATCGGAAGTACCTTCAACAATAACGTTGTTTCGCGCCAGTCTCCACCCCAATGACGCGGCGTACTGCTCGACGGCGCCGCTCACCGCCACACCGCCGTCAGCGGCCGAATTAGTGGGCCATTGTGACCAAAGGAAATATATCCAGCGAGTTCAGACCCGGGCGCTAGCCTAAGTTGGCCAAACTCCGCGGGCCTGAACGGCACTTCAATGTTCTGGAATTCAGCAACTTTTGCGAAAGCTCTGCCCTCGGCGTTGGAAGAAACCCGAGCGCGAATCTGACGACGCTCGGAACCCGACAGAGAAAGCAGCCAATGCAGCCGTGGCGGTACTTCAACAAAATGATCCCCGCGCCGCCACAAAGATCGTAGTTGACGAAACTGGATATCCCCCTCATGAGCTCGGTCCAACTGGAACATGAGGAGAGCCATTTCTAGTTGCATTTGTGGCGTAAATGCGGGGCCGCTTCCGACCAGAGACTGCAGTAATTCAGCTTGCAGGTTAAAATTGTAAGGACTATCGATGCAAAGGAGCAAGTAACGAAGCTTCACGGCTTGGACGTTACCTGCCAAAATTGGTTTGGCAAGAATCTCCGCAGCGGAAGTGCGGTTCGTTGCTGGCAACTCTTCAAGAGATGTGCCTTGCAATCGCGAAATGCCGTCGCCTAGTTTCGCGAGGGCTGCTGCGATCGTTCCAATTTCGGTTTCAAAATCTAATTTATCGGATCCACCGCTTTTCATTAGGAGGGTGAATGCACGTTCTGCGAGCCTTCCCAGAGCATTCCGTCGCGGCTCCGACCCCGGTCTGTCCATTAGACCATACACAAGAGCGAGCACCTCTAAGGCACGATCGACGGCTAATGACGGTTCGGCGGCTCCCTGAGCAAGCAGCGCACGGCCGTAAGTTTCTACAACGAACGAATTGTCGGGATTAACAGCATAGGCCAGCCGCGTGGCATCTTGCGCAGCTATTCGTGTCGACTGAACGAGACTTTCATCGTAACCAGCTGCTGCTTTCGCCTCGGCGAGATCGTGGAGCGCGTGCGCAAGAGAATTATATAGATTAATGTCGGCTTCGCCTCCTGTGCCAGCATCAAGCCTTAAAGCAGCTTGAAGGTCGTCCGCGGCCCGGCTCAGTAGGTCGATCCGCTCGAGATTCGAGAGCAGAAAACCGTCCCGGTCTGCGGCAATACGCCGACGCGATATTGCGCAGTGGTGAAGGAAGGTCCTGCTCGTGGTTTTTAATGACCGAGGCATTTCATCGAGAGCTACTAGGACGTCCCGCCAAAAGGGTATGAAGGACCCGTGACCGTGGTCGGGATCGATCTTGAATATCGACGTCGCAAAAATATCGGCGACCTCTCGCAGTCGCGTTTGGCCAAGTACCGGTTGTGATGAGATTTCTCGCAGGAGCAGGAAACGCAAGTGCTCAGGGCTGCTGGCCTCCGCGTATCCCAATCCTTCGCGTGTCGGGTAGTCGTTGAAGAGCCCGTTTATAAGAAAACGACCCAGAAGGTTGTGGGCCATTGCCCAGTATCGCTCCACCTCTCCGCGCAGGCGAATTAAGCCAAGAACTCCAACCTCTTTTCGAGCGTCCTCGATCCGATCAGCAATCGGCCAGCCATCACTGGATGGCAGTAATTCGTCCGGCAAAGGCTCTCGAACAGTGCTAAATGCTGCGATGCGCAATATCGCGAACTTTAGCTCGGGATCAGATAACTCATCGCGGAATGCTCGATACACCCGAGACTGTACCGTCTCCCCAATATCTATCTGCCGCTGCAGCCAAAAAGAGAGAACGATCCAGAAGGCAGCAATTCCACGCGAAGCGTCAACCGTCGATGCGGCGAAGAAGCTTCTCCACTCATCTGGGCTTCGCGACGAGTTATGAGGAGCCAAGTAACGATTTAGATGCTGGCCAAGCAATATAGCATCTTTTGATTCAACTTGGTGCGAAAGGGCGGCTAGCTCGACAAATCGTGCATCCGACAAAATGTCTAGGCCAACAATTGGCCCGGTTGCCAGCAGTATGCAAACCCGGCGACCACTCCGCGCGATCTCACGCGCGAATGTCAGCAACTCTCCGTGTTTTCCTGCCCAGTAGTTTTGGTCAAAGACAAGGACACATGGGACTTCATAGAGCCGCCCAGTCTTCTGCTGTTCATCCTCGATATTGATTAGCCTAGTTAGTAGGCCAGACATCTCAAGCCCTGTGACTGTAGAGGTGCTTTGCTTGGCAACAAAAGTTGGGTATCCAGCGGATGCCGCCTTCCACGCGAGATCACGCAAGAACGTTGTTGTGCCAGCCCCTGCCTCACTAGTGACGTAGAGTACGCGGTTTGCTTCTACGCCTTGTCTGTCGAGCGTACGAAGGCGACCGCGAAGTTTCTCCCATGCTTGTGGTTGCCGCTCCCACGGTAGTCCCGCGGCATAAGGCCGCCACGACGTCGCTGGGTTAGAGAAGAAGCCTTCTACTTCATCCGCTGAGAGATCCTCAGGTAGGATGGGCATTAGCGCATCTACACCGATAAGATCATAGGACGCAAGAACTGGCCGTTGTGGATCGTCGATCTCGGCTGCGTTAACGTTCCGAAGGCTTCCCTTGTCGTCACGGATACGAACCACCAGCGAGCCATCGCGCCCACGAAGATAATCTCGCTCTAGTGCCTCGGCGAACTTCGCCGGAGCGCATTTTAATAGTTGTATGGACGAGGGATCTCGATCTGCACACCAAGCTCTGATAGTTGCATCAGCTGTAGGATCAGCGGTTACGAAAGTGACGATCGTCCGGAAACCATCGTCCCACAGTTCTTCGAATTCGGCGGGGACCTCGAACTTTCCCGCAACGACAATGACAAGCTGTCGGACTGACCGCTTACGCAGTTCTTGTAGCATCGTCAGCCGCCTTGTAAGCGCGGCAATTCCTGTCTGGCGCTGTGCTCCGCGCCCTTTGAGTAGTAATATTGCGAGGTGGCGGGGAGGAAGCAGTACATCCGCCGGGTCAGAATCGACTATGTGGATAAGTCCACGTCGCCGAACCATTGGGTCGTCTATGGGCTCTGAAACTTCTAGTCCATGTACAAAGAGCTGGTCTGACCGATCAGATACTACGATGTTCCATGGCAGCCGGGAGATTGCGACTGCGACGTGAGGCGCTAGCGCATCTTCGTCTCCGGATATCCAGAGCGCCACGTCTCGGCTATCCAACTGGGTAAGGATCGGTGCTGGGATAGCCACGGACAAATCTTCGGCACTGGTCATGAAAACCCACTTTTAAATAAGATAGTTTGACGCCAGCGACAAAACGTCTGGCTCGTATCGATAACCTAAGCGAGCATTTTTCAGTGTACAACCGAAAAATCGGGTCGAGGGTTGGAAGAGAGACAAGGATCGTTAATGATGCGGACAATTTCGACTGATCGGGACGAAATTCGGACTCGAAACCTTGAATCTTTCTTTGGCCTGATGGTGGCATCTACTGGCGTCTTGAGTTACCGTTCCTTCAGAGATTGAGATGCTTCTCGCACAAGAAGAAGACGTCTCCTTATGTTTATCGATCGGCATCCTCCAAGCAGCCATTCAACTGCCAAAAAGCTCCCAGCGCTCCTTCTAGATCGGTGGTAATGACTGTTCCCTTGTCACCGGTAATCGTCAGCGTTTTTTGACCCGATATCATCTGGTCCACAAACGCCGTCTTGAAACCCGAGAAACTGTGCCAGCCGAAATGGTCGTTAAGGTCGCCTTCGGAACTGACGGGGGGTTCATTGTCTACCTTCCATGAGGTTTGGACGTTGCCGTCAAAGCCCCCATTCTCGACAAAACCTTCGAGATCACGTCCGCGCGCCTTCATGAACCCGATGGTGATATCGCCATTTTTCTTCTCCGCGTAACAGGTCTCGCCCCAATCCTCTTCACGCCTGCTGAACTCCCAGACTGTCGGTTTCGAAGGCGCTGAAGCGTCAGTTTTGGACGGGGCCGAGAACGGCGATGTCGCTTCATCTTCCGATGAGAACAGTTTAGGCCCCAACTGCTTTAATGCGACATCGCAGTCATTGAGTCCCTCGTTCAGCGCGTAATAGTCCCGCTTGTTGATCGCTGGAATAATCCAAGGCTGTTCGTTGCCTTCGAACGTTAATGCCATTGCTGAGGGCAGTTTGGGAGAGAAGGAAAAGCTTGTGACCAGAGCAATGCTGATTGCGCCGTCTTCATCCTCAGGATAGCTAACATATAGTTCTTCAGGGGAAATCACATCGAGTTGATGTGGTGCCGGGCTGAGAAAGTTTACGCCGACCTTCACCTTTGTGGTTTTGCCAACCGGCAGGTTCCAATCAGTTTTTCGAATGCGAAGGCCGCGAGCGATCTTATCAACGCCAATCAGGCGCGTTTCAATGGACAAAGACCGGCTAGGCCAAGCCGTGGTGCGTAGCACGCACGCCGGTTTTGCATCAGTCACTTCATCAGGCTGGGTGAGCAGCAACTCCCAAGGATTTCCCTGAAAGTAATACGTCTCCTCCGCAGTGGCGGCGGTGTTTAACAATCCAGCGCCGAGCAGTCCGACGGCGGTCAGCGTCGTAAGTCGTTGAACGCGGCTCATGGCGCCACCTTCTTTCGCTTTGCGGAGCGCCACGTGAAGAATCCCATGACAGCAAGCGCGAGCGCAATCACGCCCCAAACCGACATATCGCCGAAGGTGCCTTGCGACGACGCGACGAAGGCCATCAGCGCTGACACGAAAAAGATAATGGCACCCACCAGTGGTAGGCCGAAGGAAAACGCGCCACCGATCACCAGCAGCACCCCGGTGAGCATGCCGACCGCCCCGGCGCTGCCTGTGGCCTGATCGTTCAACAGGCCGCTCCCTGCCGTGACTGCGCAGGATTGAAGCAGCACTAATAAGCCGAGGAAGAGCCCGATAATTCCAACTGCGATTTTCATAAATACCCCCTTAAGTGAAGTGATCGAGTGAATGCTCGTTTAAGATTTAATATGGGACTGTTGGTCCGTCGATTGTCAAGCCGTGTATATGGCTTTCTGCGCTTATGGATGTTCGCAAAACAATCGGCTGGAACTTACGACGCCTGCGCGTCGACAAAGGCCTCTCCCAAGAGCGGCTGGCTTTAGAGGCTGGTATCGACAGGTCGTATGTTGGGCGAGTCGAACGCGGCATGGAAAACGTCACACTCTCCACTCTTGAGGCGATATCGCTCACCCTTGGCGTCCACGTATCAGAACTCTTCGCAGTCGTTGACGACAAGTTGGGGTCGCCCAAACCATTGAGGGCGGGGCGAAAGCCGAAGGTGGGGTGACTTCCTGAAGGTGAAGTCACCATCTCAATATTCATCTGCCCGCATGATGGTGAGCACCCGGCAGGTCACCTCGTCATCCGCCGGATCGGATGACCCGAATTGCAGGTCCAGGTCGTAATAGTCGATCTTCCAAAAAAACACGGCGTATTCGAGCGTGACCGCGCCAAAATCGTGCTCACCGTAAGACTCGTTCTCTAGCGAGAAATCATCGAATGCCCGCACCGCCAATACCACTGCTCGCCGTTGTTCGTCGCTGAGGTTTGTGACTCCCGGCGTGAGCAGCACCCGCCCGCCGGAGAAGCTTTTTCGAAAGGCGTCATTTTTGTCGCGGATGGCTGCGGCCGGAGCGGCCGCATCCTCGCTGATGTTCTGGTTCACAGCGCAGCCCATGGCGATCACTTCTCGACATAGGCAGGGTGAACAAGGGCCACCTGATCGACGCGGCGGGTGAAAGGCAGCATATCGAGATAATCGCGCCACTTGAGCCGAAGCCCCGTTTCGCCCTCGATCTTGATGACGGTGGCTTCATACCACCCCTCCAAAGGCCCTTCAGTCGCCAGCACGAGGCTACCTACTGTCAGCTTGTCCCAGCTTTCGGGCATATTCTTGGGCGGAATAGGGTAGTAAGTTTGGGCTGCGGGTTTGTCCGGCTCCATACGCGGTTGTTCCAGCCGTTCGCGCTCTTCATCGGATAGGTGGGCGGCAATCGCCTGATAGAGGTCCTGCTTCACAAACGGCACGAAGGCCTTGCCGCTATCGAACAGCTTGCCCTGCGGCAACTGGCCGAGAAACGCCCTTAGCTCGTCGCTTTCTACTTTGAGCGCCGCCATGCCCATGAGTTCGGCAGCTTTTTCCGCAGCGCGGGTATCGGTGGCAGGGAAGAACGACCCGTGGGGCCTGCCGTTGTCGTCACGGCCGAGGATAATGACGGGGCAGGGCAAGCTGACGGCAGGGGTGGCGGGTAAGGCGGTTGTAGTGGGTACAGCGGGTGAAACGTTCATGATTGTAGCTCTCCAAAACAAGAAGAAGGGCCGAATGGCCCCTCGCACCGGCAGGCAGCACCGGCGTGTTATGGTATAACATTACAACTCAAGATTGTCAAACTCGCTAACTGATACGCTTTTTGAGAGTGACAACCTAAAATTTACAACAGCTGATATACGAGTCTGTTCAATGGCGTTCATTTGTCAAATCATGGCGTCGTTCAGAGCGAAAAATAAGGCTCCACAGCATTGGCCCGATTGCAGCAACGTCCCTTACTTGGGATACTCATAAATCCCCTCGGCAAGAAGATCGTAGCCGTGGAGTTCAGTAAGCGGAGTTTATCGCTCTTCAGGCGCGGCGAAATGTCGTCGGTATCCCTGCAGGCAATCACATCGCCCCCAATCTTGGAAAAGAACTGGTTGAGTGCCAATTTAAGCATTCCGCTATCGGGATCAGAGGATGCTTTTCTCAAGGGTGTAAGGTATTCCGAGGCCTCGGTGTTTGCAGATGAGTTAAAAACTGCTTGGATTACGCTTAATTTTGATCTTCTGAAGGCAGAAGAAGCGCGCATTGCCCGAATTCATGCCGCCATTGTCGGCTTGTCCAGGCCAACTCACTACCCCGCTGCATGCATTCTCTCTCCACTGTTGGATGAAGCAAAGGCGCTTGACGCGAAGATTTTGTCGAAGCTTCAGCCTAAGGCAATAGGACCGAAAGCGACTTCACGGGTCAATCTTATTAGAAAGTTCGCCGCTCACCCTGCAACATTGCGGAAGACCGCGGCCGAAACTTTTGTCGCGTCCAGCCTTGAGCGCTGGAAAGAATTTTTCGACACTATTGAAAGTAAACCATTGACGCCGGAGCAGCGTCTATCTGTCCTCGTCGATGAAGATGCGACGCTTGTTCTCGCAGGTGCTGGCTCCGGCAAAACCAGCGTCATTACTGCCAAAGCCGCATACCTCGTGAAAGCAGGTATACGCCGTCCAGACGAAATTTTACTTCTGGCATTTGCCAAGGACGCGGCAGCAGAAATGTCGAAAAGGGTAAAAGACCGCTCTAATATACCGATTGAAGCGCGAACTTTCCACGCCTTGTCTTACAGAATTATCGGCGAGGTGGAGGGATCAAAGCCCGCGCTAGCCCCTCAAGCCAGCAACGATTTGCTTTTCGTCGATATCGTCAAGCAGATCATCATGGAACTGTTTTTAAAGCTGACGGAGGTCGCAAAGGCCATCATTCAGTGGTTTGCTCATTTCTTGGTCGAGCCCAAGACGGAATGGGATTTCAAGACGAAGCATGACTTCTACAAGCATATCGAGCAGCAGGACCTTCGAACACTTCAAGGCGAAACTGTCAAAAGTTATGAGGAATTACAGATTGCCAATTGGCTCTACGAAAACGGGGTAGAGTACGAGTATGAGCCCAATTACAAGCACAAGGTTGCCACAGGGGGCCGCCGAGCTTACTGCCCGGATTTTCTACTGACGGAAAGCGGTGTTTACATTGAGCATTTCGGTGTAAGGCGCCAGATAATGCCTGACGGCAACGACCGGCTCTTAACCGCTCCCTTTGTAGATCGCGTTAAGTATCTTCGTGATATGAAGTGGAAACGACAGGTCCATACCGAAAATCAAACAATTCTGATCGAAACCTTCAGTTATGAACGGCAGGAAGGCACGCTGCTTACAGCGCTTGCAACAAAGTTATTGCCACACGTTACCCTGCGACCCAGACCGCCTGAAATGATATTTGATCGCGTTGTCCAGTTGAGGCAGGTCGATAGCTTTTCCCAGCTCCTCACGGCTTTCCTTCGAAAATTCAAAGGCGGCGGATATAGTATAGCAGAATGCGAAGCCAAATCTGAACGGATGAAGTTCGGTCCTCGCGCCAAGGCGTTTCTTGCGGTCTTCAAACCGGTTTTCCAGGAATACCAAAGGCGGCTTGACGGGCGCATCGATTTTGAGGACATGGTTCTGCGAGCGGCGCGCTATGTCGAGACAGGCCGATATGTCAGTCCTTTTCGTCACATTCTAGTCGACGAATTCCAGGACATTTCGCAAGGTCGTGCAAGGTTGGTGAAGGCGTTGAAGGCCCAGCACCCGGAGGCACGCGTTTTTGCAGTTGGTGACGATTGGCAATCGATCTTCCGTTTTGCGGGCTCCGATATTCATCTGATGCGACATTTCGGCAATGAATTCGGTGGCACATTCGATGGTGAAAGCGGCGTACACAGGACAGTCGATCTTGGTCGCACTTTTCGCTCAGTGGACCAGATCGCACTAGCTGCGAAAACATTCGTGCTTAAGAATCCCGCGCAGTTGTCAAAAAACATCGTACCGGCTGGGAGGGCGACCGAACCCGCCATTAAGATCATTATGGTGCAGAAGAACGGGGAGGACAAAGCGCTCTGCGACGTGCTGTCCGACATATCTGGAAAGGCTTCCCTTGAAGCTCAAACCAGTGTCTTGCTGCTGGGTCGATATCGTTCGATCAAGCCAGATATCGCCACCCTGCAACGTCCGTTTCCAAAGCTGCGCATCAGCTTTAAAACGATACACGCGTCGAAAGGTCTTGAGGCTGACCATGTAATTCTGTTGAAGGCAGATAGCGGCCGAATGGGTTTCCCATCGGAAATGGTTGATGATCCTCTGCTCAGTTTAGTCTCTCCCGAGGAAGAGCCATTCGAATACGCAGAAGAGCGGCGGGTGATGTATGTTGCGATGACGCGTGCCCGTCATACCCTCACGATCCTCGCGTCTGAAGCCCGCCCATCGTCATTCGTCACAGAACTTATGAAGGAGCCGGCATATACGTCTACGGTGGTTTCTGGCGAACAAGCCGTTACCCACGAGTGCGGAGAGTGTGGTGGCCGACTATTAGCATCGAAAAGTCAGGCTGGCCGCACCTTCTACAGCTGTGAGCATACCAGTCATTGCGAAAACTGGCTTCCTGCCTGCTCCGCTTGCGGTAGCGCCATTCCTCAGAGGAGTGATGGGTCAGTTGAAGCGCGTTGCTGTTGCGGCGAGGCGTTTCCTGCGTGTCATGAATGCCAAAGCGGATGGATGGTTGAGCGAAGTGGCAGATATGGAAAATTTCTCAGTTGCGTTCGCTACCCCGTATGTGATGGAAAAGCGCGACTAACGTCTACAGCAGAACCGGGTAAGGGGCGAGCCCAAACGTCTAGAACCCGCCGCCCACGCCGATAGCCCGACAATTTCCACTGCTTCGAGTCGATGGCAAAGCCTACAGGTTGCGCAAGAGCTGCTTTCGCTTTGCGTGTTCATCCATCAACGCTTGTCGTGCTGCCCTTAGTGAATGCTTGCGTATCTCTTTCCCCGCACCACCAGCGACGATGATCGATTTAATGGACTTGCCCGATAATGCTGACAGTACCCTCAAAAGCTTCCCTGTCCTGATTTCACGCTTGTTCTGCTTGATGCCGCTTATAGTATCCCCAGATTGAGCATGGGCCTGCAAGTCTTTGGCCGCGGGGCTAGCGTTGTAGGTCCGATATTCGCTTCGAGGGCTCTTCAACATATAGGCGACTTCGGCCTCAATCTCTGCATGCTGCGCTTTCCGGTAGTGAAAAGCCGACCCATCTGGGCGAAACGCAACCTCGATTTGGTTCACCTTGTCTTTCAGCTTTTTCATCGCGGGCGCGCCATTGTTCCAGACGATCACATGGGCATGCCACGATATCCAATCCTCGCGGGGTGCGGCAAACGCCACCTCGGGATAATAGGCGGGTTCGATCATCCCCACGTAATCGCATCCCTTTAAAAGTGACGCGATCCACTTGCGATGAGCGACGAGATCATATCCATTTTGTTCCCTGACTTTCACCGCATGCAGTTCGGAGATCAGCGTTACGAAGAAAACGGAGTGCGTTCCGTTTTCCGCAAAATAAGTTTTCAGGTAGCGTTCAAGGCATGTTGCAACTTGAATTCTCGAAAACAGGTTTGCAGCATTCAGGTCTCGTGAAGCCCGCAATTCCAAGGCCTTGCGTACATCATTGCTGATATCTGGTTTCCGAGAAACCAAATATCGCCTTATCCTGTCATCTAGATCGAGTTGTGAGACTTCTAACGCCCTCAGGCTCCGTATTGGCTCTCTACCGTATTTGCCCTGTTTGCGTTTCATTACTCACCTCTGACAGCAGGCAAACCTCAACCGTTCAAGTGATTGGGGGTCACCTGCTGTGTAATTTGAACTTTGGGTAATCATTCATGTTCGGGGGGTGGGGGGCGTACTACACACACACACGTTGCCCATCCCATCCGGTACTCGCGATCACTTACCTGCGGGTTTTGCAGTTACAGGTTTCACGAGTTCAAGCTTCGTGAGAGATTTTTTGCTGAGCGATTTAATTTGCAGTGACATCCTGCGCGACCCAACGCCGCTGATCTTGAATTTGCCCTTCAACTCGTAGTCTCCAATGTTTTCCATTAGAAGCCGCGAGGCGTCCGACGGAAGCAGTTTGATGGAGCGAGCCTCTGTAGCACGACGCTTCGCGCGACTTTCTGACGCCTTCAACCGCTTCGCGTCTTGCACATTTTTGACGTGGGCTTCGATTTCAGCTTTTTTCGTGCCTTTCTCCCATGCAGCACTGAGGAGATCCTGGAGTTTTCTAACCCTGTTGCCATTTGCCTTGTCCTTGAAACCGACGGCAAACCTGATGGCAAAATGCAACGCCTTTTTACGGGATTCCGTCCTCGGTTGGGGCTTCGACGAAGCTGCTACCCAATCGACATGTTCACAAAATGTCTGCCAGTCATCTACGTCATCACGCAAATACAGCGCGATCCAATACAGCTTCACTGCGATGTCAAACGTCGCTGCCTCATCGAGATTGGCAAGCCCGGTTATCTTTTTGCGGAGTTTGAGAAGCTTTTCGACGGGTGTCTTTTTCGTTACCTTTTTGGCAGTCTTAGACATCGAAGTTCTCCTGACCTTCGAATCGGCGGATTAGATCTTCTATGTCCTGCGATTTCCAGGCGGTTGAACGCGGTCCGCCCAATTTAACCGGTTGCGGAAATTCACCCGTGCGCACCTTGTTCCACCAGCTAGATTTGCTAATTGGGATGGGCCCGCCCGGGGCTAAAATCTCGTTGAGGCGATAGAAGCGGCGGGATTTCAAAAACTCGTTCATTTTATAACCTCCATTTCAGTGTTATGGCGGCCAAATAAGTGAACTTGAATTTCGAGGGTGTCGTCCCACAACTGTAAAATTATTTATGTCCCAAAGTTTTTTTACGGTTTGCAAGCCACCGCTGGCCTTTCCTTCTGAGGGTTTTCTCTACGGGACCATCTTCCGCTTTCTCAGCGTAAAAATCGCGTGCGGCCGCCATGACCTCTCTGAGTTCAGGCTGGAAGTTAACATTAGGAAAGACTTTATCCAAAGCGGCGTCGAGTTCTGACTGTGAATACGTTTCTGTCCGTCCCCTCGGCTTTTTACTTGCATATTGCTGCGAATAAGGGAAATGGCGATCAATTTCGATTTGATCAAATGCTACATCGTAGCATCTGTACGTTCTGTACGTTATGTCTCGCCAATATTTGCTTTCCCTGATCGATTTATGGCTGTTAAGTAATATCGAGGAGAAAAATATATTACATCTGTTTTCACCTATTCTAAAATTTATCGCCTGTTCTCCCGGGCGGAGAGTAATATTAGAATTTTCTAGGTCCGTGTCACGCTCCATGTCTAAGAAACTGAAGATGGATTCTATTCCATCATGTACGGCGTGCATGCGATGTTTTTTTTCGCGTAAATGAAAAGCGAGGGTATAGGCGAGAGTCTCCCGTTGCCTGTAATACTCATCTTTATGAATAATTGGTGGTCTACTCTTGTTGAACTCGTAGCATTCACAAGAAATGAATCTTACTGAGCGTCGAGCAAAAATCGTCAGTTCCCGAGTTTCGATTTTCTCGAGCAGATTACTCAACCCATTTTTTTTATAGACTTCTTTTGCACGTTGTAGAGCAAGTCGCAGAGGCACTAATGATTTCGTTTCCGAACCCACCGCTAAAGGTTGAATGAGGTCATCAACTCGTGGATATAAGGGGTCTAATTTATTCAACGTGCTTTCCATGATTGAGGCTTTGCGCCCGAAGAAGGGAGACATTCTTTGTATCTAGCTGCTTTCGTGAGTTGTTTCATCCTTTTGGGGTTACGAGTGTCTAACAATATCATTCATGGACATCTATATCCAATCGCTTGAGCGGTATAAGTAACGGTATAATGCGTATTCGATGTAAATAGGCGCATGATATGTAAGTAAAAAATATAAGTATTCGATTCCCTTCACCCGCTCCAGCGATGCCGCTATCCATGCGCCAAAAATATTCCAGGTCACAAGAGAAAGCCCAGATCACACCCTTCTGGAAATCTTGGAAAATTTAGCGGCAACCTGAAAATGTTCAGTATTCACATTCAGGACATCGTGCATTGAAGGCACGCCGTTTAAGCGGATTTCGTTCGATAAACGAGCTGTCACAGTGTGGAGCGGTATGCGACCGTTTATAGTGTCGCTGTCGATCTGGTGTTAGTGCTGATGAGGTGAGCGTTGATCTTTTCACTCATAGCAGCAATCTCGTTGATTTTTGTCGTGATAGCGTAAAGTATTGAATTTAATTAGTATATAATTGTTATTATTCTATGATGAAAAAAATCAAAGAGAGGATAAATTGCGAGAGGAAGACGTTTTAAGAATTGTATATTTTGTAGTATTATTGATATTTTTTGTGAAATTATCGATATCTGAGTTTCGGGAGATATTATTTTACAAAAATAATGGTTGGGATTTCAGTCAAGATAGCCAAACGGATATCCGGGTATATAAAGGTGATTCCGCTGAAGCGGAAAATGAATACTCAAATGAATCAAGAGTTGTTTTTGCGAAGCCTTTCGATATTTTAATGTTGCTATTCTTCATGATAATGTTGTTTTTTATGGAATATAAATGAGGAATGAAAAGATACGACACTGTGCTCGCTGAACTTTACTGACATAGACATTACCTCGACCTCCCTGCCATTCACGAAAGTAGCAGAGGTATTACCGGCCGGACATGCACGATTTTTACCGGAACCGATCTCGTGGCAGGCCAACCTCCACAAGGCGAGTGCATCGGGCGCGCCTAATCTCGGTCACGCACGTCGTGCCTGAATTCAATGCGGGAACGTTATTTGCGGCGGTACAGCTGCCGCTTTCTCGATGTGAACGCCTATATTCCAATGGTTTGTACAAACGGCCGCGCAAGCACAATAACTGGTGGCCGACGAGAAATGATGACCTCTCCATCGGTGGCAAGCCGTGCTTCAAAGAGTATATGCGATTTATCTTGACTACGATTAAATTGCACGTAATAGTTGATGCAGTCGTAACATGATGGGGAAGTGTTATGAGTCGCAAGCTTCTTTCGGAATTTTTGGGTACCTTTTGGCTCGTCTTCGGAGGGTGCGGAAGTGCGGTTTTTGCTGCCGCTTTTCCGGAGCTGGGTATTGGTTTTCTCGGCGTCGCTTTCGCTTTCGGCCTGACGGTACTTACCATGGCCTATGCGGTTGGCGGCATTTCGGGAGGTCATTTTAATCCGGCCGTTTCCGTCGGTCTTTCAGTTGCCGGTAAATTTCCGGCGGCAAATCTTGTGCCCTATATCGTGGCGCAGGTTCTGGGAGCGACTGTCGCGGCTGCGGCGCTTTATGTCATCCTTACGGGCAAGGCGGGGGCGGACATTGGCGGTTTTGCTGCCAATGGTTACGGCGAACATTCGCCGGGCGGATATTCTCTCGTTTCGGCACTGCTGATAGAGGTCATCCTGACGGCCTTTTTCCTGATCGTCATTCTGGGGTCGACGCATGGCAGGGTTCCATCCGGCTTCGCGCCGATAGCCATCGGTCTCGCCCTCACCCTTATTCATCTGATTTCCATTCCGGTTACCAACACATCCGTCAATCCGGCCCGCTCGACCGGGCAGGCCTTGTTCGTCGGCGGATGGGCGCTGCAACAGCTTTGGCTGTTCTGGCTGGCTCCGATCGTCGGCGGCGTCATTGGCGCTGTGGTCTGGAAAATCTTTGGCGAGGAAGAGAAGGCCGGTCACGCCGGTTCTGTCCAGCCTGCGCAGACGTGAATAAGTGGCTTTGTTTTCCCGAATGGTCGGGGAAACTGCTGAGGAGGATGACATGGATCTTACTTCGATATTGGCCCAAATCGTTGGCGGTGCGGTTGGCGGCACGGCTGGCGGAAAGATACTGAAGGATTCCGATCTCGGTTCGCTCGGAAACCTGATCGCGGGCGCCATTGGCGGCATCGGGGGCGGAACCGTACTCGGATCGCTGCTCGGGACGGCGGGCACGGCGGCAGCCGGCGGCGTGGATATCGCCGCTCTTGCCGGCCAGCTCGTTGGTGGCGGTGTTGGCGGCCTGATCGTCCAGGTCATCGTCGGCCTGATCAAGAACAAACTCGTCGCCAAATAAAGTTGCCGGCCGCTTCGGTGGCGAAATCAAAGGCCTTGCCGGCGACAGGCTTCGTTCGGCAGGGCATTTTCGGATATGACGTGCCGATAGCGGCATCGCCGTCGCCATCGAAGCCGGAATTCATTTGCAAATTACGGAAACGTGGCCTGAAACAGTGGGATGTCTTCCGCGTGCCTTAAAAGCGCAGGGAAGGGCTCTTTTCGGTTGTGTTTTGTCAGGTCGTCTCTCTGACGACCGGCATATGCGGTGTCTTGTTCCAGACGAAGGGTCTGGTTTTCAACTCCACCACGGCGCGCCACGCCGCAATCGACATCATCAGCCAGTAAAGTGGGATCGCCATCCAGCGCTGCCCGATCTGCTGTTTTTCGTATCGTATCATCCTGTTCCTGCCCATCAGCATGAAGATGGCGTAGCTCCCGAAAATATTCAGCGTATCGATGAGGAATAGAAGGCCCTGCCAGGAAAACAGCATATCGGCACCATTTTCCCGGATCGCCATGGCCATAAGAGCGAAGGAAACGAACAGGAAGGGATGTGTCAGCGATGACAGGAGCATGCCGCCGATCAGCAGCTGAAAGACGATATAGGCGATCCATCCCATGTTGCGCGCGGTGGTAAAGGGGGCGCGGGTCATCACCAGCCAGCTTTGCAGCCAGCCCTTGTACCAGCGCGCGCGCTGGCTCAGCCACACGGGCAGCGAGGTTGGCGCATCCTCCAGCGTCTGCCTCCGGATGACACCACAGCGATAACCGAGCCTGTGCAGCCTGAGACCCATATCGGCATCTTCCGTGACATTATAGGGGTACCAGGCTCCCGCCCGGCGCAACACGGCCGTGCGGAAATGGTTTGAAGTGCCGCCAAGCGGCAGCGGCAGCCTGTGCGCGGCGAGAACGGGCAGCATGCAGCGGAAGAGGCCGGAATATTCCAGTGCGAAACAGGCGCTGAGCCAGGAGGTGCGGGCATTGCTGACGATAAGCGGCGCCTGCAGGCAGGCCACGTTGTCCGGCTGGTCGCGGAAAGTGGCGTGGGCTTCGCGCAATTGCTGCGGATGTGGTCGGTCTTCGGCATCGTAGACGGCAACGAATGTACCACGCGCGCCGGTGAGTGCGTAAGTCAGGGCCTTGGGCTTGGTACGCGGCAGTGACGGCGGCACCTTTATGATCTCTATATGCTGACCGGGATTTGTCTTTTGAATAGCCTCGATCGTCGCGGTGTCGTCCGCCTCGCAGACAAGCTTGATATCGAGCCGGGATTTGGGCCAGTCCAGCCGCTCCAGCGCATTGACAAGCTGATCAACGACCGCTTCTTCGCGATAAAGCGCCACGAGAACGGTATAGACCGGCAAATCCCCGTCCCGCTGAAGCGGGAAGACGCTTCTCCCTTCGTTTTCCCTGGGCGCGTGAACGAGCGCAAACAGCCTGAAAAGCAGGGTGGAGAGATAAAGCAGCGTCAGGGTCACGTGCATATAGGCCAAGGCCGCCTGCGTATAAAACAGCAGCGACAGGGCGAGCAGGGTGATAAGGACGCCGCTCACGAAACCCTGCTGTCCATGCAGCGTAATCCTGGCGGAATGCTGCGGCGCCGTGTTGAAAAGCAGCTGCCGGGTTTCCGACGAGCGGCGTGTCTCGCCGGCCTTCCAGATTGCGCTACGCATGGCCTGTGGCGTGGTGACGGCAAGTTCGTCCAGGAGATGCGGGCGTTGATCGAGCATTTCTTTCAGCAATTCCATCCTCGCCAGTTCCGGCACGATCAGAAGCACTGTTTTGCCGTTGAGCGGTGTCAGCCGCAGAAACCGTGGTTCGCCAAGTTGCGTATCAAGGTGATTGATGTCTGCTACACGGCCCGGATCGATTTCCGGGAGAAACGGCAATCGCAAAAATCTGGCAAAAGCACCGAAATAGGCTTCGGCATCGACAAGACCGCTTGCCAGTAACTCGTCTTCGACGGTCGAGTTGTTTTTCAGAGCCTGTTCTTCGAATGTGCTGATATAGGGCTTGCCAAATCCCAGCGAAGCAAGGAAGCGCGTCGGTCCCGGCTCATCCGGTTCGGGAGCGCTCCAGAGCGGATTATCGCCGATGAGCGAAAACGCAATTTTTCGTCCCGCTGGCGTCGTGCGAAACGATTCTCGTGTATACTGCCTAAAAGAATCCATGCATCGCCGCCGCCGTCATGGTAACGCCCAACTTCCTGTAACGGATAGTATAGATGAGAACGACGAATGTAACGCGGAATGTAAGTCTTGGCTTTACTTTAGCTTTCGCTTTACAATTTGTCGGGTTTTTTAGCGAAGCTCGTGCGGATGATCTGGTGAGCGGAAACCGGATGCCGGTGCTGTTTGACGCGCAGGAGCGGTTTCCGGGTGGTGATCTTTCCTCTGTTCCCCGCATCAGGTTTCTGATGTCGGTCGATTTTCCACCCTTCAATTTTACCGATCAGGAAGGCCGGCTTGCGGGTTTCCATGTCGATCTGGTGCGTGAAATCTGCGCCCAGTTGAAGGTTGAGAGCAAGTGTCAGGTGCAGGCACTGCCCTTTGACGAGCTGGAGGCCGCTCTGGAAATGGGGGAGGGCGAGGCGGTGATTTCCGGCCTTGCCACCACCGCTGACCTGCGCAAGAGTTTCACCTTCTCACGCCCCTATCTGTTGTTGCCCGCCCGTCTTGCCGTCAACAAGGCGGGAAAATTGAGCGGTTCCGGCGCTGACGCCTTGTCAGGCAAGAAGGTCGGCGTGGTCACGGGTTCCCGCCACGAACAGATGCTCAAGGCGTTTTTTCCAAAGGCCACGGCCGAAGGTTTCGATGGCTATGAACCCATGTACGAGGCTTTGAAGACAGGCAAGGTGGACGCCGTTTTTGCCGATGGCCTGCGCCTGCCCTTCTGGGTTTCGGGCAGCGCGTCCGAAGGTTGCTGCTCTCTCTTCGGTGGGCCTTATATGTCCGACAGGTTTCTTGGCGAAGGCCTTTCCATCATGGCTGTCGATCCGGACAATGTACTTGTCCCGGCCTTTGATCAGGCGCTTGCCGCACTTTCCCGCAATGGCCGCCTGGAAGAAATTTATCGGCGTTATTTCCCCTACGGGCTTTATTAGAAAAAGCGCATCCTATTTGGCGGGTGCAAGGGCAGGGTCATTACGCCGCAGGCGCAGAAGCGCGATCCAGACGGCGGCGGCAATAGCGGATTCCACGAGGAAATAGCTGCCGATCGTTCCCGAAATGCTGAAGAGCCAGGTGAAAACGGCGACGACGACAGAGCCGATAAGATTGCCGCTATTCCATATCTTGGCGCGAATATCCTGCCGCCCGGATGCGCCGAGTGCTTCAAGAGCCGTCGCCGCAACCGCCATCGGCAACACCACCCAGCAGAGGACGCGCGTGATGATCGGCAGCGAGACATATTCGTCGCCGAACAACAGGGGCAGGAAGGGCGCTATGATGAAGATCACCAAGGCGCTGCCCACTGCGATGACCAGCGCCGCCTTCAGCACATTATAGGCGCGTTCTATGGTCTTTCCGATGCCCTGCAGGGCGGCGGAGGCGGAACCCGGATAGATCAGCCGGTTGAGGGCCTCCACCGAAAGGTAGGAACTGTCGAGAATACGCCGGGCTATGGAGTAGCTGCCCAGAACCTCGGCGCTGGCAATGGCGCCGAGAACGAGAATATCGGCGTTGCCGCGCACGGCCTTGAACAGGAACTGGGTGGAAAACAGGATGCCGATGCGGATTTCATCGCGCACGATCCGGAAGACGGGCCTGCCCAGCCTGCCGATCGCCTTGACTGAAATCACCGTTGCAATGGCGTGGGCGGCAAGGTTCCACAGCGCCCAGGCCTCCACCGTTTCTATCTTGAAGATGAGGCAGGCAACCACGGCGGCAATCGTGCGTGCAATGGCGAACATCACTTCCAGCTTGTTGGCAGAGGCGAAGTCGGAATGGGCGATGAAGCTCTGCGTGGAAAGCGAAATGACTTTCAGAAGAACGAGATTCGTCACCAGAATCACGAAGGTGGTGATGAGCGTATGCAGCAATGTTTCCGATGTCGGGAAGAAGACCGGGATCGTCACCATGCCGATGATAGTCAGCACCACGCCGGTTGCGGCACTGAGAAGATAGCTGTGGCCGAGCATGACGGGAAACATGCTGCGATCCTGCGCCACGCGGCGGATCAGCGATTCCTGCGAGCCGATACCGCAAATCTGGACGCCGAGATTGGTGACGGCGGTGATCGAGGCATAAAGCGCGAATTGTTCGACACCGAGATGACGGGCAAGCAGGGCGAATGTCAAAAGCTGGGCGGCGCTGGACATCAGGAGAGCCCCGCCGGACGCCATGTAGGTCAATCCCAGTCTGACTAGATGGCCGAGCCGCGGCGTATTCAACGACACCTCATTCTCCATGTTTTTCCGGCATTACCGGTCGAATTCAAAAAATGACTGCCCTGCCTCTTAATATCTGGCGATGAACGCCGGCTGCCGGCCAGTCTGAATGCCGCCCGCCCGAATAAATGACAGTTTCTTCTGTCTTAGCCTTCTTGAGGTAAGAGAGGGTTAAAGCAATTGCACAATAATGATGATAATGACCATTTATGGTTATTTGGACATGGCCCGGTTTCAACAAGGGTTACGTTGTTCGTCACAAGGCAGGCCAATGATCCGATTTTCCGTTCCTGATGCAGGCCACCATGTCGCGGCTTGCTGATACGCAGTCCATTTCGGCGCAGGGCAATGCCATGTCCCTTTCGGGCAGTCGGCGCGACGCGATTTTTTTCGTCGGCACGATGCTCTATATCTGGATTTCCGTCGCACCTTTCGAGAATCTCGCGGCTCCGCCGGTGCCGCACGCCGCTGCAAACCAGCTGACGGGGCTGGTCATCGCGCTGATTTTGGGTGTTTTCGCCCTGCGCCACCGGTTGACGGGGCTGTTGCTGCGGCCACGCTTACCCATCCTGCTATTATTTTTCTGGCTGGCGGTCTGCTCGGTCCTCGGCACGCAGCCCGCCACCTCGCTGCAGCGTCTGCTCTTCACGGCCATCCTGTGCTTCATCACCAGCGTCCTCGTCGTCATGCCGCGAGATCGGCGGCAGTTTGACCGGATGATGGCCATCTTTGCAGTCATCCTGCTGGCGCTTTGTTATTTCGGGGTGCTCTTTCTGCGCTCGCGTTCGATCCATCAACCCTATGATCTCGATGAAACAGCGCTCGCGGGCGATTGGCGTGGCATCTTTAACCACAAGAATGCGGCCGCTCCCGCCATGATCATTCTTTTCATGGTCGGGCTTTACCTGCGTAATGCCTGGTCCACGGTTGGCGGCATCGCAATCACACTGCTGGCGGGTTTCTTTCTCTGGAAAACAAACGGAAAAACCGCCGCGATGCTGCTGCCCGTCACCATCGCGCTGATCTGGGTCATGGAAAGACATGCCGGCCGCACATTGCTGATGATCGGTGGCCTTCTGGCTTTCCTCAATATTCTCGCGGTTGGCTCCACCTATTTTCCGAGCATACAGAATCTGGTCGAAAGTCTGGGGATCGATTCCACCTTCACCGGACGAACGGACATATGGCGTCTGTCTTTCGACACTTTTGCACAATCGCCGATTTTCGGGCAGGGTTTCCAGGCTTTCTGGGCGAGTGACCGGCTCCTGGCGCAGGCGGATATCTCGGAAACCTGGGCCGTCACGGCCTTCCATGCCCATAATGGTTTTGTCGAAAGCCTGCTGAATGGCGGCTTGCCGGCCTTCATTCTCATCGTCATATGGCTCGTCATTATTCCTGCAAACGATTTCCGTATAGCAGTAGAAAGGGGCACTGATCCGGGATTAACCCGGCTTTTTGCAAGAATCTGGGTGTATGCATTACTTTCTTCGTGTCTTGAGAGTAATTTCTTTACCGGAACAGGGCCTATCTGGTCGTCTCTTCTGATTGCAATCTATTGTTTGAGGCATCAGGCTTACGACATACTTGAACAGGGTCAGTAATTTTGCAGACAGGCCGGGGGGCTATGTATGACGCAAAAAATCGGGACATTTGCAGACAGGATCAATAACCGGCTCGTGCGGTATTTTCCGGGACCGGCGGCGCGGATCAAGACATCCGAACCGATCGTTTCCTTCACATTCGACGATATACCGGCATCCGCCTGGACAAGCGGCGCGAGCATCTTGGAAAATGAGGGCGTTCGCGGCACGTTTTATATCGCGGGCGTCTTTATCGACAGGCATGATGATGAGCAGGAGATGATCTCCACCCAGGGCTGTTCGGAACTGGCCGCAGCCGGCCACGAACTTGCCTGTCACACCTATTCCCATCGCAAGCTCTCAAGCTTTTCGCGGGGTGGGCTTGAAGAGGATCTCGATCGCAACGACAGCGTGCTCGGATCGTTCGACAAAAGCCGGCACAGACGGAATTTCTCCGTTCCTTTCGGCATGGCCTCGCCTATCATGCAGCCGCTGCTGCGACGCCGGTTCAAGACTGCCCGCGGCATCATGCCCGGCATCAATCGGGGCAGCATCGATCCGCATAATCTTGCCGCAGTCGAACTGCGCCCTGACCCAAATTATCTCGATGCGGCGGATCGCTGGCTCGAGGATGTTTTGCAAAATGGCGGCTGGCTCATCATTTTCACCCATGATGTCTCGCCAACGCCGAGTTTTTACGGTTGCCCGGAAGACAGGTTGCAAGGCCTTGTCCGCAGGGCGGTGTCCGGTGGTGCGAAGGTCATGCCGGTTGATGCCGCCGTAACCGCACTCGGCCTGTAAAGGGTATTGTCGGTACGATGCCCAGAGCTGCGTCGCGGAAGCGGCAGGCACATGCAGGCGTGGTTATTGGCTGGCCCAGATGATGCGGGCAATCCATTCCACGTCGGCCATGTCGAAGCTGCGGTTCGGGTGCTCTGGATTGAGCGAAAGTAGCTCGATGTTCTTGGGACTTTGCCGCGCCAGCACCTTGGCCATCACTTCGCCGTCGCGGCTTTTCAGCACCACGCGGTCACCGCGCCGCACCTGCGCGCCCGGCTCCACAATCAGGATGTCTCCATCGCGGTAAAGCGGCATCATGCTTTCTCCCTGGACCTCCAGCGCATAGACGCCCTGCTTGCGCTCGGGAGAAGAGGGGAATTCCACCACATCCCAGCCCTGACCAGCCGGAAAACCGCCATCGTCGAAAAAGCCGCCGGAACCGGCCTGCGCAAAACCGAGCAGGGGGATGGCATTCTCCGCTCCGGAGGGCTGCATCGTCTGGGTCGCCTTGCCAAAAGCATAACCGAAAAACTGGTCGACACTTGCGCCTGTCGCCTCCAGCACCTTGGAGACCGATTCGGTCGAAGGCCAGCGTTTGCGGCCATCCGGGCCGAAGCGCTTCGATTTGTTGAAGGACGTCGGATCGAGACCGGCACGCTTCGCCAATGCCGAGGGTGTCAGCTCATGGCGCTTGGCAAGCGTATCGATGGCGCTCCAGATCGTCTCGTGTGACAGCATGATAGAAAGCCCGCAGGTGGAGCAGGTGGCGGAAAAGCTCCTGTCGTTTACTTCTGAAATCTAGATCATATCCGGCCCGGAGTAAAGAAAAGAAAGGAATAAAATCCTTGCCTACGCCACCATGGCCGATGTGTTTATCTTCGCAAGCTGGATCACTGCCTGCGTGCGGCTGTCAACCTTGAGTTTCAGCAGGATCGCGGAGACGTGTGCCTTGATGGTGGCTTCCGAAACATTCAGCTCATAGGCGATCTGCTTGTTCAGCAACCCTTCGGCCAGCATGCCCAGAACCCGGCTTTGCTGCGGCGTCAGTGTTCTGAGCCGGCCGATGAGATTTGCCACATCCGGGTCGTTTTCCTTCTCGCCCTGGCAGCTCGCCGGTATCCAGACGTCGCCTTCCAGAACCGCGCGAATGCCCTCTCTGATATCGTCGATACCGGAGGACTTGGAAATGAAACCGGAAGCGCCGAGTTCGATGGAGCGCCGAACGGTGGTCGCATCGTCCGTTGCCGAAACGATGACGATCGGCAGGCTGGAAAATTCCGCCCGCAGCGCCATCAGGCCTGAAAACCCGCTGACGCCCGGCATGGCGAGGTCGAGAAGCATCAGATCGGCGTCGTTACGCGCTGTCGCAGCGCTTCGCGCGGCTTCGAAATCCCCGGCTTCTATGATGGTCTGCTGCCCGTCAAGACCGGATACGGCCTGTTTGAGGGCGCCGCGAAAAAGCGGGTGGTCGTCTGCTATGATAATGACAAGTTCCGACATTCTGGCCCCCTCCCAAGGGCGTTATGCGGTTCTTTCGCAGGTCTGGTGTACTCCCATTTGCCGGCGGTCGAAACACTGCCAGCTCCTCCGCTCAAGGTTGCGCCAATCGGTCCCGCATTACAAGGAAAAGCTTGTGGACAGGCGGTCTTTCGGGCTCTCCGCAATAAAAATGCCGTGGAAACTGTGGACAATCTTCGAGCTTTGCGGCAAATCCCGCTGAGTGGAAAGCCTTGGAGAGCCCTATGCAGGAAACGCCCGCGATCATCTATAAAATCGTGCCGGAGACGTTATGGAGCGCGGCAAAGGCGAAGGGCGTCTTCGAAGGTGCGGCTATCGATCTGACCGACGGCTTCATTCATTTCTCAACGGCAAAACAGGCGGCGGAGACCGCCGCGCGGCACTTTTCCGGCCAGGTCGATCTGCTTCTGATCGCGGTCGACGGCGCGGCACTTGGCGACAAGCTGGTCTATGAACCCTCAAGAGGCGGTGATCTTTTCCCGCATCTTTATGCTCCGCTTCCCCTCAGTGCGGTGCTTTGGGAAACGCCGCTTTCACTCGGCCACGATGGCCAGCATCAATTCCCGGAGATATTGTGATGAGCGGATTATTTTCCTCGGTCGGTCGCAAGGGCCTGTTTCTCGTCGATCCGGAAAAGGCGCATGGCCTGTCCATTGCGGCGCTGAAAAGCGGCTTTCTGCCCACCTGCATGGTGCCGCATGATCCGCGTCTGCAGCAGACCGTGGCGGGCCTCGTCTTCCCCAATCCGCTCGGCATGGCGGCGGGTTACGACAAGAATGCGGAAGTACCGGGGCCGCTTCTGCGGCTCGGTTTCGGCTTTACCGAAATCGGCACCGTCACGCCCAAGGCGCAATCCGGCAATCCCAGGCCGCGTATCTTCCGTCTGGTAGAGGATGAGGGTGTCATCAATCGCCTCGGCTTCAACAATGAAGGCCATGCGGCCGCCCTGGAACGTCTGAAGCAGGCAAAGCTGCGCGGCATCGTCGGCGTGAATATCGGCGCCAACAAGGATAGCGAAGACCGCATCGCCGATTATGTGCAGGGCATCGAGGCCTTTTATTCGGTCGCATCCTATTTCACCGTCAATATTTCTTCGCCCAATACGCCCGGCCTGCGTGATCTTCAGGCGCGCGAAAGCCTTGCCGCCCTTCTCGCCGCCGTGCTGGAACGCCGCAAGGTGGAAGCTGAACGTTTCGGCAAACGCATCCCGGTCTTCCTCAAGATCGCGCCCGATCTGACCGAAGAGGGGCTGGACGATGTTGCGGAAGAGGCGCTGGCCCATGAACTCGATGGCCTGATTGTCTCGAACACCACGCTCTCGCGCGAAGGCCTGCGGCCCGGCCCGCACAAGGGCGAGGCCGGCGGCCTGTCCGGCAAGCCGCTCTTCGAGCTTTCCACCACGGTTCTCGCCAAAATGCGCCGGCGCGTCGGCGGTAACCTGCCGATCATCGGCGTCGGTGGCGTCTCATCCGCGGAAACGGCACTGGAAAAGGTGAGGGCAGGGGCCGATCTGGTTCAGCTCTATTCCTGCATGGTTTATGAGGGGCCAGGCCTGCCGTCGTCCATCGTCAAGGGCCTGTCGAAGCTGGTTGCCCGCGAGGGCGTGGAGTCGATCCGTGACCTCCGCGACAGCGCGGTCGATCGCTGGGCGGATCGCCCGCTCGGTTGAGTATGATCTAAAGGGTCGAGACGGTGCGTCGGTTAGGAGGAGTGCTTCTCGTGGCGGGGCGCTCTTCTCTCCTCATCCCTGTGCCTGTCACAGGGATCGAGCCAGCCCAAGTCCTTGGGCTGAAGGGACTTTTTCCGTCGCGCGGACGCGCGTCGGCTGGATTCCTGTGACAGGCACAGGAATGAAGGTGGAGAGGGTTTTCGCCGCCGGCCTCAATTATCTCAGGCGCAGAGCACCATCGCCCAATAGGGCCTGTTGCGGCTGGCCGCATCATAGGCGACTGCAACGCCGAGACCATTATAGGGCCCGAGCATGTTTTCGAGATGGTGTTTGGAGCCAATCCAGGCCTTTACGACGCGTTCCACGCTGTCCTGTCCGGCCGCCACGTTTTCCGCTGCCGGAAGCGGCACGCTGCCGTCCTTCATGCGAATGAGGAAACTGTCGGTCAGGCCGATCAGATGCGCCATTTTCTGCGCCTTGACCATGCGGCCGGCCTGATAAGCGGCGGCGCTGCTAGCCGCGCCATTGATGGCGAGCGGCGAAAGCCCCTTGGATCGGCGCAGATCATTGACCATGGGAAGCGCCGCCGCTGTCTCGTCGCGGGTGCCGGATGGCATGCCCTTGTTGGTGGGCACGGAAACGCAGGCGGAAAGCACGGAGCCGGCGGAAACCAGCACGAAGCCGCGCCGGGTGAGCGTCTGGAATGATGTGTCGGTCATGTCAGCGACGATAGCTCAGAAGGCGAAGAATAATGAAAACGGGAATGACGATCGTGGCGCCGAGGATCAGATAGTCGCCAATCGCGCCAAGCGCATGGAAACCGCTGCGCCAGAGATCGACCACGAAATCGCGCGCGCCATAGATAATGTTCCAGGGCGTCAATCCGAAGATCGCCATCAGAAAACCAACGAGCAATGAAACCACCAGCAGCTTCACCACGGTGCGGGCCACCGTATCACCCAGCATTTTGTTGACCTCACCGGCCATCAGCAAGTCTCCTGTTTTGTCCTGACATATGGGGCGCACCGCTTCGATGCAAGTTTTCGCGCACTATATCGCGCCATATTCGCCGCTGCCATGAAATAGGACTTGAGTTTTTTTATGGCTTGATAAATGACAGCCCGCATCTTCTCAGGAATCATTGATGGCCCCAAACCAGTTTTCTTCCGGTGACGTCATTGCCGACCGCCGGGCGGACTATGCCCGCATGTTGGCGGAAGGCGGTGATTACCCCGCCGCCGCCGAACTCATGGAACAGGCGCTTGAACTTGCGCCACGGTGGACGGCGGGCTGGTTTCGCTTCGGGGAATATCACGAAAAGGCGGGGGAACCCGCAAAAGCCGTGGCGGCTTACGAGAAAGTCGCCGCGCTGGATACGGAAGGGCTTTTTGCAGCCGAACTGAAGCTCGCGGTTCTCGGCGCCGCGGAAACACCCGAGCAGCCGCCGAGCCGTTATGTGGAAGGGCTGTTCGACGATTATGCCGACCGTTTCGAAACGTCGCTCGTCGAGAAACTGGATTACAGCGTACCGCAGAAACTGGCGGAGCTGATTGGGAAGGCGGCGGATGGCGACGTCTTTGACACCATTGTCGATATTGGCTGCGGCACGGGCCTTCTCGGCGTCGAGATAAGCTCCCTGACAAAGCGGCTTGAAGGTTTCGATATTTCCCAGAACATGCTCGCCAAGGCGGAGGAAAAAGGTCTTTACGACCATCTTGCCCAGGCAGATCTTTCGCTGGACGCGGAAGCGTCGGGATTGTTCACCCCGACCATGGTGCAGCACCGCGCCGCTCTCGTCGCCGCTGCCGATGTGATGATGTATCTCGGCAGTCTCGAAACTGTCATGCCGCTCGTTTCCGCCCTGCTTGCACCCTCCGGTTTCTTCGCCTTTTCGGTGGAGGATGCCGGGGATGAAGAGGGTTTCGTGCTGCGTGAATCCCTTCGTTACGCCCATTCGAAGAGCTACGTCACCGGCCTTCTGGAACGGACGGGCTTTTCCCTCCTCGAAATCCGCAAAACCACCATTCGCAAGGATGCCGGAAAACCCCTTTCCGGCATTCTTTTTCTTGCCCGCGCCAAAGCCTGAACATTCCGTTTCTTGCCATTTTCGCGATAGGTCAGGCTTCCTTACGTATCCTTCTTGCTCAGACGTTTTTTGCAGTGCAAAATATGCCTGAAGCTGAGGGAAAAAGCGTGAGCAGAACGAGAAGCGTTTACAGCATGTGGAGTTCCGATCCGGCCAGACATGCGCCGGTGGAAGACGTGCAGGGCATCGTCACCGGTGCCATCGTGTCGGCGCTCGGCTTTTATCTGCTGAACAAGGTCGGCCTTCTGACCGGCGGCACCGCCGGCGTCGCCTTTCTCCTTCACTATGCCTTCGGCATCAGCTTCGGCCTCCTGTTCTTCCTCGTCAATCTGCCCTTCTATTACCTGTCCTTCCGACGCCTCGGTCTTGCCTTCTCCTTGAAGACCTTCATTGCCATCGGCCTCGTTTCGGTGCTCACGGAAGTGGAGGCGCGCTGGATGATCATCGACAGCATCAACCCGCTCTGGGCGGCGCTTCTGGGCGGCCTGCTTCTGGGTTATGGATTGCTGGCGCTTTATCGCCACCGCGCCAGCCTGGGCGGTATCGGCATTCTGGCCATCTATATTCAGGACCGCTTCGGCATCCGCGCCGGTCTGATCCAGCTGGCCTTCGATGCCTTCGTGATGCTCTGCGCCTTCCTCGTCATCGATCCGGCCACCGTCGTCTATTCGATTGTCGGCGCTTTCGTGCTCAACATGTTTCTCGCCATCAATCACCGCTCGGACAGATACATCGTTGTGCGCTGAGTAAAGCACGCTTGAAATCCATCGCGCTTTTGCGCAATAGCTCGACAGAGGCCGGAAAATCAGGGGAACAGGCATGGGCGATACGACTGCACGCAAGCGCTTGAATATCTGGGCTTCCGCGCCCGATCGTCATTCGATGCTGGAGGATGCCCAGGGCGTTCTGGCCGGCAGCATGCTGGTTTCGCTCGGTGTGACCCTGCTTTCCGCCGCGGGCTTGCTCACCGGTGGCACCGTCGGCCTTGCCTTTCTGGCGCATTATTCCACCGGCTTCAGCTTTGGCGTGGTGTTCTTCCTCGTCAACCTGCCGTTTTATTATCTCGCTTTCCGTCGTCTCGGTCTTGCCTTCACGGTCAAGACCTTCTGCGCCATCGCCATGACGGCGCTGCTGTCGGAATATATGCCCGGCTTTTTCGCCTTTCAGAGCATCAATCCGGTTGCCGCGGCTCTCTTTGGCGGATTGACCGTCGCGGCCGGCATGCTGGCGCTGTTCCGTCATCGCACCAGTCTCGGCGGTTTTGGTATCCTCGCGCTTTATCTTCAGGATCGTTTCGGCTGGCGCGCGGGCCTCGTGCAGCTCGCCTTTGACGGCATGGTGCTCGCCTGCTCGTTCTTCGTGGCCACACCTTTCATCATCATCTGCTCCATCCTCGGCGCGCTGGTCATGAACCTCACGCTCGCCATCAATCACAGAAACGACCGCTACATCGCCATGTAGCGGCCGCCGGTTTCTGGTTTAAGAGGTCACGCCGCCTTCGCAGCCGCATCGACCGGATGCTGCGAGCGGAAACCGACAGCGATGCGGTTCCAGGTGTTGATGGCGCCGATGGCGACCGTGATCTTCACGATATCCTCATCGGAAAAATGCGCCTTCAGCGTCTCGAAGGCGTCATCCGGGGCGCCGGTTTCGGCAATTTTCGTCACCGCATCCACCCAGCCGAGCAGCGCCCGTTCCTGCTGGGTATAAACGGGGGATTCCCGCCACACGCTCATCAGGTTGATCCATTGTTCGGAAAGCCCGTCATGGCGGCTTTCCTTTACATGCATGTCCACACAGAAGGCACAGCCGTTGATGATCGAGGCGCGCAGCTTGATGAGGTGAACGAAGCGGCGCTCGAGCCCGCTGCCCTGAACATAATTTTCCAGAGCCATGACGGCCTTGAAGGCTTCGGGGGATGCTTTGGCATAGTTGATACGGGTTTTCATCGGTCTCTCCATTGGTTGGGTCTGTTTGAAGTCATGCGTCATCGGTCCGGAAAGCGGCGAAGCTCTCCGGTGTAGGTCGATCTTTTTTTGGGGCCGGTTTTCGGGTCTCAGCGCGTCATCGTCTTGCGCTCGTTCAGCTCCAGAAAGGCGCAGCCACGCGCGGCAATCCCGCCATCATCATTGGCGGCGAGATCGTCCAGAATATCGGCGATGGTGGTTTTGGCGAGTTCCGCCCGATAGGCCTTCTCCGCTTTCAGCATCGCGGCATTGATGCCGCAGGGCTTGGTGAAATAACGCCCCGGCAAGGGGTTTGGCCCGCGCTGGCGGATTTCGGCGCAGCGGAAGGCAGGCTGCGGGCCTTCGACGGCCAGCACGATATCGAGCAGGGTGATCCTGTCGGTCGCCCGGGCCAGACGGTAACCGCCCTTCGGCCCCGGCACGGTGGCTACAATCCCGGCACTGGACAGCGACTGAAGATGCTTGAGAAGATAGCTTGTGGAAACGCCGTGAAATTCCGCCAGCGCCGCTGCAGACAGCACGCCGCCTTCGGAAAGCCCCGCCAGCATGCCCACGCTGTGAATGGCCTGTTCCACGCCGTCGCCGAGTTTCATCCGACTAGTCCCTGTGCGGTTTGCTTCAGTATCGTGGATAAAATTTATCCGTGATTATGCTTTCTGTCAAGCGGTCCCGTTCCGCCCTTCTTTTTTGCAGCTTTTTCACTACCTTGAAGACGTGAAACACACCGAGTCTCCCATTTCCGGCACCCATGTCGGCGCTTTGCCCCTTCCATTCCAGAAATGGTTTGCCGAAAAGGGGTGGTCTCCGCGCGCTCATCAATTGGAGCTGATGGCGCGGGCGCGCGGCGGCGAGAACATGCTGCTAATCGCGCCCACCGGCGCCGGCAAGACGCTGGGCGGCTTCATGGCCTCGCTCACCGATCTGGCAGAGCGCGGCAAGGTGCCGGCGGGCTCCGGCTTCGTCGGCGTGCACACGCTCTATATCTCGCCGCTCAAGGCGTTGGCGGTGGATATCGAACGCAACCTCACCAGGCCTGTCTCCGAAATGGGCCTGCCGATTTCCATCGAGACGCGCACCGGCGATACGCCGCAGGGAAAACGCCAGCGCCAGAAGGTCAAACCGCCGGATATTCTGCTGACGACACCCGAACAGGTCTCGCTGCTGCTTGCCAACAAGGAGGCCGAGCGCTTTTTCCGTGACCTGAAATATGTGGTGCTCGATGAGCTGCATTCGCTCGTCACCTCCAAACGCGGCCATCTGCTGTCGCTGGCGCTGGCCCGGGTGTGCCGGCACGCACCCGATGTGCGCTTCATCGGCCTTTCGGCCACGGTGGCGGAGCCGATGGATTTGCGCCGTTACCTCGCGCCGCAGGGACAGGCTGAGCCGCCCGCCGGCCTCATCACCGTCGAAGGCGGGGCAAAGCCGGATATCTCCATCCTGAGCACGGAAGAGCGCATTCCATGGTCCGGCCATTCGGCACGTTACGCCATGAAGGATTTGTACGCCGCGCTGAAGGACCACCAGACGACGCTGATCTTCGTCAACACCCGCTCGCAGGCGGAGCTGATCTTCCAGGAACTCTGGACCATCAATGACGATAATCTGCCGATTGCGCTGCATCATGGTTCGCTGGATGCCGGCCAGCGCCGCAGGGTGGAAGCGGCCATGGCGGAAAACAAATTGCGCGCCGTCGTCGCCACCTCCACGCTCGATCTCGGCATAGACTGGGGCGATGTCGACCTCGTCGTGCATGTCGGCGCGCCGAAAGGCGCAAGCCGCCTTGCCCAGCGCATCGGCCGCGCCAATCACCGCATGGATGAACCGTCAAAGGCGATCCTCGTTCCCGCCAACCGTTTCGAGGTGATGGAGTGCCGTGCCGCACTGGATGCCAACTACATCGGCGCGCAGGACACGCCGCCGATTGCCGAGGGCGCGCTCGATGTTCTAGCCCAGCACATACTTGGCATGGCCTGCGCCGAGCCCTTCGATGCGGATGATCTCTATCGCGAAGTGACCAGCGCTTCGCCCTATGCCGACCTGCCGCGCACCACTTTCGACCGGGTGGTGGATTTCACCGCCACCGGCGGTTACGCGCTGCGCACCTATGAGCGTTACGCCCGCATCCGCCAGATGAAGGACGGTCGCTGGCGCGTCTCCAATCCGGCGGTCGCGCAGCAATATCGCCTGAACCTCGGCACCATCGTCGAGGCGGCGGAACTCAATGTCCGCATGGTCAAGCGTAATGCCAAGGGCACGGTCGGGCGCGGCGGCATGTCGCTCGGCAAGGTCGAGGAATATTTCCTCGAACAGCTGGTGCAGGGCGATACCTTCCTCTTCGCCGGCAAGGTGCTGCGCTTCGAGGGTATCAGGGAGAATGAATGCCTGGTCTCACAGGCCTTCTCCATGGACCCGAAGATACCCTCCTATGCCGGCGGCAAGTTTCCGCTCTCCACCTACCTAGCGGATCAGGTGCGCTCCATGCTGGCAGACCCGACACGCTGGCATGCCCTGCCGGATCAAGTCCGCGACTGGCTGGCGATCCAGAAGGAAAAGTCGATCATTCCAAAGCGCGACGAGCTGCTGGTGGAGACCTTCCCCTTCCGCAAGCGCTTCTTCATGGTCATGTATCCCTTCGAAGGACGCTTGGCACACCAGACGCTCGGCATGCTTTTGACGCGACGGCTGGAACGCGCGGGCGCCAAGCCGATGGGTTTCGTCGCCACCGATTATTCGCTCGCCATCTGGGCCATGGAGGACATCGGCAGGCGGCTGAAATCCCGCCGCCTGTCGCTTTCCGACCTGCTGGACGAGGACATGCTGGGCGACGATCTGGAGGCGTGGCTGGACGAATCCTTCATGCTGAAACGCACCTTCCGCAATTGCGCCGTTATTTCCGGGCTGATCGAGCGCCGCCATCCGGGCAAGGAAAAGACCGGCAGACAGGTCACGGTCTCCGCCGATCTTATTTATGACGTTCTTCGCAGCCATGAGCCGGACCATATCCTGCTGGAAGCGACGCGGCGCGATGCCGCGGCGGGACTTTTGGACATTGGTCGTCTTGGCGATATGCTGAGGCGAATCAAGGGTCACACCACCGACCGCGCGCTGGAACATGTCTCGCCGCTTGCCGTTCCGGTCATGCTGGAAATCGGCCGCGAGACGGTGGCGGGCGAGGCGATGGACGATGTGCTGGCCGAAGCCGCAGACGAACTGATCGCGGAAGCGATGTCCTAGGAGCCGGCGGACAGATGCAAACGACTTTCGGGCCATCCGATATGCGGACCCGGTAAAGGAACGACGAGAAGTGCTGAGCCGCCTCACATTGAGCGACAGGTTTTCAAACGGTTTCGAATGCCTCGGCAGCGAAACCGCCGTTAATGGTGTCGCGGCCTGGTGCGATCCGCTCGGCGGACTTTACCTGCCCGACCTGTCGCTGCTCGTGGTGTCCGACCTGCATCTGGAAAAAGGGGCGGCCTTCGCCCGGCGCGGGCGCATGCTGCCGCCTTATGACACCATCGCCACCCTCAAAATCCTGTCCTCCCTCGTCAGCCGCTACGACCCGAAGATCGTCGTCAGCCTCGGCGACAATTTCCACGACCGCGTGGGGTCCGAGCATCTGCCGCCCATGCTGCGTGAAATCATCCGCGAGATGGCCCGCGGCCGTGAATGGATTTGGATCAACGGTAATCATGATCCTGATGGTACGGTCGATCTGCCGGGATCTTCGGTGGATGAGATGTTTTATGGCAATCTCGTTTTCCGCCATGAGCCGAAACCGCGTGATGCCGCCGGCGAAATCGCCGGCCACCTGCATCCTTCCGCCACGGTTCGCCGTCGCGAAAAGACGGTTCGGCGGCCCTGTTTCGCCACCGATGGTTCACGGCTTCTGATGCCGGCTTTCGGGGTCATGAGCGGCGGGCTGGATCTGCGGCACAAGGCCATGCGCGGTCTCTTCGATCACGCCGCCCTCGTCGCGCATCTGATGGGGCGGGAGCGCATCTATTCGGTGCGGTTTGCCAATCTTCTCGGCTGAGCATGGTGTTGCAGCCGCCTATTGCCGGTAGACCAGCACCGGTATCTTCGAATTCTTCAGCACCTTGGCCGTAACGCTACCGAGCAGCATCTCGATGAAACTCCTGCGCCGGTGCGACGCCATGGCGATGAGGTCGCAGCCGGTTCTGTCGGCTATTTCGATGATAGCCTCATCCGGCCGCCCCGCTCGCGCCAGCAGGGCTTCGCAATCGAGCCCCATGGATTCGGCGTGCGCCTGCGTGTCTCTCAGAAGATGCTCCGCCTCCTCGCAACGGTGAAATTCCTCTTCAGCAATGGCGGCAATGTCCTCGACATCGCTGGCAATCACGTGAAAGGGTTCCGATACCGTCACGACGGTCACCTTTGCGCCTGCCTCCCTGGCGAGAGCGAACCCTTGGTCGATTGCGATCTGCGCCAGCGGCGAGCCATCGGTGGGAATGAGAATGTGCTTGAACATGACATTTCTCCTTTTCATCCCGGTCACAACCGCACTTACCGCCATGATCTGCGTGCGTGGTTGTAACGCCTTGAATTTTACCGCAAACCGTTGAAGGAAGCGAATGCTATCTTTGGAGGAAAGGGCGGCAGACAGTCTCTTTTCCCGGAGGAAAAAGGCTCAGTCCTTGCGGAAGATGATGCTCGCACCCCAGCCGGTCACGACGGCGAGCAGAACGCAGAGCGCGCCATAGGCAAGCGGCGTCTGATGGGCGGCGTCGGTGATCGCCTGTTCCATGCCCGTCTTGACGACGCGCAGTTTCAGTTCGCGCTGGGCGATGAATTTGCCGCTCTTGAACAGATAGGCGCGGGCGGTGTGTACGCCGTTCGGCACGTTGGCGGGCAGACGAAGCGTCGCCCAGAACAGGCCGGTGCGTTCCAGCCTCACCCCGGTCGTGTCGTTGCGATAAATACCGCTTGAAAGCTTGAGCCGACGATAGGCTTCCTGAAAATCGAAGACATTGTCGGGCACGCCGGAAAAGACAGCGCTTTTGAGCGACAGATGATCGACACCCAGCCCCATGGCCCGCAAGGTGCCGGGCGATGCGATGGCGCTGATGTCGCGCGTGCTGGCCATGGAATAGGATTCCGGCAGCGGCGTGAAGGTAATGGCGCTGGTATTGATCCAGATGCCGGCCACACGTTCTTTCTTGCGTACGGTCATGTAGTCGCTCGGTCCTTCGAGCGTCACGACAATATCATATTGCCCGATGGCAAGCAGCAGCTGGTCGGTATTGTTCAGCGCGCCGAAGAGCGTGAAATCCGCCCCGCGAAAATCGGAAGCGATGGGGATTTCCGTTGTCGATGCGCCGATTTCGATGTTTTCCAGCAGTGACCGCTGCTGCGGACCGGGCGGCAGGGCAAGCGGTGGTGTCTGCGCCGAGGCAATGCCGCCAAAGGCAAGGCATGAGAGAAGAAAAAAAGCAGCGTGCAAAATAGGGCGGGTCAATAACCTAACCCCCCGACGGCAACCGAAAACAGGTCTTCCGGGCGCACCACCAGCGATACGGCGAGGCGAAGCGCAACGGCAAGCACCAGCAGCGCCAGCAGCGCACGCAGCTGTTCGCCGCGCAGTTTCTGCCCCACCCGCACACCATATTGTGCGCCGATGACGCCCGCCACCATCAGGATGAAAGCCAGCACCACATCGACGGAATAGTTGGTCGCGGCCTGTACGACGGTCGTATAGGCGGTCACGAAAATGATCTGGAACAGCGAGGTGCCGACGACCACGCTGGTGGGAATGCGTAAGAGATAGATCATGGCCGGCACCATGATGAAGCCGCCGCCGACACCCATGACCGAGGTCAGGATGCCGATGCCGAAACCCAGGGTCACGATGGGAATGACGCTGAGATAGATCTTCGATTTCTTGAACCGCATTTTCAGCGGCAGACGGTGGACCCAGTTGTGGTGGCCGGGGCGGCGCAACGTCACGGTTTCGTTGCGGGCCGCGCGGCGGAGCGCCGAAATGCTCTCCTTCAGCATCAATCCGCCGACGGTGCCGAGCAGGATGACGTAGAGCAGCGAGACGATGAGATCGAGCTGGCCGATGCTGCGCAGAAAGGAGAATATCCATACGCCGACCGTGGCTCCGACAAGACCGCCGACAAGCAACACGCTGCCAAGCTTGACGTCCAGCGTTCCGCGCCGGAAATGCGTGATGGAGCCTGACACGGAGGAGGCGACCACCTGGTTCGCGCCAGTTGCAACCGCCACGACGGGGGGAATATTATAGAAAATCAGAAGCGGCGTGATCAGGAAACCACCGCCAACGCCGAACATGCCGGAAAGAAAACCGACAGCCGCGCCCATGCCCAGAATGATGAAAATATTCACCGACAGTTCTGCGATTGGCAGATAGACAGTCACGGCTCGGACCTCGGGCAAATGGTTCCGGGCGACGGGGGCCTGTCCGGGTGAGGGGGCCGCGCCGCGATTATACTTTCTGTCTGAAAAGACCGGGCATGCCCAGCCTTCATTCGTCATGCCCGCGAGGGTCTGACGTGTCAACATTCAACGGTAAATACGTTGATAATTTGGAAAGATAGCGGCCGTATGTCGGCAGGCCGTTACATTCCTGCGCCGTGTTGCGCCGAAGCGGCCGGGAGGCCGCTCCACTGGTTCCGGAATGTTACTTGTTGCGGGCAAGCAGCGCGGTCACCAGCTCGTTGGTGATGCGTCCGTCAGGCGTCTGGCCCACGGATTTCTGGAAGTCCTTGATGGCGGTGACGGTGTTCTTGCCAAGCTTGCCATCGGGCTGGCCGGCATCGAAACCGTTCTTGTTCAGGATTGCCTGAATGTTGCGGATCGCCTTTTCCATGTCCACGGAGGCGGTCTTCACACCTTCCTTGCCGGCCCATTCCTCAGGCGGGTTGACGCTGTTGGCGTCTTCCGAAAGCGGCTTGACCTTCCACGCGTCCACCTTGGCCTTGGCGCTCTGAAGCTGCTGCGGGTTCATCGCCCCGGCAACTTCGTCACGCTTCTGGGCGGCGTCAGCGTCGCCATCCTTGGCGGCAATCGCGAACCACTTGTAGGATTCCTCGATATCCTGCTTCACACCGCTGCCGCGGGCATAGAGAATGGCAAGGTTGAACTGGCTGTCCCGAACGCCGAGTTCGGAAGCCTTGATGAACCATTGTGCGGCACCAGTGAAATCCGGCTGGCCAGCCGCGTCGGAGGCAAGCAGGACGGCGAGATTGTGCATGGCGCCGGCATTGCCCTGCTCTGCGGCCAGCGTGTAATAACGCTTGGCCTCGGAAAGGTTGCGCTCGACGCCGTTCGCCTTCTCGTAAAGGTTCGCGAGACGATATTGTGCGGGTGCAAGACCGCGATCCGCCGCCATTTTATACCATTTCGCGGCTTCAGCACGGTCGGCGGCCACGCCGAGGCCGTCGGTGTAACGTGCAGCGATCTCAAACAGCGCCTGCGTGTCGCCCTTGGCTGCAGCCTCAGCAAGCGATGCCGGCTCGATGCCTGCGGGAACCGCAATCGCGTCCTGGGCGGAGGCAGCCGGAGCGGCGGCTTGCTGCGCCGGTGCCTGCGGCTCACTTTTTACGATTGTGTCAGGTGTTGTCGTATCGACAACCGGAGCATTGGCGACCGGCGGCTCGTCGGCGAGCGGTGCGCCGCCTATGGTGCGGGGATCGATTGTATTCTGCGGCGGTGCGGCGTTTTCGATACTGTCGGCGGATGCCGCCTGCTCCTGATCGATGACGAGGTCGGACGGGATGGTCACTGCCTTGTCGCCGCTCTCGGGAAGGGCGGAGACCGGAGAGTTTTCCATCTTCTGTTCGATGACGGGTGCCGGCGCTTCCGTGCCACCGATCAACGTCTTGATGAGCGGCATGGCCATCATGGCGAGAAGAATGGCGCCGATGCCAAGCAGCAGCGGGCGACGGTAGCGCGAGAGCGCAGAGGCGTCGGCCTTGCGATTTTTCTTGCCGGTTTCAAGCTTCTCCGGCGAGGTTTCCATGGCGGCGGCCTGTGCGGCGCGGCGGGCGGCGGCAATGAAATCCGTCCGTCCTTCGGCATCGGCGGCCTTGCCGCTGGCGGCAACCTGGCTGGCGCGCACCCGTTCCAGTATCTTCTTGATATCAGGCGCGCCCGAACCCGGCTCCAGAAGCTCGTTTTCCTGGCCGGCTGGCAGAACGTCAATCGGGTCGAGCGAAGGCGCGGGCTCCACCTGCGTGCGGGTGGAGGTGGCGGATATGGGCTCTTCAGCGGTTTTGGCCGCCTTTGCCGTGCTGCTCCTGAACCGTTTCGTCAGGCCGGCAAGCAGGCTCTTCTTTTCGGCCTTTGCCGGCTTTGCCGCAGCAGGCGGCACTACGGTCATCGCATCCGCATCCTTCTCGTCGGCGTCGAGAATGGCCTGCTCCTCGGCAATATAACCTTCCTCCGGGAAGACCGCTGCCGGCATGGGTACATCTTCGCGGGCGGGGGCAACCATATGCTGCGCAACGTTGCGGGGCGCGGCCTCTTCGCGATAGGCGGGAACAGCCTCGCGATTGTCGAGACTGTCGAGCCGGCCGGCGATCTGCACCAGCGTCTCGTGAAGCGCCTCGAAGGTGCGGTGCGTGCGCTCTTCGGTGTTGCGGCTCAGGGCTTCAAGGCTGCGAAGATCGGTCGCGAGATCGGTCAGCATCGTCATGTCGGCGAGATTGGCGCCGGCGGACAGGTTGTTACGGGTATAGGCGTCCAGAACGGCTTCGGCCGCCTGCCGCGCCGCTTCGATGATATATTCGTCGTTGGACGCCATATAGTCCTCGATTGCCGCCATGCGGGCATCGAGTTCCGGGGGCAGGCTCGCCTGTGCGTGGACCGGCTGGCTGATCAGCGTCGAGAGATGGGCGATCTGGTTTTCGAGGCTTGCCAGCGCGTGGCTGTCGGCGGGCGCGGCATGGGCGGTCTCGTCCAGGCGGGCGGCAATATTGCCGAGCCGCTCTTCCAGACGGGAGAAGGCGCTTTCGCTGAAGCCTGATGCGGGCTGCGGCTGGCTGTAACGATAATCGAGATCCTCGATCCGCCGCGAGAGCGTGTCGAGCCGTTCGGCCAGGCCATCATTGACGGCACCGTGATCCAGCGCGTCGATCTTGCGGGAAATGTCGCTGAGGAAGGAGGTCAGTTCCGCCTGCTGCGAAGGGCGCTGCGAGCGCTCCAGCAGCAGGGAAAGCTGGTCCAGCCGCTCATGCAGCTGCGCGGCGTCGCGGGCGGTGCTGAGCTCATCGATCTTGCCGGCCAGCGTTTCGAGACGGGCGGTCAGGTCCAGCGCCGGCTCAGGCTTGGCGGCGGCAAGACGGTTGATGTCATCAAGCTGTTCGGCAAGGCCGTTCAGGCGGGTTTCCAGCCGCTGCGCCAGCGCATTATCCGTGGCCTGGGTATTCGAGCGGGCCCCGGTTGCGGCAATCGCGCGGCTGATTTCGTCCAGACGCTGATCCAGCCCGGAAAACTGTTCAGTAAAGGCCGCCTCGTTCGGCTGCATGTGTTTGCCGAGTTGCTCCACGGCGCTCGCAATGGCGATCAGCTTTTCTTCAAGCACACGCACGGCCGGATTGTTGCTCATGCCGCCGAGCTGGGTCTTGATGTCGTCCAGACGATAGGCGAGCGAAACGATCTCATCCTGCAGCGAGGCGGCGTCAAAACCGCGCAGCGTATCTTCCACATTGTTCCAGCGGCTTTCGATCCGGTGCACGCTGTCTTCACGCGCAAGCTGGTCGATCGTCAGGCGCAGGTCCTCGAATTCGTTGCGCAGCCCATAGGCATCAGGCGATGCCAGGTTGCCGAGCTGGTCGATGCTGCCGGCAAGCCGTGCGATATCGTCGCGCAGATCGCCGATGAATTGCTGGTCTTCCGCTATGGCGCGAATGTTGCGGATCTCCGCACGCAACCCCTGCGCCTCGCGCGCCACGCCTTCGGAGATATCGTGCTTCAGCTCATGCCGCAGGTTGACGAGGGCCTGTGCGATTTCCTGCAAGGCCGCGTCGTTACGCTGCTGCTCCTGATAAGGCGGAATGGAGCGTGCACGCGGTGCGGCGGCAGCCGCCTCGTTCGGGCGATACTCCGGCGCAAGCGGCCTGGTAATGGTTCGTTCCGGGCGTGCAACGGGCTCCTGCGGCCGCTGGAAGCTTGATTCGAGCAGGCGCTGGCGCTGGCGGATTTCGTTGACAGGGTCGAGCTGCGGCGGCGTAACCGTGGCGCGCGGTTCGCGCGGCGCGGCGTGAGCCTCGGTTTTCGGTTCCGGCGCCGGGGTCGCCGTGCGCGGCTCGCGCGGGAACTTCTGGCTCATCAGCCCTTCAATACGGGCTTCAAGACCTTCAATGGTGCGATTGAGAGCATCAAGAGACGATCTGTCGCCTGGCTGTTGGGTTTTCGATCGCAATCCGTTCATCTTCTCGCTCGCTTCGCTTCCGTCCGGCGTGCCCGGTTGTTTGTCGCGACGGTTGCCTGTCTGGACATGCCGTCGCCGCAACATGCAGCAATTCTAGAGCCGGTATTTGCCCCCTTGGAGGAAAATGCGCCGATGGACGAAGCAGTTACCTCTGTCGGGAGAATTCACGAAACGTGGTAAAGAAGTGGTTAACTATGGTGGGAATTTTTTAACTTTTGTGGCGCGCGGCACTCCCGCGCGCGGGCTGACCATCCAATCGGCGGAAAGGGCAGTCGATATTCAACCGGAATTTATTTGACGTTTACGCGCACGTCAAATATTGTCATCCCATATTTGCCGGATCGGCTCCGGCTTTCACGATGCGGAGGAACATCGGTAATGCCTGTTTACAAGGCCCCAGTCAAAGACACGCTTTTTATCCTGAACGACGTTCTCGGCCTGGAGCGGTATAACAACCTGCCCGGCTTCGAAGATGCAACCCCTGATATGATCGAGGCCATCACCGGTGAAGCCGCCAAGCTTGCCGAAGAGCGGCTTTTCCCGCTCAACCTTTCCGGCGATCAGCAGGGTTGCAAGCGCGCCGATGACGGCTCCGTTTCCGTGCCTGAAGGTTTCAAGGAGGCCTATGACGCCTATTGCGAGGGCGGCTGGATCGGTCTTGCCGTTCCGCAGGAATTTGGCGGTCAGGGCCTGCCCTATACGCTCCATGCCGCGATCGGCGAATATATGTCGTCCGCCAACCTGTCGCTGATGATGTATCCCGGCCTGACGCAGGGCGCCATCGCCGCAGTCCTCGTGCATGGAACGCAGGAACAGAAGCAGACCTATCTGCCGAAGATGGTCGAAGGCACATGGTCCGGCACCATGAACCTGACCGAACCCCATTGCGGCACCGATCTCGGCCTGTTGCGCACCAAGGCGGTTCCGCAGGGCGACGGCAGCTACAGGATTTCCGGCCAGAAGATATTCATCTCCGCCGGCGAACATTCCATGACTGATAATATCGTCCATCTGGTGATTGCCCGTATCGAGGGCGCGCCGGAAGGTACCAAGGGTATTTCGCTGTTCATCGTGCCGAAGTTCCTCGTCAAGGAGGATGGTACGCTCGGCGAACGCAATGGCGTCACCTGCGGTGCGATCGAGCACAAGATGGGCATTCACGGCAACGCCACCTGCGTCATGAACTATGATGACGCGACGGGTTATCTGCTGGGTGCGGAGAACAAGGGTCTCTCCGCCATGTTCGTGATGATGAACGAGGCGCGCCTCGGCGTTGGCCTGCAGGGTCTGTCCGTTGGCGAGATCGCCTACCAGAACGCGGTGGAATATGCCCGTGACCGCATTCAGGGCCGCTCGCTTTCGGGTGCGAAATTCCCCGACAGGAAGGCCGATCCGATCATCGTGCACCCGGATATCCGCCGCACGCTGATGACCATCAAGGCCTATAACGAGGCCGGCCGCGCCTTCCTTTTGTGGACCGCGCTGCAATCCGACATCGCCCACCGCGCCACTGACGAAAAACAGCGCCAGGCGGCGGACGACCTGCTCGGCCTCGTCACGCCGATCCTGAAAGGTGTCTTGACCGACAAGGGCTTCGATCACGCCGTGATGGCGCAGCAGGTCTTCGGCGGCCACGGCTACATCGAGGAACATGGCATGAGCCAATATGTCCGCGATGCGCGTATTACCATGATCTATGAGGGTGCCAACGGCATTCAGGCGCTCGATCTGGTGGGCCGCAAGCTCGGCATGAATGGCGGCCGCGCCGTGATGGCGCTGTTCAAGGAAATCGGCGATTTCTGCGAGGAAAACCGCGCCGATGAAAAGCTCAGCCTCTACACCAAGGGCCTGAAGAAGGGCTTGAACGACCTGCAGGCCGCAACCATGTGGTTCATGCAGAACGCCATGGCGAGACCCGACAATGCCGGTGCCGGCTCGACCGACTATATGCATCTCTTCGGCATCGTGGTGCTGGGCTACATGCAGGCGCGCATGGCGAAAGCCGCCAGCGAAGCGCTTGCAGCGGGCAGCACTTCGGACGAGGATTACCTCAAGACCAAGCTTGTCACGGCGAAGTTTTACATGGAGCGCATCATGCCGGAAACGGCGCTGCGCAAGGCCCGCATCGAAACCGGCGCGGACACCATGATGGAACTGGCTGCGGAAGCATTCTGATGAGGCTGGCGTTTCTGACGCCGCAGGGAGAGAAACAATGACCGACGTATTTATCTACGACCATGTCCGCACCCCGCGCGGGCGCGGCAAGAAGGATGGCAGCCTGCATGAGGTGCCCTCCGTTCGCCTTGCCGCCAAGACACTGGAAGCCCTCCGCGACCGCAATGGGCTGGACACTTCTGCCGTCGATGACATCATCATGGGCTGTGTCGATCCCGTCATGGATGCCGGTGCGGTGATCCCGAAGGCCGCCGCCTTCGAGGCGGGTTACTCCAATAAGGCCCCGGGCATGCAGATATCGCGCTTCTGCGCCTCGGGTCTCGATGCCATCAACTTTGCGGCCGGCAAGGTCAAGGCGGGGTCCGACGATATCGTCATCGCCGGCGGCGTCGAAAGCATGTCGCGTGTCGGCATGGGCATGTCCGGCGGCGCCTGGTATATGGACCCCTCGGTCAACTTCCCGGCCTTCTTCATGCCGCAGGGCGTATCGGCCGATCTCATCGCCACCAAATACGGCTTCTCCCGTGACGATGTCGACGCCTATGCCGTCGAAAGCCAGAAGCGTGCGGCGCATGCCTGGGAAAAGGGCTATTTCAACAAGTCGGTCATTCCGGTGAAGGATTCAAACGGCCTGACTATCCTCGACCGTGACGAGCATATGCGCCCCGGCACGGACATGCAGGCGCTGGCCTCGCTCAATCCGTCCTTCCAGATGCCGGGTGAAATGGGCGGTTTCGAAGCCGTCGGCATCATGGCGCATCCGGAAGTGGAGCGGATCAATTACGTCCATCACGCCGGCAATTCGTCCGGCATCGTTGACGGTGCTGCGGCCGTGCTGGTTGGCTCGAAGGCGGGCGGCGAAGCGATGGGCATCAAGCCCCGCGCCCGCATCAAGGCATTCGCCAATATCGGCTCCGATCCGGCGCTGATGCTCACCGGCCCGGTGGATGTGACCGAGAAGCTCCTGAAAAAGACCGGAATGTCGCTTGCCGATATCGATCTTTTCGAACTCAACGAAGCCTTCGCCGCCGTGGTCCTGCGTTACATGCAGGCCTTCGACATCGATCACGACCGGATGAACGTCAATGGCGGCGCCATCGCCATGGGCCATCCGCTCGGTGCAACCGGCGCGATGATCCTCGGCACGGTGCTGGATGAGCTGGAGCGGCGCGATCTGAACACTGCGCTCGTCACGCTCTGCATCGGCGCTGGCATGGGCACGGCGACGGTTATCGAGCGGGTTTGAGGCAGCGGTAACAACCCCCGCTTCCGTCATCCTCGGGCTTGACCCGAGGATCCACGCCGAGGTGCTGGATGGTCGGGTCAAGCCCGACCATGACGGGAAGGAGGAGTTAGACGCGTCAGGAAATTCAGGGAAGAGGAATCCCAAATGAGCACTTACACCAATTTCACCATCGAGACGGACGCAGACGGCATTGCCCTCGTCACCTGGGACATGCCGGAAAAATCCATGAACGTCTTCACATCAGAAGTGATGGACGAGCTGAACGCCATTGTTGATGCCACCGTCGCAGACAGCGCCGTCAAGGGCGTCGTTTTCACATCTGGCAAAAGCACCTTTTCCGGCGGCGCCGATCTTTCGATGATCAAGTCGATGTTCTCCTTCTACAATGACGAGAAGACGAAGAACCCGGATCAGGCCGCTGCAAGGCTGTTCGAACTGGTTGGCCGCATGACGGGCCTGTTCCGCAAGATCGAGACCAACGGCAAGCCCTGGGTTTCCGCCATCAACGGCACCTGCATGGGCGGCGCGTTTGAGCTGTCGCTCGCCTGCCACGGCCGGGTCGCATCCAGCGCCAAGAACCTCAAGATCGCCCTGCCGGAAGTCAAGGTCGGCATCTTCCCCGGCGCCGGCGGCACCCAGCGCGTGCCGCGCCTGACGGATGCGCAATCGGCACTGCAGATGATGACCACCGGCCAGTCGCTGACCGGCGCGCGCGCCAAGGCCATGGGGCTGGTGCATCAGGTGGTCGAGCCGGATCAGCTGGTTGCAACCGCAAAGCAGATGATCAAGGACGGCCTGAAGCCGGTCGCACCCTGGGATGAAAAGGGCTTCAAGGCCCCCGGCGGCGGCATCTGGACGCCTGCCGCAGCCCAGCTCTGGCCCGCCGCTCCGGCAATCCTGCGCCGTGAAAGCGCCGGCAACTATCCGGCCGCACTCGCCATCCTCAAATGTGTCTATGAAGGCCTGCAATTGCCCTTCGATACGGCGCTGAAGGTGGAGCAGCGGTATTTCACCGAAATCCTTCGCTCGAAGGAAGCCTTTGGCATGATCCGCTCGCTGTTCATTTCCATGCAGGAACTGGGCAAGGGCGCGCGCCGCCCGGCCGGCCAGCCGAGGACGGAGTTCAGGAAGGTCGGCGTCGTCGGCGCGGGCTTCATGGGCGCTGCCGTCGCTTATGTCACCGCAGCCGCCGGCATTCCCGTCGTGCTGGTGGATCGCGATCAGGAAGCCGCCGACAAGGGCAAGGGCCATTGCGAGGAAAGCGTCAAGGCCGCCATCGGCAAGGGCAGGCTGACGCAGGATGAGGCCAAGGCCCTGCTCGACCTCGTCACCCCGACGGCGGATTACAAGGCGCTCTCCGACGCCGATCTCGTCATCGAGGCCGTCTTCGAAGACCGCGACGTGAAGAAAGCCGTCATCGAGGCCGTGGAAGCGGTGTTGCCGCAGGGCGCGATCTTCGCTTCCAACACCTCCACTTTGCCGATCACCGGCCTTGCGAAGAACTCGAAGCGCCCGGTGGATTTCATTGGCATCCACTTCTTCTCACCTGTCGAAAAGATGATGCTGACGGAAGTGATCCTCGGCAAGGAAACCGGCGACAAGGCGCTTGCCGTCGCGCTGGACTATGTGGCGAAGATCAGGAAGACCCCGATTGTGGTCAACGATACGCGCGGCTTCTTCGTCAATCGCTGCGTGCTGCGTTACATGGCGGAAAGCTACGACATGCTGATCGAGGGCGTACCGCCCGCCATGATCGAAAATGCCGCGAAATTCGCCGGCATGCCGGTCGGCCCGCTGGCGCTGAATGATGAGGTGGCTATCGATCTTTCCTACAAGATCCTGAAAGCCACCGTCACCGATCTTGGCGAAAAGGCCGTCGATCCGCGCCATATGGAACTGGTGAAGAAGTTGGTGGAAGGCGAGGGCCGTTTTGGCCGCAAGAACGCCAAGGGCTTCTACGACTATCCGCAAAAGCCCGCCAAGAAGTCCCTCTGGCCCGGCCTTAAGGATCTCTATCCGCAGCAGAAGCCTGAGGATGTGGACATGGAGGTGCTGAAACAGCGCTTCCTCGTCACCGTGGCGCTGGAAGCCGCCCGCACGGTGGAAGAAGGTATCGTCACCGATCCGCGTGAGGCGGATGTCGGCTCCATCCTCGGCTTCGGCTTCGCGCCCTATACCGGCGGTGCGCTGTCCTACATCGACGGCATGGGTGTGAAGAACTTCGTGGCGCTCGCCGAGAAGCTCAGCGAGGCCTACGGCCCGCGCTTTAAGCCGACGCCGCTGCTGAAGGACATGGCCGCCAAGGGCGAGACCTTTTACGGTCGCTTCGATCCCTATGCCAGCGCCGCCAAGGCGGCCTGAGGCTTCAAGCGAGACAGTGAACAGGCCCTTCGGGGCCTGTTTTATTATGCTTGCCTCCCTGCTTTCCGTGCATCCTTTGCCGGGCTGAGGCGTTGAAAAGGCTGATCGGGCAAAAGCGCCCGCCGCCGCAATTCAGCACGCCTCAGGAGACAGCGATGAAAGCACCACTGCGATCCCACGGTTTCGACAAGCCCTCGGACCTTGACGACCATCTGGCCGAACTGGACGAAGAGGCCGTGGAGAAGAAGGCTGCAAAACCCGCTGTTGCCCGAAGAGCGCGTGCCGCCGCCCCGCCGGAATCATCCTTGCGCGCGGAACTGGAAGACCTGCGCAAACAGCTCGAAAAGATTCGCCGCGACGTCAAACGGCTGGAAGCCGCCGCCAATCCGTCGCACCACAAAGCCGTCGATGCCCGGCATGAGCGCGACCGCGAGAATTCGCGCCTGATGACGGTGGTGCGCTCCGTTGCCGTCACCTCGCTGGCAAGCCGCATCTTCGCCTCCTCGCCCGTCATGGCGGCGCTGGTGGCCGTTGTGCCCATCGCGCTTGGTCTTGCCGCACGGCGCAATGAGGGGCCGTGAGCCGCCATCTGCCGCGGCGCCGCCCGCTGGTCGGCGGATGCCCAAGAGCGGTTTTCCGCCGCAATCCGGCCTGCACCGGGCAGACATTCCAGCCATCCACAGCCCCTGTGAAAAAACTGTCAAAAAACTTCGCGATGGCGCTTGCCATGTCCGAACAAGATGTTATAACCCCGCTCACTTTCGGGGCACCAAACAGCCCCGCCCGCCAAAAGCGGAGGTTCTTCAAGGACCTGAAGTGCCCGGATAGCTCAGTTGGTAGAGCAGCGGATTGAAAATCCGCGTGTCGGTGGTTCAAATCCGCCTCCGGGCACCATTTATCTACTTATATATAAAAAGCTTAGGTAGAGTAATCTCCTAATGGCGAGGCAATTTTTGCCTTAACGTCTTACAAGTCCGTTTCCACAGGTCTCGAGTCGTTCCAGCTATTCCCGGCAAATTTATGTGGCACGGTTTTTCTTTCTGCCGTTGCTTTTAATATCACTCCTAGAATAGCAATTGCTCATTTTAGAAGGGAGTGTTTTGCATGGTGGACTTGGACGACGATGCACCACAGGCCAGTATATGCGTGGACTGCGCACGTCATTCGTCGCTCAAACGCCTAATTGCTAGCAATGCAGTGCCCGGCCTATGTGGTCTCTGTGAACGCGAAGACGTGAATGTCTGTGATCCGCAAAATACCAACTCGATGGTGATGCTGCTCAGGTCACTAGTTCGTTTTTACTGGGATGAGTACGACTATAATCCCCATTGGGGTGGCGAGTCTGTCATGGCCCTCTTCGGAGACCCTGACAACCCAGTACTTGAGCCGCCAAGGTCTGATAGATACTACGATGAAATTGACTATCTGATTCAAGACCCCGTCTATCCACCACTCAGCGAGGGGGTGTGGCTTTATGCTGGGTTCAATGATGGGATTCGGCTAATGTCGCCTGCGATTTCACGGACAAACCCAATGCAGATCGGTGAATTGAAGCGCAGATTGTTGGTCGAGAATTTCTTTCAAGTAGAGCCAGATCTTGATCGCATCGTCTCTGAGTTTCTAGATGATATTGAGCTTCAGCTTCCAGTGAACGAGCTTTGGTATAGAGCTCGTATTGGACAAAAAAATGTGTTCTCTGATGTTGATGGATGGAATTCTAGAATTGTCCGCCAGCCATGGATGGGACTAGAAATTGGTGCTCCTCCTCCGTTGTTAGCGGGCAACGGCAGACTGAATAGAACCGGTGTTAGCATGTTATATCTTGCGACAGACGTATATACCGCTGTAGCAGAAATACGTCCTCATCCGGGTCACCACGTTTCAATCGGTGGTTTTCGTAGCACTCAAAATTTAAAGCTCGCTGACTTCAACCCTGACATCTCGAAATTCTCGTCCAGTGATATTCGGTTGGACCTTTTTGCGCTGATCCAAGCGTTCGATCGCTTGATGAGCAGGCCGATAACTCCAGAAGAGAAGCACCATTATCTATTAACTCAACTGCTGTCGGAGGTGCTTATCAAAAAAGGCTTCGATGGTGTTCGATATCGAAGCTCTTTGTCTAAAGGAAGCAATATTTGCATCTTCTACCCGGATCGTTTTACGTTTGATCCAAGTGTTTCCGAGGTTCGGAGCATTAGGCGTGTGTCATACGAAGTCGAGGCAGCTCCCTATGCCATCACGCCAACAGCGGGCCATTTCCAGCTGAGGGATGCGTCATAAAGAAACAAACAATGAAGTGCCTCTGCGATCTGACTACAGATGCTCCCGATTATCCGTATTCTGCTCCGCCCGGTCCCGATAAAGCGCAGCACGTCCCAGCAGCATCAGGGAAACCGGGGTCGTCACCGTCATGAAGATGCCGATGAAGATTTCGTGGAAGGCGAAGCGGTCGCCGGAGACGGAGAAATAGATGATCGAGGCCATGACGATGCCGCCGGTACCCCAGCTGGTGCCGAGTGTGGGCGCGTGCAGGCGCTCATAGAAGCTGTTGAGCCTGGCAAAGCCGATGGTGCCAATCAGCGTCAGCGAAGCGCCCAGCAGGACGAAGAAAGCCACGAGAATGGCGGCCCAGAGCGGAAATTCTGCGGCATTGTTCATTCGATCACCTCGCCGCGCATCATGAATTTGGAAAGGGCGACGGTGGAGACGAAGCCGAGGATCGCGATCAGCAGCGACGCCTCAAAATAGATGTCGTTGCCGGTGCGCAGGCCAAAGGTCAAAAGAAGCAGCATGGCGTTGACATAAAGCGTATCGACGCCAAGCACGCGGTCCTGGGCGCGCGGGCCGATGGCGATGCGATAGACTGATATCGTCATGGCGATGGCCAGCATCAGCTGCGCGAGTGAAAAGGACCAGAAAAGGATAATCGAACTCATTCGAATATCTCCATCAGCAGTTTTTCATAACGGTTCTTGATGAGGCTTATCCACGCTGCCTCATCCACATCGTCGAGAACATGGAGGAGGAGCGTGCCCTGGCTGGAATTATATTCGAGCCAAGCGCTTCCCGGTGTCGAGGTGAGGATTGTCGCCAGAACGGCAAGCGCCATGGGATCGCGAATATCAAGCGGCACCGCCAGGAAGCCGGATTTGCGGTCTCTTTCACGCTTGAAGAGAATGATCCTCACGACCGAGATATTGGAGCGGACAATGTCGTATAGCACGATCAGGATCAGCTGCACGAGCCTGTGCCAGTTGCGGATGCGCGGTTTGGCGGGCCTGAGCGATGCCATGGCCCAGGAAGCGATGAGCGCAACGGCGGTGCCGAGCAGCAGATGCCCGGGCGAAAAGCTGTTGATCGTCATCCAGAAGAAGATGAGCGAGACCGTCAGCAGCGGGTAGGGCAGGAGACGGCTCATCATGGCTCTGCCTCCGGATTGCTTCCCGCCCTCGGCGCGGAAATGACGCCCTGAATATAGCTCGCCGGCAGGTCGAGAATACGCGCCGTCTCCTGCATATAACGCATCACCGGCCCTGCCTGCACGGTCATGGCAAGCGTCAGGCCGAGCAGCAGCATCACGGGGGCGATTTCGATGACGAGAACGCGCGGCACGGTACCTTCGATGGAGGCCCAGAAGGTGCGGATGCCGGCGCGCGTCATCGAGATCAGCGAGGCGAAACCGGCAAAGACGATCAGGAAGACCAGCCACCAGGAAAGCGTGGAAACGCTGTCATTGGCGCCGAGCCCGGAAGGGTTGAGAATGGCGGTCAGCATCGAGAATTTGGCGATGAAACCCGAAAGCGGCGGCAGCCCGGCCAGAAGAATGCCGCAGGCCGCAAAACAGGCGCCAAGCACGGCCATGGTGCCTGGCATGGTCACGCCGACTTCCTCTTCCTCCTCTTCCTCGTCGCCCTCGCCATAGGCCTCCATGGTCACGGCAAGAACGTTCGCGCCCGCATCCTGCCCGCGCTCGACGAGTTCGATCAGCATGAAGAAGGCGCTGATGGTGAGGGTGGAGCTGACCATGTAATAAAGCGCGCCGGCTGCCACCGTCGGATTGCCGGTGCCCATGGCGGCAAGCAGCGTTCCCGATGAGACGAGAACCGAAAAGCCGGCGAGCCGCCCGAGCGCCTGCGACGCGAGAACGCCGATGGCCCCGAAGATGATGGTGGCGATGCCGCCAACCAGCAGGGCATCATGGCCGAAACCGGCCGATTCCCCCGCCGTCTGTCCGAAAAGCAGAAAGGACAGGCGGGCGATGACGTAAATGCCGACCTTGCTCATGATCGCAAACAGCCCGCCGACAGGTGCTGAAGCCGCACCATAGGCGGAAGGCAGCCAGAAATTCAGCGGCCACATGCCGGCCTTGACCAGGAATGCGATGCCGAGGACGGCAGCGCCGGTTTCCAGCAGCATGCGCTGGTCCGGGTTGAGCCCTTCGATACGGTGGGCAAGGTCACCCATGTTCAGCGTGCCGGTGACGCCATAGATGAGGCTGACGCCGATGAGGAAGAACAGCGCCGCCACGAGGTTGATGGCGATGTAATGCAGCCCAGCCTTGACGCGCTGCTGGCCGGAACCATGCAGCAGCAGGCCGTAGGAAGCCGCCAGCATCACTTCGAAGAAGACGAAGAGATTGAAGAGGTCGCCGGTCAGGAACGCGCCGTTGACGCCCATCAGCATCATCTGGAACAGCGAATGGAAATGCGCGCCTGCCTTGTGCCACTTCGCCATTGAATAGATCAGCGACGGGATGGCAAGAAGTGCCGTCAGAAGCACCATCAGCCCGGAGAGGCGATCGGCCACAAGCACGATGCCAAAGGGCGCGGGCCAGTTGCCGAGCAGATAGACGCCGCTCGAAACCACCGCTGCGATCTCTGTATTGACCGTCGAGTTCACCTCGCGGAACAGCAAAATGGCGACAACGAGCAATATGATCGTTGATGCAAGGCTGATGGCGGCTTTCGCAACACGTTGGCGCTCATCAAAAAACAACAGCAGTGCTGCGGTTATCAACGGCACCAGAATGGGGGCGATGACGATGTGGAAGGGGAACGACATCATTTCGACTCCCTCCCGTCCACATGGTCGGTGCCGGTAAGGCCGCGGGCGGCGAGCAGCACGACGAGGAACAATGCGGTGGTCGCAAAGCCGATGACGATTGCCGTCAGCACCAGCGCCTGCGGCACGGGGTCGGCGAGCGTCGAACTGTCAACGCCGTTGACCAGCACCGGGGGCGCATTGGTCTTGATGCCGCCGACGCCGAAGATGAACAGGTTGACGGCGTAAGACAAAAGCGAAAGTCCGACAATGACCTGATAGGTGCGCGGGCGCAGGATAAGCCACACGCCGGAGCCGGTCATGATGCCGATGCCGATTGCAAGAATGAGTTCCATTACACGTCCTCCGCTTTTGCGGCTTCAGGCGTGCGAACGCGGTAGTTACGCAACGATTGGTGTGCCAGTGCTATCAGGATAAGAACGGTGGAGCCGACGACCAGCGAGAAGACGCCGAGGTCGAACAGCAGGGCCGATGCCGTCGGCATTTTGCCGATATAGGGTATCTCCGTATACTGGAAATAGGAGGTCAGGAACGGGTAGCCGAAATACCAGGAGCCGATACCCGTTGACGCTGCCATCAAAAGGCCGAAGCCCATCCAGCGCAGCGGCAGGATGCGGATGCGGTCTTCCGCCCAGCGCGCCCCGCCGGCAAGATATTGCAGCAGGAAGGCGATCGCCATGGTAATGCCGGCTGCAAAGCCGCCGCCCGGCATGTCATGGCCGCGCATGAACAGGAAGATTGAGAAGGTGATGATGACGGGGAACATCCACTGCATCACGATCGATGGCACATAAAGATAGTCGCGGACCGTATCGCCCTTGCTGCGGTCCGGCCGTTCGGCATCGAAGGCGTTTTGCATCTGCTGCTGTTCCGGCACCCCGATGCTTTCATGGGCGGGGCGGAAACGGCGAAGCAGCGCAAAGACGGTCAGCGCCACGATGGCCAGCACTGCGATTTCGCCGAAGGTATCGAAGCCGCGGAAATCGACGAGAATGACGTTGACGACATTGGTGCCGCCGCCTTCCGTATAGGCGCGTTCGAGGAAGTAGGTCGCAATCGCGTTCGGCACCGGCAGGGTCATCACGGCATAGGCAATGACGGACATGCCGATACCGCTGGCGGCGGCGAGCAAAAAGTCACGCGCGCGGCGAAGCTGTGCGGGCAGCTCATCGCTGCTGTCGACCTTCTCGAAGCGTTTCGGCAGCCATCTGAGGCCGAGCAGGATGAGAACCGTGGTGACGATTTCCACCAGCAGCTGGGTGATCGCCAGATCCGGCGCGGAAAGCCAGACGAAGGTAAGGCAGGTGACCAGACCAGAGACGCCGAGCATGACGAGGGCGGCGAGGCGATGATATTTCGCCTGCCAGGCCGCACCCATGGCCGCGATCATGCCGATCAGCCACAGGATGGCAAAGATCGGGTCGAAGGTCGTGACGCGCGGCAGCGACAGGGAGAATTCCGAAAGGAACAGGGGCGAGAAACCGGCAAGAAGCGCCACGAGGATGAGAAGTCTCAGCTGCGGCTGCAGACGCCGCGTGCCGAGCGTGCTTTCCAGCCACCGCGCCCACTTCCAGGACACGGTGACGAGAATGCGCTCGAAGATGCGCTGGCCCCGCAAATGCCGGAAGACCGGCGGACCGTCATCGCAGCGCGAGAAGTAACCGCCGAGCAGGGCATAGATCGTAACCCCGCCGATCAGCGCCGCGATACTCATGATCAGCGGCAGGTTGAAACCGTGCCAGATCGACAGGCTGTAAACCGGCGTTTGCGCACCAAGCACGGAAAGCACGGCCGAATGCAGGAAGGGACCGATGGAGAGGCTCGGAACGATGCCGACGATCAGGCAGGCGAAAACCAGGAACTCGATCGGGAAACGCATCCAGCGCGGCGGCTCGTGCGGATGCGGGTTCGGCAGATCGACGGGCTTGGGGCCAAAGAACACCGTATGGATGAAGCGCAGAGAATAGGCGACTGCAAATGCGCCCGATAGCGTCGCGACATAGGGCAGCGCCCGGTCCAGCAACGAGTCTGCATGGGTTTCGACGGCCTCGGCAAAGAACATTTCCTTGGAAAGGAAGCCGTTGAACAGCGGCACCCCGGCCATGGCCGCACTCGCCGCCATGGCGAGTGTCGCGGTCGCCGGCATATAGGTGTAAAGCCCGCTTAAGCGCCGCATGTCGCGCGTGCCGGTTTCATGGTCGATGATACCGGCCGCCATGAAGAGCGACGCCTTGAAGGTGGCGTGGTTGACCATGTGGAAGATGGCCGCAACCGCCGCAAGCGGGCTGCCAAGGCTGAGCAGCGTGGTGATGAGCCCGAGATGGCTGATGGTCGAATAAGCCAGCAGCCCTTTCAGGTCCTGCTGGAACATGGCGAAATAAGCGCCGAGCAGCAGGGTGATGATGCCGGCCGCACCCACCAGCCAGAACCATTCCTGCGTGCCCGCCAGCACTGGCCAGAACCGGACCAGCAGAAACACGCCCGCCTTCACCATGGTGGCGGAATGCAGATAGGCGGAAACGGGCGTGGGCGCCGCCATGGCGTTGGGCAGCCAGAAATGGAATGGAAACTGCGCGCTCTTCGTCAGCGCGCCGCCGAGAATGAGGATAAGTGCAGGCAGATACAGCGAATGGGCGCGGATATCGGCGCCGGCCTCGATGATCTTGTCGAGGTCATAGCTTCCCGCCATATGGCCTAGGATCAGCAGGCCCGCCAGAAGACTGAAGCCGCCGATGCCGGTCACGGTTAGCGCCATGCGCGCACCGTCGCGGGCACCGGCGTTCTGGTGCCAGTAACCGATCAGCAGGAACGAGAAGATGCTGGTCATTTCCCAGAAGATAGACAGCAGGATCACGTTGCCGGACAGAACCACGCCGAGCATCGAGCCCATGAAGGCGAGCAGGAAGGCGAAGAAACGCGGGATCGGGTCTTCGGCCGACATGTAATAGCGTGCATAGAGCACCACCAAAAGGCCGATACCGGTAATGAGGATCGCAAAAATCCAGGCAAATCCATCCAGCCGCAGGGTGAAGTTGAGGCCGAGCTGCGGCAGCCATTCCACATCATATTTCAGCACGCCGCCGCCGCTGACGGTCGAATAAAGGAAGATGCTGCTGACAAGGCCGAAAAGGGCGACGGCGCCCGCAACGGAGGCCGGACCGGCGGCCGCACCGTCGCGCGGCATGAAAGCCGTCAGGAGGGCGCCGACAAAGGGCAATGCGACAATGAATGGAAGAATGGTTGCAAGTGTCATATGCGGCGGCGGTTTTCTCTCTGGAATTGGAGCCTACGGCGGGTTTCCGACGACTCCGATCCCTCAAGGTTCACGATGAACCGAATGATGAGGACCGCCGGAATGACTAATAGATAATATGCGGGGGCGCTCTTGGAACCACGCTCGCAAAGTCTCGGAAAGCTTGTGGCACGACGGCAACAGGTGTGACGGCCGGCCTCGCCTCAGCTGTTATCCGCAGGGTGGATGAAGCGAAATCGCTGGGGCGAAAGCCCGAACCGGCCTCGCCAGCCTTGCAGCCGAAATCATCGCCGTTTGTGCATTCTTTATCGCGAAGAGAAAGGGATCTGCCGAAATCCACTGTCTGCAAACGCTCCAGACGGCTGGCCTTCGAGACGGTCTTGACGCCGGAAGGAGACTGGAAGCCGATCATGACGAGCAGGCTTGCGACCACGAGGCCGATCAACACTTGCGGATGGCGCCCTGAACAGCGGCATTTCTCCATCCATAACAAGTTGGCATCTCCTTGATCGTAAAGGTCTCTTTAAAGCATCACCGTGCAGCGAATATCCCGTTGATTTGTTTTAGGGGAAGGCGGACACGCTTGTCCAGCGCACAGGCCGGAAAAACCGCCCGCAGCGTCTGATTCCTTTTCGTTTTCGCCCGTTTGCGGCAAAGTAAGGGCGACAATCGCTAAAAGCTTTTACAAATTTTACCGTTTGACGCCGGTGCTTATGTTTCTTAACTTTCAAGCAAGGAATTAACCATAAAGATTGATGGTATTTCCACGGCGGAATGGGGTTCTCTCCCCTTCCAGGCATGACGCCGCACTGCCGTACCGGTGCCGATCCGGTATTTCGTTTCTTGGTTCAAGAAGGTCTGGCAGGCGTCGATGCCGCATCGTCCGCGATGGGTATGTTCGTTCAAAAATCCCCTTTAGGGTGCTGGCGTTCTGAACCTTGGCCAATTTGGCCGGGTTTTACCGGCCGTCATGTTGTTGGGGACGTCGGTTGGGGCAGGATTTGCCATCAGATCAAGCGCGCAGATCGGCAGGCGGAAGCCTGGCGGGACGGTTGCGCTTTGCCGGCCTCGATGAGACGCAATCCGATTTCCTGCGCAATTATCGCAGCATGCTGGAGCCTTACGTCAAGGCCGGCCTGCGGGACGTGATGACCCGCTTCCAGTCCATGCCGGACTGTTCTCCGTCTTTCGAAAGCGAAAACCAGCTCGACCGCCTGCACGATCTGCAATCCTCGCACTGGAGCGTTCTGACCGATGCGCGTTTCGATGCGCTTTACGCCGAGCGGGTGAAGGTTCTTTCCGACAATGCCAGCCGCATGGGTCTCGATCCGCGCTGGCAGATCGCCAGCCACGCGGTGGTTCTGGAACATCTCGTCGGTGGGCTGGTGGCCGAACATGCACCGCGCTCCATCCTGCCCGGCAACCGCAAGAAAACCCGTGAACTGGCGGAAGCCGTCAAGAATGTCGTCCGTCTGGTAATGGTCGATACCGAAATCGCCGTTTCGCTGCGCTTCAACGAATTGCGCCTGCGCCATGGCCGCGAACTGGCGGAACAGCGTGACAATGACCGCTCGGAAGCGGCGAAGTTGCTGGGCACGGCACTGACGGCCTTTGCCGCGGGCGATTTGCAGGCCCGCATCGGCGGTGAAGTGCCGGAAGCCTATCGCGATGTTGCAGCGTCCTTCAACACGGCTCTGGAAACGATCGGCGCATCGCTGATCGCGGCGCAAAACAGCATCGGCGAGGCTGAAGCGCTCGGCGCGCGTTTTGCCGATATGGGCCGCTCCATCGCCGAACGCTCCCGCCAGCAGGCCGAAGCGCTTGCCGAAACCTCCCGCGCCATCCAGGCGATGATCGGGAACGTTGCTGAAAACGGCGCGCGCATAGCGGCCACGGAAACGGCTGTTTCCCGTGCTCGCGAGGCGGCTGTCGAGAGCGGCCGGGCGATCGGCGAGGCGATTGACGCCATGTCTGACATCGAACAATCCGCCGAACAGATCGGCAGGATCATCGGCACGATTGATGAGATCGCTTTTCAGACGAACCTTCTCGCCCTCAATGCCGGCATCGAGGCGGCGCGCGCGGGTGAAAGCGGACGTGGTTTCGCGGTCGTCGCGCAGGAGGTCCGGGCGCTCGCCCAGCGTTCCGCCGACGCTGCAAGGGAGATCAAGAGCCTGGTCGGCACCACCAAGACGCAGGTCGAGGGCGGCGTGCGCATGGTCAACCGCACGAAGGATGCAATCGGCGGCGTCGTCCGGCAGGTCTCGGGCATCAACGACATGATCGCGGAAGTCTCCCGGCATACGGCCGAGCAGGCCGGCGAACTGCAATCGGTTGCGGCCGATATCGGCGAGCAGCAAAGGCAAGCCGGCCGGAACGCCGTCGATATCAGCGCGAGCGCTTCCGGGGCCGACGCGCTTCATACCGTTATTCTGGAACTCGGCCGCACCATCCGCGAATTCCGCATTGCCCGTCAGGTGCAGGCGAAAGCGGTATCCGGTGCGGACCGGCAGGACACTTCATTTATGGCCCGTGCGGATAATCGCACGGATTACGGCCAGGATTACCAACAATTCAGACGTCAGGGAGTCATGTAATGGCAGCCAGAAAAGCAGCTGAGGCGACGCTGAAACTGTCACCGGTGCTGGATCTCAACGAAGCATCGGCCCTGCACGGCAAGCTGATGACGCTGAGAGGGGCACCTTTGTCGGTCGATGCGTCAGAGGTTGAGCGTATTGGCGCGCTTTGCGCCCAGGTTCTGATGGCCGGCGCGAAATCCTGGGAAGAGGACGGCAAGCGGTTCGGTTTTGCCAAGGTGTCTGATGCATTCGACAAGACGATGAAACTGATAGGCGTCGATATTGACCATTTGCTCCCCAAGGAGATGCAAAAGTGAAGAAAAAAGTTCTTACCGTGGATGATTCCCGGACGATCAGGAACATGCTCCTGGTCACCCTTAACAATGCCGGTTTCGAAACCATTCAGGCCGAAGATGGCATTGAGGGCCTCGAAGTGCTCGAGCAGAGCAACCCCGATGTCATCGTGACCGATATCAACATGCCCCGTCTCGATGGCTTCGGCTTCATCGAGGGTGTACGGCGCAACGAAAAGTATCGCGCGATCCCGATCCTGGTCCTGACGACCGAAAGCGATGCGGAAAAGAAGAACCGCGCCCGTCAGGCCGGTGCGACGGGCTGGATCGTCAAGCCGTTCGATCCTGCAAAACTCATCGATGCCATTGAACGCGTAACCGCCTGATACGGGACATTTCACGATGGATATGAACGAAATCAAGGAAATCTTTTTCCAGGAATGCGAGGAGCAGCTCGCCGAACTGGAATCGGGGCTTCTTAAATTGAATGACGGCGACCGCGATCCGGAAACCGTCAACGCCGTTTTCCGTGCCGTTCATTCCATCAAGGGCGGGGCGGGTGCCTTCGGTCTCGATGATCTCGTGGCCTTCGCCCACGTTTTTGAAACGACCCTCGACTGCGTCCGCTCCAACAAGCTGGAGCCGACACAGGATGTTCTGAAGGTCATGCTGCGCTCCGCCGACGTGCTGGCGGACCTGACCAATGCGGCCAGAGACGGCGGCAGCGTCGATGAAAGCCGCACCCGCGGCCTCGTCAAGGAACTGGAAGCGCTGGCAAACGGCGAAACCATACAGGTTTCCGCGCCGGTGGCAGCGCCAGCTGCCGTCAAGGCGCCGCAACCCGTCGCACCCAAGCCGACGGATGAGAGCGGTTTCGAGCCGATCCCATTCTCCTTCTCGGACTTTGCCGACGAAACCACGCCGTTGATGGAAGCGCCGACCTTCCATATCACCTTCAAGCCGCACGCATCGCTTTATTCGAAAGGCAACGAGGCTGCCCTTCTTCTGCGCGATCTCTCGCGCATCGGTGAAATGAGCATCAATTGCGACATGTCGGAGCTGCCTTCGCTCGACAAGCTCGATCCTGAAGCATCCTATCTCTCCTGGACGGTTTCGATCACGACCGAGAAGGGTGAAGAGGGTATCCGCAGCGTCTTCGAATTCGCTGAATGGGACTGCGATCTCGAAATCACCCCCGTTGTGTCGGATGCTGCCGCGGATGAGGAAGAGCTTCCGATGATCCCGGTTCCGTTCGATCTCTCGGCTCTCGATAGCGGACCGGAAGAGGAACCCGCCGTCGAAGCCATCGCGGCGGAAGTGTCCTATGTTGCCGCAGCCGTCGAAACGGCCGTTGCGACGACGCAGATCACCCAGAGCGTCAATGCCGCAATCGAAAAGCGTGAGGCGGCGGCAGCGCCTGCCGCAGCTCAGGCGAACGCCAATGCTGCCGCCAATGCCAGCGCCGGCCAGACCATCCGTGTCGACCTCGACCGTGTCGACCGCCTGATCAACCTCGTCGGCGAACTCGTCATCAATCAGGCGATGCTGTCGCAGAGTGTCATCGAAAACGATGCGAGCGGCACGTCGGCCGTCAATATGGGCCTCGACGAGCTGCAGCAGCTCACGCGCGAAATCCAGGACAGCGTCATGGCGATCCGCGCGCAGCCGGTGAAGCCGGTCTTCCAGCGCATGTCGCGTATCGTCCGCGAAGTCGCCGACATGATCGGCAAACAGATCCGCCTCGTCACCGAAGGTGAAAACACCGAAGTCGACAAGACGGTCATCGACAAGCTGGCCGAGCCCCTGACGCATATGATCCGCAACGCCGTCGACCACGGCATCGAAACGCCGGAAAAACGCGAAGCGGCGGGCAAGAACCCGGAAGGCACCATCAAGCTTTCGGCCAAGCACCGCTCGGGCCGTATCCTGATCGAGCTTCAGGACGACGGCGCAGGCATCAACCGTGAGCGCGTTCGTCAGAAGGCAATCGACAACGATCTCATCGCCGCCGATGCGAACCTGACGGATGAAGAAATCGACAATCTGATCTTCGCCCCGGGCTTCTCCACCGCCGACAAGATTTCCGACATTTCCGGCCGTGGCGTCGGCATGGATGTGGTCAAGCGCTCCATTCAGGCGCTTGGCGGCCGCATCAGCATCTCCTCGCGCCCCGGCCTTGGCTCGACCTTCACCATGAGCCTGCCGCTGACGCTTGCCGTTCTCGACGGCATGGTGGTGACCGTTGCCGGCCAGACGCTGGTGGTGCCGCTGACGGCAATCGTGGAAACCCTGCAGCCGGAAGCGAAGAACATTCACTCCTTTGGCGCGAACCAGCGGCTGATCTCCATCCGCAACTCCTTCTGCCCGCTGGTCGATGTCGGCCGTGTGCTGAACTTCCGCCCGACCCAGGCCGATCCGGTCGAAGGTGTCGCTCTTCTGGTGGAATCGGAAGGCGGCGGCCAGCGCGCCCTGATGGTCGATGCGATCCAGGGTCAGCGCCAGGTTGTCATCAAGTCGTTGGAAGCCAACTATACCCATGTTCCGGGCATTGCCGCCGCCACCATCCTCGGTGACGGACGCGTTGCGCTCATCCTGGATGTCGATGCCATTGTCAGCGCCTCGCGCGGACAGCCCCTGAAGCAGGAAATGTCGCTTGCGGCGACAGGTTGAAAGCGGATCGTTCATGGCAGCACTTAATTTCAGCGATCAGCGCCAGTCTCCCGACGATGTCCTTGCCAGCGGCGAATACCCGCTGACACGGCGCGACCTGTCGGAAATCGCGGCGATGATCTATGCCGATGCGGGCATCTATCTCAACGACACCAAGGCGTCGCTGGTCTATTCCCGCCTGTCGAAGCATATCCGCAATCTCGGCCTGTCGGGTTTCCGCGAATATTGCGCTTTGGTATCCTCCCCGGATGGCGCCCAGGCGCGGCGCGAAATGCTGTCGCACCTGACGACGAATTTCACCCGCTTTTTCCGTGAGAACCATCATTTCGAACATCTGCGTGACGAGGTCCTGCCGGGTCTTATCGCGCGGGCGAAAAGCGGCGGACGTGTCCGCATCTGGTCGGCGGCCTGTTCCGACGGGCAGGAGCCCTATTCCATCGCGCTTACCGTGCTCGCCATGTTCCCGAATGCGGCGGATTACGATTTCAAAATCCTGGCGACGGATATCGACCCGAAGATTTTGGCGCAGGCCCGGGCAGGGGTCTATGACGACAATGCGCTCGAAACCGTGTCTCCCGCCATGCGCAAGCAATGGTTTACGGAAGTCGATGCCGGTGGCCGTCGCAAGTTCCAGATCGATGACAAGGTCAAGCGCCTTATCACGTTCAACGAATTGAACCTGATGACGCAATGGCCCTTCAAGGGCAATTTCGACGTCATTTTCTGCCGCAACGTCGTCATCTATTTCGACGAGCCGACGCAGACGCGTATCTGGTCGCGTTTCGCGGGGCTGCTGCCGGAAGGCGGTCATCTTTATATCGGCCATTCCGAACGCGTCTCCGGTGATGCCAAGAACCTGTTCGACAATACCGGCATCACCACATACCGCTTCATTGGTCACGCTTCGGGGAGGAAGGCATGAGCGCGCTCGCACGGGTTCTTGTCGTTGATGATTCTCCAACGATGCGCGGCCTGATTTCGGCCGTCCTCAAGGCCGATCCGGAGGTTGAGGTGGTCGGCCAGGCCGGCAACGCCATGGAAGCGCGCGCCGCCATCAAGCAGCTCAATCCCGATGTCGTGACGCTTGATATCGAGATGCCGGAAATGAACGGCCTCGAATTCCTCGAAAAGATCATGCGCCTGCGGCCGATGCCGGTCATCATGGTCTCGTCCTTGACGCATCGCGGCGCTGACGCCTCGCTTGCCGCGCTTGAAATCGGCGCTTTCGACTGTGTCGGCAAACCCGCTCCCGGCGATGCGCGTCCCTTTGGCGATCTTGCCGACAAGGTAAAGGCCGCCGCCCGCTCGCAGCACGCGGCCTATCGTGCGGCGCGCCCGGAAACAGCAGCGGCAGTGCAACCGACCCCGGTCAGCGATTATCGCGCCGGCCGCAAAGTTGTGGCCATCGGCTCCTCCACGGGTGGCGTCGAGGCCTTGATCGCCGTGCTTCAGAAGTTTCCGGCCAATTGCCCGCCGACCGTCATCACCCAGCATATGCCGCCGACATTCACCAAGAGTTTCGCGGAAAGGCTGAACCGCATCTGCGCACCCGTCGTGGAAGAGGCGACGGACGGCGCACGCCTGCAAACCGGCAAGATTTACCTCGCGCCGGGCGGCGAACGTCATTTGCAGATCGCCAATCGTACCGCGCCCTGCTGCCGGCTCATCGAGCGTGATCCCGTCAACGGCCATCGCCCCTCCGTCGATGTGCTGTTCGATTCGGTGGCCGAGCTTGCCGGACGCAACGCCGTCGGCGTCATTTTGACCGGCATGGGCCGCGATGGTGCAGCCGGATTGTTGAAAATGCGCCATGCCGGTGCGCGCACCGTCGGCCAGAACGAAAAAACATGTGTCGTCTACGGCATGCCGCGTGTGGCCTATGAGCTTGGCGCCGTGGAACAGCAATTGCCGTTGGCCTCCATCGGCGAAGAAATCCTGAAACTAACCACTGCCCGTAAAGAAGGTGCTGACTAATGTCTCTCGCAGAAAAGATCAAAGTTCTGATCGTCGACGATCAGGTGACCAGCCGGCTGCTCCTCAGCGATGCGCTGACACAGCTCGGCTTCAAGCAGATTACTGCCGCTGGCGATGGCGAGCAGGGATTGAAGATCATGGAGCAGCAGCCCCATCATCTCGTCATCTCCGACTTCAACATGCCGAAGATGGACGGCCTTGGCTTCCTGCACGCCGTGCGGGCCAATCCGACCACCAAGAAGGCCGCCTTCATCATCCTCACCGCGCAGGGCGACCGCGCGCTGGTGCAGAAGGCAGCACAGCTCGGCGCGAATAACGTGTTGGCCAAACCCTTCACCATCGACAAGATGCGCGCTGCCATCGAAGCGGTTTTCGGATCGCTGAAATGATTGAAGCTGCGGCCAAGCGCGTACATATCATTCAGGGCGAGTATAAGGTTGTCAACGATCCCGACGTGGTCATGACGACGATACTCGGTTCGTGCGTGGCCGCCTGTCTGAGAGACCCCGTTGCCGGCATTGGAGGCATGAACCACTTCCTGCTGCCGGGAACGGGCAATGTGACGGGGGGAGATGCAACGCGTTACGGTGTGCATCTCATGGAACTTCTGATCAACGGCCTTCTGAAGAAGGGCGCCCGCCGCGACCGGCTGGAGGCCAAGGTTTTCGGCGGCGCGAAGACGATCGCCAGCTTCTCGAATGTCGGTGAGCAGAATGCCATCTTCGCCATGCAGTTTCTGAAGGATGAAGGCATTCCGGTCATAAGCTCCTCCACGGGCGGGGAACACGGCCGCAAGATCGAATTCTGGCCGGTCTCAGGCCGTGCGCGGCAGCATCCGCTCAGCGGCGCGGAAACCCAGAAGACCGTTGCGATGGAAACGCGTCCGGTGCCGGCGCCCAAACCCGTCGCCAACGACATCGAATTTTTCTAGTCACGGAGTTTCCAATGCAGATTGCAGACCACACCGGCACCACTCCGTTCGAAGAAGCCTTGCCGGACGTTCTGATGCGCGTGGTATCGGAACTGCACGACGTCGCCTATCTTATTGAGCGCATCGAGCCACAACTGCTGGAAGTGACCAGCGGCGAATTGTCCAGCGATGGCGTCAAGCTGCTGCAGGGCATCGATCTTGCCGTTCAGAAGACCCGCGGCCTCGCAGAGTTCATCGATACCATCACCGGCTCCATTCCCGGTGACTGGATCGTGGACGTCTCGACGGCACTCAGCCTCGTCAAGCTTGCCGAAATGCAAAAGGCGCTCGGCGCTGCGTTCCGCCATGGCCATTCCCAGCCGCTCGACAAGGCCTCCGGCGACTTCGACCTGTTCTAGACCTTCCGGCTGCCATTCATCCTCCTTCGCGGATAACGGAGAAAGGCAACGCTCGCGCAAGCTTCGCACCCTATTGTCACCACGGGGCCAAAAGGTCTCGGACTCTATGAATGACGGTGCGGAACAGAATGAATCTGTTAAATCAAATCCCTCAGGTCTTGAAGAATGTCGCGGCGCTGGGTCAGACACGGCTTCTGATGCTGGGCGGCGTGGGCGTTTTGTCCATGGCCGTTATCCTTGCAGCGGCACTCTATGTGAACCGTCCCGCTTACGAGACCCTTTATGTGGGACTTGAAAAGAGCGACCTCAACAAGATCAGCATTGCGCTTGCCGAATCGGGGCTGGACTTTCAGGTTGGAACCGATGGTGCGAGCCTCCAGGTTCCCGTCGGGCTCACCAGCAAGGCGCGTCTGCTGCTGGCCGAGCGCGGCCTGCCGGACAGCGCCAATGCCGGTTACGAGCTTTTCGACAATGTCGGCTCTCTCGGCCTGACCTCCTTCATGCAGGAAGTGACGCGGGTTCGCGCCCTTGAGGGCGAAATCAGCCGCTCCATCCAGCAGATCGACGGGGTTGCGGCCGCACGCGTCCATATCGTCATGCCTGACGTCGGCAATTTCCGCCGTGGTGAACAGAAGCCCACGGCATCAGTCATGATCCGCGCCAGTGCCACCGCCGGGCGCAAGGCCTCCGCCTCCATCCGTCACCTCGTCGCCTCGGCCGTTCCCGGCCTTGAAGTCGATGACGTGACCCTGCTTGATTCGACGGGCCAGCTTCTGGCCTCCGGTGACGATGTCACCAATGCCGCCATGAACCGTTCGCTGACACTGGCGCAGAACGTTCAGCAGGAAATCACCACCAATATCGACAAGGCGCTGGCGCCTTTCCTCGGCATGGACAATTTCCGCTCCAGCGTCACGGCGCAGCTCAATACCGACAGCCGCCAGATTCAGGAAACGGTCTACGATCCGGAATCACGCGTCGAGCGCTCCGTCCGCACGGTGAAGGAAGACCAGAAGTCCCAGGAAACGCAGCCCGACACGGCAGCGACCGTGGAGCAGAACGTGCCGCAGGCAGCGCCGCAGGGCGGCGCCGGTGGCCCGCAGTCTTCCGACCAGTCCGCGAAGAAAGAAGAGCAGACCAACTACGAGATCAATTCCAAAACGGTCGCCACCGTCAAGAACGGCTATACCGTCGAGAAGCTTTCGGTCGCCGTGGTCGTCAACAAGGGCCGCATCGCCAAGATGGTCGGTGAACCCGCCGATCAGGCCAAGATCGATGCCTATCTTGCGGAAATGCAGAAGATCGTAACCTCGGCTGCGGGCATTTCTTCCGATCGCGGTGATATGGTCACTCTGACTGCCATGGACTTCCTGGAAACGCAGCTGCTCGACGAAGCCGCAAGCGGACCGGGCATCATGGAAGTGCTCAGCCGCAATTCGGCAGGCATCATCAATTCGCTCGCCTTCGTCGCTGTCGCCTTCCTTGTCATCTGGCTCGGCGTGCGTCCTCTGGTCCGCACGGTTGCCGGCAACGGTGCTGCCGCAGGCCAGCTCAGCCAGGAGGCCGCAGGTCTCGAACTGCCGGATTTCTCGCCTGGCATGGATGCGGGTGCAGGTGGTCTCATGGAAGGTTTCGGGGCAGATTTCGGCTTCGACAGCACCGACGACCTTCTGGCTGGCGGCGACAGCGAAGGCACCTTCAACCGCCGGGTTCGCGAAGGACCCGAGCGCAGGCTCTCCCGCATGGTGGAAATCAGCGAGGAAAGAGCAGCCAAGATTCTTCGCAAATGGGCGGTGGAAAAAGCCGCGTGATTTTGAAAAAGGCCGGGTTTACCCGGCCTTTTGCGCATTTACGGACTTTTTGGTATGTTTGTCAGGCGCGCGGCTGCATTCTCGTTTCAGGACACTGTTTACAAAAAATTCAGCAACGATACAGTTTGCTGGGAATAGGCTGAGAATGCCGTTTATGGATTGGCCAGCTTTTCAGTATGTTTTTTTAGCAATAGACGAGCAGGGAAATACGTGGAAAGGCTGTTGTCAGGTAATGGCAAATTCCGGTCGGTTCCATAAAATGAAGTGATTCGGTCTCCGGGGGCGCGCCATCCCGTTTTGGTAAGCTTCTCGAATGGAATGATTCCATCCCGATGTATAATCTCCCACTGGGAGCAAGAGGGCGTAGGCGATTGAAAGTCGATGTTGATATCCGCAGGCTGTCTGCCAAGCCTATGGAGGGCATGGGTAAGCCCTTGCCGCGCGACCAGCTTGCCAAAAATGTCGCTGCCACGGCTGCCGCCGGTAACGTTTCAGGCGCGCTGGATCTGCTTGTGACCTATGCTGGCGCCTCGCATTATCTGCTGGCGCGGGATGATCTTCTCGAAGAAACCGGGCTGAAATTCATCGTCACATCCGACTGGCCCTTCGATCTGGTGCGCAGGCTCGGCGTCGAATTGACGAACAGCCAGAACAGATCGAGCGAAATGGAAAAATGCCTTTCGCTTCTGCGGCCTCGATTGCTTTTCCTTCCAGACGATGTTTCCGTTCCCTACGGTATCGACCGGCAATATTCGGCCCTGTCTTTCTGCGTCGGCCGCATCCGGCTGTCGCTGCTGCTGCTGTTTCCTGAAAATGCCGTTCCTTTGCCGGAGCGTCTGCGCGAAATTGCCCTGCTGACGGGTTATTGCGTCAGTTTCGGCATCGCCAGCGAAGCGAAGGCGGTGCGGGATATCGATCTCACCGAGCGTGAGCTCGAGTGCCTGTTCTGGATCGCCGAAGGCAAGACCAGTGACGAAATTGCGATGATCCTTGGCATTTCTCGCAATACGATCAATAATTACATTACAAGCGTGATGCGTAAAACCGCGACAAAAACCCGCTCGGAGGCAATCGCCTACGCCGTGCGCAACAACCTTGTATAGGCATCGAACGATGGTACAGACGAAGGACAATGAGGGCTTTGGTCAAACGGGGATGTTTCACCGCAGCCCTGTCGTGACAACCCGGTCGGACCTGTTTCCGAAACTCGTCGCCATGCAGAAGCTGGTCGGCGCACGAAATTTCGTTGTGACGAAAGCCGCTGCTTCCGGCTTCCCCAACAAGAAGAAGATGACCTGCGAGCTGGAAAACTGGGGCATGAATGCCGCGGAACAGAGCTCCCAGTTCATCCGCGCCGTCGGCGATATTCTTCTCGACCATATCGAAACGTCGCTGCTGCCGGTCATCTGGCGCAACAAGAATGCCGGCGGCTTCGCTGATCTTCCCGATGTGCCGGCTCTCTTGCGCCGGATCGAGAACGACACCTTGCCCTATGCGGGCCTGGCCTTGCCGGTGCGGCTTGGCACCATCGGCAACGGTTACATCGTTTTTTGCGGCAGCAATCTCGTTCTCGACAACGAGGTCGTCATCGAGCAGCACATCAAATGCTGCGAGATCATGGTCGACATGCTGGCGCTGGACGAGCGCAAGGCGGCACCGTCGGAAGCCTTGAGTGAAAGGGAAATCGCCTGCCTGCAACTGGCGGGTGATGGCCGTATCAGCGAAGAGATTGCGGTCAAGCTCGGGCTTTCCGTGCACACCGTCAATGCCTATCTCGGTTCGGCGACGATCAAGCTCGATTCCGTCAACCGTATTCAGGCGATCGCAAAGGCGATCCGTCTCGGTTACATCCATTGATCCTGGACGGGGCTTCCCGTCCCGCATAAGCCGGGCGGGCGCCTGCCGGCCCTGTGAAGCCCCTAAAAGGTGCTATCGACACTTCGCGTTTTTTTAACAGTTGCCAACTAGAACTTTTATAAGTTTGGCTTTGGGGAACTGTTTCATGTACAACCGGCTCTTTAAGTCCGTTGCTGGCAAGGTCGTCGCCTTGACGATCGGCCTGATCACGCTCAGCGTGGCGGCAGTTGGTTTTTCGACCTACATTCGCTTGAAGGATAACATCATCACCACCGCGCTGCGCGATACGCACAGCGCAATGCGCGGCATGGCAATCCTCTACGAGATGAAGGTCGGCGGCGTTGCCCTCGAAATGGTGGATGGCGAGTTGAAGAGCGTGGGCCGCGCCAGCATCGGAACGATGCGCGACAATGATCTCGTCGATCGCACGGCAGCTGGCAACGGCGGTATCTCTACTGTTTTTGAAGCCAAGGCCGGCGAGTTCATTCGCCTGACCACCAATCTGAAGAACGAAAAGGGTGAAAGAGCAGCAGGCACCAAGCTTGCTATCGATCATCCCGCTTTCCCGAAAGTTTCCAAGGGTGAGGCCTATTTTGGCACCGCCACGCTGTTCGGCACCAGCTACATGACCGGTTATATGCCGGTTACGAACAAGACCGGCGCAACTGTCGGCATCCTGTTCGTGGGTATTCCCATGGATGTCTACGATGCGCAGATATACAGCCTGCGCGACATGATGCTGATCTGCGGCGCGCTCGCCATGCTTGGCGTCGGATTGCTCGCCTATTTCGTCATCAAGCGTACGCTTCAGCCGCTTGGCAAGCTGACCGATGCGGTGAAGTCCCTTTCGGATGGTAATCTCGATACGCCGATCCCCTATGCCACCAACAGCAACGAGTTCGGCAACATCGCCCGCGCTCTGGTGATATTCCGCGAAAATGCGCTTGAGAAGCTGGCGATCGAAGGGAAGAGCGCCGAGGAACGCTCCATGGCGGAAACGGAACGTCACCGCAACGATGCCGAGAAGCAGGAGCTGGACGGCCAGATCGAATTTGCGGTCGGTGAGATCGCCTCCGGCCTTGGCAGACTGTCGCGCGGTGATCTGAGCCGCACAATCGAGACGCCCTTTAACGGCCGTCTGGACCGGCTGCGCACGGACTTCAACGAATCCCTTCTCAACCTGCGCGATGCGCTGGGGCAGATCCGGGAACGCACACTCATCATCCAGCATAGCGGCTTTGAAATCGAGCAATCGTCGGTCGATCTGTCGAAGCGCACCGAAAACCAGGCCGCCTCGCTGGAAGAGACCGCCGCCGCCGTAGACGAAATCACGGTGACCGTCAGATCCTCGGCCGAGCGTGCACGGGAGGCCAATGAGGCCGTTCGCGTCACCAAGCAGAGCGCCGACAGTTCCGGTTCGGTCGTTAGCAATGCCGTTGACGCCATGGGCCGTATCGAAGGCGCCTCGCGCAAGATCGAGCAGATCATCGAGGTCATCGACGACATCGCCTTCCAGACCAACCTTCTCGCCCTGAATGCCGGCATCGAGGCGGCGCGTGCGGGTGAGGCTGGCAAGGGTTTTGCCGTCGTCGCACAGGAAGTACGCGAGCTTGCGCAGCGTTCCGCCGACGCAGCGCGTGAAATCAAGCAGCTCATCAACCAGTCGACGCATGAAGTCAGCTCCGGTTCGAAGCTGGTGCAGGAGGCGGGCACGGTTCTTTCCGCCATCAGCCGGCAGATCGTCACCGTCAGCCAGCATGTCGAAACCATAGCGACCGCGACGCAGGACCAGTCTTCTGCGCTTCACAACGTCAACAGTTCCGTCAACCAGATGGATCAGATGACCCAGCAGAACGCTGCCCTTGCCGAACAGTCCAGCGCGGCGAGCAGGGTGTTGTCCGGTGAAGTGGAGGCGCTGCTCGATCTGGTTCAGCGGTTCCAGATGGAACAGGGCTCAGTGACCGGCAGGGATCGGTTGAGCCGCGCGGCCTGAGAGGCGCATTCAGAAAGCAAAGAACTCCCGGATCGCAATATCCGGGAGTTTTTCATTCTGCCGCCGCGCGGGCCGTGCTGGATATCTGGTTGATATAGGCGCGAAGGGCTGCCGGCTTGACCGGTTTGTGCTGGACGGAAATTCCGTATTTTTCCGCATCGCTGCGCACTTCCGGGCTGCGGTCTGCCGTCAAAAGCAGGGCAGGGATCGTCTTGCCGTAGAAAGTCCTGATGAGACGGATAGCGCTGATGCCGTCGCCATCGTCCAGATGGTAGTCGGCAACGATCACGTCGGGTGCTGCGGTCAGCGTCAGGAACGGTTCTTCCAGCGTCGCCACCGACCCTGCGGGTAGGACCTCGCAACCCCAGCCCGACAACAGCAGCGTCATGCCCTCAAGGATTTTCGGCTCATTGTCGATGCACAGGACCCTGATACCGTGAAGGCGATCGCTCGCCGCTGGATTGACGATTGTACCGCTGGCTTTCGCGGGTGCGATCCGGTCCGCCTCGCGCGGCAGGTGGATGCGGAAGGTCGTGCCCTTGCCGGGTGTTGAAATCAGCTGCACTGGATGGTGCAGCATGCGCGACAGCCGGTCGACGATGGAGAGGCCAAGCCCGAGGCCCGACGCTGTCTTTGCCCCTTCATCCAGCCGGGCGAACTCCTTGAACACCGTGCGGAATTTGGAGGCGGGAATACCGATGCCGGAATCCGTCACCTGAATGACGACCTCGCCGCCCCGGCGGCGCGCGCCGACGACGACTTTACCCGTCAGCGTATATTTGATGGCGTTGGAGACCAGGTTCTGTATCAGCCGCCGCAGCAGATTGGGGTCCGAGCGCACCGTCAGCGACGTGGGCATGACCACCAGATCGAGGTTCTTCTCCTGTGCCATGGGCGCAAAGTCAGTCTCGATGCGTTTTAGCAGCTCATTCAGCGGCACCGAGGTCATGCGCGCCTTCATCGAACCCGTGTCGAGGCGGGAAATATCGAGCACCGCGCCGAGAATCGTCTCGACCGATTCGAGCGCCGAATCGATATTCTGCACGAGATCGCTTTCCCCCGATGCGCCAAGCCGCTCGACGAGCGAGGAGGAATAAAGGCGGGCTGCATTCAGCGGCTGAAGAATGTCGTGACCGGCGGCGGCGAAAAACCGCGTCTTGCCGATATTCGCCTCATCGGCGGATGCCCTTGCCTCCGCCAGTTCACGATTGACGCGGGTAAGCTCGACGGTGCGTTCCGCCACACGCTGTTCCAGCGTTTCGTTCGCCTGTTTTAATGCCTGGTCGCTCGCCACCCTCTGGGTGATGTCGGTGAAAGTGGCGACGATGCCCTTGTCCGGCATGGTGTTGGAGCGCACTTCGATAATCCGCTCGCCGCCCGCAAGCACCAGCGAGAAGGGCAGGTCCATGGTCAGGAAACTGGTGATAAGCTCATTCGTGTCGCCGGCCGGCATGTCGCCGCGCTCCTGCAGCATGGAAACGATATCCGTGAGTGGCACCCCGACCTGACCGAATTGCTCGGGCAGATCCAGCAGGGTGCGGAAGCGTCGGTTCCAGATCGTCAGCTGCTGAGAACTGTCGAAAACGGCAATGCCCTGATCCATCTGCGCAAGAGCAGTCTGCAGCATGTCCTGATTATATTGCAGGGCTTCGCTCGCCTGATCGAGCAGCCAGGCCGTGTCCGCGCTGGTATCCTCCGCTTTCTGGAGAATGATCGAAAGCACGAGCCGGGCCGAGGACGAGCCGATGGCGCTGCCGAGCAATTGTTCGGAGAAATGAATGAGCGCCATATCGGCGGGCTGCTCGTCATTAAGCTTTCTGCCCGCCGTTTTTTCATAGGTCGCCAGCGAGCGCAGCATGCGCTCTTCGCCGAGATAACGGGCGATCGCGCTTTTGAGGTCGCCAACGCTGACACGGGTTTTCCAGCCGCGCGTGGCGAATTGCGATTTCGAATGGCGCTTGACGAAGATACCGGACTGGATGCGTTCCACCGGACGCGGATTGCGCGAGAGCGAGCCGAGCACGAAAGCGAGGCTGTTGACCAGCAGGCTGAGAATGACCGCATTCACGAATGGATCGGCCTCGGGACCGTTGAAGACCGTGCTGCCCGAAAACAGGAAACCGAGAATATTCGCCGCGACCTCGGAATTATCAGGCCCGCCGAAGCTTGGCAGAAACAGCAGATAGGCCCAGACGAAAAAGCCCGAGCTGAGACCCGCAATTGCGCCGCGCGCATTGGCCCGGCGCCAGAACAAGCCGCCGAAGAGGGCAGGGGCCATCTGGGCTATGGCCGCAAATGCCAGGAGGCCGATGGAGGCAAGCCCGGTTGCACTGTCTGCGGCACGGTAATAGCCGTAGCCCAGAAGCAGGACCGCAAAGATCGCCGTTCTGCGGATGTTGAGCAGTGTTTTGGCGAAGTTGTCCCGGTGCGGCGAACGGTTCAGCAGCTTTTGCCGCAGGAAGATCGGCATGACGATGTCGTTGGAGATCATGATCGACAGTGCAACCGAGGCGACGATCACCATCGCGGTCGCGGCCGAAAATCCGCCGATAAAGGTGATCAGCGACACGACCGGCATCTGATGGGCGAGCGGCAGTTGCAAGACGTAAAGATCGGCATCGCCATTTGCGCCGAGCGTCAGAATGCCGGCCAGTGCGATCGGCAGAACGAAGATGTTGATGGCAATGAGGTAGAGCGGCAGCAGGAAGCCCGCCATGCGCAGCTCTTCCGGCGTGCGGTTTTCCACCACGGTGACGTGGAACTGACGCGGCAGAAGAATGATGGCGAAGCCGGAAAGCAGCGTCATCACGATCCAGCGGCTGATGGGCGTATGGTAGGATATGGCCTTCATGGCCTGTTCATTGCCGGAGGCAAGCTGCCACAGATGCGAGGGACCGTCGAAAAGCACAAACAGGACGTAAAAGCCGACCGTGCACATGGCGACGAGCTTGACGAGCGACTCCATCGAAATCGCCAGGATCAGCCCATCCTGATGCTCGGTGGCATCGGTGTGGCGCGTGCCGAATATGACGGCGAAGCCGGCCATGACGATGGTGACGACCAGCGGCAGATCGAGGAAATAGAGATTGCCGCTGCCGATGCCGTAATCGCCGGGATCGACCATCGTCGCCACCGAGTTGGAAACGGCTTTCAATTGCAGGGCGATATAGGGAATGGCGCCGACGAGCGCGATGATGGCGACGATCATCGCCACGGTGGAGTTCTTGCCGTAGCGGGCGGCGATGAAATCCGCAACCGATGTCAGCTTTTCCGTTTTCGCCAGTTCGACGATGCGGCGAATGATCGGCATGCCGATGGTGAAGGCGAGGATCGGCCCGGTATAGATGCCGAGGAATTCCAGCCCCCTGTCGGCGGCAAGCCCGACGCCGCCGAAATAGGTCCATGACGTGCAGTAGATCGCAAGGCTAAGCGCATAGACGAACGGTCGCCCTTTTTTCGGGGCGTTTCTTTTCCGGCTGTTCCTGTCCCCATAACTTGCAACCGCAAACAGCAGCAGGACATAAGCGAAGGCCGAACCGAATATGATCCACCCAGGAAGCACGCATCCTCCCCATGCCAGAATTCCCGAATAGGAGCATAGGCGAATTCCGTGCCGTTGAGAATGAGCGCGGTCTGATCATAAAGTTCAAGATGAGAGCATTTCCAATAAAAGTGCGCAGCGGTTTTATGCCCGGAAAATGCGTAGAAACAGAATGCTGGCGTGCAAAAAAGCTAATAAATGCAATCTTGGCGAATTCCAAATGGGGTAAGGAAGCTATATGGTTGAGCGTGTAGGGACAGTCACATAGCTTCAGCTCGCGAAGCAGGAGAGAGGGACAATCTGAATGCTTAACGAATTTAAAACCTTCATTGCCCGCGGCAATGTCATGGATCTGGCCGTGGGTGTGATTATCGGAGCGGCTTTCAGCAAGATCGTCGATTCCGTCGTCAACGATCTCATCATGCCGATCGTCGGCGCGATTTTCGGCGGTTTCGACTTCTCGAACTACTTCCTGCCGCTGAGTTCCGGCGTTACCGCCACCTCGCTCGCTGCCGCCCGCGATCAGGGCGCCGTTTTCGCCTATGGCAACTTTCTGACGGTTCTTATCAACTTCCTCATCCTGGCCTGGATCATTTTCCTGATGGTCAAGGGCGTCAACAAGCTGCGGGCCTCCGTCGAGACCAAGAAGGTCGAGGAAAAGGCGGAAGCAGCGCCGCCGCCGGAAGACGTCAAGCTTCTCACCGAAATTCGCGATCTGCTGAAGACGCGTTAAGATCGGAATTATCCCCGGCCTGGTCGCTGGCCCATGCGGGCGGCGCTCTCTGGCCGGGGATTGATCCATAAAGAAAATCCATGACCGCCTCACGGAATATCATGCATATCGGCTGCTCCATGGGATAAGAAGACACCAAACGGAGTGTCTTTAATGTCCATTTTGAACAGTCTGAGTGCACGCTCTCTGGCGGCTCCCGAGAGCGGCATTGTTGAAGTCGTGAACTATGCCCGGGGACGGGACAATCTTCTGCCGCTTTGGGTCGGTGAAGGCGATCTGCCGAGCCCGGACTTCATCAACAAGGCTGCCATCGACGGGCTCAACAATGGTGAGACCTTCTATACCTGGCAACGCGGCATTCCAGAATTGCGACAGGCGCTCAGCAGCTATTACGAGCGTCACTTTGCAGCCAGGCTTCCCCCTGAACATTTTTACGTAACAGGGTCCGGCATGCAGGCGATTGCGCTCGCCGTGCAGGCGCTGACGTCGCCGGGCGACGAGATGGTCTATCTCACGCCCACCTGGCCGAATATCGTCGCTGCCATCGGCGTGGCGGGCGCAAAGGCCGTTCCTGTTGGCATCGATTTTCACGACGGTCGCTGGGATCTCGATATCGGCAAGCTGGAAAGCGCGATCACCGGCAAGACCAGGGCGTTGTTCATCAACACGCCGTCCAACCCGACCGGCTGGACAGCGACACGCGACAATCTGCGCGATGTTCTAGCGCTTGCCCGCAAACATGATCTCTGGATCGTGGCGGATGAGATTTATGCGCTTTACCACTATGCCGGCACGCGCGCGCCGTCCTTCCTCGATGTCATGGAACCGGACGACAAGATCGTTTTTGCCAATTCCTTCTCGAAGAACTGGTCCATGACCGGCTGGCGCGTCGGCTGGCTCGTGGCGCCGCCCGCCATCGGGCAGGTGATCGAGAACCTCATTCAATATTCCACGTCCGGCGTAGCGCAGTTCATGCAGCGCGGCGCGGTTGCGGCACTCGATCACGGCGACGGGTTCGTCCGCGAGAATTACGAACGCGCTTTGACCTCCCGTGACATACTCTGCGATGCCCTGATTGCAACGAACCGTGTCGAAACCCTGAAGCCGGATGGCGCTCTCTATGCCTTCCTCAAGATAGACGGCGTGACGGACAGCCGCGCCACGGCGCTGGATATTGTCGACAAGACCGGCGTCGGCCTCGCGCCTGGCACCGCCTTTGGCGAAGGCGGAGAACTGTTCCTGCGCGCCTGCTTCCTGCGCAACCCCAAACAGATCGAAGACGCGGCCGATCGGCTGGCGTCTTACATTCTCGGCCGCTAAATCTTTGCCCTGCCGCGCCGTGCATCATGCTGCGCGGCAGGTGCAAATCTGCCCCAGAAATCACGATGAGCTGCGAAAACTACAACCCCACGGCGTAGCCATCGACGTGAGCGCATTTCTATGCTATGCGCTGATTGTTCCTTTTATGAGAACATTTTCATCTAATAAATAAAAAGCACTTTATTGCGCTAACCAATCGTAAGCCACCTTTTCAGAGGGCTGAGGGTTTGATGGCGTATTCGCTGTGCAAGTAATCAATGATGAAGAATTATTGGCTTTGATGGGGTCAAGAAAAGCAAACAGGGAAGTAATGTCATGGCTGTTCTTGTTACCGGTGGGGCCGGTTATATTGGAAGCCACATGGTGTGGGCTCTGCTCGACGCCGGGGAAGAGGTCGTTGTTGTCGACCGGCTTTCGACGGGATCGCGCTGGGCTGTCGCGCCGGCGGCGCGTTTCTATCTGGGCGACGCGGCGGATCGCACATTGCTCGGCCAGATTTTCGAAGAAAACCAGATCGAGACCATTTTCCATTTCGCTGGCTCTGTCAGCGTTCCTGAATCGATCAGCCGGCCACTCGAATATTACGAAAACAATACTGGCACGACCCGCGCCCTCGTTGCGGCAGCGGTCGGCCATGGCATTCGCAACTTCATCTTTTCCTCGACAGCAGCCGTCTACGGAAACCAGCCCTTTGATGGCCCGGTTCCCGAAACGGCGATCCTCAGCCCGGAAAATCCCTATGGCCTGTCGAAACTCGCTTCCGAAATCATGCTGCGCGATGTCGTGCAGGCGCATGATTTCAACTATGTGGCGCTGCGTTATTTCAACGTTGCGGGCGCTGACCCGCAGGGCAGGGCCGGTCCTTCCCCCACGGGCGTCGCGAACCTCATCAAGGTAGCGTGTGAAGCGGCCACCGGCCGACGCGACCGGGTCGACGTTTATGGAACGGATTATCCGACGGCAGATGGCACGGGCGTTCGCGACTATATCCATGTCAGCGATCTGATCGACGCGCATATGCTGGCCATGGCGCATCTGCGCGCCGGCGGCGGCACACGAACGCTCAATTGCGGTTATGGCGTGGGCTACTCGGTGCTGGATGTCCTCAACACGGTGCAGCGGGAATCGGGGCGGGATTTCCCGATCATCCATTGTCCACGCCGCGCCGGCGATATTGCGACAATGGTGGCGGATTCCGGCCGTATCCAGTCTGAGTTGGGCTGGCGCCCGCGGTTTGATGATCTGACCACTATCGTTCGCACCGCACTTCAGTGGGAAGCCAAGCGTCAGGCGCAGCATAAGGACAGGATCCCGCCGGTGCGCCGCAAATTGGCGGCGATAGGCTAAGCCGCCTTTGCATCAAGGGTTGTGCTTTTCCTTGATGGAAGGATAGAGGGCCGGTCGGTCGGAAACGGCGGCGGGCCGAAGCCATCGGTCCCTGTCGAAAAAGCTGCGTGTCATCTTCAGTCCCGGCGATTGTTCCGTCGCCAGCAAAATCACGTTCAGACGATGCGGAGCGGTCGGCTCCGGCTTTACGGAAACGGAAATGCCGAAGTGCTGTGCCTGATAGGGCTGCATCCTGCGCGCCGGCTCCAGCATGTTGGCCAAATCACCCCAGCGGGTTTGTCCGACGATCATGGTCAGCGCATCACCAAGCCGTGTCAGAATGACGGCTCCATCCGGTGTCTCGGGTGCAACGGCCTTCATCCTGATGGAGCGAACTTCGCCCGACGCCTCGCCCCTGATCTCCAGGAATAACGATGCCCGTTCGGCGATGTCTGCCGTGCTCCCGGCGGCAAGATCGGCCATACATTCAAAATTGCGGATGTTGACCGGACTGGCGTGCCAGCCCTGCGGGTTTGAAAAACCCTCAGCGGTAAAGCGGTCGCAGAGATCCTTGCCGGAAAGCACGAAGTCGCGTGCAAATGATGCGCGCACGCCTGCCTGCTCGAATTTCAACAGGTGGGGCGGCAGATCGAGTTTTCTGGGAGCGGGCTTTTGCCGTTTGACGGGCTTTATCTTCTGCGGCGCTTCGGCGGAACTCGTCGCGGACGCCAGGTTGAGATAGGTCATCAGGCTTTTGAGGTGCTTTCCGTCATTGGCAAGCAGCACCGTCGCCAATATGGCGCAACAAACGGCCAGCACCGCAAATAGCAGCGCGCCATGGCTCACTCTCTTTTGCAAGCTTGCGTCCATTGCCGGACCTTAATGGCTGCCGGGGAGGGCGTCAGCCGGGTTTCAATATGGATTTTCGGGCAGTGGGTAACCCGGGAATTATATATTACGGGCGCAGGCCCTGAAAAAATATCATGCAATTCACCGCCGGAGTTTCCGGCGGTTCGGGATGTTATTCGGAGGTATTCCTGCCGGTATCCTGTCCGCCGGCGCTGCTTTCATCATCCGCGACGGGAATGGCGTAAGAGCCGTTCAGCCAGCGGGCAAGATCGAGCGAACGGCAGCGATCCGAACAGAAGGGATAGTCATCCCGGTTCGAGGGTCGCCCGCATTCCGGGCATGGCTGTGATTTCCGAAGCGGCGTGACATTTCCCACGCCTTCCTGGGATGGTTTTGCCATGGTCTATCCTTCGAGCCAGCCTGACGTCACCTCAAATCCTTCGCCGGTAAGAAGCGACATTGTCTCATAAAGCGGCAGGCCGACAACATTGGTATAGGAACCCGTCAATTTCTGGACGAACGAACCGGCAATCCCCTGGATACCGTAGGCGCCTGCCTTTCCACGCCATTGCCCGGAGGCAATATAGGCATCGATCTCGCGTGTGGAGAGGCGCTTGAAGCGCACCTTGGTTTCCGCCACCTTCTGGCGGATTTTGCCGCCGGGTGTCACAAGGCAGATGCCGGTATAGACCCAATGGCTGCGTCCCGAGAGAAGATGCAGCGCCGCCGAGGCGTCTTCAGTATATTCCGCCTTGCCGACGATACGACGACCCACGGCCACGACGGTGTCGGAACCGAGAACATAGGCGTCTTTCCATGCCTGCTCGCTTTTCAGCGCCGCATGGGCCGCCTCGGCCTTCTGCTGCGACAGGCGACGGCACAGCGTGCGCGGATGCTCGAGCTTCGCGGGCGTTTCGTCGATGTCCATCGGCATCAGACGTGCCGGCTCGATGCCGATCTGATGCAGCAGTTCCAGACGCCGCGGCGAGCCGGATGCCAGAACGAGCTTTTGTTTTGAGTTGGTCATTGCGCTGCCCGGGCGTCCGATGCCGAAAACGGATTACTTGAAGCGGTAGGTGATGCGGCCCTTGGTCAGGTCGTAAGGTGTCATTTCGACCAGCACCTTGTCGCCCGCCAGAACGCGAATACGGTTCTTGCGCATGCGGCCCGCGGTGTGGGCGATGATTTCGTGCTCATTCTCAAGCTTCACGCGGAATGTTGCGTTCGGCAGCAATTCGGTTACGATGCCCGGGAATTCAAGGACTTCTTCTTTTGTCATGTAAGGGTTTTCTTCCTGTTGATAGTGCCGGACATATCGAGTCCGGGAAAATTGCGCGGAAACTACACAATCCCGGCACATTTGTGAACCTCTAAAGCATCGGCTTGAAAATCGCGATTGATTTTAACAGGCCGAGGCAGTTTTCAGTCTTTTGAAAGCGTATCCGCCACCGGCTGCTGCCTTCTCGGCAGTCGTTCCGAGATCAGCTTTGCCAGATGGTCCCGCACCTCGCGATAGGCGCCGAGAATCTGCTCGCGCGTGCCGGTGATCACCGTTGGGTCCATGGTCGGCCAATAGACCACATCGAGCGAATTAGAGCGGGTCAGTTCCAGGGCCGCGTGATGGGCTTCGGGTGTCAATGTAATGATCAGATCGAAAAAATCATCCTCGATCTCGTCCAGAGTGCGCGGCTTGTGCTTGCCGAGCGAAAAACCCTGTTCTTCCAGCACCGCATCCACGAAGGGATCACGCTCTCCCGCCCTCACACCGGCCGACTGAATGTAGATGCCGGGCGCCACCAGCCGTTTGGCGATGACCTCGGCCATGGGGGAACGGATGGAGTTCATGCCGCACATGAAGAGAACCGATTTGGGCGCTCTTCCCTCATTTGGCGCTGCGGCAGGATCGCTCATCTCTAACCCCGCCAATAAAGCACGCAGACAAGGGTGAAGAGGCGGCGCGCCGTATCGAAGTCCACTTTGATCTTGCCGGAAAGCCGGTCCATCAGTGTCTGCGACCCGTCATTGTGAATACCCCGCCGTCCCATGTCGATCGCTTCGATCTGGCTGGGGGTGGAGGAGCGTATCGCCTCGTAATAGCTTTCGCAGATCAGGAAATAATCCTTGATGATGCGCCGGAACGGCGTCAGCGACAGGATATGGGTCGCGACATCCTTCTCGTCTTCGGTCCGGATCGAAAAAACCAGCTTGGCGTCGACCAGCGAGATATGCAGCCGGTATGGCCCGCCGACATGGCCAAGCGGCTCGAAGGTGTTTTCCTCGATCAGGTCGAAAATGGCGACGGCGCGTTCATGCTCCACGTCGGGCGTGGACCGGCCGATGCTGTCGTCCAGTACCACGTCGCAGAGCCGGAAATCGCCTGAAGCCATCGCTTAACTTTCCGGATTGAGGCGGATTGCGACGGAACGCGCATGCGCGTCCAGCCCCTCCGAACGGGCAAGGGTGATCGCCGCCGGTGCGAGCTGGCGCAGCTGCTCGGGACCGAGGCGCAGGATCGAGGTGCGCTTGACGAAATCCAGCACCGAAAGGCCGGAGGAGAAGCGCGCCGAGCGTGCCGTCGGCAGAACGTGGTTGGAACCGCCGACATAATCGCCGATCACCTCAGGCGTATGGCGTCCGACGAAGATCGCGCCTGCATTGCGGATGTGGGCCATCAGCGCATCCGGGTCATCGACGGCAAGTTCCAGATGCTCGGCGGCGATGCGGTTGGCCAGCGGAATGGCGTCGGTGAGCTTGTCGACCAGAATGATCGCGCCAAAATCGGCCCAGCTTGCCGCCGCCGTCTCGGAACGTGACAGACGCTTCAGCTGCCGCTCGACAGCGGCCTCAACCGCCTTGCCGAGTTCGGCATTGTCGGTGATCAGGATGGATTGCGCGCCGCGATCGTGCTCTGCCTGGGCGAGAAGATCGGCCGCGAGCCAGTCCGGATCATTGTCCCTGTCGGCAATGACGAGCACTTCGGAGGGGCCGGCGATCATGTCGATACCGACAGTACCGAAGACCTGGCGCTTAGCCGCCGCCACATAGGCGTTACCTGGACCGACGATCTTCGCGACCGGTGCGATGGTTTCCGTGCCATAGGCAAGAGCTGCGACAGCCTGCGCGCCGCCGATGCGATAGATTTCCTCAACGCCCGCGATCCGCGCAGCGGCAAGAACGGCGGGGTTTATCACGCCGCCATTGGCCGGCACGACCATGACGATGCGCTCCACGCCGGCAACCTTGGCCGGCACGGCATTCATCAGCACCGAGCTTGGATAGCTGGCGGTGCCGCCGGGCACATAAAGGCCAACGGCTTCGATGGCGGTCCAGCGCGAGCCGAGACCCACGCCGATATCGTCCTCGTAGATGTCGTCCTTCGGCATCTGCCGTGCATGGTGTTTTTCGATACGCCGGGCTGCGAGTTCGAGGGCCTCGATGACGCTTGCATCGACGGCGGTAAAGGCCGCATCGATCTCATCCGCCGTCACCCGCATAGAGACCTTGGAAAAATCGATGCCGTCGAATTTCAGGGAATAATGGGCAAGGGCCGCATCGCCGCGATGGCGGACATCGTTGATGATGTCGCGAACGGTCGCGTTGACGTCTTCGGAAACTTCTCTCTTGGTTGTCAGGAAGGCAGCGAATTTCTGTTCGAAATCAGCCGATGCCCGCTCCAGCCAGATTGCCACGCCATTACCCTTTCATTGTCCCCGCGGGCGATCCCGCAAGGTGCACGAACTTACCGCAGCAATAATTGCGGTTCTGGTATGTGGCATAAATCGAAACGGTGACGAAAGGCAACCGTTGCAGTGGGGTGTGGAGCTTATTCGCTGTCTGGATGATGCGGTTTGGCGGCCGTTTCCCAGGCGCCGCTCACATCGGTCAGCTGCGCCTCGATGCATTCGACGTCAAGCGCGATTGCGCCGCCGCCCGAAAGCGTCAGTTCGACAGCACCATCCGGCCCTTCGCCGTTCTGCACGAAACGGATGGCGAGAAGCGAAAGCACCTGTTCCTTGTCATCGCGGTTGATGCCGTGCGAGCGGACGGCGGAGACGCGCTTCAGGAAAACGACACTGCGGCAGCGCTCCGGCGGCAGGGCCTTCTTGTTCGTGCTTTCCCAGACGAAACGATTGGCGGAAAGCGTGAATTGCCCGTGCTTCGGCTCGAAGGCGACATCCTTCAGCTTGAAGACGCTGTCCTGCATATGCGTCGAAATGACGGAGAGATCTTCATTATCCAGCGCGAGCAATTTCAGGCCGCTCATCGTTTTTTCCTTTTCCGCGGGCTACGGCCCGCAATGTCTATTTCTTGCTATTGAAATAGGCAGTCGCGGGCCGCTCTGCAACGGGTAGAAACGGATGAGCGGCGATGAAAGGATCAATCGCTGACGCGTTCGACCAGCGCACCGCAGCGGGTGAGCTTTTCTTCAAGGCGTTCGAAGCCGCGATCGAGGTGGTAGACGCGCGAAACCATGGTCTCGCCTTCCGCCACCAGACCGGCAATGACCAGCGACACGGAAGCGCGCAGATCGGTCGCCATGACAGGCGCACCCTTCAGGCGGGAAACACCTTCGATACGGGCCATCTGGCCGGAGAGCGAAATCTTCGCGCCGAGACGGGCCAGTTCCTGCACATGCATGAAGCGGTTTTCGAAGATCGTCTCGGTAATGTGGGAAACGCCCTGCGAGCGGGTCATCAGCGCCATGAACTGCGCCTGCAGATCGGTGGGGAAGCCGGGGAAGGGCTCGGTGACGATATCGACCGGCTGAATGCCGTTGCCGTTACGCACGACGCGCAGGCCGGTTTCCGTGTCGCTGATGCCAACACCCGCAAGCCGCAGCGTGTCGAGCGCATTGTCGAGCAAGGATGCGTGCGTGCCTTCCAGCACCACGTCACCGCCGGCCATGGCAACCGCCATGGCATAGGTGCCAGTCTCGATACGATCAGGCAGAACCCGGTGGCGGGCGCCCGAGAGCGAGGTAACACCCTCGATGGTGATGGTGGAGGTGCCGGCGCCCTCGATCTTTGCGCCCATGGCAATGAGGCACTGCGCCAGATCAACGACTTCCGGCTCGCGCGCGGCGTTGTGAATGACGGTGGTGCCTCTTGCAAGGCTCGCTGCCATCAACATCACATGTGTTGCGCCGACGGATACTTTCGGGAAGGTGTAAACCGCGCCGATCAGGCCGCCCTTGGGGGCTGTCGCGTTGATGTAACCGCCGTCGATCTCCATCGTCGCGCCGAGCGCCTCAAGACCCTCGATGAACAGGTCGACCGGGCGCGTGCCGATGGCGCAGCCGCCGGGCAGGGAAACGCGGGCGCGGCCTTCACGGGCCAGAAGCGGGCCGATGACCCAGAAGCTGGCGCGCATCTTGGAAACCAGCTCGTAAGGGGCGGTGGTGTCGACAATGGTGCGGCAGGTGAAATGCACGGTGCGGGAATAGGCCTCGCCCTGGCTCTCGCGGCGGCCATTGACGGAAATATCGACGCCATGGTTGCCGAGGATGCGGATGAGCTGCTCCACATCGGCCAGATGCGGAACGTTTTCAAGCGTCAGCGTATCGCTTGTCAGAAGCGATGCGATCATCAAAGGCAAGGCGGCGTTTTTCGCGCCGGAGATGGGAATGATGCCGTTGAGCTTGTTGCCACCCGTAATTCTGATGCGATCCATGCGTCCCTACGGGCCTTCGCCCGCCTTTCTTTATCTGCCTTGCGGAAAGGCGCGTCCTTAGACGAGTTTCCGCGGCGTTTCAATTTTATGCTGATGAATTCTCTATGAGGATGATTCGTCCGTTTTTGCGGCAGGCAGGCCAATCGTGTCATCCGCATCGCCGGCACGGCGCGCGCGAACCTGCTGTTTGCGCTTCATGAGGTTTTCGCGAAGCTTCTTCGCCGCCCGCGCCTTGCGCTCCGCCTCGCGCTGGCGCGCCTTCTCGCCGGGGCCAGCCTGCGCATTGGCGTTTGCCGCCGGGGCGGACGGCTCCGCGGAAGCGCCGGGGGAAACCCCTGCCTTCGCCTGTTTGTCATGATGTTCGTTCATAAATTCAGCAATATCCGAAAAATACGTTTTTCAACAGGGGGCATGCTTTTTTGCGCCGCTTGATGAAGAATATCGTTTTGCGACTTGCGCTCGTCAAAAACCTATGGCAATAGGCCGCCACGCTTGATGCTGAAGCAAACGCTTCGGCACCGGATGCTGCTATAGCTCAGGGGTAGAGCACTCCCTTGGTAAGGGAGAGGCCGAGAGTTCAAATCTCTCTAGCAGCACCATTTTCCCCCAATGTAATCAAATATTTACGCGTGAATTTAGCTGTCGTGGCCGATGCTATTTGCGGTATCTGCGCGCCCTTTTTGCGCACGCCGGACAGCTTTCGGCAAACGGGAAAACCGCGCCGCTTGCGAAGCGCGGTTTCCATATCCGAATATTCTGTTGCTGCCAGAGCGGGACGAAACCGCCCGTAGCCAACGGGCGCCGCTTACTGGCGGAATAGCGACAGGATATTTTCGGAGCTGGTATTGGCGATGGAGAGTGACTGGATTGCCAGCTGCTGCTGTGTCTGGAGAGCCTTGAGCTTGGTGGACTCTTCGTTCATGTCCGCATCGACGAGGCGGCCGATGCCCTTGTCGATGGAGTCGGTCAGCTTCGAGACGAAATCTTCCTGCAGGTCCAGACGCATCTTGATGGAACCGAGATCGGCACTTGCGCTGATGACCGATTCCAGCTGGGTATTGACGAACTGGATCATGTTGTCGAGACCGTCATTTTCAGTCAGTGGCTGACCGCTGGCATTCGTCAATCCGCCGAGATGTTTGGTAATGTCGAGGTCGATCAGCGAGTAGTTAAGCTTCTGGGCCATCTGCGAATCCGCGGCGACGGTTTCGAGATAGATATTATTGTTGGACGAGCCGCCCGTTCCGATTGTGGTGACGGTGGTGCCGGCGGCGGGCGCAGTATTGTTGGCCTTGACATAAAGGGCTTCGCCAGCGGCGTTTTCGCCGATCTTGAAGTAGGTGCCGTTATCTTTCGTGGCGGTTGCTGCGGCAACGGTAACAAGGCCGGTCGTTGCGTCTGCAGCTGAAACCGTGGTTGTCGAGCCCGACGGGAAGGCCAGAAGCTGAGCTTCTGTAAATACCTTTGCAGTGTGGAGCGTGGTTGTGGAAACGCCTGCGGTTGTCGTCGTAATCTCGAACTGCTTCAGGACGCCGGTGTCGGAATAATAAGCGGCGCTGTCGAGAATGCCGTTCTTCGTCGTACCCGTCGAGGTGTCGAAAAGCGCCGTCTTGTTGTCGACCTGAATATCGATGGTCTTGACCGCAACATTGCCCGCGCCATCGCGGATAAAGGAGCCGACGACCTGTTTGATGATTGGCGTGAGATTGCCGGTGGCGTCGCTGATCTTGCCCTTCAGCCAGTTTTCGCCGGAGAAGGAGGCGGATTCGCCGATGCTCTTCAACTGGTCCTGAAGCTGGCTGATTTCTTCCTGGATTTTCGCCTTGTCGACGCCGGCTTCGCGGGCCGCAACCAGCTTCTTGCTGATTTCCTTGACGACATCGACTGTGGTTTCCATGGCCGAATAAGCGGTGTCGACCTTTGCTGCGCCGAGGCCGAGGGCGTCCTGAACGGCGGAAAGCGCACCATTGTCAGAGCGCATGGTGGTCGCAATCGACCAATAGGCGGCGTTGTCGGAGGCGGTCTTGACACGCAGGCCGGAGGAGACACGCGATTGCGTTTCTTCCATGCTGCTGCCGATGGCGCGAAGGGTCTGCAGGGCGGCCATTGCCGCGACGTTCGTCAAAATGCTGGTCATAATTATTTGCCCCTTGATTGGCTGAAATGAAAAGGGACATTCCGGATTGCCGCCGGGAACGATCGCGCGGCTTGATGCCTGTTAACCTCTTTTTCGTCTTGGTTAACCAATCGTTTCGATGACTAGGTTTTAGGCGGCAAATGGTTAACAAAGCCTAAATCAACGGAACGAGAAATTAAGGAACGATAATTTTTCTTAACGATAATGAAAAAAGCCGCGCTTGGAGCGCGGCTTTTCAGTCTTGAAAGGCTTTTTCCGATTAACGGAAGAGCGACAGGATGTTCTGCGAGTCGCTGTTTGCGATCGAGAGCGACTGGATTGCCAGCTGCTGCTGCGTCTGCAGGGCCTTCAGCTTGGTGGACTCTTCGTTCATCTCGGCGTCGACGAGGCGGCCGATACCGCTGTCGATCGAGTCGGACAGCTTGGAAACGAAGTTTTCCTGCAGCTTGAGGCGGGAAGACACGGCACCCAGTCCTGCGGCTGCGCTTGTTGCGCCTTCGAGCTGGTTATCGACATGCGAGATCAGCTGGTCGAGAACGTCTTCGCTGGTTGCGGTCGCACCCAGGTTGAAAGCGGTCTTCATGGCGTCAAGCTTGGTGATGTCCAGGTTGAGAACCGATGTACCGGAAGCATAGACGGCTGCGGTCGTCGTCAGTGCAGCGGGAACAGCGGCATTGAGAGTTGCACCAGTGGCGTCAGTTGTCTGGAGCCACTTGTTTTCGCCAACCTGCTTGTAGAAGTCCGTGCCATCGCTCCAGACGCCGTTTGCGCCTTCGGAGAAGGTCGCGCCGAGCGTCGTCGTTGCGGTGCGGAACGTACCATCGGTCCATTTTGCGACGTCGGCGCGCAGTGCGTCCGCGTCGAGAATGCCCTGCTTGTTGCCGCTGACATCGACGAGAACGTTCGAGCCGTCGAGAGTGACGTCGATGGACTGAACCTTGACGTTGCCGTCAGAGCTGCGGGTAAAGGAACCGACGATCTGCTTGTTGACGGAAACGCCGGTTGCGAGGTCGCCGGCCGTTGCGGCGGTTTTGCCGATAACGCCCTTGAGCCAGTTTTCACCGGAGAAGGAAGCCGAGTCGGTGATGGACTTCAGCTGATCCTGAAGCTGCGTGATTTCTTCCTGGATCTTGGCGCGGTCTACACCAGCTTCGCGCGAAGCGACCAGCTTGTTCTTGATTTCCTTGATAACGTCGATCGAGGATTCAAGGCCGGCATAAGCGGTGTCAACCTTGGCGGCGCCGAGGCCGAGAGCGTCCTGAACGGCGGAAAGAGCGCCGTTGTCCGAACGCATGGTGGTCGCGATCGACCAGTAAGCGGCGTTGTCGGAAGCCTGGCCAACGCGGAGGCCAGACGAAACACGGTCCTGAGTGGCTTCCATGTTCTGGCCGATAGAGCGCAGCGTCTGGAGAGCAGACATAGCTGCGATGTTGGTAAGAATGCTAGTCATGATAGATTTGCCCCTTGAATGGCTGATTAAAGAAGGGACATTCCGGTCTCACCGGGAACGGCGCACAGCATCATGCCTGCTAACCGGCTGATTTTTAAAGGTTAGCTCACCGTTTCGATGGCCTTAGCTAATCCCGCTTTGGTTAATGAAGCCCTAAGCCGGCAGCAAAATCGCACATCTTTTGATTTAATTTTTCAACCATCGCGCGCACGCGCGCATAAAGCAAAGACCTTAAAAAACAGATAAGGCCGCATCCTTTTTAAAAAGATGCGGCCTTTTTCTGTATGGTTGGCTCAGCCTCCAACCATTTTTTCCTATCGTACCAGATGCGCGGTCAGCCCCCGCACACCTGGTCTCGATATTGGATCCCCCAGCCCCTTAAGGGCTATGAGATGCCGTCTCTTAACGGAAGAGCGACAGGATGTTCTGCGAGTCGCTGTTTGCGATCGAGAGCGACTGGATTGCCAGCTGCTGCTGCGTCTGCAGGGCCTTCAGCTTGGTGGATTCTTCGTTCATGTCGGCGTCGACGAGGCGGCCGATACCGCTTTCGAGCGAGTCAGACAGCTTGGAAACGAAGTTCTGCTGCATATCCAGTCGCGAAGATACAGCGCCCAGCTTTGCGGCTGCGCTTGTCGCTGCTTCGAGCTGGCCATCAACATGCGAGATCAGCTGGTCGAGAACGTCTTCGCTGGTTGCTGTCGCACCCAGGCCGAAATCGGTCTTCATGGCGTCAAGCTTGGTGAGATCCAGGTTGAGAACCGATGTGCCGGAAGCATAGACGGCTGCGGTCGTCGTCAGTGCAGCGGGAACAGCGGCATTGAGAGTTGCACCAGTGGCGTCAGTTGTCTGGAGCCACTTGTTTTCGCCAACCTGCTTGTAGAAGTCCGTGCCATCGCTCCAGACGCCGTTTGAGCCTTCGGAGAAGGTCGCGCCGAGCGTCGTCGTTGCGGTGCGGAACGTACCATCGGTCCATTTTGCAACGTTTGCCTTCAGGGCGTCGGCATCGAGAATACCCTGCTTGTTGCCGCTGACATCGACGAGAACGTTCGAGCCGTCGAGAGTGACGTCGATGGACTGAACCTTGACGTTGCCCTCAGAGCTACGGGTAAAGGAGCCGACGATCTGCTTGTCGATGGAAACGCCGGTTGCCAGGTCGCCGGCCGTTGCGGCGGCTTTGCCGATAACGCCCTTGAGCCAGTTTTCACCGGAGAAGGAAGCCGAGTCGGTGATGGACTTCAGCTGATCCTGGAGCTGCGTGATTTCTTCCTGGATCTTGGACTTGTCAGCCGTCGATTCCTGGGCGGTGATGAGCTTGTTCTTGATTTCCTTGATGACGTTGATCGAGGATTCAAGGCCGGAAGAGGCGGTGTCGACCTTGGCGGCGCCGAGGCCCATCGCGTCCTGTACGGAAGACAGAGCTGCATTGTCCGAACGCATGGTGGTCGCGATCGACCAGTAAGCGGCGTTGTCGGAGGCAGAGCTTACGCGCTGACCCGTCGAGATACGGCTCTGCGTGTCTTCCATGCTGGAAGAGATCGAACGCAGCGTCTGAAGAGCGGACATTGCGTTAATGTTGGTGAGAATGCTTGCCATAGTAAATGTGTCCCTTGTTTACGAGATACTGGAGTGGGGACATTCCGGACTTTGTATTACCGGTCGCAACGTTTCGGCTTCATGCCACTCGGTTCAGAAATGCTTAGTTTCGGAAACCAAACCCGTTGTGTGTGGGGCAAATCTCGCAGCGAAAAATTGCCCAATGATTAATTTGAACGTTAAGAAATACTGGAAAATACTTATGGTTAGTTTTGAATTTATCTTATTGGTGAGTTTTTAATTTAAAAATATAGTTACCAAGTCATCAGTAAAGCTGGTAACCAAAGCGTTAAAACGCAAAAACCCCGCAGCCTTGGGCATGCGGGGTTAAAGAACAGGGTTAAGCGGTGTCAGTCCGGCACAGATTGCCGTTAGTTGAACGATCTGACGAGGCTGCCGACAAGCAGGTTCCAGCCGTCGATCAGCACGAAAAACAGGATCTTGAACGGCAGCGAAATGGAGGTGGGCGGCAGCATCATCATGCCCATCGCCATGGTAATGGTGGCGACGATCAGATCGATGACCAGGAACGGCAGGATGATCAGGAAACCGATCTCGAAACCACGCCGGATTTCCGACAGCATGAAGGCAGGAACCAGCACGCGGTAGTCGACGACATTGTTGGTCATCACTTCCTGTCCGCGCTCGCGGGCGATATCGACGAAGAGCTTCAGATCCTTGTCACGCGTATTGGCGTTCATGAAGGTGCGGAAGGGCTCGGCGATGCGCTCTACGGCCTGCTGTTCGTTGATCTGGTTCTGCAAAAGCGGCTGCACGCCGTCCGTCCAGGCTTTGTCGAAGGTCGGCGACATGACGTAGAAGGTCATGAACATCGCCATCGACAGCAGGATCATGTTGGACGGGGTCGATGCGAGCCCCATGCCCGAGCGCAGGATCGAAAAGGCAATCACGAAGCGCGGGAAGCTCGTGACCATGATCAGAATGCCGGGCGCGACGGAGAGAACCGTCAGAAGACCGAAGGTACGGATGATCCATGCCGCAACGGATCCGTCTATCTGCGTATTGAACAGATCGGACGGAAATTGCTGGGCATTGGCAAGGCCCGGCAAGGCGAGGAGGACGGCGATGGTAACAAGAAATCGAATCATTCGATGACAAAGGTCCGGAACATGACCTTGGATACGCGCCCTTGAGAGCGCAGGTCAACTCGTTCCTGAATGTCATCCTTAAGATATTGAAAGCCACGCGGCCCTTCCAGCTGCTGAAGGGAGACGGTGCGGACATAGGCCATGATATCCTGGTGGATATCCTCGGCGAGACCCACTTCCACCGGCCCCTTGAACATCAGCGCCACTTCGAGCCGCACCCAGTTCGTCGCAGGGTAGGCGAGGTTGGTGGTGATGGGGTCGAGCTGGACGATGCCGTTCGCCTCGGCGGAAATTTTTTCGATGCCTTCGGCGTCTTTGCCACCCTTTTCACCGGCAGCTTCCGGCGCTTTCGCGGCCGTCTCGGCGCCGGCGATCTTGGGGGCGATCATACCGCCCACAAGCCAGCCGCCGCCTGCACCGAGCAATGTGAGGATAGCAACGCCGGCGATGGTCATGACCAGCGGGGAGGACTTTTTCTTGCTCTCAGCCTGTTCGTTTTCCATGGATCAGTCCCGTTCCCGCATGCCGGCGTCAGAGGGGCGAGAACAGGTCGACGACCTGCTGACCGACCGGCGGTTGCTGCACTTCCGTCAGACGGCCGCGACCGCCATAGGAGATGCGTGCTTCGGCGATGCGCTCGTAGGAGATCATGTTCTGCGCATCGACATCCTGCGGCCTGACGATACCGCCGACATTCAGGATACGGATTTCGTGGTTGACGCGCACTTCCTGCGAACCGCTGATGATGAGGTTGCCGTTTTCGAGAATGCCGGTCACCACGGCGGCCACGAGGAGCGTCAGCTTTTCGGAACGCTTGGTCTTGCCCTTTGCCTGGGTGTCGGTATCGGAACCGTAATTGATGCTGGAATCGGCCTTCGGGTTCCAGCCAAGGATCTCCGCATTGGCCTTCCAGTTCAGGCCGCTGGAATTCGTGCGGTTACGCTCCGTTTCATTATCGAAATCGGCCTTGTCGTTGATCTGGATGTTGACGGTCAGGATGTCGCCGATATTCAGCGCGCGCAGATCCTTGAACAGTGCTCCCTGGCTGTCGCTCCACAGCGAATAGCCGCTGGCCATGTGTTTTGGCTGCTTGGGATACATGCCCATCTGCGGCGTCTGGCTGAATTGCAGGCCGCTGCCGATCGGGCTCATCGCGGGCGCATTGCCGATTTCCTTCAGGGTCTGGTTGTTCTGGCAGCCGGCCAGCAGAGCGAGCGGCAGGAGGAGGGCCGGAAGACGACGCGTGCTCATGAAGGATCCTTCGAAGTGTTTTTGTCAGTTGCCTGCGACATGATGCCGGCGACGGTTGCGGCTTTCTGCGCATCCATTTCGCTTAGGATGAGACCGGATTGGCGCGGCGGCAGCTGCATGATGATGGCGGCGGCAATCTCCACATGCATCTTTTCAAGCTGCGGTGCGGCGGCGTCCGCCTTCATCGTCTTGTAGATGTCGACGAGATTGCTTTTTGCCTGATTGAGGAAATGCTCGCGCCGCGCCAGCCAGTCCTCATATTCCGCCTTGCGGTCTTCCAGCACGGCAATGCGCTCGTTGACGTCCGACTGAAGCTTTTCAAGCTCCTGCTTCTGCATCAGATAACGCTGGTCGCGCGCGGCATCGGCGATATTGGTACAGAATTTCTGGATTTCATCCTGCGTACTGAGTTCCGACACCACGTTCTGCTGGCTTTCCGCGCCGGCGGCCGGCAGCAGGAAAAGCAGCGATGCCACCGCTGCGAAGCGGGCAAGGCCATTCGAGAAATGGTTTTTCTTCAGACTTTTCATCATTGCAGCACAAGCTCCGCCTGAAGGGCGCCGGCGGATTTGATGCCTTGCAGAATGGCGATGATGCCATCCGCCTTGAGCCCGATGCTGTTGAGACCGGCAACCAGCGTGCGAAGGTCAGGCCCTTCGACGATGGCGACCTTGCTGCCTTCCTGCATTGCCATGATATCCGTCTGCGGCTGCACGGCCGTCTGGCCGCGCGAGAATGGCGCGGGCTGGATGACCTGCGGCGATTCGGTCACCTGCACGGTCAGCGTTCCATAGCTTACGGCGACGCGGGAGATGCGCACATCCGCGCCAATGACGATCGTGCCGGTGCGTTCGTTGATCACGACCTTGGCGGGCGTATCCGTCTCGACCGTCAGGTTCTCGATTTCCGCCATCAGGCGGGTCAGATCGGCGGTGCGGGGCTTCTGCACTGCGATTTCCTGTGAATCACGCGGCTCGGCGATACCATCGCCGTAACGGGCGCGCGCAAAGGCGTTGACGACATCGGCAACCCTGACCGCGGTCGAAAAATCGGGATTGCGCAGCTGAAGGACGAGATTGACCGAATCCTTGAACTTTGACGGCAGTTCACGCTCGATGATCGCGCCGTTCGGCACGCGTGCGGAGGTTGTCACGCCCTGCGTCAGCGTCGCAGCGTCGCCCTGGGCCGAAAAGCCGTTGACGATCAGCGCACCCTGCGCGACCGCATAGATCTGACCGTCCGCACCGGAGAGCGAGGTCATGATAAGCGTTCCGCCACGCAGCGAGTTTGCGTCGCCCAGCGAACTGACCGTCACGTCGACGCGGCTGCCGGGGCTGGCGAAAGGCGGCAGATTGGCCGTCACCATCACGGCGGCGATGTTCTTGGCGTTTGACTGGCCGCCCTGCGTGGTGATGCCGAGATTCTGTAGCATCGCGCGCATGGATTGCTCGGTAAACGGCGAGGACCGCAGGCTGTCGCCCGTGCCCTGCAAGCCGACGACGAGACCATATCCGATCAGCTGGTTGTCCCGCCCGGCCTGCAGCGATGCGATATCCTTGATGCGGGACGTATCGGCATGGGCTGCGGGCATGGAAAGGAACGGCTGGGCTGAAATCAGAATGGCCGCGGCTATGATACGAAGCACTCTCATTTCGCCATCACCTGAATGGTTCCGTCCTTCATGACCGTGCCACTGACCATCACGCCGGAATCGATGTTGCGCACACGCACGACCTCGCCGAGCGATCCATCGGTCATCGGCGTTCCCGAAGCCATCAGCGTCATGTTGCCGATGGTGAAGACGAGTTTGACGCTGGTGCCGCGCACGACGAGCGAGGGTTCGCGCAGTGCCGCGACGGGAATGGTGCGGCCGGGAAGCAGGGTCTGCTTGGAGATCATGCCTTCGACTTCGCTGATGTCGCTGGCATAGCCCGAGGAAATATTGGGGTTTGTCACTTCCACCGGCTTCACCTGTTCGGGCGTAATCGTCTCGCCGGGATAGATGGTACGTGTGGGAACCAGCGCCATCGGCGCCTGGGCCAGAGCCGGCACCGATGCGGGCGCAAAAACCCCCAGTGAAAAGGCAGACGCCAGGCACATACGGACGAGCGCCGTTCTGTAGCTGCTATTGTTCCGGCCAAACCTCATGTTCGCCTGCCTTTCCGTTCTTACTTCAGGTTCTTGCTGACAATCGAAGCCATTTCGTCAGCGGTGGTGATGACCTTGGAATTCATCTCATAGGCGCGCTGCGCCGTGATCAGGTCGGTGATTTCCTTGACGGCGTCGACGTTCGAGCCTTCGAGGTAGGATTGCTTGATGTAGCCGTAGCTCGGATCGTCAGGCACGCCGATGACCGCGTCGCCGGAAGCCGGCGTCTGGGCAAAGAGGTTGTCGCCGAGTGGCTTCAGACCCGCTTCGTTGGCGAAGTTGGCGATGGTGAGCTGGCCGAGTTCGGTGAATTCAGCGGCATTGCCGATACGGGCCGTCACCTGACCCGTGCGGGTAACGGTGATGTCCTGCGCGTCGGTCGGGATATTGATGTTGGGAATGACGTTATAGCCATCGACCGTCACGAGATTGCCATCGGCATTCTTGTTGAAGGCGCCGGCGCGGCTGTAGAGCGTCGAACCGTCGGCCGCCTCGATCTGGAACCAGCCCTGTCCGATGATCGCCACATCAAGCTTGTTGCCGGTTTCGATCAGGTTGCCCTGGGTGTGGATGTTGCGCACGGCCGAAGTCTGCACGCCGAGACCGATATTGGCGCCTTCCGGCACGATCGCCTGGTTGGCGCGGTTCGGCACGCCCTGCATGCGCTCGGTCTGGTAGAGCAGATCGGTGAACTCCGCACGCGCGCGCTTGTAGCCGGTGGTGTTGATGTTGGCGATGTTGTTGGCGATGACTTCCAGATTGGTCTGCTGGGCGTCCATACCGGTGGCAGCGATGGCAAGAGCTCTCATGTCAATATTCCTGCTGGGCTAGATCTGCATCTTGGTAATGTCGAGATAGGCCGACACGATCTTGTCGCGCAGCGCGATGGCGGTCTGCAGCGACTGCTCGGCCGAAAGCACGGCATCGACCACTTCGCGCGTATTCGCCTTGCCCTGAATGCCTTCGAAGGAGGCAACTTCGGCTTTCTTCAGGTTGTTCATCGCATCGATCGATACGTTGCCGAGAACGCTTGCGAAGCTTGCACCCGTCTGCTGGGCGGGCGTCGTCTGCTGGCTGCCGAAAACGCTTTCCGTCAGCGAGGAAACGCCGCTTGCGCCGCGCGTGAGCGAAAGGGAGCTGAGTTGCTTGATGCCGTCGATCATTGCGATGCCTTCAGAAGGTCGATGGTGGAAGCGACGAGGTCGCGTGTCTGGCGGATGACCTGAAGATTGGCGTCGTAGCTGCGGTTGGCTTCGCGCATATCGGCCATTTCGATCAGGATGTTGACGTTCGGCATCTTCACCATGCCGTTGGTATCGGCGGCAGGGTTGCCGGGATCGTATTCATTGACGAAGTCGCCCCGGTCGACGCCAAGCTTCTTCACCGTCACGCGTTCCACGCCGCTGGCGCGGTCGAGCTCCGAGCCGAAGGTGACGGTCTTGCGGCGATAGGGGTCGGCGCCCGGGGTGTCGCCGGTCGATCTGGCGTTGGCGATGTTTTCGGACACGATGCGCAGTCGTGTGGACTGCACTTCCAGGCCGCTGCCAGCGATCTTGCTCGCCGCACTCAAGGGATCCATGGCTTACCTCTTTACCGTCATCAGCATCATGCGATGGAAGGATTTGACGAGATTGGCGTTCAGGTCGTACTGCCGCTTGATCTCGCCGGTCTTGGTCATTTCTTCCGCAAGCGCGACCGAATTGCCCGATTCCTGCATGCCGATCTCGTTATTGACCGGGTTGTCGCGCAGAGCGATGTTTTCGCTAAGGGCGCTTGCACCGAAATGGGCGGGATGGGTCTTCGCCATGCCGACCTGCTGGTCGGTGGCCTGCATCACGGCTTCAAAAGGGCTGACATCCTTGGCGCGGAACTTCGGTGTGTTGGCGTTGGCGATGTTGGTCGCCACGACTTCCTGCCGCACGCTCAGCCATTCCGCTTGGCGGGATGCCAGATCGAACAGTTGAATCGGTTGCATAGACTTCTCCATCTCGTATGGCCCGAACCTACGGCGCTAATCTTGCGTCAGACTTGCGGGGAGGGCGAAGATGCGGAGAAGGGGAGAATGTGATCTCGAAGGCTGTCGTGGAAACGAAAAAGGCACACCGCAGATGCGGTGCGCCTTGGGATATCAAAACCTCTCCGTCATGCCGGACTAAATCCGGCATCCAGCCACGGTGTGCGGATGCTAAATCATTGCCAAATCTGACAGCAATACGGGCTGAATGATCTGACTACTTCTCGGGATGATAGGTCTTCCCGGAAGAGGTCTCTATCAGCCATTGGCCGCCGCGCTGCTCGATCTTCGTCAGGCGCGCATTGTCGGGCAATGTGGAGCCGACCCGCACCACATACATGCCCGATCCGTCTTCGATCAACGCGCGGCCGTTGGAAACATGCAGCAGGCGGAAGGAGGTCTGGCCGGGGAAGGGCTGATCTTCAAGCCCGGCTGCAAGGTCGTTCTGTTTTTCCTTGCCGTTTCCGCTGACGGTCGCCGTTGTCAGCATATCCGGCAATTCTGCCGGTGGCGGCATGTCTTCCTTGTTGCGGTTGGTCATCGCCATGGGGGAAACACTGAAGACTTCACGCGGGCCGGTATGGGGCAGGTCGCGCGTGCGATCGCCGCCTGCCACCTTTATTCCGAACTTGTCCTCATTGAAGAACACATACCACGGAAAGAAGGCCGCAGCGGCGGCAAGCCCTATTCCCGTCCACGCCAGAATACGGTCGAGCGTGAAAAAAGGAGGCTGCGGCCGTACATCCCCGACATCGCCATTGTCGATCTGATTCTTTTTCACTGATCAGCCTCTCATTCTCGGGTTTACCTGCGGCTGATTATTTTGCACTCCGCCACGCAGCGCAGTCGCCAGATCGGCATAGGCGTCCTGCGCCGCCGGTTCGTTCGGAAGCTGTTTCAGCGTTTCGTAGATGATCGGAACCTGCTTCACCGCCATGTCGAGATCGGGGTCGGTCCCTGGACGATAGCCGCCGATCAGCCGCAGATCCCGCGTTTCCTCAAAGCGGTGCACAAGCGCCTTGAGGCGCGAGACCAGCTTTTCCTGATCCGGCGTCCAGGCTTTCTTGGCCAGACGCGAGATCGAAGCGAGCGGATTGATCGGCGGATAGCGGCCTTCTTCGGCGAGGCTGCGATCCAGCACGATATGGCCGTCGAGAATACCGCGGGTCGAATCGGCAATCGGATCATTGTGATTGTCGCCGTCGACCAGAATGGAGACGATGGCGGTGATGGTGCCGGTGCCTTCGGCGCCGGGTCCGGCCCGCTCGAGAAGGCGCGGCAATTCGGTAAAGACCGAGGCTGGGTAACCACGTGCCACCGGCGGCTCGCCCGAAGCGACCGCGACTTCGCGGATCGCATGGGCGAAACGGGTGACGCTGTCGATGATGAGAAGGACGTTGTCGCCCTGGTCGCGGAAATGTTCGGCGATGGTGACGGCGGAAAGCGGGGCCATCTTGCGCAGCATCGGGCTTTCATCGCTGGTTGCGACGACGGCGATGGATTTGCCCATGTTCTCGCCCATCGTGTCTTCGATGAATTCCCGCACTTCGCGGCCGCGCTCGCCCACCAGCCCGATGACGACCTTGTCGAAGGCGTCGGCCTTGGCGAGCATCGACAGCAGCGTTGATTTACCCACACCCGAACCGGCGAAAATGCCGAGGCGCTGACCGAGGCACAGGGGCGAAAATATATCGATCGCCCGCACGCCGGTTTTAAAGGGCGTTTCCACCCGCTTGCGCGTCATCGAAGGCGGCGCGTTGTTGGAAATCGAACGACGCTCGGTGCCCGAGGCAAGCGGGCCTTTACCGTCGATGGGTTCGCCAAGCGCATTGATGGTGCGCCCGCACCAGCTGTCGTCAGGCGCGACGCGGAATGCACCCTTGCGAATGACGGTGTCGTGGATGCCGATCGGTTCGCCCGGTTCGATCGGGCAGACATAGCAGATATCCGGTTCCACGCGCACCACTTCGCCGAGATGAATGCCGGTCGCGCTGCGATGGGCGACGAATTCGCCAAGCCTCACATGCCGTGAAAGGCCGGAAACCGTATAGTGTCCGGCGGCGATGGTACGGACATGACCGCCCGGCGACACGGAAAACTCCGGATCGGCATAGTGCCCGGCAAGGCTTGCCAGCTGGGCGAGCTTCGGAGAGATCGCGTGGGCCGAGAGCATGGATTCCGGCATTGTCATCACTCAGTTCCTCAACGCGCGCCGCCAAGCGTCTTGATCCCCTCACCGAAGGTGGATTCGGTGTCGCGCATCAGCGAGGAAATGCTCTCGAAGGCCCTGTTGACCTGAATGAGCTGCGTCATCTGTGAAATGCCGTTGACGTTCGATTCTTCCAGATAACCCTGAACAACGCCGACCTCGTGGTTGTTGACGACCGGTGTCGGCTGGGCCACGGGCTTCACACCGCTATTGGGATGGCGCAGGAAGCCTTGCGAGAAATCCGCCTGGAAGATGCCGAGCGTGGCGACGATGTTTTCGTTCTGCCTGATGGCGCCGTCGAGACCGACGGTGATCGGGCCGCCATTCGCATTGAGCTGGATGGGACCGCCGCCCGCGTCGAGCACAGGATAACCGTTCGAGGAGATGAGCGCGCCGTCCGGGCGCATGGTGAAGCGGCCGTCGCGTGTCAGAATCTGGCCATCGGGCGTATCCAGCGAGAACCAGGCATCGCCCTTGATGGCGAAATCGAAGGAATTGCCGGTCTGTTCGAAAGCGCCCTGACGGGTGGAGAGGTAGTCGTTGCCCTGCGATACGAAAGCCACCTTGGCATTCATGTCATTGTGGTTCTTGGCGACCATTTCGTCGAATTTCACTTCGGAGCCGCGGAAGCCGACCGTGTTCACATTCGCCATATTGTCGGAAATGGTGGTGAGACGGCGCTCCAGCGCGATCTGCGAGGACAGGGCGACGTATAGTCCGGATTGCATATCATTTGCCTCCGAGTTTCAGGGAGTTGATGGAGATCAGCAGGTCAGGGGAAATGCCGTAGCCGCTGGAGGAGCCGAAAACGGCAAGGGGATCGTAGGTCGTCGAGGGATTTTGCATTTCCCACATGATGGTGAAACGCTCGAGCAGCTTGCCGACCTTTTCAGGATCCTGCAGATCCTTGATATTGATGGTTTTTTCGATGAGAGCGGCCTGTTTCTCGACATCTGCTGCCGCAAATTCGTCGGGCAGGTTGTAGGCCGTGCGGAACACCTGCGCGAGCGCGTCGTCTGCCAGAAAGTCGAGGCCCGATTTGATATTCGGCGCCATGCGCTCGAAATAAAGGGCAAGACGGACGCCGTTATTGTCGTCACCCGCCTCCTGTTCAAGGGTCTGGCGTGTGTATTTGCTGATGACGCCGGACTGCGCCGCCTCAGTTGCGGTCGTGGCTGCCCCGAAGCTCACAAAGTCCAGCGATTTTGCAAGATCGGCATAACGACTATCGGAAAGCTTGTTGGCGAAGGCGTCCTTGCTGGTTGTGCCTTCCGCCAGCACCTTGCGGATGAAGGCTTTCGCGTAGGCCATGTCCTCGAGGCCGTGGGCTTTCAGCGCATAATTATAGAGACGGGTATCTGCCATGAAATCGTCGATGGATTTTACATCGCCGATTTTCGACCGGTAATATTCGGTCTCGCGCGCCACGTCGGGCTGCTTCGACACGCGCTCGAGCGACTTGCCGATGTCATGACTGATCAGTCTGTAGCTGGTGTAGGTGGAAGTCACTGAACCGCCGCTCTCGTTTGATCCCGATCTCAAGGCGCACGTCCGCCTTTGCCGGCATAGTGCCGCAGCTTGCTTGTGCGAAACTGGCTGATGGGGAAGCGAGCAGGAGGCCTCGCGGACAGGTTCACGCAAGCCACATTTTCTAGAGATGGCGGCATGGAACACTGTTCGGGCGTGGTCGATCAATGAATATTGTAATTGGACTTATAATCACCTTCGGCTGCATCATCGGCGGCTACATGGCGATGGGCGGCCATCTGGACGTGCTGGTTCAGCCGTTCGAATTGTTGATTATCGGTGGCGCCGGCCTCGGCGGCTTCATCATGGCGAACCCGATGAAGGTCGTGAAGGACTCGGGCAAGGCGCTCGGCGAGGCCTTCAAACATTCGGTGCCCAAGGAGCGAAACTATCTCGACGTGCTCGGCGTGCTTTATTCGCTGATGCGCGACCTGCGCACGAAGTCGCGCAACGAGATCGAGGCCCATATCGACAATCCGGAAGAATCCTCGATCTTCCAGAGCGCACCTTCGGTCCTGAAGAACAAGGAACTGACCTCGTTCATCTGCGACTATGTCCGCCTGATCATTATCGGCAACGCCCGCAGCCATGAAATCGAAGCGTTGATGGATGAGGAAATCGAAACCATCCTGACCGACAAGCTGAAGCCATACCACGCGATCACCACCATGGGCGATTCCTTCCCCGCCATCGGTATCGTCGCGGCGGTTCTCGGTGTCATCAAGGCCATGGGCAAGATCAACGAATCGCCTGAAGTTCTGGGTGGCCTGATTGGCGCCGCACTCGTCGGCACCATGCTCGGCATCATCCTGTCCTATTCGATCTGCAATCCGCTCGCCTCGCAGGTCAAGATCGTCCGCACCAAGCAGCACCGCCTCTACATCATCGTCAAGCAGACGCTGATCGCCTACATGAACGGCTCGGTGCCGCAGGTCGCGCTCGAATACGGCCGCAAGACCATCTCCAACTATGAGCGGCCGTCCATCGACGCCGTCGAGCAGGAGATGATGAACCCCGGCGGCGAAAACAAGGCGGCATGACGATGGCTAAAGCTGCACCCCAAAGAGCCCCCGCCATCGATACCGCCCTGCTCGCGAAACTCACGGGAGGGCTTTCCGACCGCAGGACGATCGCCAAGATCGGTTCCGATATCGGCCATCTCTACAGCGAATTCCTGCCGGACATCTTTCACAGCGAGACCGGCATTGCGATAGAGGTCGAATATCTCGGTTCCGAATCGGGGCTGATGACCGATCTCATCGCCAATGTCGGGCAGAATGTCGCCGTCGCCGATTGTTCGCTGCGCAACTGGTGCCCCAATTTCATGATGGCTGTCGGCAACGGCTTCGTCATCGCGCTCATGGAGCGCATGCTGGGTGCGGCCCCTGACACCATCGGCGAGCCTGATGAGCGCAGCCTGTCCCATATCGAACTCGACCTTGCGGCCATGGTTCTCGGACGCATCGCGGGTGTCCTGCGCTCGGGCGTCAATGCACCTGGTGGTTTCGAGGCGACCATCGATCCGCCCTTCAATGCCAATGGAAAAAGCGCCTTTGACGAAATGATCGCCGGCCTTTACGGCGTTACCATTCGCATGAAGATCAATATCGGTAAGGTCGCGTCGGAATTTTCTCTCATCGTTCCGCAGCGGCCCCTGCTCAAGACATCCATCGTCGCTCCCAAGGCTTCAGCCCAGGCGCTGAAGAAGCAGGAAGAATGGATGGATATGATTTCGCAGCAGGTGAAGAGATCGCAGGTAACGCTCGAGGCGCGCATCAAGCTCGAAACGCTGACCCTGCGGACGATCTCCAGGCTGGTGGCCGGCGACGTCATTCCGTTTCAGGATCTGAAGCAGGACGATATCGGCGTCGAGGTCAGTGCCAACGGCTCCAAACTCTATAATTGCGAATTCGGCAAGTCCGGCGACCGCTACATGGTTCGGGTAAAGAACAATGTCAGCACGGACGACGAGATTCTGCGACATTTGATGGGTTAAATCCTGCCCCGGCCTTTTGGGGTTTTGGGCAGGTTGACGCAAGTTTCAAAGGGAATAATCAGCGCATGGCTACGAAGAAAACACCTGTGACCGATGATGCGGTACTGCCGTCGCTTGAAGACAGCGGCGACATCGACCAGGCTATCGGCGATCTGCGCGGCGTCCTCAAGACGGATGCGGAAGGTTCGCTATCCGACTTTGGTGACTTCGGCGATTTCGGAAGCGCGGACGATGCTTCCGCTGACAGCGACCTTTCCGCCTTCGGTGGCGGGTCGACCGATTTTGCGATGGATGATTTTGCCGCCGCCCCGCAGGTCGCGGGCGTCAAGGCGCCGCTTGGCAGCGGATTGTCCGACAATATGGACCTGATCATGGATATCCCGATCGATGTCCAGATCGTTCTCGGCACCAGCCGGATGCTGGTTTCGGGTCTGATGAGCCTCGAGGAAGGTGCGACGATCGCGCTTGACCGCAAGATCGGCGAACCGGTTGAAATCATGGTGAATGGCCGCCGTATTGCGCGCGGTGAAATAACGGTACTTGAAGACGACGATACGCGCTTCGGCGTAAAATTGATTGAAGTAATGAGTACGAGAAAAGCCTGATCCCTGTGGGGACGGAGAGGAAAGACCATGATGGACTTCGAGGATTTCGGTAACCCCCTTGCGGGCAAGCCGTTGTCTCAGGCCGACAAGGCGGCCGCGGTGCTTCTTGCCATGGGCAAGGGCGTCGCCGGCAAGCTGCTGAAGTTTTTCACGCAGCACGAATTGCAGCTGATCATTTCCTCGGCCCAGACGCTGCGCGTCATTCCCCCGGACGAACTCGCACAGATCGTGGCGGAGTTCGAAGACCTGTTCACCGAAGGAACGGGTCTGATGGACAATGCCAAGGCGATCGAAAGCATTCTCGAAGAAGGCCTGACACCGGAGGAGGTCGACAGCCTTCTTGGCCGCCGTGCAGCGTTCCAGGCCTATGAGGCGTCGATCTGGGACCGCCTGCAGGAAGCCGAGCCGGAATTCGTCGGCAAGTTCCTGCTGCGCGAGCATCCCCAGACCATCGCCTATATCCTCTCCATGCTGCCGTCGTCCTTCGGCGCCAAGGTCCTTCTCACCATTCCGGAAGAACAGCGCGCCGATATCATGAACCGTACGGTGAACATGAAGGAAGTCAGCCCCACGGCTGCGCAGATCATCGAGAAGCGTGTGGTCAACCTCATCAACGAGATCGAGGCAGAGCGCAATGCGGGCGGTTCCACGAAGGTTGCCGATCTGATGAACGAAATGGAAAAGCCGCAGGTCGACACGCTGCTCAGCTCGCTCGAAACGCTGAGCAAGGAAGCCGCCAACAAGGTCAAGCCGAAGATCTTCCTCTTCGACGACATCATGTTCATGCCGCAGCGCAGCCGCGTTCTGCTGCTCAACGATGTCTCGGCAGATGTTCTCACCATGGCCCTGCGCAGCGCCACGGCGGAAATCAAGGAATGTGTCCTGTCGAGCATCAGCCCGCGTCAGCGCCGCATGATCGAATCGGATCTCGCCGTGCCGCAGGCCTCGGTCAACACCCGCGAAGTGGCGATCGCGCGCCGCGCCGTGGCGCAGGAAGCCATCCGCCTGGCCAATTCCGGCCAGATTCAGCTGAAGGAAGCCTCCACGGACGAACAATCGGCGGCGGCTTAAGCGGAAGCCGGTTGATAACCCACACCCTTGGCAGACGCGGCCATTGCGATGGCCGACCATGGGCGCTAATTTCGGGATGACGGCCTGCCGGGATCGGCGGGCCTTTTTTATCCCGGGAACGTGCCTTGGCAGACGATCAGGACAAGGACAGTAAAACAGAAGCCCCGACGGAGAAAAAACTCCGCGATGCGGCCGAAAAGGGCAACCTTCCATTTTCTCGCGAAGTGCCGATCTTTGCCTCGTCGCTCGCCTTTTATTGTTATCTGGTTTTCTTTCTGCCCGATGGTGCCGGTCGCATCGGTGTCACACTGAAGGACCTGTTCGGCCAGCCCGAGCAATGGGATCTCAGCACCCGGCCTGACGCCCTGTCGCTGCTTTATTTTCTCGGCACATCCATGGCCTATCTGCTCATGCCGGCCATGATCATGTTCATCGTCTTCGGCCTCGCTTCGTCGTTTTTACAAAACCTGCCGTCGCCGGTGCTTGAAAGGGTACGTCCGCAATGGTCGCGTGTCTCGCCTGCAAAGGGTTTCACACGTATCTACAGCAAGCAGGGTTTCGTTGAATTCGGCAAATCGCTGTTCAAGATATTGATCGTTTCGGTGATCATGTTCTTTGCGCTGCGCGGCGATTTCTACAGTCTCATCGACCTGATGTTTTCCGATCCGCAGGTGATTTTCGTCAGGGTTGTCGAGATCGTCAAAAAAATGATGGTGGTGATCCTGCTGTCGACCGCGCTGCTCGCCGCCGTCGACCTTTTGTGGACGCGCCACCACTGGTTCAGCCAGCTGAAAATGACGAAGCATGAGGTGAAGGAAGAGTACAAGCAGTCGCAGGGCGACCCCGTGGTCAAATCGCGGCAGCGTTCGATCGCGCGTGACCGTGCCCGCCGCCGCATGATCAACAACGTGCCGCGCGCAACGCTTGTCATCGCCAACCCCACACACTTTGCGGTGGCGTTGCGTTATGTGCGCGAAGAAAGCGACGCGCCGATCGTCGTTGCCAAGGGCCAGGACCTTATCGCATTGAAAATCCGCGAGATTGCGGAAGAAAATAATATCCCCGTTTTTGAAGACCCACCGCTCGCACGCTCCATGTTTGCGCAAGTCTCGATCGATAGTGTGATTCCACCAGCCTTTTATAAGGCTGTGGCTGAACTCGTTCATCGGGTTTACGCCATGAAGTCATCGAAAATACGGGTTCAATAAAACCAATGAAAAAATCCGCCTATTCTGAACAGCGGGAAATGATCGTCGCAGAGGCGATCAACCCGATCGCCACCGAACTACGCCTGCTAGACCCGGCCGACCTGATTTCGCTGCTCAGATTCGAGTGCAATGGCAGCATAGCTGACCTCGTCTCGTCTGCCGCGGAACTCTATTATCATCCGGGCACGATCAACTTCGGCGCGGGTGGCGAATATAAGCTCGAATGGGAAGGCGCGCCGGAGATCACTCTGGATCTGGAGCTTAAGCCGAAGGGCGCCACGGTCTATGCGCGTTTGATTCTCGCGAACGACCATGCGGCGGTCGAGATCAACCATGTCTCGTTTCAGAACCCTTCCGAAAATCCGGACGAGAATACCGAATTTCTGCGTCAGAGCCTGATGGCGGCCCGATTCGTGCCGACCCGTCAGGGTGAAGCGGCCTGAACCAGACCACCGGACATTTTGATCGATTATCCGTCGTGCCTGCGAAAATCACGGGTGCGACGGCCTCATTGGGGCATTTTTTCGCCCGAGCTTGCCTGAAGCCTGCCGGTTTATGCAAAACCGTTCTGTGAAGCCAAGGAACGCCTTGCAAATCAGCGTTGTTGTTTGTTACCTATCGCATTAACGATTTGTTAACGAACGGCAGGTCGCGGTGGCCGGTTTCAGCCATTGCCGATGCGCATGATGCCCCTGCTCGTTTTCGGCGAAGCGCCGGATTTTTCTGACATTTTGAATTGGGTGGATCCCATGACCAGCATTTTGACCAATGCGGCGGCAATGGCCGCGCTGCAGACCCTGCGCATGATCGACAAGAATCTGGAAACGACACAGGCCCGGGTGTCCTCCGGTTATCGTGTCGAGACTGCGGCGGACAATGCGGCCTACTGGTCCATCTCGACGACAATGCGCTCCGACAATAATGCGCTTTCCGCGGTGCAGGATGCCCTGGGTCTGGGCGCCGCCAAGGTCGACACTGCCTATGACGCGCTTGAAAGCACGATCGAGGTTGTCAAGCAGATCAAGGCCAAGCTTGTTGCCGCCTATGGCGTTGGCGCCGACCGCGGCAAGATCCAGGATGAAATCAAGCAGCTTCAGGAGCAGCTGAAAAGCATTTCCGAATCCGCCTCCTTCTCGGGTGAAAACTGGCTGCAGGCCAGCATCAGCAACGGTGGCACGCCGCCGGCCGAAGAACCCATCACGAAGAAGGTAGTTGCATCCTTCACGCGAACGGGCTCAGGAAATGTCGGCGTCACCACCGTTGACTACAAGCTCGATGGCAGCACCGTCCTTTTCGACCTGAGCGGTGGAAAGCTGGGTATTCTCGACAAGAGCGCCGTTTTTGTCGGCAAGACGGAATATGAAGTCACCCAGACGTCGACGACCGCAGGCACGGTAACGAAGACGGGTTACGTCCTGCCGAAACTCACCGACGCGCAAATTGGCGTTCTGAATGCCGCGACGGCGGATACGAATACGGATCCGAATGTCTATAGTGGCGGGGCCGACAATTATCTCCGTCTTGCGGAAAATGTGTGGGTCAAGGTGACGGCAACAGACCCGTCGAGCGGCGGAACGACTGTTTCCTCTGCCTATCGTGACACCACTGGCAATGACTGGTTTTACGATACGAGCGGCGGCCAGACCTCCATCGCTCGTTCCCTCGGTTTTTCCGTCTCCACACTCGATCTCGACAATCTCGATGTCGTCGCTGCGGCCATGGGCGGTTTTGCCGGCGGCGGCACCACCTATACCGATGCGGATGCCATCGATGTGATGATGTCCTTCGTGGACAAGCAGCTCGAGGCGATGACCAGCACGGCCTCCAGTCTCGGTTCGCTGCAAAGCCGCATCGACATGCAGGAAAATTTCGTGTCGAGCCTGATGGATGTGATCGACAAGGGCATTGGCCGTCTCGTCGATGCTGACATGAACGAGGAATCGACCAGGCTGAAAGCGCTGCAGACGCAGCAGCAGCTCGGCATCCAGGCGCTCTCCATCGCCAATGCCAATGCGGAAAATATCCTCCAGCTCTTCAAGTAACCGGTTTCGGCCGCCCTGCGCGCGCGTGGATGAATGGGCGCAGGCTTGCTGAATGGTCCGCCTTCATCCTCGCACAAGTTTGAACACCTAACGTCGGGGCAATATGGGGCGGATCGCATGGCGTGATCCTTCCGGAAATCATGGAAGAGACGGGCAGGGTAGCAAGGATGACGGTGGTGCCGCCAAACGGCTTAGAGCATTTCCAGGAAAAGTGGATCCCGGTTTTCCATCCGGCAATGCGACAGAACGCTCTGGATCGCAGGCAACGGAACATGTCTCGCTCTTTTGGTCTGTTCTGCCGGGGGCAAGCATGAGCGCGTCAATTGCACGATATCTCAAGGATTTCGGCGATGCCCAGCCGGCAGGCGTGGCTTTCGGCGATCCGCTGGCGGATGCCGATGGTGCCTCCGGTTTTGCCGATACGACGATTGGTTTCGACGACTTCGAGACCGTTGATGTGGAGAGCGAAAAACAGGCGGCCTATGCCCGTGGTCACGAGGACGCCACCCGCGAAGTCACCGAGAAGATGCAGGCTGAGCGGGAAGAGCTGCTGGCCGCCCACGCGGCTGAGCTTGAGGACCTGCGTTCGGTCTATCTCGAAGAGATCGCCGTTTTCCTGTCCCGCGGCTTGCGTGAGGGTATCGATGCCATCGCCGCCAGTCTCAGCGAACAGACAGCCAATATTCTCGCGCCGGTTCTGACGGAAGAGCTTTCGCTCAAGGCGGTCTCGGCGCTGGCGGATGTCGTTCGCGCTTCCATGCCGGATGGCGAGGCCGTGACGCTTGTTGTGAAAGGCCCGAAAAATTTGTTCGAGCAATTAAAGACGCAGCCGGGCTTTGAAGAAGAGACGATGAAATTTACCGAGTCCACGGATATCGACCTTTCCGTCGAGGTGGGTGAGAGCGTGTTCGTCACGCGCATGTCCGCCTGGTCGTCCAGTCTTCGCAAGGTGATGAAATGAGTGAAGGCGAAAATCACCACCACGGTAAAAACGAGATCATTATCGTCAAACGCCACAAGGGCGGGCACGATGGCGCCCATGGCGGCGCGTGGAAAATCGCCTATGCGGATTTCATGACGGCCATGATGGCGTTCTTCCTCGTCATGTGGCTGGTCAACGCCGCGAACGAAGAAACCAAGGCCTCGGTCGCCAGCTATTTCAATCCGATCAAGTTGTCCGATGAGAAACCCTCGTCCAAGGGGCTGGAAAAGCCGGTGGACAAGGAAGAGGGCATTCAGAAAAAGGACCAGTCCAACATCCAGGCTGAAAAGGTGACGAAGGGTTCCGCTGCCGCGACGGGTGAGGACCTGACCTCCCAGACTGGCGAACAGTCGAATTTCTCGGAAGCCGACTTCTTCGAGAACCCCTATTCGGTGCTGGCAGAAATCGCCCAGCAGGTCGGGCAGCAGGCCAATGTCAGCGCCAAGGGCGAGGGCGGCGCTGCCGATTCCGGTCCGGCGACGGGTGCAAGCGGCGGTGAAGCCTATCGCGATCCCTTTGATCCTGATTTCTGGACACAGCAGGTGAAGATCACCCGCGCCGACCAGCAGCAGAATCCGGTCGAGGCTCATCAGTCTGCCGAGAGCAGGCAGGATGCGGCAGCAAAGGACGGCGAAGCGGTTGAGGCCGTTCAGTCACAGACACCGGCAGATAAGGCGCAGGACGGCAAACCGATGGAAGTCGCCGCCGTGGTGCCGCAGCAGCGCCCGGATGCCGCTGAGCAGGCAGCACTTGCGAAACCGCAGCCGGAGCAGCAGCAGGCCAGCGACGCCGAGTGGGAAAAGGCTGACACGCTGCGTGAAGAGATTGAAAAGCAGATATCCGGAATTACCGGCAAGCTCTCCGAAGGCCTGGTGGTGACGCCGGCCGAAGGCGGATTGCTGCTTACCATTTCCGACCAGACCGAAACGCCGATGTTTAATGTCGGATCGGCCGTGCCCCGGGGCGAATTGGTTCTGGCCATGGAAAAGATCGGCAAATTGCTCCAGGAGCGGGGCGGCAGCGTCGTGATCCGCGGCCATACCGATGGACGGCAGTTCAAGGGCGAGGCCAATGACAATTGGCGGCTTTCGATGGATCGCGCCCATAGTGCCTATTACATGCTGGTTCGCGGTGGCCTCTCCGAACAGCGGGTGAAGCAGGTATCGGGTTTTGCGGACCGCAGATTGCAGGTGCCGACGGACCCTCTGGCGGATGCGAACCGCCGTATCGAAATCCTGCTTGAGGCCGATCGGGGGTGAACGTGAACAGATCCTCGAAACGCTGGCTTTTTCTTGCAGCGACGCTTTGCGGTCTCGGTGGCGAGCCGATCAAGGCGTTTTCGCAATCGCAAGACAATCTCATGCCCTATGCCATGCTGCGCTCCCTGCAATTCGTGCAGGATTCGGTCGCCATGGGAGACCATTCGGCCACCGAGATGCAGCGCTTCCTGCTCCAGACCATCGACGAACGGTTGAAGAGCGCTCCCCCGGCGATCTTCAAGGATCCGCGCAATGTCGATGCGGCGCTTATCTATGCGATGAGCGGCGGCAATCCGGCGACGCTTGAATTGCTGGTCGCGCGCGATGTGGACGGCAATTTCGACAGCCGCGTCGCCGATATCCTGCGTAAATATCTCTCCGGCAAGGGGACGCTGGTGGCGCAGAGCATCGCTGCCATGGTGCCCGAATATCGCGGCACACGGATTGGCGCCTATCTGGCGTTGATTGGCGGCAATGTGACGATCCCGCGCGATCCGCTGGCTGCCCTCGGTTTCTACGACATAGCCCGGCTCGAAGCGCCCGGCACCATCGTGGAGGAGGCCGCGCTCCGCCGCTCGCTGGCGATTGCCGTTGAAGACGGCGACGCGGGGCGGGGTGTCGACTATGCGCAGCGTTATGCGCGGCGGTTCCTGCATTCGCCCTATGCCAGCCAGTTTGCCGATCTCCTGGTCTCGCTCGTGGTCAAGCGCGCCGATTCCATCGGCGAAGAGGCGATACAGGAAACATTCGCCATGATGGACACGGAGAGGCAGAAGGAAGCCTATCTGCGTCTTTCGCGCCTTGCGGCGATCAGCGGCAAGGATTCGCTGGCGCGCATGGCGGCGCTGAAGGTCAAAGGCCTCTCACCTGCCATGCCGGACCAGCCGGAAGTGCAGGCAAATCTCTATGAAAGTCTCTCCAATATCGGCACGCCCGACGTGGTGAGCGCGATCGAGACAATCGGACAAATTCCCGAGGCGCAGCTTTCGGATCGTGACAAAGCCCTGCTGGGGGCGGCAAGGGCAATCGCCGAACAGGTGGTTCGTCCACCCTCCATGCAGCCGGGTACGGATGCTGGGGTTACGGCAGGAGCGGGTGCCGGGCACGATGCGCCGTCAAAAGAGGCGGCCAGTGCCGAGGCGAAGAGCATATGGCGGGTTGAAACCCATAAGGCTGATGATGAGGGCGAGAACGTCCGGCAACTCGTAACGAGCGGTCGCAGCAAGCTCGATGAAATCGACAGCCTTTTAAAGAAAGGCGAGGGGGCACCATGATCGACGCAACCATCAACGCGATAGTGAATGCACCGCAGGCCGATCCACGCGCCGGCAGCGCGGGTCCGCGCGATGACGCCAGGGGCGGTAGTTTCGGCGAGGCCCTTTCCACGGTTCGGGATGATCGGCCACCCCATTCGCGACAGCACCAGGAGGCGGGTTCGGCTGAAGAGCAGCAGGCGCAAGCTGGCGGTGAGGCGGAAAAGATGGATGTCCCGGTCAAACGACAGGCGAATTTTCTGAATGTTATCGTCAACGAGCATGCTGGAGAAGGCCATGCCCAGGAGACGGCGGCGGAGTTTCACAATGCGATGAAAACCGCCCGCACATCGCCTGAAAACGGCAAGGCGGGCAAGAAGCTCAAGGATGATGCCGACAGCGACGGCGAGACGACGGCAGATGTGCTCGATCCGAAGCTCGCTGAGCTGAAGATGATTGTGGCCAATGCCGGCGATATCGCGACGGCGAAGACCCCGCTTGAGGAAATCGCGCAGGCCATTGCCGGCAAGGCAGATGCCGTCAAGTCGGACAAGGCCGATATGCCCCGGGGAAAAATGGAGCCTTCTCTCAAGGACATTCACACGGGCATGGAACCGGCCGGAAACGACGCCGGATCGGGTGCGGACAACGGCAACGATGCCTCGGCATACCGCTTTTCCTCGCCGCGATCCGGTGCGGCCCGCGGGCTCGATATGAGCACGGTGCAGCGTGACGGCCGTGTCGAGTTCGATACCCGGGAAAGCACCGGAAAGGCGACCGATACAATAACGGTTCTCGATTCACGGCGGTTCATCGGTCTGGCGCCGTCGACCAACGCATCGGCCCTGACCGGCCTCATCGCCAATGACCCCGAATGGGTCAGCGCCATGCAGCCCGGTTCGTCGCTCTCCAACGCAGCGGCGCAGAGCAGCACTGGCAAGGTCGTGCATACGCTGAAGCTGCATATGACGCCGATCGAGCTTGGATCGGTGACGATGTCGCTGCGTCTCGCCGGTGATGAGCTCGCCGTTCACATGACGGTGGAGAGCGTTGCGGCCTATAAAAAGCTCCAGGAAGACAGCAAGAGCATCCTTGATGGTCTCAAGGCGCAGGGTCTGACGGTCGATAACATCACCATCAGCATCGCTTCTTCCGACAAGAGTGACCAAACGGGCACACAGGGCAACAATCAACAAAATCAGCAGGCGCAGCAGCAGGGCCAGCAGGCCGCGGCGGGGCGCAACCGTGACGAGTCCGGCGCACGGGACGGTCGACAGGGCAATGGTGAGAATTTGGGGGTGCATAATGAAGGCATGGATGGCGCTCTTGGCTCTGCCCGTTCTTCTGCTGACAATGGCGTCTACCTCTGAAAACGCCTCGGCTTCGGCAACATCAGGCGTGTGTGAAAGGGAGATCCAGTCCGCTGCCCGCAAATATGGGGTGCCGGAGGGAATTCTTTATTCCGTCGGCCTGACCGAGACGGGCCGCAAGGGGCGGCTCGACCCCAATGCCATGAATATCGAGGGAAAACCGGTATTTGCCGCCTCCACCGAGGAGGCATTGACCACTTTCGAGGCGGCAAAACGCAACGGTGCCAAGCTGATCGACCTCGGCTGCATGCAGATAAACCATTATTTCCATGGCGAAAACTTCACATCCGCGCGCGAAATGTTCGATCCGCGCCGCAATGTCGAATATGCCGCCATGTTCCTGCGCAATCTCCACAACAGGCATGAAACCTGGACTATGGCGGTCGCCCGCTATCACGCCGGCCCCAACAATGACCCGGCCCAGAAGAAATATGTCTGCCGGGTCATCGCCAATCTGGTGGCGACGGGCTACGGAAAATGGACTGCCAACGCGAAAAACTTCTGCGATGGGTAACAATCTTTGGTTGTGCAAACACGTCTAAGACTCGCAATTTGAAATGTGGCGATAGATTGATTGAAAAAAGGCGCTTCAAGCGATTTTTTCGGAATTTTGAAATTTTTACACAAAAATTTTGTACCATATATGGTTAACAACCACTATATGTAGATCAAATCGGCACAAAATAGTTAATCAATTATTAATAACTATCGATGATTTCCTACAGTTGTCGCTGAATCCTCCGATTCGTACCAATGCCACATTGGAAAACACCACAGTGATTCGGAGGCGGACGAATGATCGTAGTGGTTGATGAGCGCGAGCTCGTTAAAGACGGCTATACATCTCTATTTGGGCGTGAGGGCATCCCCTCGACCGGTTTCGATCCGGTCGAATTCGGGGAATGGGTCTCGACGGCGGCGGACAGCGATCTTGCGGCCGTGGAGGCCTTCCTGATCGGTCAGGGCGACCGGAGCTTTTCATTGCCGAAGGCGATCAGGGATCGCACGACGGCGCCGGTTATCGCGGTCAGCGACCAGCCCTCGCTGGAATCGACGCTTGCGCTGTTCGACAGCGGCGTCGACGATGTCGTGCGCAAGCCGGTTCACCCCCGTGAAATTCTCGCACGTGCGGCGGCGATCCGTCGCCGGCTGCAGGTCATTTCGAACTTCACCGATGCGGGACCGATCCGGGTTTTCTCCGACGGCCGTGATCCGGAAGTCGGTGGTGAGGTATTTCCCCTGCCGCGCCGCGAGCGTCGCATCCTTGAATATTTGATTGCCAATCGCGGACGCCGCGTTTCCAAGGCGCAGATTTTCAACGCGATCTACGGCATCTTCGATGACGACGTCGAAGAAAATGTTGTCGAAAGCCACATCAGCAAGCTGCGCAAGAAACTGCGCAAAAAGCTCGGCTACGACCCTGTCGATTCCAAGCGTTTCCTTGGCTACAGCATTGATTGGCAATGATCTTCATTGACCCGCGTGGTCTTTTTCAAACGCGGTATTTCAGACAGCTTCACGCAAGCCAAACGCTTTACCTTCTCCCTGAAGATGACCACGAGGGTTTTTGAATGAGTATTTTCGGCACTATGCGAACCGGTGTGTCCGGCATGAATGCGCAGGCGAACAAGCTGGGAACCGTTGGCGACAACATCGCCAATGCAAGCACCACCGGCTACAAACGCGCATCGACGTCGTTCTCTTCGCTCGTCCTGCCCTCCTCGTCGGGCAGCTATGCGTCGGGCGGCGTGCAGTCCAACGTTCGCTACAGCATTTCGGAGCAGGGCAACCTCTCCTACACCACCTCGAGCACCGACCTTGCCGTTCAGGGCAACGGCTTCTTCGTGGTTCAGGATGGTGCCGGCACGCCTTATCTGACAAGAGCCGGCTCTTTCCAGAAGAACTCGGAAGGGTATCTGGAGAATGCAGCGGGTTTCCTGCTGATGGGTTACCCCTATGGTACCAACCCGCCGGCAGCGGTCGTCAACGGATTTACTGGCCTTGAGGCCATCAACATCAATGACTTCGGCCTGACGGCATCTCCTTCCACGCAAGGCAGCTTCCCGGCCAACCTCAATCGTGACGAAGCGATTGTTGCAGCGGGCTCGCGTCCGAGCGACAACGTCGCCACCTCCAAGGTTGGCGCCAAGACCTCGCTCACGGCGTTCGACAGCGGTGGCGCCAAGGTTCTCTACGACTTCTATTACACGCGTATCGACAATGATGCTTCCGGCAATCCCCAGTGGGAAGTGAGCGTCTATCGTCAGGATCAGTCGACCGATGGCGGGTTCCCGTATACGGCAACTGCCCCTGCAACGCTCGTAAAGGAGACGGTGACGCTGGCCTTCGATCCGGCCACGAACAAGCTCACGACGGCGTCGCCCAAGGCTATCACGATCAATGACGACAACAGCGGCGTGGCGCAGGCGATCGAGATCGACCTGTCGCAGATGACGCAGTTCTCGTCGAAGTTCACGCCCGGCACCGCGGTTCTGAACGGTAACGGTCCGAGCCAGATCAAGGACGTCGAAATCGGTAAGGACGGCCTGGTGACGGCGGTTTATCAGGATGGCGGCCGTCGCAACATCTACCAGCTGGCGCTGGCAACGGTGCCGAGCGTCGACAATCTGAGCCCGCAAAACGGCAACGTCTATCTGCCGAGCAACGAATCGGGTGTCGTTACCATCGGCTTCGCGCAGACGGGCAGCTTCGGCTACATCCAGAAGGGCGCGCTCGAAGGCTCGAACGTCGATATCGCCAGCGAACTCACCGACATGATTGAATCTCAGCGAATCTATACTGCGAATTCGAAAGTCTTCCAGACCGGATCGGATTTGATGGATGTCCTGATCAATCTGAAGAGATAAGAATTCTCACGAGGACAAATGAATGTCGCTCACGTCAGCAATGAATACTGCGCAGTCGATTTTCAATAATACAGGTAAGCAGACTGACGTTACTTCGAAAAACATTGCCAATGTCGGTAATGCGAACTACGTCAAGCGAACCGCCATTCTCGGCACGACCATGGCTGGAGCGAGTATCGTCTCCAACGGTCGTGCCCAGAATGATAGCCTTCTCAGGCAGACCATCTCCAGCGCGTCGCTTGCTTCCGGTCAGAGCACCGTTCTGACCGGTCTCCAGGAGATGAAGAGCCTTTTCGGCGGCAATGATTATGAAAGCTCGCCGGCAACCTACATGAAGGAATTGCTGAAGAGCCTTGACGGTTACGCCGCCAAGCCGAGCGATGCTGCACTGGCCGCAACGGCAGTGACTGCGGCCAGCGACGTTGCCAATTCCCTGAATACGGCCTCTGCCGAACTGCAGGCCATGCGGCTTCGTGCCGACAAGGAAATTTCCCTCCAGGTCGACAAGCTGAACGGCCTTCTCACGAAATTCGAAGAGGCCAATAACGAGGTCAAGGCGCAGACCGCGATCGGCGGCGATCCGAGCGATGCGCTTGATCAGCGCGAGACGCTGCTGAAGGATATTTCCTCCATCATCGGGATCAATGTCGTCAGTCGTGAAAACAACGATGTGGCTCTTTACACGACGGAAGGCGCAACGCTGTTCGAGGTCGTGCCGCGCAAGGTGACCTTCAAGGCGCAGCCCGGTTATGATGCGACAACCACCGGCAATGCGATTTATGTCGATGGCGTGGCCCTCAAGGCAGGCAGCGGCAGCAATTCGACGGCGGCAGGTTCGCTTCAGGGCCTGATGCAGGTGCGCGACGACCTGGCGCCGACGATGCAAAGCCAGCTCGACGAAATCGCGCGCGGCCTGATCACCATGTTTGCGGAAAAGCCTGCGGATCCGGCAAGCGGTCTGCCGAACATGCCGGGTCTGTTCACCTATGGCTCACCGGCGGCAACCACCATTCCGGCGGCCGGCGTTGTCTCTCCCGGGCTCGCAGCCAGCATTACCGTCAACCCGGCGTTAATTATTTCCAAAGGTGGCAACCCGGAATTGTTGCGTGATGGCGGCATCAACGGTACCGCTTATGTGATCAATACCACAGCGACGGGCGGAACAGGCTTTTCCACCCTGATACGCAGCTATGTGACCGCATTCGACGCGCCCATGAGTTTTGACGCGTCGACACGTATCGATACGAATACCAGCATCCTGAAATACGGCACCAACTCCATGGGTTGGCTCGAACAGGAACGCTCCGGCGCAACGTCGGCAAACGAGGCGAAGAGCGCGCTCTACGAGCGCTCCGCCGCTTCCTATTCGAACAACACCGCCGTCAGCCTGGATGAGGAGCTTTCGCTGCTCATGGACATCGAGCAGTCCTACAAGGCGGCTACGAAGCTGGTGACCACCATCGATGAAATGCTCAAGTCGCTGATGGATATGGTGAGGTAACAGATGAAAACGTCCTTCATTTCATCGCTGGCGATGCAGAACAGCATGCGCAGCACCATCCTGAAGGCTCAGCTTGAGATGACCAATCTCAACACCGAGCTGACGACCGGCAAACACGCGGATATTGGCGCCACGCTCGGTGCCAATACGGCCCGCAGTCTCGATCTCAATCGCGATATTGACCGCATCACCTCGCTTGTCAGCGTCAATTCCATCGCCACACAACGCCTCAAATCGTCCCAGACGGCACTTGATGGCATGGCGAAGGCGGCGCAGGAAATCCAGAAGGTTCTTGTTCCCAATACGAGCAGTGAAGCGCCGACGCTGACGACAGTTGCCAAAACCATCTCGAATGCGTTCAACAATTTTACCAGCTTCGCAAACACGGCGGTCAATGGCGAGTTTCTGTTTTCCGGCATCAATACGGATGTGAAGCCGGTTGACGACTACTTCGCCGAAGGCTCGACGCTGAAGGCAGCCTATGAGGTGGAACTGAACGCATTCATGGCGGCGCAGACGCCACCGGTCGGCAATGTCGAGAGCCTGTCGAAGGATCAGGCCGCGGCGTTCATGACCCATATTGAAGGTGTGTTCAACGGCACCACGACCGTGACGAACCCGCCGCACGCCGACCTGACGGCTGGCCAGAACTACGATTTCTGGACGACCTACGGTTCCAAGGCGAGCGACACGAACATGACGAGCCGCATCAGCCAGAACGAGGTGGTCGAGACATCGACCAACAGCAATTCCCAGGGCATGCGTTATTTCGCGATGACGGCCATGACGGCGATGACCTTCCTCGACGAAAAGGTCAGTAGCGACGTTCGTGAAATGGTGGCGACCAAGTCGGTGACCAATATCGGCACTGCCATCAGCGGCCTGAACCAGCAGCAGAGCCAGCTCGGCCTTTCCGAAAGCCGTGTTTCGAAAGCCAATGATTCACTGGCCGCGCAGAAAAAGATCATCGAAACCCACCTGCTGGATATCGAGGGGATCGATACCTACGAGGCGAAGACCCGTCTCGATCTACTCCAGCAGCAGATTGAAATCGCATACAGTCTCACGTCGCGTCTGCAAAAAATGAGTCTGGTGAACTACCTCTGATGAACAGAGGTGGCGGCAGATAAAGGATACATGAATGTACCAGTTTTCCTACGCCGAAATCATGGAGGATGGTGTCGCCAACGCGAAAGATCGCGAGCGGCAGGCGTTGACAAAATCGATCGAACTTCTGGTGGAGGCAAAGGATTCCTCTTCCCAGCGCCATACGATCGAAGCGCTTTTTTACACTCGAAGGGTCTGGATCCGCTTCATTGAGGATCTGAAGCAACCCGACAACCAGCTTGCCACGGAACTCAGGGCCAACCTGATTTCGATTGCGATCTGGATATTGAAAGAGTGCGAACTGATCCGGAAACGTCAGTCGACGAATTTCCAGGGCATTATTGACGTGACAACCATCATCAGGGATGGACTGAAATGAAAAGTACACTTCGAATTTCGCTGAAATCGGGCGAAAAGATTTTCATCAACGGCGCGGTCTTGCGTGTGGATCGCAAGGTGGCGCTCGAATTCCTGAACGATGTCACGTTCCTGCTTGAGAACCACGTGTTGCAGCCGGAGCAGGCGACGACGCCGCTCAGACAGCTTTATTTCATCGCGCAGATGATCCTCATCAACCCGGAAGGGCGCGAACAGTCCACCAACATGTTCCGCAAATCCGTGAGCATGCTGTTGAACTGCTTCCAGCATGATGAGGTTCTGGCCGAACTCAAGCGGATCGACGGGCTGGTTGCCTCCGGCAAGGCTTTCGAAGCGCTGAAGGCCATTCGCGGCCTCTATCCGCTCGAGGAGAAAATCCTCAACAATCAGGAAATGACCCCCGCAACGATCGAACACATTCGCAAGGAGATAGCACCATGGCGGTAGATGCAGTCAGTTCGGCAGCGTCAAATCCCTGGGCCAATGCCGGTGCGAACAGCACCGACGGCAACGCGGCATCGTTGAACTACGACAGCTTCCTGAAACTCCTCATCGCCCAGATGAAGAACCAGGATCCGACCAGCCCGATGGATGCCGGACAGCAGATGTCACAGCTGGCGAGCTTCTCGCAGGTCGAGCAGACGATCAAGACCAACACGCATCTGAAGAGCATGCTGCAGGCTGAAGCCCTGACGCGCGCTTCCGATCTGGTCGGCAAGACGGTCAAGAGCGCTGACGACAAGGTCACAGGTGTGGTGAAGGAAGTCGAAGTTTATTCGGATGGCGTTGTCGCCATCACCGAAGCTGGTGACAAAGTGCTGTTGCAGGCCGGTGTGACCTTCTCGAACGGCCCGATCGCGACTACACCTGATAGCGATACCGATTCGAATACGCCTGCCGATTCGTGATCGTGAAGGGGCGGTATGATGCCGCCCTTACGGAATAAAGGATGCGACGATGAACGAGGCCGATGCGCTTGATATCATGCAGGCTGCAGTCTGGACGGTTCTCGTCGCGGCCGGTCCGGCGGTTCTCGCCGCCATGGTCGTGGGTGTCGCCATCGCCTTCATCCAGGCCCTGACTCAGGTTCAGGAAATGACCCTGACCTTTGTGCCCAAAATCGTGACGATCATGCTCGTCCTTGGCATCGCCGCTCCTTTTGTAGGCGCGCAGATCGCCCTTTTTTCCAATCTCGTCTTTTCGCGCATTCAGTCCGGATTCTGACCTCCATCCGGGGCAGATGCCACCCTCGCGCAAGCTTCAGCGGCTAGGGATAGGCTGAAGCATCGGACCGAACTGCGTTTATATCCTTGCGATCCGGTGCCGCGAACCGTGCGGCGGCTTTTCCGTCGCCCTTCTCATGAAGAGACAGGACGATTTTTATGGCGCAACCACCAGTCATCTCCTTGCCCAAGGTAACCCCGAGCATGCGGGATATCGGTTTCGCCCTGGGCATCGTGGCGATCCTCTGCGTTCTGTTCCTTCCCATTCCGGTCGTTCTGGTGGATATCGGCCTGGCGTTTTCAATCGCGCTTTCGGTCCTCATCCTCATGGTGGCGCTCTGGATCCAGCGCCCGCTGGATTTCTCGTCTTTCCCGACCGTGCTGTTGATCGCCACCATGATCCGCCTGTCGCTGAACATTGCGACGACACGTGTCATCCTTTCGCATGGCAATGAGGGGCCGACGGCGGCAGGTGGGGTGATCGCCGGTTTCTCCAGCCTCGTCATGTCCGGCGACTTCGTCATCGGTCTGATCGTCTTTCTGATCCTGATCACCGTCAACTTCATCGTCATCACCAAGGGCGCGACGCGTATCGCTGAAGTCGGCGCGCGCTTCACCCTCGACGCCATCCCCGGCAAGCAGATGTCGATCGATGCGGATTTGTCCGCGGGCATTATCGATGAAAAGGAAGCGCAGCGCCGCCGCCGCGAACTGGAAGAGGAAAGCTCCTTCTTCGGTTCGATGGACGGTGCCTCGAAATTCGTGCGCGGCGACGCGATTGCCGGCCTCATCATCACTGCGATCAACGTTTTCGGCGGCATCATCATCGGTTATTTCCGCCACGGAATGCCAATCGGCGAAGCGGCCGATGTCTTCGTCAAGCTTTCGGTCGGTGACGGTATCGTTTCGCAGATTCCCGCGCTTATCGTCTCGCTGGCGGCCGGCCTTCTGGTGTCGCGCGGCGGCACTGCCGGTTCCACCGACCAGGCGGTCGTCAACCAGCTGAGCGGATATCCGCGGGCGCTGATGGTCTCGGCCATGCTGATGGGCCTGCTGGCGATTATTCCGGGCCTGCCCTTCCTGCCCTTCATCATGCTGGGCGGCATCATGGCTTTCGGCAGCTGGTATATTCCGCGCCAGGCAGAAGCTGAAAGCACGCTGCGTCGCCAGGAGGAAGAGAACAAGGTTCTCCAGACCACCGAAGCCGAAAAGGATTCGGTCAAGCAGGTCCTCAAAACCTCCGAAATCGAGCTGGCCCTCGGCAAGCAGGTCTCGACCCGCCTTCTCGGCGCACATCAGGAACTGGCTTTCCGCGTCGGCAAGATGCGCAAGAAGTTCGCGACCCAATATGGCTTTGTGGTGCCGGAAATCAAAGTCTCCGATGACATCATGATACCGGAAAAAGCCTACCAGATCCGCGTCCACGGCACGACGATCGCGTCCAGCAACCTGCGTGTCGGTGATGTCCTTGTCGTGACGGGGGCAGGGCGCAAGCCAAGCATTCCGGGCGACGAAATCCGCGAACCCGCATTCGGCATGCCAGCCGTCTCCATTCTCGAGACCTTTACCGAGGATTTGAAGCGCGAGGGCTTCCACCCGATCGACAATGTTTCGGTGGTGCTGACGCATCTGAGCGAAGTCATCCGCAACAATCTTCCGCAATTGCTGTCCTATAAGGACGTCAAGATTCTCATCGACCGGCTCGATCCCGAATACAAGAAGCTGGCCGATGAAATCTGCTCGTCGCATATGTCTTATTCAGGCCTGCAGGCGGTTCTGAAACTGCTGCTTGCCGAACGTGTGTCCATCCGCAACCTGCATCTCATCCTCGAAGCGGTCGCCGAACTTGCCCCGCATGTGCGCAAGACCGAGCAGATCGTCGAACATGTGCGGGTGCGCATGTCGCAGCAGCTCTGCGGCGATCTTGCCGACAATGGCGTGTTGCGTGTGCTTCGCCTCGGCAACAAATGGGATATGGTCTTCCATCAGGCGCTCAAGCGCGACCAGAAGGGCGAAATCGTCGAATTCGACATCGATCCGCGCCATCTCGAGGAGTTCTCAGAGCAGGCATCGAAAGTTATCCGTGAATTCATGGATCGCGGACTGCCCTTTGTCCTTGTCACGTCGCCGGAAACACGGTCCTATGTGCGCATGATTATCGAGCGACTCTTCGCGACCCTGCCGGTTCTTTCGCATGTGGAACTTGCCAAGGGGCTGGAGATCAAGATCTTGGGCGCCATTTCATGATAACCGACCCGCAAGGGACAATTATCGCATTGTTCCTTGCCATTTGCCGTATCGGCGCCTGTTTCATGACCATGCCGGGCTTTTCCAGTTCGCGCATTTCGCCGCAGATCCGCATGCTGCTCTGCGTCGCGGTGTCCATGGCGCTCCTGCCGGTGCTGTGGGACGGAATTTATCCGAAAGTCTCCGGCTCAAGCCAGGGCACCGTCGTCGGCCTTATCTTCACCGAAATCGCCATCGGCGCCATGTATGGGCTGATCGCACGGTTTTACACCCTCGGTTTCCAGTTCACCGGTGCGCTCATCGGCTCCTCCATCGGCCTGAGCGCTCCGGGTGGCGCGGATGTCATCGAAGACGTGCAGGAAAACCAGATATCCAACTTCATCACCTTCGGTGGTCTGCTGGTGCTGTTCATGCTGGATTTCCACCATATCGTTCTGAAGGCGCTGGTCGATTCCTACACCGCAACGCCGGTGGGCGCGCTCATCAGCGGCCAGAAGATGCTGATTACGCTCACCGACACGCTGCGGGCGTCCTTCTCCATCATGCTGCGGCTTGCCAGCCCTTTCGTGATCTACGGGTTGATGTTCAACGTCGCGGTCGGTCTCATCAACAAGCTGGCGCCACAGATACCGGTCTATTTCATCTCGACGCCCTTCGTTCTGGCGGGCGGCCTTTTCATGCTCTATTTGTCGATTGCGGCCCTCATCCGCCAGTTCGTGGATGGTTTCGGCCCGGTCTTCATCGGTTTTTGATCTGGAGAAACCATGGCTTCGGACAAGCGCTCTGCAAAACTGAAACGCCTGGTAACGGTCCAGCGCCACATGGAAAAAATGGCCGAAGTGGAACTGGCCGACACCACCCGCGTGCGAACCGAGGTGGCCCAATCCATGGACAACGTGCTGGAAGCCATGAGCTCCATGGAGCCGGTCCATCAGATGTTTTCCAAACATTATTCGGATCGTTACGGCCGCCTTGTCGTCAAGGATCGCCAGCTTGCCGGCGTGCAGCAATTGCAGGAAAACAAGGTCCTCAAGGAAAAGACCAAGGCCGATCGGCTCGAGGACAGGATGCATATTGCCCGCGATCTGGAAGACCGCGAGGCCGACGACAATGCAATCTACGATCTACTTGAAATGACGAACGCATCCCGGACACCAGCCTCCAGCAAGGTTGGCGATTCATAATCTGCCCCATTGTTGCATCGCAGGCGTTTCGAAAGAGGTCTCCGGCGATGTTTCTTGATTGAGTAAACGTGCAGGCTGCTTGCCGCGTGTTTATCAGCTCGGGAGATCGGGACGTGGCGATATCGATTATAAGCGATCTGGTGATGGATGTGGTTCGCGCTGCGGACCCCCAGGAAGTGCAGGTCGCCCAGGAAAAACTGAAGGCGAACAAGGCGGCCTTTGCCGCAACCAGCCTTGCCGATGCCGGCAAGGGCTTTGGCGCCGCTGTCGATATGCTGGATGGCGCCTCCTCGAAAGCGGGCCTTGGCGACACCAACATCCGCTCGGCCCGCACGGAAATTCCGGAAACATACCGCAAATACGAGGCTTCCGTCCTCCAGACCTTCGTTGCCAACATGCTGCCGAAAGACAGTGAAGAGGTCTATGGCAAGGGCAATGCCGGTGAGATCTGGAAAAGCATGATGGCGGAACAGTTTGCCGACACGATCTCCAGAAATGGCGGCGTCGGCATTGCGGAACAGGCTTACAAGGATGCGTTGCGGAAAGCCGAAAGCAAAGGGATTACCGACGTATCCATGAATGAAAAAGACCACAATGCTGCAATTCGGATGGTGGCGGAGTTCGAGCGGCAGGTCCTCGGCGTTTCCAATGAGAAAACGGACGAGGCTTGAAAATGAAAAATCGTAACGAGGAGACAAGCATGGACCTTATGTCGAACGACCACCGCATCAAATCCGTTCTCGGCCGTCTTGAAATGATCATCGACAATGAGAACGATAATATCGGTAAGGACCCCCAGTTCGATTTCAAGGTCTCCAATGCCCATAAAAGCCGTTGCCTTTATGAACTGACGATGCTCTTCCGCGATACGCCCCACGAGGAAATCGCTGCGGGACATCTCGATCAGGTACAGGGCATCAAGTCCAAGCTCGCGACCAATGCCAGCCGTGTCGAGGCGCATCTGAACGCGGTTCGCGCCGTTGCGGACCTGCTCAAGAACGCGATCCAGGAAGCCGATACGGACGGCACCTATTCGCAGGAACAGTTCATGTATGGTGCCGCCTCCTGATGTTGAAGCTTCTTCTCACCGGCGTCTGGGTTTGCGCCGTCACGCTCGGCGCGGTGTATTTCTCCGTCCAGATGGCGACAGCACCCGCGCCGGGGGATGAGGCGGGCGCGAAAAAGGCCAATCTGCAATTGGTCAAGGGTGAGAGCATCACCATTCCCGTCATCAATGATGGCGGGGTGAACGGTTATTTCCTCAGCCGTATTTCCCTGCGTGTCGACAAGGAAAAGATGGCGAAGATTGAACTGCCGGCCACGCAATTGATGACCGACGAATTGTTCACGCTTCTGGCGGGTTCATCCATGGTCAACATCGCCAATATTTCCACCTTCGATCCCGAGGCATTCAAGCAGCGCATTCGTGAAGGGCTGAACAAGAAGCTCGACGACGAGGTGGTCGAGGATGTGTTGATCGAGCAGCTCGACTATCTGTCGAAGGCCGACATTCGCGAGCAGAACGGCAATGGCACGCCACGCTCGGTCAAGATCGTCGAAGGCGAGAAGCCCGAGGCGGGCAAAGAAGCGGCCGCCGCCCCGAGCCATTGATACCGCTCGGGCGCGCATCCCCTGCACGCTATCATGGCGAACCTCGATCTGGTTAATCGTTCCTTGCTATTTCCCGGGACATTCGAGAGGTTGCCTTCAAGGTAACTTCAACCTGCACCTGTATAAACAGGCCTGTGAGCCGCTATCCCGCTAATGAAGCGCCGGACTGGTGGCAATGGGCTTGGCATTCGGGGGTTGGCAAATGAATTTCGCGGCAGGTAGTGCGCAGCCGGGATCGCAACGGAATATCCACGGACTGCGCGTTTGTGATCTCGACTGGAATGGGGCGCTCGAGCTGGTCAGCGGCAGGGCTTCGGCCTGCGACGGGCATACCATGCTCTCCTTCCTCACCATCGAGAAGGCAAAGCTTTCTTCCAGGGATATTGCCTATCGGCAGATTCTGGAAAGTTGCCTGCTTCTGCCGCAGGGCAAGGCGATGAATAGCGCCGCACGCGCCGAAAATGGCAGGTCTCTGCCTGTCGTCATTGATGGCGTCGCCTTCACCATGGCGCTTCTGACTTATATGGCCGTACCGAAACGGATCGGCGTTGCGGGTGATGATGCGGCACAGGTCGGAGAGGTCCTCACCAAGCTGCGCGCGCACGCACCCTGGCATGATTTCGTGATGCTGAACCGGGATATGTCCGGTGTGAAGGTGGATGTCCTTCTGGCCGGCATGGTCCGGGAAGATCAGGAAAGGTGGCTGCACCACACTGTCAGCCGCGACGATGCGCGCGTCGCCATCGCGGTTGGCCCCTTATTCAAGGTTCTGTCATCCGAAGTGGCCGGCATGCCGGAAATCTTCCGCAAGCTGCATATGAGCTGGCTTTACAGCCTTTGTGCCGAGCCCTGGCATATCGCACTCGGCAAGGGCTGAAACCGGTCCGCCAAGAACGCGTTAACCATTTGTTTGCCACGATCCTTTAACCTCTCGTAAGGTTTTGACAGTCGCCCGTTGCGGGCGGCGCCCAGCGTGGCAGACGGCTTCAGATGGTTGATGACAATCCGGATATGATGGCGACACGCCCTGATGAGGATGACGTCGCTGTGCCCGCGTCGCAATGGCGCAAACATTGTCTGCGGCTTTTGACCGCCAGTTGCGTGGCCGCCGCCACCGTTGCCGGCGCAGCCCTTCCGCTGATGCTCATCGATTCCGGTTTTCGCGGTTATGTTTCGCAAGCACATGTCGAGGTCACCCAGAGCAGCTATGATGCGCCGGATTCGGCCCGCTTTCTTGCCATGGCCCGCCGTACCCTGCTTTCACCCTCCGGGCTGGACCGGGTAACCACCGACCTCAAACTCAAGCCGGCCGATATGGTCGGCGTCCGCAATCAGGGCGAGCTTGGCCTGCTTCTTGATCTCCTGACGGGGGCGGATGCACGTCCGCTTTCGCCACGTGAAGCGCTCAACGGTGCGGTGGGCGAGGCGATCCGGCTGGAACTGACGCCGGATGAAAATACGCTGATCGTGACCGCCAATGCCGCAACGCCGGAAGCCGCGATGCGGCTGACCGATTATCTCTCGATGCGGATCATGGCGGATGGCAAGGCTGGCACCATGACACCTGCCATGCGCGAGACGGAGAGGGCGCGGACCCGGCTGGACGAGGCGGAAGCGGCGCTGAACGGTTTCCAGATGCGCCACGGCGACACCGTCCTGTCGGAAGTGCAGCAGCTTGAACAGCAATTACGTGACGTCAATAATAGTCTTGCAGGCGCTACACAGCAGCAGCAGTCGCTTCAGGCGGATCTGGCGGCGGCCTCTGCCCTGAAGCCGAATGATGTGTGGTCGAAGCCGTTGCCGACAGGGATCGCTTTTTCCGCACTCGAGGATATCAGGCAAAGACATGCCAGTGCCAGCATGGCGCTTGCCGGCGTCTCGGTCGATTATGGACCGAAGCATCCGCGCCGCATTGCCGCCCAGAATGGGGTGGATGCCGTGCAGTCGCTGGCCGCCCCGGCGCTTCGCCAGCTGGTCGACGGTTTGCGGGCGGATGAAAAACGCGTTGCCCAGGAGATCGCAACAGCGACTGGCGAACGTACCAGATACCTCGATCGCCTGAACGGCCTCGGCGTCGCCCCCGGTGATCTTTCCAGATTGCAGGGTGAGCTGGAAACGGCGAGAAGTGCCTATCTGGAGGCGAGCGAACGCCGTGATCTCGCTTCCTCCACCACGCCCGCCATTGAAACCCGTCTTGCGAAGAAGGCCGGACCGGGCGAATTGTCGCGAGATCTGACGCAAGCTGCGATAATGGCGGGCGGCGGTGCCTTGATCGGCCTGCTGGGCAGCCTTTATCTCCTGAGCTACCGCCGCCACGACGAGGAAGAGGCGGCCGCGCCGATCCTCGAAAACGACGAACAACTTCCGCTCTCCATGGAAGCGGACGAGGAATTCCGGCAGGAGCAATCCCCGCAATTTGCCGAGTTCGAGCCAATCGAGCCGGATGTGTTCCACGATCTTGAAGAACTTGCCGCAGATGGCGATGTCGAACCAGAGGATGCTTTCGCCGATTATTACGCCGGGGCGGCGAATGATGCCGATGACATCCCGCTGGACGAGCGCGTGCGGCAGGTGCTGATGGGCAATCGTAGCTTCCAAACGGCCGATCAGCCGCGACCTGAGCTTCCGTCCCTGTTGAACGAGGCCCTTGCTGGACACTTCGATCACGAACAGGCCGAAGCCGAGGAATTGGCGGAATTGAGACGCGAGCTGGCGCTCTTGAGGGAGCGTCTCGCCGATTACGCCGATCACCGCGACGGCTACCGCAAAACAGCCTGAAAACGCCGCATTTTCGCTTGCATTCCTGCGAAGGGGGCACCATACGGAGCCTACGTAACCCAGCAGGAGCAGGACGCATGGCAGTTGTGATTGACGGGAAGGCGAAGGCGGCTTCGGTCGTGGAGGAAGTCCGCAAATCGGCAGAAGCGCTTGAGGCGGAAAAGGGTGTGAAGCCCGGCCTCGCGGTCGTCATCGTCGGCAATGACCCCGCCAGCCATGCCTATGTGAACTCCAAGAGCAAGATGGCCAAGCAATGCGGCTTCAACTCCATCCAGCACACGCTGCCGGAGGAAACCACGCAGGCCGCACTCCTGAAGCTTGTCGGCGAATTGAACGCCGATGCCTCCATCCATGGCATTCTGGTGCAGCTTCCCCTGCCGAAACACTTCAATTCCGATGAGATCATCCAGTCGATCCTGCCGGAGAAGGATGTCGACGGCCTGAGCGTGCTCAATGCCGGCAAGCTGGCAACCGGCGATCTCGCCACCGGCCTCATCTCCTGCACGCCCGCCGGTGCCATGCTTTTAGTGCGCGGCATTCATGGCGACGACCTTTCCGGTCTGAATGCCGTTGTCATCGGCCGCTCAAACCTGTTCGGCAAGCCGATGGGCCAGCTTCTGCTGAATGCCAATGCCACGGTGACGATGGCGCATTCACGCACAAAGGACCTCGCCACCGTCTGCAAGACGGCGGATATTCTGGTGGCGGCGGTCGGCCGTGCGGCGATGGTGAAGGGCGACTGGGTGAAATCCGGCGCGACCGTCATCGATGTCGGCATTAACCGCATCCCCGCGCCGGAAAAGGGCGAAGGCAAGTCGAAGCTGGTGGGCGATGTCGCCTTTGATGAGGCGAGCGCCGTGGCCGCCGCCATCACGCCCGTACCCGGCGGCGTCGGCCCGATGACGATCGCCATGCTGATGGCCAACACCGTCATCGCCGCTCATCGCGCGCTGGGTCTGACCGCGCCGAAGTTTTAAGCCTGTCGCGTTCAATCGAACTACACGGCACAGGAATTTTTGTGCGCTGCCTCTTCACTTCCGTCATTCCGGCCTTGAGCCGGAATCCAGCCGACGCGCGTCTGCGCGGCGAGACGGCTCTTTTCAGCCCAAGGACTTGGGCTGGCTGGATACCGGCTCAAGGCCGGTATGACGGCCGGGGAGATGGAGGCCAGCCTTTACGCTTTCGGAGCCGGCCCCGTCGAGGCGCGCACCACCAGTTCCGCCTTCCAGAGTTCCTGATGCGGTTCCGTCTGGTTCAGCTTGATCCGGTTGATCAGGCGCTGGCCCACGCGCACCCCCGCCGCCCGGAGTGATGAGCGGGTGGTGGTGAGCGGCACGGAGAAATTATCCGGCTTCAAAAGCGGCAGCACGTCGTCATGGGCGATCAGCGAAATATCCTTGCCGGGTTTCAGGCCGCGCTGGTTGAGCGAACGGATCGCGCCGAGCGCAAGGGCGGTACTGGCGCAGAGGATGGCGGTCGGCTTTTCCGGGCGTGACAGCAAGGCTTCCATGCCGAGATAACCTTCCTCATCGGTCATGCTGCTGTGCCGCTTGTTGTTCGCATGCAATGTCAGGCCATTTGCCGAAAGCGCCTTTTCGACCCCGAGACAGCGCCGATAGGTGAAATCATAACCCTCCGGGCCATTCAGTAGCCCGATCCGTGTGTGGCCAAGCTGGAGGAGAAGCTGGGTTGCATCGCGAAAAGCGCCCTCATTGTCCACGTCGAGATAGGGATAATCCTCCTCCACGCCGACGGAGCGGCCATGCACGAGGAAGGGCAGGGAGAGCGACTGCATCATCGCGATACGCGGGTCGTTCTTCTTCATATAGGCGAGATAGATGCCATCGACGCTGCCGCTTGCGGCAAGCCCCCGCAGGGCTTCGCGTTCCTTTTCCGGCTCTGTCGGCATGATAACGAGATGAAAGCCGCTACGCGATGCTTCCTCACCGAGACCGCTCAGGAATTCGCCGAAATGCACGTCGGAACGATGGTGTTCGCCAATCGGCATGACAAGCCCGATGGAGCCGACCTTGCCCGTCGCCAGCCGTTGCGCTGCCGCATTCGGGCGATATCCCGTCTTTTCGGCAGCCTCCATCACGCGGCGGCGCGTTTCGGCGCTGACCTCGGGATAGCCGTTGAGCGCCCTGCTGATGGTCGTCTGCGAAATGCCCAGCAGTTGCGACAACTGTTTCAGGTTCATGTCTCTCATTTCCTCCATGCGTGCGCTCTGGAAACGGTAAAACCTCTCCCCAGGCTTCCAAAGCGCTTTAGATTTTTACCAGCCTCCGCCGCTTTTCTCAATCGAAAACGATAGCCGCCTTTCTAAATAAATATGATTATTCACGAGGCGCCGCAACGTTTCCGCAGAAAGAGCCTCTTGACTCCTTCTTGATGACAATGAGATGAATAGGCAGCCAAAGCGCTTTGATTGAACGAGGACGCTTTGAGCCTTTTATGTGATGGGAGGTAAATCACATGCAGAAGACTCTTTTGGCGACGGCTGCTGCAATAGCGCTGCTGTCCGGTGCGGCCTCTGCCGCTGACCTGAAATTCGCGCCCGGCGGTGACGCCAAGTTCAACTGGAAAAGCTACGAGGACTTCAAGACGGCCCATGCCGATCTGAAAGGCCAGACGCTGACGATTTTCGGCCCGTGGCGCGGTGAGGATGAGGCGCTGTTCCAGTCGGTGCTTGCCTATTTCGCCGATGCGACCGGCGTGAACGTCCGTTATTCCTCGTCGGAAAATTACGAGCAGCAGATCGTCATCGATACGCAGGCGGGCTCGCCGCCCAATATCGCCATTCTGCCGCAGCCAGGCCTTCTGGCCGATCTGGCCGCCAAGGGCTTCCTCGTGCCGCTCGGCGACAAGACCGCCGACTGGGTCAAGGAAAATTACGGTGCGGGCCAGTCCTGGGTCGATCTCGGCAGCTACAAGGGCAAGGACGGCAACAAGGCCTATTTCGCCTTCCCCTTCAAGGCGGACGTGAAGTCGCTCGTCTGGTACGTGCCTGAGAACTTCGAAGAAGCGGGCTACAAGGTGCCCGAGAGCATGGAAGACCTGTTTAAGCTGACGGACCAGATCGTTGCCGATGGCGGCACCCCCTGGTGCATCGGTCTCGGCTCCGGCGGCGCCACCGGCTGGCCGGCAACGGACTGGGTGGAAGACCTGATGCTGCGCACGCAGCCGCTCGACGTCTACCAGAAATGGACGACCAACGAGGTCAAGTTCACCGATCCGTCCGTGGTCGAGGCAATCAACGAATTCGGCAAATTCGCCAAGAACGAAAAATATGTCAGCGGCGGCGTCGCGGCCGTGGCCTCCACCGACTTCCGCGACAGCCCCAAGGGCCTCTTCGACATTCCGCCGAAGTGCTACCTGCACCATCAGGCGTCGTTCATTCCGTCCTTCTTCCCGGAAGGCACCAAAGTGGGCACGGATGCGGATTTCTTCTACATGCCGACTTACGCGTCCAAGCCTGATCTCGGCAAGCCGGTTCTAGGTGCTGGCACGCTGGTCACCATCACCAAGGAAGCGCCTGCCGCCAAGGCATTCGTCGAATTCCTGCAGACCCCGATCGCCCATGAGGTCTGGATGGCGCAGTCCAGCTTCCTGACCCCTTATAAGGGTGTGAATGTCGAAACCTATGCCAATGAGCAGATGAAGCGACAGGGCGAAATCCTGACGACCGCGACAAGCTTCGGCTTCGATGGTTCCGACCTCATGCCCGGCAAGATCGGTGCCGGCGCATTCTGGACCGGCATGATCGATTTCGTTGGCGGCAAGTCTGCCGATCAGGTCGCGAGCGATATCCAGAAGGCCTGGGACGGCCTGAAGTAAGATATCGGATCAGGCCCGGCGGTTTGCTGCCGGGCCCTTACCAACGGCGTTGCCCCGAAGACCGCATAAATCGGCGCGGCGCGGAGAGGATCAAGGGAGGGAACATGGCTCAACAACTCGTTTCGGCCATCGGCGTGATGGTGGCGGGGGTCTTTGCCTGCGCTGCCTATTACTGGCTATCCGATAAAGTGCTTCAGGCGATCTTTCCGGTCCGCTCGGGAGACGTGCTGCAGGCATCCCGCAACCTCAATCGCCGCGCCGCGGTCCGGCCCTGGCTGTTCATCGGCCCGGCTTTGATCCTCCTGCTGGTCTATCTGGTCTACCCCGTCATCGCCACGCTGATCCTGTCCTTCTATGACCGGACCGGTAGCGAATTCGTCGGTCTCGCCAATTATCGCTGGGCGTTTTTCGATGCCGGTTTCCGCCAGTCGATCTTCAACAATATTCTCTGGCTCGCCGTCGTGCCGGCCGCCTGCACCTTCTTCGGTCTCGTCATCGCCGTCATGACCGATCGCATCTGGTGGGGCAACATCGCCAAATCCATCGTCTTCATGCCGATGGCGATCTCCTTCGTCGGTGCCTCCGTCATCTGGAAATTCATCTATGAATACCGTGCGGAAGGGCAGGTGCAGATCGGCCTCTTGAACGCCATCGTCGAGTTTTTCGGCGGCAATCCCGAAGTCTGGATTTCCATGCCCTTCTGGAACAATTTCTTCCTGATGATCATCCTCATCTGGATCCAGACCGGTTTCGCCATGGTCATCCTGTCGGCGGCGCTGCGCGGCATCCCGGAAGAAACCATCGAGGCGGCCGTCATCGATGGCGCCAATGGCTGGCAGATCTTCTGGAAGATCATGGTTCCGCAGATCTGGGGCACCATCGCCGTCGTCTGGACGACGATCACCATTCTCGTGCTCAAGGTCTTCGACATCGTGCTGACCATGACCAACGGCCAATGGAACACCATGGTCCTCGCCAACCTGATGTTCGACTGGATGTTCCGCGGCGGTGGCGACAGCGGCCGAAGTGCGGTCATCGCGCTCATCATCATGGCGGCCGTCACCCCCATCATGGTCTGGAACATTCGCCAGGCGAACCGCGAGATGGAGGGCCGCTGAGATGAATATTTTCAAACGCCTTCGCCGTGTCGGCCTGCCGCGCCTCATCGTCCATGCCAGCGTTCTGGTCGTCGTGTTGCTGTGGCTCCTGCCAACCCTCGGCATTCTCGTCAGCTCGCTGCGCGACAAGGACCAGATCACGGTCTCCGGCTGGTGGACGGCCTTCTCCAGTTCCGAACAGACCTCGGCGGTTCGCCTCGCCGATGCTTCCGTGCAGAAGCAGGATGGCAGCCGCTATGTCATATCGGGCAATGTTTTCGAAAGCGGACAGGGCGGCAAGGTTGCGGCCTTCGGCGTTCGCGTACAGGAACCCACGGCGTTCAAAGCCGGCGAGGCGGCCGATATCGGTGACGGCGAAACATTGCTCGTTAATACGGACGGCACCTACGAATATAGCAAGGCCGCGAGCTTTGAAGGCTCTCGCGGCAAGCGCGTTTACATCTCCATCGCGACGCCGCCCGTCTTCACGCTCGACAACTATCGCACGGTCCTGACCTCGGAAGGCATCGGCCAGTCCTTCGTCAACTCGCTGACCGTGGCCGTGCCGGCAACCGTCATCCCGATCCTCATTGCTGCCTTCGCCGCCTATGCGCTGTCATGGATGAGCTTCTCCGGCCGCAATCTGCTGATTGCCATGGTGGTGGGCCTGATCGTCGTGCCGCTGCAAATGTCGCTGATCCCGCTTCTCAGGCTCTATAATGAAATCGGCACCATCTTCGGCGTGCCGTCCAAGACCTATGCCGGCATCTGGCTGGCGCATACCGCCTTCGGCCTGCCGCTCGCCATCTATCTGCTGCGCAACTATATTTCCGGCCTGCCGAAGGAGATCATCGAAAGCGCCCGCGTCGATGGCGCGAGCGATTTCGAAATCTTCGTCAAGATCATTCTGCCGCTCTCTTTTCCGGCGCTCGCCTCCTTCGCCATCTTCCAGTTCCTGTGGACCTGGAACGACCTGCTCGTCGCCATGGTGTTCCTCGGCACGCAGAAGGACGAGCTGGTGCTGACCGGCGCGCTCAATGCGCTGCTCGGTTCGCGTGGCGGCAATTGGGAAATCCTCACCGCCTCGGCCTTTGTCACCATCATCGTGCCGCTCTGCGTCTTCTTTGCTCTTCAACGTTATCTCGTGCGTGGCCTGCTCGCAGGCTCCGTCAAGGGAGGCTGATCATTCCATGAACGCCCATACCAGACAGGACACTTCCATGACCGCTTCGGTGACTTCCGCTTTGACGCCCAACAAGGACTGGTGGCGCGGCGCTGTTATCTATCAGATTTACCCGCGCTCCTATCAGGACTCCAATGGCGACGGCATTGGCGACCTCAAGGGCATAACCGACCGCCTGGCGCATATCGCCAATCTGGGTGCTGATGCGATCTGGATTTCGCCCTTCTTCACCTCGCCGATGAAGGATTTCGGTTACGACGTCTCGAATTATATCGATGTCGATCCAATGTTCGGCACGCTTGCCGATTTCGACGGGCTGATTGCGGAGGCCCATCGCCTCGGTATCCGGGTCATGATCGACCTCGTCATGTCGCACACGTCGGACCAGCATCCGTGGTTCGTGGAAAGCCGCGCCAGCCGCAGTAATCCGAAATCGAACTGGTATGTCTGGTCGGACAGCAAGCCGGACGGCACGCCGCCCAATAACTGGCTGTCGATCTTCGGCGGTTCCGCCTGGCAGTGGGATCCGACCCGCATGCAATATTACATGCACAACTTCCTGACCTCGCAGCCGGACCTCAACCTGCATAATCCGGAAGTTCAGGAAGAGCTGCTGAACATCACCCGCTTCTGGCTGAAGCGCGGCGTCGATGGTTTCCGCCTCGATACCATCAATTTCTATTTCCATGACCTTGAGCTGCGCGACAACCCGGCGCTGGCGCCGGAGCGCCGCAATGCCTCCACCGCTCCGGCGGTCAACCCTTACAATTTCCAGGAACATCTCTACGACAAGAACCGCCCGGAAAACATCGCCTTCCTGAAGCGCTTCCGCGCGGTGCTGGACGAGTTTCCGGATATCGCCGCCGTGGGAGAAGTGGGTGATAGCCAGCGTGGTCTCGAAATCGTCGGCGAATATACCTCCGGCGATGACAAGATGCAGATGTGCTATGCCTTCGAATTCCTCGCCCCCGATGCGCTCACACCGCAGCGCGTCGCCGATGTGCAGGCGGATTTTGCGAAAGCCGCGCCGGAAGGCTGGGCCTGCTGGGCTTTCTCCAACCACGATGTCGTGCGCCATGTCAGCCGCTGGGGTGAGCATGTCGAGGACAAGGACGCCTTCGCCAAGGTACTTTCGGCACTGCTGATGACACAGCGCGGCTCCGTCTGCATCTATGAGGGCGAGGAGCTCGGCCTCACCGAAGCGGATATTGCTTTCGAAGATTTGCAGGATCCCTACGGCATCCAGTTCTGGCCGGAATTCAAGGGCCGCGACGGTTGCCGCACGCCGATGGTGTGGGATGCCGGTCATGCACAGGCGGGCTTCTCGACGTCGGAAAAGACGTGGCTGCCCATTCCGGCCGATCACAAGCAACGCGCCGTCAGCGCCCAGGAGGGCAACGAGGCCTCGGTGCTTGAGCATTATCGTCGATTCCTGAGCTTCCGCAAAAAGCACCCCGCTTTTGCCAAGGGCGGCATCGAATTCCAGCCGGTAGAGGGCGAGGTGCTGAGCTATACCCGCACGCTCGGCAACGAAACCGTGCTTTGCCTCTTCAATCTGTCCGCAACGCCGGCAAAGGCCACGCTGCCGGAAGGGAACTGGGAGGTTCTCGAAGGCCACGGCTTTGCAGGCGGTCTTGAAGGCAGAAGCGTAGAACTTCCGGCATGGGGCGCATTCTTCGCCCGTTACGCCTGACAGATGAGGGAGGAACACCCATGACAAGTCTCGTTCTCAAGGATATCCGCAAATCATACGGGCAGGTGAAGGTCCTGCACGGCATCGATCTGCAGATCGAACAGGGCGAATTCATCGTTTTCGTCGGCCCCTCTGGCTGCGGAAAATCGACGCTGCTGCGCATGATCGCCGGTCTGGAGGAAATCACCGGCGGCGAGATGTATATTGACGGCCAGCTCGTCAATGAAATCCCGCCCTCGCGGCGGGGTATTGCCATGGTGTTCCAATCCTATGCGCTTTATCCGCATATGACGGTTTACGACAACATGGCCTTCGGCATGAAGATCGCGAAAGAGAGCAAGCAGGAGATCGACCGCCGCGTTCGCGCCGCCGCCGAAATCCTGCAACTGACGCAATATCTGGAGCGACTGCCCAAGGCGCTCTCTGGCGGCCAGCGCCAGCGTGTCGCCATCGGCCGCGCCATCTGCCGCAATCCGAAAGTCTTCCTGTTTGATGAGCCCTTGTCGAACCTCGATGCGGCGCTGCGTGTCGCCACCCGCATCGAGATCGCCAAACTCAACGAGCAGATGGCTGATACCACGATGATCTACGTCACCCACGACCAGGTGGAGGCGATGACGCTGGCGGACCGTATCGTCGTTCTGAATGCCGGTCGTGTGGAGCAGGTGGGTGCGCCGCTCGAACTTTACGAAAGGCCGGCCAATCTCTTTGTGGCGCGCTTCATCGGCTCGCCCGCCATGAACATCATCGCTGCAAAGATCACCGGAACCGGCGAACGGACCTCCATCGAACTTGCCGGCGGCAAGGCGCTCGCGGTTTATGTTCCCACGCCCGCAACCGAAAAGGGCAAGGCGGCAAGCTTCGGTGTGCGGCCGGAAGATCTGAGCATCGTCACCGGGGACGATTATCTTTTCGAGGGAAAAGTCGCGATCGTCGAGGCGCTCGGCGAAGTGACGCTACTTTATCTCGAAGCGCCCAAGGGGCAGGAACCGATCATCGTCAAAGTGCCGGGCATCGTTTCCGTCGGCAAGGGCGAAACCCTACGTTTTGCCGCACCGCAGGAAAAGCTTCATCTCTTCGACGCCGAGGGCAAGACCTATCGCAGGTAATTGCCATCGATAACGAAACCAAGCCCCGGAAAGCCTTTGTTCCGGGGTTTCCTCTGGCCTTTTTTGCCGCTGTGGAAAAACGTTGAAAATGTCCCGCTTCCGCTCTGTTTAAGCCTGCGCTGATATGAATTGTTAAAGACTATGGCCTAGTTTCTATCCATTGATAGAGCATGGGAGTCCGGGCGTGCAGAGCAGTGCGGGTGTCATCAGGAATAACTACCTGAGCAAGGAAGAATCCTTCATGTACGACCGCGAAAGCCGGTTTCGCATGGAAGATACCATGAATGCGGCGCGCATCGAATATACTGAAAAGGCCGTCATGCACATGGCGGCGCGGCGCTGCGACGTCATCCGCATTTCCCAGACGGAAGCCGTGCTGGCGCTGATAACGAAATACAATCTGCCCAACCAGTTCTATCTCGATATTCCCGACGCCCGTATCAGCAAAATCGGCTGCGTTCTGTTGCGCGTCAACGCGAACAACACCATCCACGTCCGCTTCCTGCGCATGCTGACGCAGAAGGAACTGGACCGCATCTTCGTGTTCAGCACGCATCCGGCGCATAGGGACCGGAAGCTGGATATCCGGTCGTTCTAAAATCAGATGATCGGCGACGGTCTTAAGAAAGCCCGCCCAGAACCGTCTGCTTCAGCTTCACATCAGGCACCTCAGTGAACGCAAGGTCGCTACGGCCGAAATAGGATTTCTGGTTGGTGGCGGACCAGTCGTTGCAGACCAGCTTGTAGCGCTCTTTCACTTCCGGCTTTTCCGGCATGGCGTAGAGATAGTCGCCGGTGCGCGCGGCGAGCGGAATGTCGCCGTCCTGATTGCAGCGCTTGAGGATTTGGGCGAGAGCCTCGCCATCGACTTCCGCCACCATCAGCTTGCCGTCGAAACGCAGCGAGGCGTTGAAATCGTAACGCCGAATATCGCCCTCGGGCAGGCCGGCGCCAAACGAAGTGTGGCCGACGAAGCCGACATCCGCGCCGGTTTTTGCGGCGATGAGCTGCGCCACGTGGCGGCCCGCCTCATCGACGGTCATTGCCTTCGCCGATTTTCCGACGATTGCCTTTTCTTCGGCCGTGAGGTGCTTTTCGAGTGTCTGTTCGATCAGGGTCTTGAGAGCGGGGGAGGCGGGAGCGCTGCGATCGATCGCGACGGTCTCTATGGCCGCAGCCTTTCCGGGAGCCGCAATCGTCGCCACCGTCATGGAGGTGCACCATGAGCCGGTATGGACATAGCGGGTAGCGCCCTGTTCGTGCACGAAGTTCAGATGATCATGGCCACCAACCAGCAGGGTGCCATCCGGCAGCAGCGGCAGTATATCGCGGTCGGCGACGACGCCGGCATGGCTGAGAATGATGTTGATCGCATCCGGTTTGACGATCCCAGGCAGATTGGCCTTCGCCCATTCGACCGGCTGCGGAATATCGAGCACCTCGCGTGTGGCCTTCGGATAGGTGTTGATCGCATTGGTGGCGAGACCAGCCACGACGACCTTCCGTCCGCCGACGCTTACTTCGGCGCTGGCCGCCGCATAGGGTTTGCTGTTGCGCTTGTCGATGATGTTGGAAAGCACGGTGATGCCGAGCGCCTGCGCGCGGCTGACGAAATTGGCGAGATCATTGTCGATATCGGGCTCATGATTGCCGATATTGACGACGGTGGGGGCGAGTTTTGCGAGGGCTGCCAGGAAGGTCCATTCGATTTCGCCGGCCGAACGCGCGGCCACGGCGTTGCCGATCTCGAACAGGTCGCCGTTCAGCAAGATGATATGGGGCGCCTTGTCGGCGGCGATGCGTGTTTCAACGGCCGCGAGAAGCTGGCCGATGCGCTCATAGGCCGAATGCAGGTCGGAGATGACGATTGCACGCAGCGCCACGCCCTGCGCCATCGCTGGCTTTGCAGCCACCATCAGCGGCAACAGGGCGGTGCCCGCCATAAGCTTCAGCACATCGCGGCGTTTGCTCGAGAAAATCGTCATGTCAGGCCCCATCATCCGAAACTGCACCGCCGTCCTGCGGCCGGCTGAGAAGGCCCTAAAGGGCGATTATCACAGCCGCATGACAAGTCTGACGTTTAAGGCATGGGAAATAAAGCGGTTTCTGCGCCAGCTCTCGGCGATGAGTGGTGCATTCAGGCGATGCCGCAAAGTGGGGTTGAAAGGCGAAAGCCGCACCCGGCCTTCGCCCATCAAAAATCAATGGAACAGGACGCTGGCGCCCTGATCGGCTGGACCGGCATTGCGGCGGAAGGGGGCGAAAAGCTCGCGGCCCATGCCCCATTCATTGCCGGAAAGATCGGCGCGCGCCGGTTCGCGTTTCGCCAGTTCAGCGGCCGAAACGAGCACTTCCAGCGTGCCTGAGATTGCGTCCAGACGGATGATGTCGCCATCGCGGATAAGCGAGATCGGGCCGCAATCGGAAGCTTCCGGCGTGACATGGATGGCGGCCGGCACCTTGCCGGAAGCGCCGGACATGCGCCCGTCGGTCACCAGGGCCACCTTGAAGCCGCGATCCTGCAGCACGCCGAGCGGCGGCGTCAGGCGGTGCAGCTCAGGCATGCCATTGGCCTTCGGCCCCTGGAAGCGGACGACGGCGATGAAGTCGCGGTTGAGCTTGCCATCCTTGAACGCGTCCTGAAGCTCCTGCTGGTCGTGGAACACGATAGCCGGCGCTTCGATGATGTGGCGTTCCGGCTTGACGGCGGAAATCTTGATAACCGATTTGCCGAGATTGCCCGTCAGCATCTTCAGTCCGCCGGTCGGCTGGAACGGGGTCTCGATGCTGGAAAGCACCTTCGGATCGTGGCTTTGCTCGGGCGAGGGCTGGCGGGTGACGGCGCCCTTTTCATCGAGCTTCGCATCCACGGTATAAGCTGAGAGGCCCTGTCCGAAGACGGTGCGCACATCATCATGCACGAAGCCCTGTTTCAAAAGCTGCTTGATAAGGAAGCCCATGCCGCCGGCGGCGTGGAAGTGGTTCACATCGGCAAGACCGTTGGGGTAAACGCGGGCGAGCAGCGGCACGATGTCGGAAAGATCGGAAATATCCTGCCAGGTGAGGATGATACCGGCGGCGCGCGCCATGGCGATCAGATGCATGGTGTGGTTGGTGGAACCACCCGTCGCATGCAGGCCGACGACGCCGTTGACGACGGATCTTTCATCGATCATCTCGCCTGCCGGCGTGAATTCATTGCCCTGCGCGGTAATCGCCAGCGCCCGCTTCGTTGCCTCGCGCGTCAGCGCATCGCGCAGCGGCGTGCCGGGATTGATGAAGGAGGAACCGGGCATGTGGAAACCCATGATTTCCATCAGCATCTGGTTGGAATTGGCGGTGCCGTAGAAGGTGCAGGTGCCGGGGCCGTGATAGGATTTGGATTCCGCTTCCAGGAGTTCGGCGCGGCCGACCTTGCCTTCGGCATAAAGCTGGCGGATGCGGGATTTCTCGTCATTCGGCAGGCCGGATGTCATCGGGCCGGCGGGAACGAAGACGGCGGGCAGATGGCCGAAGGCGAGGGCGGCAATGACGAGACCGGGTACGATCTTGTCGCAGACACCGAGATAGACGGCGGCGTCGAACATGTTGTGCGACAGGCCGATGCCGGCCGCCATGGCGATGGCGTCGCGGGAAAACAGCGAAAGTTCCATGCCGGGCTGGCCTTGCGTCACGCCATCGCACATGGCGGGAACCGCGCCTGCCACCTGCGCTATGCCGCCCGCTTCTTTGGCCGCATCGCGGATGATCGCCGGGAAAGTCTCATAGGGCTGGTGCGCCGAGAGCATGTCGTTATAGGCGGTGATGATGCCGAGATTGGGAACCCGGTCGCCGGCAAGGATGTCCTTGTCGGCGGGGGAACAGACCGCAAATCCATGCGCGAGATTGCCGCAGGAAAGCACGGAGCGGTGAACGCCTTTTGAGACCTGCAGCCGCAGCCGCTCGAGATAGGTCTCGCGGTAAGGCTTGGAACGTTCGACGATGCGGGCGGTGATGGCCTGAATGCGGGAATCGGCGGACATGGGCGTTCATCCTGTTCGTTGGTCGGCAACCGGCGTTCCGGGAGGTGAACGGCCGGTTGTCGTGTTTCGGTATTCATGTCTTCGGGGCGCTTTCGCAGGCCGCGGAGGCGGCAACCGCGTTGGCTTATGGCGCCCAGTATATATCCACGGGCGTTTCAGCGCGATTCAGCACGGCGCGGATCGGCATTTCATCCTCATCCTCGCCCGACTGTGCTTTTTCCAGCGTCGCCTTCTTGGCAGCACCTTCGATATGCAGCACCAGAAACTCGGCATCGTGCAGGCTGGAGAAGTTGAAGGTCAACCGCTCCTCTCCCGCATTCTCCGCCGCCATGGTCAAAACGCCGCGCGGTTCATCGAGGTCCAGCGCTTCGTAGAGATTGTCTCCACCGGGGAAAAACGATGCCGTGTGGCCATCCGTTCCCATGCCGAGAATGACGACATCGAAGGGATCGCAGATCGCCTCGGTCTTGACGGTCGCAAGCGTCGCGGCGTCTTCCGGCGAGGCCGCCGGTTGGAACAACGGCACGAAATAGGCCGACTTCGCCTTGTCCTGCAAAAGGTTCTCGGCAACGAGGCGGTGGTTCGAACGGTCGCTTTCCGGCGGCACGAAACGCTCGTCCACCAGCGTCACGCTGATATTGGGCCAGTCGAGATCGTGTTTGGAAAGCGCCTGAAAGAACAGCTTCGGTGTCGAACCGCCGGAGACGGCAATGCTTGCCGCGCCGCGATTCTTCGTTGCCGCATCAAGGCGTTTTGCAACCTCCGCCGAAAGAGCGGTTGCCAGTTCGGCGGCGGTGTCGAAGACGTGGATCGTTTCGCTCATCGCCAGGCCCTCAATCGGCATCGTGCCAGGTGCGGCCGTCGCGCTCGATCAGCGCAATGGAACCGCTCGGGCCCCAGGTTCCGGCAGTGTAACCCTGCACGCCCTGCGCCAGATCTTCCCAGCTCTTGAGAATGGGATCGACCCAATCCCACGCCGCTTCCACTTCGTCGCGGCGCATGAACAGCGTCTGGTTGGAGCGGATCGTGTCCATCAACAGCCGCTCATAGGCATCCGGGCTGCGCACGTTGAAGGCTTCGGCAAAGCTCATGTCCAGCGAGACCTGACGCAGACGCATGCCGCCCGGGCCGGGGTCCTTGATGAGGAGCGACTGCTTGACGCCTTCGTCCGGCTGCAGGCGGATGACCAGCTTGTTGGCCTCAATCTTGCCGGCCGCATCGTCGAAGATCGAATGCGGGATCTGCTTGAAGGTGACGACGATTTCCGAAACGCGGGTCGCGAGGCGTTTTCCGGTGCGGATGTAGAAGGGAACGCCGGCCCAGCGCCAGTTGGCGATTTCAGCCTTGATGGCGACGAAGGTTTCGGTGTTGGAAACGCCGCCTTCCAGCTCTTCCAGATAGCCCTTGACCGGGCCGCCTGCGGAAGCGCCGGCGCGATACTGGCCGCGAACCGTCTGCTTTTCGACATTGCTGGTGTCGATCGGCTTCAGCGAGCGCAGAACCTTGAGCTTTTCATCACGCACGGCTTCCGCATTCATGGATGCGGGCGGCTCCATGGCGACAAGGCAAAGCAGCTGCAGGATATGGTTCTGCACCATGTCGCGCAGTGCGCCGGCCTTGTCGTAATAACCGGCGCGGCCTTCAAGACCGACCGCTTCTGCAACCGTGATCTGCACATGGTCGATATGGGCGGAATTCCACAGCGGCTCATAAAGCGCATTGGCGAAACGCAGCGCCATCAGGTTCTGCACTGTCTCCTTGCCGAGATAGTGGTCGATACGGAAGATCTGCTCTTCCTTGAAGACGTGGCCGATGGTGTCGTTGAGTTCCTGCGCGGAAGCCAGATCGCGGCCGATCGGCTTTTCAACCACGATGCGGGTCGAGCGGGTGATGAGCTTGTGCTCGCGGATCTTGTCGGCAATATCGCCGAAAATGCCCGGGGCGACGGCCAGATAAAAGGCGCGCACGCGCTCCTTGCCCTCGTCCAGCAGCTTCTTCAGCACGTCCCAGCCATTGCTGCCCTTGGCATCAACAGGCACGTAGAAAAGCCTGTTCAGGAACACTGCAACCTGCGCATCGTCGTATTCGCCGGCCTTCAGGTGCTCCTTCAGCGCGTCCTGCGCGAATTTGCGATATTCCTCGTGGCTCATGACCGAACGCGACGCGCCGATGATGCGTGTCGGCTCCGTGAACTGGCCTTCGACCTGGCGGTGATAAAGCGCCGGCAGAAGCTTGCGCTCGGCAAGATCGCCCGTGCCGCCGAAAACGACACAATCAAAAGGTTCAACAGGAATGATCTGACTGCTCATATCGATTCTCTCGATCTTCAAAGGTTGGGGCATCAATAATCTAATCGATTTAAAAATGCCAGACTCAGTTATGTGAAATTATGAATTTTGGTGTCGCCCGGCCGTTTCGTTTCGGTAACTGGCTGTAAACATTATCCTAAAACCTATCCCGCAACGCGTACCAAGAGAGCGCCAGAAATAGCAGCGGCGCGCGCAGCGACGCCCCGCCGGGGAAGGCGGGCACCTTCAACTGCGCGAAGGGCGCCAGCATGTCCTTTTTGCCGAGAACGAGATCGGCATAGAGCTTGCCGCAATAATTCGACAGCATCACCCCATGGCCGGAATAACCGCCGATGGAGGTGACGCCCGGCATGACCTCGCGCACGAAGACTTTTCGCGGCAGGGTAATGCCGACGGAGCCGCCCCAGGAATGGGTAATTTCGACGGCTTTCAGCTCGGGATAGATTTCGGCGATCTGCCGGCGGATATGGCTGGAAATGTCACGCGGTGTATCGGCCGTATAGGCTTCGCGCCCGCCGAACAGCAGGCGGTTGTCGGCTGTCTTGCGGAAATAGCGCACCACGAAGCGGGAGTCGGCAACAGCTTCCTTGCCGGGAATGATGTCGGGATAGGCGTCGAGCGGTGCGGTGGCGCCGATAAAGGACCGGATGGGCATGATATGGGCCGCCGTCACCGGTTCCAGATTGCCGATATAGGCATTGGTCGCGATCAGCACCCGCGTCGCGGTGATCGTGCCCGAGGGTGTTTCGATGATTGTCTTGCCGCCCGCCTGGCGAATGGATTGCGCCGGCGTCATTTCGTAAATGCCGGCACCCGCATCTTTCGCCGCTTTTGCCAGCCCGACCAGCAGTTTCAGCGGATGGATATGGCCGGTGCCGGTATCGCGCGTGCCGCCGAAATAATGGGTAGACCCCACACGTTTGCGCGCTTCTCCGCGTTCCATGTAGGAAATATGCGGATAGCCATAACGATTATTCATCGCATCGACGCTTCTGCGATAATCGTCCTCATAGGCAGCCTTGTGCGCCACATAGAGCTGCCCCGGCAGATATTCCATGTCGATGCCACGGCGGCTGGCGAAGTCGCGCACATAATTCTTGGCGTCCTCGGCAATATCGAACAAAAGCTTTGATTGCTCGAAGCCGATCTCGCCTTCCATCTCGTCCGGAAAGGAGCGCTGCCCAGTGCCGAATTGCCCGCCATTGCGGCCGGAAGCGCCATCGCCGAAGCGATGCGCTTCGATCAGGGTGACGGAGACACCGTTTTCGGCGAGGTTACAGGCGGCCTGGAGGCCGGTATAACCGCCGCCGATAATGGCGACATCCGCTTCTCTCGATCCGTCGAGGGCGGGATAGTCCGGCCGCTCGCCGACTGTTGCCTGATACCAGGAAATTCCCGGCGCAATCGGGCTTTGCCATGTCATGCTGCGAACCCCTTACACGTTGAGAAGCAGGAATTCCCGCTCCCAGGGGCTGATGACCTGCATGAAGGTCTCGAACTCTCCACGTTTCAGGCCGGCATAGAGGCCGACGAATTCATGGCCGAACACCCGGTCGAACTGCTCTTCGCCTTCCAGCAACGCGACCGCCTCAAGGAGACCACGCGGCAGGTCGATGGAGCCTTCATTGGCCGTATCGGCGGTGGGTTCTGTCGGCTCGATATTGTTGACGATGCCGAGCCAGCCGCAGCCGAGCGAAGCGGCAAGCGCGAGGTAAGGATTGGCGTCGGAGCTCGGCAGGCGGTTTTCGACGCGCCGCGCCTGCGGGCCGGAAATCGGCACGCGGAAGGCGGTCGTGCGGTTGTCGTAACCCCAGGCATTGTTGACCGGGCAGGCCATGTCGGGCGTCAGGCGGCGATAGGAATTCACATAGGGCGCGAGCATGACGAGCGCGTTCGGCACATAACGCTGCATGCCGCCCACGAAAGCGAAGAACTCCTTGGAAGGGCCGCCATCCTTGTTCGAGAAAATATTGCGGCCGCTGTCGATCTCCACCACCGACTGGTGGATATGCATGGCCGAACCCGGCTGGCCCTGCATCGGCTTGGCCATGAAGGTGGCGTAGATGCCGTGTTTCAGCGCCGCTTCACGAATGGTGCGCTTGAACAGGAATACCTGGTCGGCAAGTTCGATCGGATCGCCATGGCGCAGGTTGATTTCCAGCTGCGCCGGGCCTTCCTCGTGGATCAGCGTATCGATCTCGAGGCCCTGCTTTTCGGAGAAGTGATAGATGTCGTCGATCAGCTCGTCGAATTCGTTGATGCCGGCGATGGAATAGCTCTGCCCGCCGACGATGGAGCGGCCTGACCGGCCCTTCGGCGGATGCAGGGGATAGTCCGGGTCGTCATTCATGGCGACGAGGTAAAATTCGATTTCCGGCGCGACAACCGGCTTCCAGCCCTTTTCGGTATAGAGCGACAGCACGTTTTTCAGCACGTTGCGCGGCGTATAGGGAACGAAATTACCCTCGGCATCCACGACGTCGCAGATCACCTGCGCGGTCGGGTCGCTCTCCCACGGCACGACGGAGAGGGTGGAGAGATCGGGCACCAGCTTCAGATCGCTGTCGCGCGGCTCATAGCGGAAGTTTGCGGTCTCGTCAGGATATTCGCCTGATATCGTATGGCGGTAGAGCGCGGATGGCAAGGCAAGCGAGGTATCCCCCGTAAACTTCGCCGTCGGCATCATCTTGCCGCGCGCAACGCCGGCAAGATCGGGGGTGATGCATTCTATGTCCTCGATACCGCGCGCCCTCAACCATTGCGCGGCTTCGCGCCAGGAGGAAACGCCACGGGTGGAGGAAAGGTCGAGGGGAGGTGTCTTTGCCATGGTTGCCTGTTTCTTCGGGCGGAGCATGGTTTTCTTCGGGGGCATGTATCACCGGGTCTGTGTTTCGACTGGCGCCATCATAACCGGAGTTTGGCAATTGGCGAGGGGGAAAGCGCCATTGACAAGCGGCGGCACTTCGAAAAGAGGAGAGGAAACGGATCGGATGGAATGATGACAGAGAAATGTGACGTGCTGATTTTGGGGGCGGGCGCCGCCGGCATGATGTGCGCCGTCCGCGCCGGCCAGCGCGGCCGCTCCGTCGTCATTCTAGACCATGCGAAAGCGCCGGGCGAAAAGATCCGCATCTCCGGCGGCGGCCGCTGCAACTTCACCAATATCCATGCCGGGCCGAAGAATTATATCTCCGCCAACCCGCATTTTGCCAAATCCGCACTCGCTCGCTACACACCGCGCGATTTCATCGCTCTTGTCGAAAAACATCGCATCGCCTGGCATGAAAAAACGCTCGGCCAGCTTTTTTGCGATGACAGCGCCAAGGAAATCATCCGTATGCTGCTTGGCGAAATGCAGGCGGTGAATGCGAAGCTGCGGCTCGAAACTTCAGTTTCAGCCGTCACCCATGATGGCGCCCGTTTTCGCGTCACGACATCCGGCGGCGTCATCGAGGCGGAAAGCCTCATTGTGGCGACGGGCGGCAAATCGATCCCGAAAATGGGGGCGACCGGTTTTGCCTATCAGATCGCCGAACAATTCGGCCTCAAACTCATCGAGACTCGTCCGGGCCTCGTGCCGCTGACGCTTGATCCCGCCTCGTTGGAAAAACTGAGCCCGCTTGCCGGTGTGGCGGTTCCAGCCGAGGTCTATCACGGCAAGACCTCGTTTGAGGAAGCGCTGCTCTTCACCCATCGCGGCTTGAGCGGCCCTTCCATCCTGCAAATCTCCTCCTGCTGGCGTGAAGGCGATGCCATCCGCCTGAAGCTCGAGCCGCATCGCGATATAGCTGCGCTGCTGAAGCAGGCGAAACAGAAGAACGGTCGCCAGTCGCCCCAGACGGCCCTGTCGGAAATCCTGCCGAAGCGTCTTGCCCAATACGTCGTCGAACAATCCGGCCTCACCGGCCATCTGGCGGATATGTCCGACAAGGCTTTGGCAAATCTGGCGGGCGAGGTACAGGACTGGCAGATCAAGCCCGCCGGTTCGGAAGGTTATCGCACGGCGGAGGTCACGCTCGGCGGCGTGGACACGACCGGCCTCGATTCCCGCAGCATGGCGGCGAAATCCTTGCCCGGCCTCTATTTCATCGGCGAATGCGTTGATGTGACCGGCTGGCTCGGCGGGTATAATTTCCAGTGGGCCTGGGCGTCCGGGCAGGCGGCCGGCGAATTCGCGTGATACGGTCTCGGACTGTTGAAGTATTCTCTCTTCCGTCATTCCGGCCTTGAGCCGGAATCCAGTAACGGCGCGCCTGCGCCCTGAAGAGCCTCTTGCGATCAAGGACTTGATCGCGCCGTCACCCCGGATCTAGTCCGGGGTGACGGCGTGCGGATGCGGCCTGTTCGCCGACTTCATTTCCAGTTAGTAGAGTTTGTGGTTCTGCCGCGCCCTTTAACATTCTGTTAACGGGCGCGGAGTCATCCTGAGTGAATGCCAGCAAAGCCGGGGTACTCAAGTGATCCCGCTGCACATGATGTCCTGCTGGAGGCCCTCAACAGGGCATGGGTCGGTTGAGTTTTTCGTCAGGAACCCGCGCATGAACAGATTTGCACATCGCCGCCCTCGCGCCATTGCCATCGCTCGCACTGACAACGAGAGCCGACAACTGGCCTTTCGCCTGAGCCTCATCGCCGCCGGTGCTCTGGCAGCCCTGATCGCCCTCTTTTACTGATCGGCAGCCCTTCGCTTTTATCAAGCTGATGAGCGCGCTGAAAAGCCGCCATGGCTGAGACGCCTCGGCCATATCAGTATAAAATTTCTCTTCCTGCAAAACGGCTTCGCGCCGTGTGCGCGGCTGCTGGTTTTCGATGATGGCCCGGGCTGCAAAAATCGCGTGCATGTCGCTCTCCTTCTAATGCGGAGGGCCATGATGCGCGCCGTTTTTTGATTTATCTGCGCAAGAAAATGCGCTACGTTTTTCACCAATGAAAAACGTCACCTGGGATTCCTACCAGCTTTTCCTTGATGTGTCACGCAGCGGCGGTCTGACGGGTGCCGCGGCGCTGACGGGCTTGAGTCCCGCGACTGTGGGGCGGCGCATGGTCGAGCTGGAGGAGCGTATCGGCAAGGCGCTGTTCCAGCGCAGCCAGACGGGATACGCGCTGACGGCGGATGGCCGCACGCTGTTTGATCGACTTCAGGCGATGGAGAATGCGGCAAGGGACATCGAGGGATGGCAGAAGGCGTCGTCGGCCTCGTCTGTGGTGCGTATTGCCGTCGGCACCTGGAACGCCTGGCTACTGACCGGGAATTTTTCCGCCATCTGCACGGATCGCGACGATTTCCGCATCGATCTTTTCATTGCCGAACAGAGGGCGTCTCTGGCCCATCGCGAAAATGATATCGGCATTCGCGCTTTCGAACCGCAGGAAAAGAACCTTGCCGCCGTCAGGACGGGGGAGGTGGCCTATGCGCCCTACAGGCTGCGCAACGCCGCCACTACCGTTGCTGATCGGTGGCTGGCGGTGGCGGAGGAAAACGCTATTTCAACCTATCTGCGCTGGCCGCATGAAAATCGTAACAACGAGATCGTGGTAACGGTGAACCGGCCGACGGCGCTTCTCGACCTGGTGTTGGCCGGGGCGGGGGTCGCCGTGCTTCCCTGTTTCGTGGGCGATGCCGATGCGCGCCTCGTTCGGGAAGGTGACGAGCTGGAGAGCCTTCGCCACAATCAATGGATCGTCATGAACAATGACGATCGCCACCGCCGTGATATCAGGACGGTGGCGGATCGGATGACCCGTCTGATCAAGAGCCATTCCGATCTCTATGCCGGGCGCAAAAGCCGCCCGGCATAGAGAGAAGGCCGTTTCAGGCGGCGGCACTTCCCTGCGCGACGATGACCGGGATCAGAAGATCGCCCCAGTTGCCGCCGCCCCCATGGTGACGGGCCGAGCGGACCAACTCGACGGAAACGCCGGCCTCGACGGCTTTCATGACGGCCTGGTTAAGGCGGTGCAGATCGTTGGCCAGCATGCGGATGGCGGCCTGCTGATCCTGCGTCATGGCGGAGGACTGTTCCTCGGCGCGTTCCTTGACGTGGGTCTTGATGGGGTTATGGGCAATCATGGCATTTCTCCTCTCATTATTGGTTGGGGTTCTTGATCCGGTTTGCAAGCCCTTCCCGTCACCGGGAAGGGCAGTTTTTCGATTTTATTCGGCCGCCGGGCGGAACTGGTCGTGCTCGGTGGATTCCTTCATGGCGGTGGTCGAAGACGTGCCGCCGGAAATGGCGAGCGAAACGGCGTCGAAATAGCCGGTGCCGACTTCGCGCTGGTGCTTGGTGGCGGTGTAACCATTGGCCTCGGCCGCGAATTCCGCTTCCTGAAGCTCGGAATAGGCCGCCATCTGCCGATCCTTGTAACCACGCGCCAGTTCGAACATGCCGAAATTCAGCTGGTGGAAACCGGCCAGCGTAATGAACTGGAACTTGTAGCCCATCGCACCCAGCTCGCGCTGGAACTTGGCAATCGTTGCGTCATCGAGGTTCTTTTTCCAGTTGAACGACGGCGAGCAATTGTAAGCAAGCTTCTTGCCCGGATGCACCTTGTGCACACCTTCCGCAAACCTGCGCGCCTGCTCGAGATCCGGCTTTGATGTCTCGCACCAGATCAGGTCGCAATAGGGCGCATAGGCAACGGCGCGGGCGATGCAGGGCTCAAGACCGTTCTTGACCTGATAGAAACCCTCGACGGTGCGGCCGGCATCGTAATCCACGAAGGGCTGGTCGCGCTCATCGATGTCGGAGGTCAGGAGCTTCGCGGCCTCCGCATCCGTGCGGGCGATAACCAGCGTCGGCACACCCATAACGTCAGCCGCAAGCCGCGCCGCCGTCAGATTGCGGATATGCGCCGCCGTCGGGATCAGAACCTTGCCGCCGAGATGGCCGCATTTCTTTTCCGATGCCAGCTGGTCTTCATAATGAACACCCGCCGCACCTGCCTCGATAAAGGCCTTCATGATTTCGAAGGCGTTGAGCGGTCCGCCGAAACCGGCCTCCGCATCGGCAACGATCGGCGCGAACCAGGTGTCGACCGAAAGGCCCTTGCCTTCCGCCGTCTCGATCTGGTCGGCGCGCTGCAGGGTGCGGTTGATACGCTTTGCAAGCTCCGGCGCGGCATTGGCCGGATAAAGCGACTGGTCCGGATACATGGCCGATGCCGTATTGGCATCCGCAGCAACCTGCCAGCCGGAGAGATAGATCGCCTTCAGCCCGGCGCGAACCATCTGCATGGCCTGGTTGCCGGAAAGCGCGCCGAGCGCGTTTACGAAGTTTTCCTCGTTGATCAGCTTCCACAGCCGGTTCGCGCCCATCTCGGCCAGCGAATGGCGGATTTCGACGGAGCCGCGCAGCCGTTCCACGTCGGCGGCGGTGTAGGTGCGCTCGATGCCGTCGAAACGTCCCTGCGGTGCGCCCGGAACAAGTTTGTAAAAATCCGTCATACTTCTCTCTCCCATGGTAAATGCGGTTTCTATAACAGGCCGTCTTCAACATCATTTGGCGCCGTTTGATGTGACTACATTTACATTTTTCGAGATTTGAGTGCCAGAACAAACATAAAAACAGTGACTTGAAAGAGGTTATCCTGTAGAGTGCGTGACAGGGTGGAGATGTAAAATTGTAAATTTTGTAAAAGTCCTGCACCCCGCGAATTTGTAACAGATTTGTATGAGTCGCAGGCGCGGGGAGGCGAGGCGGTGTCGGAAAACAAGATTTTTGCAGGCCCGCGCGTGCGCCGCATTCGCAACGGTCTTGGGTTGACGCAGACGGCCATGGCCGAGGCGCTGGCGATTTCGCCGTCCTATCTCAATCTCATAGAGCGCAACCAGCGACCCCTGACGGTGCAGCTGCTTTTGAAGCTGGCCTCCGTCTACAAGGTCGATCTGGATGACCTGCAGGGCGAAAGCGCCGGTTCCGCCGGGCAGCTGCGCGAGGTCTTTGCCGATCCGCTGCTGGTCGGTGAGGTGCCGTCACCGCAGGAACTGATCGAGGTGGCCGATGCCGCGCCCAATGCGGCAAGCGGTGTCCTCAAGCTTTATCGGGCCTATAGGGAACAGGCGCAGCGCCTTTCCGACCTCTCCGATCTTCTGGCGCGGGAAGGGCATGAGACGGCGCTCTCCTCCACCCGCCTGCCGATCGACGAGGTGCGACATGTCTTTGAAAACCGGCCGGCCTATTTCCATGCCATCGATGCGGCGGCGGAAGAACTCCACAAACACTTATCGGCAGGAGACGATCTCGCCTCCGGCCTTCGTGCATGGCTTCAGAAAAACCACGGCATCGTGGTCCGCACCCTGCCGGTTCATGCCATGCCGAATCTCAGGCGGCGTTATGACCGCCATTCGATGCGGCTGTTTTTATCCGAACGCCTGTCGCAGCCTGACCAATTGCGGGAAATGGCCATGGAGACCTGTCTTCTGGCGCTTCGCGAAGAAATCGGCACGGAGCTCGAAGGGCTTGGCCTGAAAGGGGAGGAGGCGAGGCGCATCGCCCGCTTCGAGCTGGCGCGCTACGCCGCCCATGCGTTGATGATGCCCTATGGCGCATTCCTCAGCGCCGCCCAGCGTGCCAGATATGACCTTGATGTCCTGCGCTCGCGTTTCAACGTTTCTTTCGAACAGGCAGCCAACCGTCTTGTCAGCCTGCAACGGCCGTCAGCCGCGGCGATCCCGTTTTTCCTGATGGAGATCGACAATGCCGGCAACCGTTTCCGTCTTGCCGGGGCCAGTGGTTTTCCAAGGGCGCGGTTCGGCGGCCTCTGTCCGCGTCTGAACATCCATGCCGCTTTTGGCCAGCCGGGACAGGTGCTGGTGGAAGCGGTGGAGATGCCGGATGGCGACGCTTTCCTGACCGTTTCGCGCACGCTGGAAGGTCCGCAGGCGGGTTTCGGTGAAAGGGTGAGGCGCACGGCGGTGCTTCTCGGCTGCGATCTCGCTCAGGCCGGAGAGACGGTCTATGGCGGCGCCGCTTCGGGTGCCGCGCCCGTCGCCGTCGGCCCCTCATGCCGGCTGTGCGAAAGGCAGGGCTGTCTGTCGCGGGCCGAAGCACCGCTCACAAGGCCGCTCGGGCTTGATGAAATGGTGACCGGCCTCAGTGTTTTCGACTTCCAGTAGGTGTTTCCATTCGCTTTTTCCCGGCCGGAACACATTTGGTTGAAAATGCTGTGCTGCACATTTCCCGCTTGCTCCCTTCTGTTTTCCTTTCTAGTCTCTCCCAAAAAAGGGGATCACGCTCCCGTCGTGAGGATGCGTAAACAGGAGACATCATGAAAAAGCGTTCGCTCCGTCTGACCTTGGCTCTCACCACTGCGCTCGTTGCGGCAGGCTCGGCAATGGCCCAGGAGAAGGTCGTCCACGTCTATAACTGGTCGGATTATATCGACGAATCGGTCCTTACGGATTTCACGAAGGAAACCGGCATCAAGGTCGTTTACGACGTGTTCGACAGCAACGAACTCGTGGAAACCAAGCTTCTGGCCGGTAGCTCCGGTTATGACGTGGTGGTGCCGACCGGCCCTTTCCTTGCCCGCCAGATCAATGCCGGCGTGTTCCAGAAGCTCGACAAGTCCAAGTTGCCGAATCTGAAGAACATGTGGCCTGAGGTCTCCGAGCGTCTGGCCAAATACGACCCCGGCAACGAATATGCCGTGAACTACATGTGGGGCACCACCGGCATCGGTTACAACGTCGCCAAGGTAAAGGCCGCTCTCGGCGATGTTCCGGTCGATAGCTGGGATATTCTCTTCAAGCCGGAAAATGCCGAAAAGCTGAAATCCTGCGGCATCAATATTCTCGATGCGTCGGACGAAACCTTCGCCATCGCCATGAATTATCTCGGCAAGAACCCCGACAGCAAGGAAACGGCCGATCTGGAAGCCGGCGGCGAGGTCTATTCGAAGATCCGTCCTTACGTGAAGACGTTCAATTCCTCCGCCTATATCGACGAACTGGCGAATGGCGACAGCTGCATCACCATCGGCTGGTCGGGTGACATCCTCCAGGCCAAGACCCGTGCCGAGGAAGCCAAGAACGGCGTCGAGGTGAATTACGTCATTCCGAAGGAAGGCACCTATATGTGGTTCGACAACCTTGCCATCCCGGCGGATGCCAAGAATGTCGAGGAAGCTCACGCCTTCATCAACTATCTGATGCGGCCGGAAGTCATCGCCAAGGCATCGAACTATGTTCAATATGCCAATGGCAACCTTGCCTCGCAGGCGCTGATGGACGAGTCCGTTTCCAAGAATCCCGCCGTTTATCCCGATGCCGAGACGATGAAGAAGCTCTTCACCATCTCGCCTTACGGACCGAAGGAACAGCGTGTTTTGAACCGCGTCTGGACGCAGATAAAGACCGGCAGCTGACACCGCAGTCCGCTGGTTGAGAAACGGCCGGCGGGCCTGTTTCTCTGATGCTTTTGCCGGCAGGTCACTTCACCTGCCGGCGTTGCCCGCCCCAGGCATCCGACCGAAAAATATAAGCGGTTTTCGGTCCGATGCTCAAATCGACAAGACCAACGGGATTTGAGGGTAGGGTGCATGGCGAAAACTCTGGGGCCGGTCAAACGTAAATTCAGCCCGTGGGACAACCCCGATGCGGTGCCCTTCATCCGTTTTGAAAACGTCACCAAGCGTTTCGGCGATTTTGTCGCCGTCAACAATCTGACGCTCGATATTTACGAGCGCGAGTTCTTTTCGCTGCTCGGCCCTTCCGGCTGCGGCAAGACCACGCTGATGCGCATGCTGGCCGGTTTCGAGGAGCCGACCGAGGGCCGTATCCTGCTTCAGGGCAAGGATATTTCCGGCGTGCCGCCCTATAAGCGTCCCACCAACATGATGTTCCAGTCCTATGCGCTTTTCCCGCATATGTCGGTGGAAAAGAACATCGCCTTCGGTCTCGAACAGGACGGCCTGCCAAAAGCGGAAATCGCTTCCCGCGTCGAGGAGATGCTGCGGCTCGTCAAACTCAGTGAATTCGCCAAACGCAAGCCCAGCCAGCTTTCCGGCGGTCAGCGGCAGCGTGTGGCGCTCGCCCGGTCGCTTGCTAAGCGGCCGAAGGTGCTTCTTCTCGATGAGCCGCTCGGTGCGCTCGACAAGAAGCTGCGTGAGGAAACGCAATTCGAGCTGATGGACATTCAGACCAATCTCGGCCTCACCTTCCTGATCGTCACGCACGATCAGGAAGAGGCGATGACGGTGTCAGACCGGATTGCGGTGATGGACAAGGGCAATGTCGTGCAGGTGGCGACGCCGGCCGAGATTTACGAAGCGCCGAACACCCGCTACGTGGCTGACTTCATCGGTGACATCAATATTTTCGACGCCAGGGTTGTCGCCAACGCCTCGGATGTCGGCAAACCCGGTCTGGTGACGCTTGATTGCGACGGGCTGAAGGTTGCGGTGGAGCAGGAATGTGCTGCCGCAAACGGTAGTCAGGTGGCTTACGCCATCCGCCCGGAAAAAGTCCGCATCTCGCTCGACCAGCCCGCCGACAGCAGCGTCAATTCCGCCTATGGCGAGGTCTGGGATATCGGTTATCTCGGCGACTTCTCGGTCTTCATCGTCAAGCTTGCCGATGGCCGTGTCATCCGTGCCGCGCAGGCGAATGTCTCGCGTCTCGTCGACCGCCCGATCACCTTCGGCGATATGGTGTGGCTGAACTGGAAACCGGATTCAGGTCTTGTCCTGACACGCTGAGGGAGGCTTTCATGGCGATCACCACTCCCGAAAACCGGCAGAGCCCCTGGCGCTGGCTGGTCGTCGCGGTTCCCTATTTCTGGCTGCTGCTGTTCTTTGCAGCACCGTTTTTCATCATTCTCAAGATATCGCTGTCGGATACGGCAATCTCGATGCCGCCCTATACGCCGGTCTTCGAAGGGTTTTCGAAGCTCGGAGCGTTCTTCTCCGAACTGGATTTCGAAAACTACCTCTTCCTGACGGAAGACCCGCTTTACATCGACGCCTATCTGTCATCGCTGCGCATCGCCTTCATCTCCACCTTCCTGCTGCTGCTGATCGGTTATCCCATGGCGCTTGCCATGGCGCGCGCGCCTTCAGCCGTGCGGCCGACGCTGGTGATGCTGGTGATCCTGCCGTTCTGGACCTCGTTCCTGATCCGCGTTTATGCCTGGATCGGCATTCTGAAGCCGGAAGGCCTGTTGACGGTGCTGTTCCAATGGCTCGGTTTTCTCGGACCCGACCAGCAGGTCAATATCTTCCGCACCGAGACGGCGATCTTCATCGGCATCGTTTATTCCTATCTGCCCTTCATGGTGCTGCCGCTCTATTCGGCGCTGGAAAAGCTCGACAATACGCTGCTGGAAGCGGCGGCCGATCTCGGCTGCCCGCCATGGAAGGCCTTCTGGAAGATTACTTTCCCGCTCTCGCTGCCGGGCGTCGTCGCCGGCTCGATGATCTGCTTCATTCCGATAACAGGCGAATTCGTCATCCCTGATCTGCTCGGCGGCGCGCAGACGCTGATGATCGGCAAGACGCTGTGGACGGAATTCTTCGGCAACCGCGACTGGCCCCTGGCTTCCGCCGTGGCGGTGCTGCTGCTGCTGTTGCTGGTGGTGCCCATCGCCATCTTCCAGAACCAGCAGAAGAAGGTGGGGTGAGGCCATGAAGCGTGGAAAATTCGACATCACCGTCCTCACCCTCGGTTTTGCCTTTCTTTATATCCCGATCATCATCCTGATCGTTTATTCCTTCAATGCTTCCAAGCTCGTCACCGTCTGGGGCGGCTTTTCGCTGCAATGGTACCGCTCCATGTGGTCGAACCAGGGGCTGATGGATGCCGCCTGGGTGACGCTGCGCGTCGGCATCCTCAGCGCCACCATCGGCACCATCCTCGGAACGCTGGCGGCGCTGTCGCTCACCCGCTTCGCGCGCTTCCCGGGACGGGTGCTGTTTTCCGGCATGATCTATGCGCCGCTCGTCATGCCTGAGGTCATCACCGGCCTGTCGCTGCTGCTCCTGTTCGTGGCCGTCGGGGTGGATCGCGGTTTCTGGACGGTGGTCATCGCCCACACGACTTTCACCATGTGTTACGTGGCGATCGTCGTGCAGTCCCGCCTGTTGACCTTCGATCGGAGTCTGGAGGAGGCGGCGCTCGATCTCGGCTGCCCGCCGGTCAAGACCTTCTTCCGCATCACCCTGCCGCTGATCTTCCCCGCCGTCATCGCCGGCTGGATGCTGGCCTTCACCCTGTCGCTCGACGATCTCGTGATCGCCAGCTTCGCAACCGGTCCCGGCGCAACCACGCTGCCGATCAAGATCTATTCCCAGGTTCGCCTCGGCGTGACGCCGGAAATCAACGCGATCTGCACGATCCTCATTGGCCTCGTCACCATCGGCGTGATTGTCGCTTCCATCGCCTCTAAACGCACCGAGCTCCAGCGGATGAGGGACGAGCACGCGGCCGCGCGCCACTGATGGAATGGTCCGTTTCGATTTCTGCGCGTTACTGTTGTAATCGCAAGGAAATTAGAAACTCATAATTTAATTTTGGGCCTCTAAGGTCTAAAAATAGGAATTATCGTCGGTAATTGATCGATTTTGGTTTTAACCGCTTGTTAATAGGAGTTGGCGGAAAGTAAACCCAACGCAGGGCTGTCAAAATTTTGATAGCCGGGATTGATAATTTCCATATGGCGAGGTTGTCCCCCTTTCTCTCGTTGAAAAAGCACAACTAATACAGGCGGTCGCAAGGCCGCCTTTCTTTTTGTCGCCAGGTTGAGTGACGTTCAGCGGTTTTCCGGGTGATCCATCGATTTTGAGACGAGAAGCACGGGTATAAGACCGGCGAGAATGATGATGATGGCCGGCACGGCGGCATCCTGCACCCGCGAGCGGGAGGCATCCTCATAGACCAGTGTGGCAAGCGTGTTGAAGCCGAAAGGCCTGAGCAGGATCGTTGCCGGCAGCTCCTTCATGGATTCGATCAGGACCAGCAGAAAGGCGGTCAGCGCCGCAGGCCGCATATTGGGCAACAGTACCTTGAACAGCGTCTGCGCCCGGTTGCGACCAAGCGTCCGCGAGGCCATGTCGATATGCGGCGAAAGCTTCTGGAAACCGGCATCGAGCGTGCCTTCCGCCATGGTCATGAAGCGTACGCTATGGGCGTAGATGATGGCAAAGGCGGTGCCGGAAAGCAGAAGGCCGCTTGAAAACCCGAAATGTGACCGGATGAGCCCGTCAACGCGATTGTCGAGACCGGCCAGCGGGATGAGCACGCCTATCGCAAGCACCGTTCCCGGCACGCCATAGCCCATGGAGCCGAGGCGCGCGGCCACCTTTGAAGTGCGGGAGCGCTCGGTGCGGATGGCGTATGAAAAGACGAAAGCCGCAATCAGCGTCACGAAGGCGGCGGAAAGCGAGACCTCAAGACTATGCCCGAGCGCTTTCAGAAGCTTGGGTGCAAACAGCGCATCCAGCCTTTTCACGGCGTAACCGCCAAGAACGATGACGGGAATAAGGAAGCCGCTCAAAACGGGAAGCAGGCAGAACAGGCTCGCGGACCAGCGCCGCCAGCCCCCAAGCTGTTTCAGCCGGTGGCGCTGCGCCATGCTGGTGGCTTTCGGCGCGGCAAAGCGCTGTCTTTCGCGGGCATTGCGTTCAATGACGATCAACACACCGACGATGAGCAGGATGACGGCGGCGATCTGCGTCGCATTGGCGAGGTTGCCGCGATTGAGCCAGGTCTCGTAGATCGTGAAGGTCAATGTCTGCACGCCGAGATATTCGACCGCGCCGATATCGTTCAGCGTTTCCATCAATACCAGAGAAAGCCCGATGGCGATTGCCGGCCGCGCCATCGGCAATTGCACGGAAAAAAACACATTCAGCGGTTTTGCGCCGAGCGTGCGTGCGGCCTCGGCCGCAAACCGCCCCTGCATGGAAAAAGCCGCCCGAGCCGAAAGATAGACATAGGGGTAGAGCACCGAGCTCAGCACCACGACCGCGCCACCGAGCGAGCGTATGTCCGGAAACCAGTAGTCGCGGATACTGTGATAACCGAAGGCGGCGCGGACGGCGCTCTGCACCGGGCCGGTGAAATCCAGAAACTCGCCGAAAGCATAGGCGGCCAGATAGGAGGGGATGGCAAGTGGCAGGACGAGTGCCGCAGAGAGTACCCGCCGCAGCGGAAATTCGAATGTGGTGACAAGCCAGGCGCAGACGATGCCGAAGAACGCGGTCATCGCTGCAGTCATTCCCAGAAGCAGAAAGGTGCGAAATCCGGCGCGCGGCAGAACATTGGCAAGAAGATGCTGCCATCCCTCGGTGCTGCCGGTCAACGCCAGCCAGAAGATCGCCAGAATGGGCATAGCGGCAATGGCTGCGACAATGACCGCCGTTATGGGCAACAATGAAAAGCGTCTTGTTGCCGGAAGGGAAACCGTCATGGACATGCCAGTCTACTGTCGTGCAAAGGCCTCAACCGGCACCATTGCGCCGGCGGCTTTCGCATTGCTACGCCCGCATGGCCTCAGTTGGCAAGAACCCGCTGTGACGGAAAGGTGATTTCCACCAGCGTTCCTTCATTTGGTGTCGAGGTGATGGAAAAATTGGCGCGATTGGCATCCACCATGGCCTTGGTCAGCGGCAGGCCGAGCCCGGTGCCGTCGCCGCGCACGCGCTTGCCTGATGATGCCACCTGCCGGAAGGGTTTCATGGCCTGCTCGAGTTCCGCCCGCGTCATGCCGATGCCGGTGTCGCGAATGCGCAGCGACACGCTGCCATTCGCCTCATAGGCGGTGGAAACGACGATCTGGCCGCCCGATGGCGTAAAGCGGATGGCGTTCGACAGGATGTTGAGCACGATCTGCTTGATCGAACGCAGATCGGCGACGATCTGCGGCACGGATTGCGAAAGTGCCGTGCGGATGATGACACGCTGGTTATTGGCCTGCGGCTGCACCAGCGAGACCGCTTCGGCCACCGTCTCGTTCAGCGGCACGGCGATGAAATCCACGTCCATCTGACCGGCTTCGATCTTGGAGATGTCGAGCAGATCGTTGACGATGTCGAGCACGTGCCGGCCCGAACGGCCAATATCATTGGCATATTCCACATAACGCGGATTGCCGATCGGCCCGAAACGTTCGGTTGCCATCATGTCGGAGAAACCGATGATGGCGTTGAGCGGCGTACGGATTTCATGGCTGACGCGCGCCAGAAAATCGGTCTTGTGGGCATTGGCGGTTTCCGCCGCCCGCTTGGCATTGCGCAGCTCTTCTTCCGTGCGCTTCCACTGGGTGATGTCACGGATGACAGCGCAATAACCATGCGAGGATTTGAGCCGGCCAATGGTCATGAACAACGGCAGAAAACCGCCGGAAGCCTCACGGCCGATCACTTCGCGGCCATCGTTCAGCACGCTGGCCACACCATTATTGGCAAGGCCGGAGAGATAATCCAGCACAGCGCGCTGGCTCTCATGCGCAAACAGCGTGACGAAGGGTTTCCCGGCGATCTCTCCATTGTCATAGTTGAACAGCGCGCTGGCAGAGCGGTTGAGCGAACGGATTTCGCCCTCGTCCCCCAGAAGCACCACACCGTCGGTCGCCGTTTCCAGAATGGAATGCAGTTCCTCGACTTCGCCCTGCAGCAGGGAAAGGCTACCGGCCTCCGCATTCGCCATCTCGGCGGCTGCCGTATTTTCATTCGCCGCTGCAACCGGTGCCTGCTTTTCTTCCAGCGGAACCAGCGACAGCATCAGCGCCTTGGTCTCTTCCCAGCGGATGGATTGCAGCCGCGCCTTGACCGGAATGATATCGTTTTCGGCGCTGACGACGACCATGCCGCCTTCATTGTCAGGCATATTCTCCAGCTCCTGCCGTTGCAGCAGTGCCTCCAGCCCGCCGACCTCCTGCAATTCATAGAGAGAGCCGTAACCCGTAAGCCGCAGGAAATCAGGATTGGCGTGGATCAGCCTGTCGCCTGCATGCACCAGCAGCGCCACAGGCATCTGGTCCAGCGTTTCGGCGCTCAGCGCATCGGCGGGGCGCAGCGGCGGGCTGACCATTGCAGCAGCAATATCGGCCACCGGCTGCACGTCTGTTGCGACTTCTTCCTTCTCGTCGGTATCGATCGGGGTCGTCGGCGCGTGAATGGGTGCCGGGCCTTCGCCGCGAACATAGTCCGCGAAGAGATCGTCTTCCTCGGCCGCTTCCGTCGTCCTGACGTCTTCCTCCATCGCGGGTGGCGCGTCCACCTGCGGTCCGGCATCGATATCGTCGGCAACATCCTGCACGACCGGATCGGCGGATACATGCGACTCCGCGAAAAGAGCTTCTTTCTCCGACGTCGGATTTTCGTCCGAAACAGCATCCGTGGGCGCCAATGTCCGGCCGATTTCCCGGAAGGCGGCCTGTTCGCCTGCGGTCAGCCCCTCGCGGGAGCGCGAGCGGCGCTCTTCAAGATGCACGATCTTGTCGGAATAAGCGGGTTCCGGTTCTGGCTCCGGGGTTGGCACTGTTGCCAATACCGGCACTTCAAATTCCGGAGGGCTGTAATCGTGATGCTCTTCCTCGGCCGAAACCTCGGGCAGTGCCGTCTCAGATATATCGGCCGCCGTTGCCGGGGCTTCATCGTCTTCCGTCACGTCGGCCTCGGCCTGCGCTGTGTCCAGCTCATCGCCATCATCAAGAAACGCCAGCAATTCGTGGCTTTCATCCTCGATGGCAGGCTGCGGCAAAGCCTCAGTCGGAGCAGCCTCTGCCCCTTCCAGGAAGGTCAGGCCGATGGCATGGGGATCTTCAGTGGCGTCGGCGAGCCGCACGATGCCGAAACCGCGAAAACCGTCGAATTCGCGCGAGCGCGTATAGGTGGGCAGGGCGGCTAGATCGATGGGCACCATGAGGGAAGTGCCCTCCACCGGCCAATAGATCGTCTTGCCCGACCAGGTGTCGCGACGACCGAGAAGCTCGCGAATCTTGCCGTCCGGATCGAGGTTGAAAAGCGCCGCGACATCGGCAAAGCCCATGCCTTCGACAGCCGCCGCCTTTGCGCCAACGGCCTCCGCAAATTCATGCGAGATGGAGCTGAAGTGCCCCTCCGCATCAATTTTCCAGACGAAGCGGGATGCGCGTGCGCCGGCATTAAAGACAAAAGGCTGAGCCTCTTCCGTTGGTTCTGTTGCCGCCGAGGTGTCGTCTTCAGGCGATAAAGCGACATCCGCCGTCACCGTTTCAGCGACTTCAACGTCTGCCGCTTCGCTCTCTGCTTCTTCGAGCGCCTCGCCAGCATGGTCCTCGCCAATGATGCGGTCGGTCGCCGGAACCTCCAGCTCATCCGCATCGAGTTCGAAGAGATCGGCAATGTCGTCGGTCATCGCCTCGTTCGCCGCGGTCTCCGTGTCCTCCACGAAGATATCCAGCGGGGCCTCGGCCTGTTCCTCTGCGGCAACCGGCAGGACAGTGTCTTCTTCCTGTTCCACCACCATCTCGTCTTCGGCGTCGGAAGACAGTTCCGGTACGTCGTCCACATCCTCAATGTCAGCGACCGCGTCGAGGACGGAATCGAAGGAGGCGACCGATGCGGCAACCGGCGTAGCCTCCGCAACCGGCAAAGCGGGCTCGGCGGCGGGCGGGGCTTCCTGCGGCCTGTCCTCGGCAAAACCGTTTACGGGGTCGAGTGTCCCGAGTGCGGTCTCCACCACGAACAGCAGGTTGAGTTCGGGCGAGGTCGTGATCTGGCCGGTGGCTGCGGGCAGATAACCCTTTCCGGTCGGCACGGGCCGTTTGACAAGATGGCCGGATTGTCCTGCGGCCATCCGCACCAGCGTCCTTGCCGTGTGCGGCGTGATGCCGAGCGACGCAAACTTGGTCGAGGCGGCGACAATCTCGTTTTCGCCGTCGATGACCGCAATATGGATGTCCGGATCGTCAAAACCTTCGATCATGCGCCGGGCGCATTCCGTCGTATTGGGCGCGGTCTGGTCGGTAAGGGCGGAAAACAGAATGGCGGGCTGGCCCGGCTCGGCCTCGATGATTTCTGCTTTGGCGGTGACCGCAAGGCTGCGGAAACCAGCATTGATGCGAATGGTGAACGGCAGGCTGTCGCCCGCCTTGGAAAGCCGCGCCGCCGTCGCCGCCAGCTGCCGGAAGGTCACGTCCTGCCGCTTCGGGCCCTGTTCCAGAAAATCATAGACCATCGGCGTGCCGAACAGCGCGGCACCCCGCCCATTTGCCCAAAGGGCGCTCTGGAGGTCGAGGGAAAACAAAGCCATTGCCTCGCCGCGCCCGAAACCTTCACGCACCCGTTCATGCACTGCGATATCGATAAAGGGATACTGGACGGCGGGCATGTCGAAACCTATTCTGGCACTACCGGACCTTGCGGGGCTTTGTCAGCTTCCTCATGAAGCTGAAACGTAAACCCGCTGAGGCACCACGTTAACAGAATTTTAAATAACTTCACAGCGCGGCGCGGTCCACCATCCGGCGGATGAATCGCCAAACAGAGTTAACATGAACAGGCCCGCGGCCAGCCCCTTGCCAATGACGTGCGACACCCCCGGCCGCCACCTGCCATCAGGCTCCACGGTATGAAAAGCACTTGCCTTTCGATGCCTTTTTTCGCAAAATTCAATGAGGCACTTGCAAATGGGGGAAACTCCTTTTATGTCACCCCCCGTGACGCCGCTTCGGCGTTTCATGTGCGGTTGTAGCTCAGTTGGTTAGAGCGCAGGTTTGTGGCACCTGAGGTCGGTGGTTCGACCCCACTCAACCGTACCATTCCCTTCTCCCGATAAGTTCAAATGCTACAAGGACTTACCGGGAGATGGGAGTATTTTCCCGTTTCACGGTTCCCGAAAATCCCCAGAAATCATTGCCGCGATTTTGCCAGCCCGCGCACAGCCTCTGCTGGCGCGTGAACCCCCTGCCGTTTTCAGCCCCCCAAAAACCATTTGGCTAAAATCTCTTGCGCTGGTATTGTCGGCCCAACGAAACCTTATGAAAGCCAGCAGCATAGCGTCTACGCTTGTGCGCGGCGAAATGGACAAGATAGTGATCGACCCCGGAAACGGCCCAAAGCCGTCGGACCAAGGGGCGTCGGTGGCAAACAAAGGGAAAGCGAAGCGATCCCGTCGTGGCAAGAAACACAAGCGTGACGGTAAGCCCCGTGACGCTGCTGTGTTGTCGCATGATGTTGCCGCAGATGTTCCGGCCGGTTCCCCTCATGTATCGGCTCTCGAGCCGGATGCAGAACCGCGCAAGAGAAAGCGCCGCCGTCGTTCTCGCGGCAAAGGCGCTTCACAGCAGACGCCGTCTGCGCCCGGCGAGCAGGTGCAGGCCTCAACCGTACCCGATGTTACCAACCCATCCCCGGTGCATCCAGGTGGCGGTCGCAAGTCGCGCAACCGCAAGCGGGCTCATCGCGATCCACGCGGTCGCGATCCGCAGGGCAGGCCGCTCGTCCCCTCGCACGCGCCGCGGCATGTCGGCAAGCAGAATGGCCGTGCCAATGGGGCGGCTCAGGAACCGCATCGTCAACAATCTGAAATCTCTGCCCGTCACGCCACGCGCCAGCACGATCATGGCGCGGAACCGGCGACGGATATGTATGCGGCGCTCGATCTCGGCACCAATAATTGCCGCCTGCTGATTGCGCAGCCGACACGGCCCGGCCAGTTCCGGGTCGTTGACGCCTTTTCGCGCATCGTCCGGCTGGGCGAGGGCCTGGTGTCGAGCGGTCGCCTTTCCGACGATGCGATGGACCGCGCGGTGGAGGCCCTCAAGGTTTGCTCTTCGAAACTTGCCGGTCGCCCGATCAGGCGAATGCGGCTGATCGCCACCGAAGCCTGCCGGGCCGCATCCAATGGCGAGGCGTTTCTGGAGCGGGTCACCCGCGAAACCGGGCTCAGGCTTGAAATCATCAGCCGCGAGACGGAAGCCCGCCTTGCGGTATCGGGCTGCGCCTCGCTTGTCGGGCGCGAGGCGCGTTCGGTCGTGCTGTTCGATATCGGCGGCGGATCGTCGGAAATCGCGGTCATCAAGGTCGGTGAAAACCGTTCCAACCGGCTCGCCAACCATATCACGCACTGGACATCGCTTCCGGTCGGCGTCGTCACGCTCTCTGAACGCCATGGCGGCCGCGATGTGACGCCTGATGTCTTCGCGGCCATGGTGCGGGAAGTCGAGGGGCTGCTCGATGCGTTCCATTGCCCGCCTCTGGCGCCGCAATTGCATCATGAGGATTTTCATCTCATCGGGACCTCGGGTACGGTAACGACGCTTGCGGGCGTTCATCTCGACCTGCCGCGATATGATCGCCGCAAGGTGGATGGTCTCTGGCTTTCCGACGCCGAGGTGACGGCCATGCAGGACAAGCTTTTGGCATGGGATTTCGCCGGCCGCGCCGCCAATGCCTGCATCGGTCCTGATCGGGCCGATCTGGTTCTGGCCGGTTGTGCTATCCTCGAGGCCATTCGCCGCCGCTGGCCGTCGCGCCGCATGCGCGTGGCCGATCGCGGTCTGCGCGAGGGCCTGCTGACGGATATGATGGCGGATGACGGCGCATGGCGGCGCAACCGCATAAGGCGCATGCAGATGGCACGGCAGGACAGGACGGAAGGTTTGACATGAGCAAGGCGCCCACAAGCACCAATCGCACCGGCCGAAAGATCGGCCAGAAGGTCAAGAAGACCAAACTCAAGGCCTCATCGCGCCGTTGGCTTGAACGTCATATCAATGACCCCTACGTCCAGCGCGCCAAGCTTGAGGGCTATCGCGCCCGCGCCGCCTTCAAGCTTCTGGAAATCAACGACAAGCACCAGATATTGAAGGATGCGACCCGCATCATTGACCTTGGTGCGGCACCCGGAAGCTGGTCGCAGATCGCTTCGAAGGTGACGGATTCCACCGAGGACGATATTCGCGTCGCCGCCATCGATTTCCTCGAGATCGATCCCATTCCCGGCGTCAAAATTTTGCAGCTCGACTTCCTTGACCCCTCCGCACCCGAAAAGCTGATGGAGGCCGTCGGCGGCACGCCCGATCTGGTGCTGTCCGACATGGCGGCGCCAACCACGGGCCACCAGAAGACCGACCACATCCGCACCATGCATCTGTGTGAAGTCGCTGCCGATTTCGCGGTTCAGGTGCTGGCGGAAGGTGGCCATTTCCTTGCCAAGACCTTCCAGGGCGGCACGGAAAAGGCCCTGCTGGACATGCTGAAGAAGAACTTCAAGCAGGTCCTGCACATCAAACCTGCCTCGTCGCGCTCGGAATCGGTCGAAATGTTCCTGCTTGCCAAGCACTTCAAGGGCCGCAAGGGCGAGCCGCAAATCGATGCGGACGCCACTGAGGCCGCCGAAGACTGATCATTCCGCCGGTTGCGAAACCTTGCCGCGGTGGCCGGAGACGGCCGCTCCCGCCTGTGCGTCCATGCGGATGATCGGAACGATGGCAAACAGCGACACCAGCGCCACGATGGTGAAGGCGATGTGGAAATCGGCAAGCTGAAGATGCGTGCCGGACATCATGCTGCTGACTTCCAGAATGGAAGCGGCGAAAGCCACGCCAAGCGCCAGGCTGATCTGCTGCATCACCGAGGCCATCGAGGTCGCCTGACTTGCCTGGCTGTCTTCAATATCGGAATAGCTGAGCGCGTTCGACCCGGTGAAGAAGAATGACCGGGCAAATCCCGCCGTGACCAGAAAGATCATGATCAGCGGGTAGGGGGTCTCAGGCGTGAAGAAACTGTTGGCGAGCGTGGTGCAGGCGCCGACGATGCCGGCCCCGATCAGCGTCGATCGGAACCCCGTTGCCGCAAAGACGCGCTTGGCCATGAATTTGGTGGTGATAGCGCCAATCGCGCCCGCAAAAGTGATCATGCCGGATTGGAACGGGTTGAGCCCGAAACCGATCTGCAGCATCAGCGGCATCAGGAACGGGATGGCGCCCGTCGAGATGCGGAAAATGGTGCCGCCAACGGAGGCCGCCCGGAAGGTCGCATTCTGAAAAATGCGAAAGTCCAGAATCGGGGCGGGGTGACGGGCGGCGTGGCGCAGGTAAAGAAAACCGCAGATAAACCCGATGATCGTCGAGGCGATGCCGATGGCGGGCGGCAATGCCGGAAGGCTGACGACCGATACGCCGAAGACAACGCCCGAGGCGGCAATGCCGGATAACACGAAACCCTTGCCGTCCATCGGCGGCGGATTGGTGGTTTCGATTTCCGGCAGGAAGATCGTCGACAGCCAGATGCCGATGACGCCGATGGGCACGTTGATCAGGAAAATCCAGTGCCATGAAAAATAGGTGGTGATGAAACCGCCGATCGGCGGACCGGTGAGCGGGCCGACAAGCGCCGGTATCGTCAACAGCGCCATGGCGGAGACGAGCTCGGTCCGCTTTGTTGTCCGCAGAAGAACGAGACGGCCGACAGGTGTCATCATTGCACCGCCCATGCCTTGCAGGAAGCGCGAGAGCACGAATTCGAATACCGACGACGACACCGCGCAGCAGATGGACCCGACAACGAAGACGCCGATGGCGAAACGGAAGATTTTCTTAGCGCCATATTTGTCGGCCATCCAGCCGCTGATCGGAATGAAGATCGCCAGAGACACCATATAGGCCGTCAGCGCGAGCTTGAGCGTGATCGGGCCGACATTGAGGTCGGCTGCAATCGCCGGAAGCGAGGTCGCAATGACGGTGGAGTCCATCTGCTCCATGAAGAGAGCGACTGCCAGGATGAGGGGAATGATGCGGTTCATGAGGCTGCCTGCGGCTTTCCGCTGCGACAAAGGATATCGCCGTTCCTCCTACGCCTGATAAGCGGGCTTGCCAACACGTTAATTATCAATTTCTCAAGTTCCGATCAAACCTGCGTGAGGCCGGTTTCCTTGCAACTTTCTCGCTCTATTGTCCGTTGGGCACAGTTCAGTTGGCGATCATGGCCAGTTGGCGCTATCGGAGACAAGATGATGACCCAATCCTTGAACATGAGCAGGCGCGGCCTCATTGGTGCGGCCGGTGCAAGCATCCTCGGCGCGCCGCTGTTGATGGCGCGCACCGCAACGGCCCAGACAAACCAGCCGCAAACCTCCATGGAGATCAAACACGCCATGCCGCCGGAAACCAATCGCTTCAAGCTCGGCAATTTCGAGGTGCTGGTGGTGAAGGATGGCGCCCGCGCCGCGCCCAATCCCGGCGAGACCTTCGGCACGGACCAGTCGGCGGAAACCGTCGGCAAGCTTCTGGACGATAATTTTCTGCCGAAGGACCAATTCGTCAATTCCTTCTCGCCGGTCCTCGTCAACACCGGCACGGACCTCGTGCTGTTCGACACCGGTTTTGGCGAGGCCGGCCGCGGCGCGGGCAATGGCCGCCTGATCGAAGGCATGGCGGCTGCCGGTTACACGCCGGAGGATGTAACCGTGGTGGTGCTGACCCACATGCACGGCGACCACATCGGCGGACTGATGGAAAAAGGCGCACCGGCCTTTTCGAAGGCGCGTTATGTGGTCGGCCAGGCGGAATATGATTTCTGGACGGATGAGAAGCGCGTGGGCACGCCTGCCGAAGGCGGCCACAAGGGCGTCATCGCCAACGTCAAGCCGCTGGCGGAAAAGGCGACCTTCATCGGCGATGGTGCCGATGTGGTCTCCGGTATTACCGGCATTGCGGCTTTCGGCCATTCGCCGGGGCACATGATCTTCCGGGTCGAATCGGAAGGCAGACAGCTGATCCTGACGGCGGATACGGCCAACCATTTTGTCCTTTCGCTGCAGAGGCCGGACTGGGAGGTAAAGTTCGACATGGACAAGGCGGCAGCGGCAGCGACCCGCAGGAAGGTCTACGACATGATCGCCACCGACCGGCTGGCCTTCCTTGGCTATCACATGCCTTTCCCTTCTGTCGGCTACGCGGAAAAGCTGGATACGGGGTATCGTTTCGTGCCGAAATCCTATCAGTTCGACATCTGATATCTGCTGCAATGCAGCAACAAAGAAAGCCCGGAAGGCAATTCCGGGTTTTTTCTATTCCCTTCCTGTCATGAACGTGTTACCAGCCCTCGCCAACTTCCAAGCAATCCTTGCAGGGCGCCGGGGTGAACTTTTCGTTCCGGAACGGCCACGCATTTTCATTATGAAGGAATTTGGTCATGGCACGCATCATTCAAACACCCACTGGTTTGGACGCTCTCACATTTGACGATGTGTTGCTGCAGCCCGGGCATTCCGAAGTCATGCCGGGACAGACGAATATCGCCACCCGCATCGCCCGTGATATCGATCTGAACCTGCCGATCCTGTCTTCGGCCATGGATACGGTCACGGAAGGCCGCCTTGCCATCGCCATGGCCCAGGCCGGCGGCATCGGCGTCATCCACCGCAACCTGACCCCCATCGAGCAGGCCGAAGAAGTCCGGCAGGTGAAGAAGTTCGAAAGCGGCATGGTCGTCAACCCGGTCACCATCGGCCCGGATGCGACGCTCGCTGAAGCACAGGCGCTGATGAAGGCGCACGGCATTTCCGGTATTCCTGTGGTTGAAAACGGCGGTTCCGGCGGCCACAAGAACGGCCGCCTCGTCGGGATTCTGACCAACCGCGACGTCCGCTTCGCCTCCGATCCGCAGCAGAAGATCTACGAACTGATGACCCGCGAAAACCTGGTCACGGTCAAGGAAAGCAGCGTCGATCAGCAGGAAGCGCGCCGCCTGCTGCACAAGCACCGCATTGAAAAACTGCTGGTGGTGGATGGAAAGGGCAATTGCGTCGGCCTCATCACCGTCAAGGACATCGAAAAGTCGCAGCTGAACCCCAACGCCACCAAGGATGCGCAGGGTCGTCTTCGCGCCGCTGCCGCCATCAGCGTCGGTGCTGACGCCATCGAGCGCGCCGAGCGTCTCATCGATGCCGGCGTCGACCTTCTGGTCGTCGATACCGCGCACGGCCATTCGCAGCGCGTGCTGGATGCCGTCTCGCAGGTCAAGAAGATGTCGAACTCGGTTCGCATCATCGCCGGCAATGTCGCCACCGCCGATGGCACCAAGGCGCTGATCGATGCCGGCGCCGATGGCGTCAAGGTCGGTATCGGCCCCGGCTCCATCTGCACCACCCGCATCGTCGCCGGTGTCGGCGTTCCGCAGCTCGCTGCCATCATGTCGTCGGTCGAAGTCGCCAATGCGGCTGATATCCCCGTCATCGCCGATGGCGGCATCAAGTTCTCGGGCGATCTGGCCAAGGCAATCGCCGCCGGCGCTTCCGCCGTCATGATCGGCTCGCTTTTGGCCGGCACGGATGAAAGCCCGGGCGAAGTGTTCCTCTATCAGGGCCGTTCCTTCAAGGCCTATCGCGGCATGGGCTCCGTTGGCGCCATGGCGCGCGGTTCGGCAGACCGTTATTTCCAGGCGGAAGTGCGCGACACGCTGAAGCTCGTTCCGGAAGGCATTGAAGGTCAGGTTCCCTATAAGGGTCCGGTCTCCGGCGTCCTGCACCAGCTGGCAGGTGGCCTGAAGGCTGCCATGGGTTATGTCGGCGGCAGCAACATCAAGGAATTCCAGGAACGCGCCACCTTCGTGCGCATCTCCAGCGCGGGCCTGCGCGAAAGCCACGCCCATGACGTGACGATCACCCGCGAAAGCCCGAACTACCCCGGCGCGGTTTGATCTTTCGAGGCGAATCCGTAAAAGGATACTGAGTATTTGGCGCTCCCCGATTCATGCCGGATCGGGGAGCGTTTTCATGATTGGAGGAGAAAGCATGTCACCGACGACCGCAATGTTCTGGCCGATGATCGCCCATGTCTTTCTCGTGTTCTGGCTTTACGCGCTGCTGCTTTACCGGCGTAAGAAATACACCTTTACCGATCGCGAATCGGCCATCCGGCTTCGTGACAAGAGCGAGGAAGCGCGGGAAAGCTATCTGGTGAACCGCAATATCGCCAACCAGTTCGAACTTCCGATCCTCTTTCACATCGCCTGCCTGCTGCTTTACATCACCGATGCGGACAATATCGTCACCATCGTGCTGGCCTGGCTGTTCGTACTTTCGCGTTTTGCCCATTCCTATGTCCATGTCACCAGCAACCGCCTGCGCCACCGCGGTGCTTTGTTCGGCATCGGTTTTGCGCTTCTGGTCTGCCTCTGGGGCTGGCTCGCCATCTGGTTGGCTCTGGAATAAAACAGCACCGTCAGGTTGCCTCATAAGTGAGACAATCGCGCGTTTAAAATAACCCGATTTGCGATAGGTCAATTCCATGAGACCCCATCCCCGTTAATCTCTGCCTGCCGTCGAGGATTTCAGGCGAGCAGAGATTAGGGAGTATGTCATGGCTAAGACAATGAAGGCAGCCGTCGTCCGCGCGTTTGGAAAACCGCTGACCATCGAGGAAGTGGCGATACCGGATCCCGGCCCCGGTGAAATTCTCATCAACTACAAGGCGACGGGCATTTGCCACACCGACCTGCACGCCGCAACGGGCGACTGGCCGGTCAAACCCAACCCGCCCTTTATCCCCGGCCATGAAGGCGTCGGTTATGTCGCCAAGATCGGCGCAGGCGTCACCGGCATCAAGGAAGGCGACCGCGCCGGCACGCCGTGGCTCTACACCGCCTGCGGCTGCTGCATTCCGTGCCGCACCGGCTGGGAAACCCTTTGCCCGAGCCAGCAGAACTCGGGTTATTCCGTCAATGGCAGCTTTGCCGAATATGGCCTTGCCGATCCGAAATTCGTCGGCCGCCTACCGGATAATCTGGAATTCGGCCCGGCAGCCCCGGTGCTCTGCGCCGGCGTCACCGTCTATAAGGGCCTCAAGGAAACTGAAGTCAGGCCCGGTGAATGGGTGGTCATCTCAGGCATTGGCGGCCTCGGTCATATGGCCGTGCAATATGCCAAGGCCATGGGCATGCATGTCGTTGCCGCCGATATTTTCGACGACAAGCTGGCGCTTGCGAAAAAGCTCGGAGCCGATGTCGTCGTCAATGGTCGCGCGCCTGACGCGGTGGAGCAGGTGCAGAAGGCGACCGGCGGCGTCCATGGCGCGCTGGTGACGGCGGTGTCGCCCAAGGCCATGGAGCAGGCTTACGGCTTCCTGCGCTCCAAGGGCACCATGGCGCTTGTTGGCCTGCCGCCGGGCTTCATCTCCATTCCGGTGTTCGACACGGTGCTGAAGCGCATCACGGTGCGCGGCTCCATCGTCGGCACGCGGCAGGATCTGGAAGAAGCGCTGACCTTCGCCGGCGAAGGCAAGGTGGCGGCCCACTTCTCCTGGGACAAGCTCGAAAACATCAACGATATCTTCCACCGCATGGAAGAGGGCAAGATCGACGGCCGTATCGTCGTGGACCTCGCCGCCTGATGTGAAAACCTGGCCGCGGCGCTCACGCAAATGTGTGGCGCCGCTTGCCCCCGCTGCGTTCCCCCCGGGGCGATCTGCGTTATCCTTCCGCATCCGCGCGTTCAAGGAGGATAGAGCGATGGACAAGCCCAAGATCACGCAGGCCATGATCGACGCTTATGATGAATATACCCATCTCAGCCTCGACCGCCGCAAATTCATGGAAAAGCTCACCGTGCTTGCCGGGTCCGGCGCAGCTGCGGCGGCCATCGCGCCGCTCCTTTCGGCCAACAGCGCCCGTGCGGCCATCGTCGCGCCTGACGATGTGGGTATCGTTGCGGAAGAGGTGACCTATCCCGCCCCCGGTGGTGAGATGAAGGGTTATCTCGTTACGCCGAAATCCGTTTCCGGTCCCATCGGCTCGGTCATCGTCATCCACGAAAACCGTGGTCTGAATGACCATATTCGTGACGTGGCAAGACGGGTGGCGCTCGCCGGTTTCAGGGCGCTTGCGGTTGATTTCCTCTCTCCGCAGGGCGGTACGCCTGCCGATGAGGACAAGGCGCGGGAAATGTTCAGCGGCCTCGACATGGACGCAACGGTCGCCAATGCCGAAGCGGGCCGGGTGTGGCTTGCGGCAAGGCAGGGTGCGAACGGCAAGGTCGGTGCGGTCGGTTTCTGCTGGGGCGGCGGGCTGGTCAACCGTTTCGCCACCAAATCGGCGGGCCTGAATGCCGGCGTCGCCTATTACGGCCAGCAGGCCCCGGCGGCCGATGTGCCTGCCATCAAGGCGCCGCTGCTCTTGCACTATGCGGGTCTCGATGAGCGCATCAATGCCGGCATCGATGCCTATAAAAAGGCGCTGGAGGAAAACGGCAAGACCTTCGAAATCTTCATCTATGACGGCGTCAACCACGCCTTCAACAATGATACGTCTTCGGCGCGCTACGACAAGGCGGCTGCCGATCTCGCCTGGGGCCGGACGACGGAGTTCTTCAAGAAATATCTGGCGTGATGGTTTTTTAGGCGTGCATTGTCTGCGAGCCGGAGGTGGGTGGGGCTTTACCCCCCTCTGCCCTGCCGGGCATCTCCCCCTCAAGGGGGGAGATCGGCAGGAGGCGCTACCGTCACTTCATTCACAAATGTTGAGATGGGCGAGACCCAACCACGAGTCGATCTCCCCCCTTGAGGGAGAGATGCCCGGCAGGGCAGAGGGGGGTAAAGCCCCACCCACCTCCGGTCCGCTGATCTAAACGCCACCAGCCCCACGCTTCAAATGCTCATCCAGCCTCGGCATGATCTCCACAAAATTGCAGGGCAAGTGGCGATAATCGAGTTGAGCCTTGAGAATCCCATCCCACGCATCCTTGCACGCACCCGGCGAGCCGGGCAGCACGAAGATGAAGGTCGCGTTCGCTACGCCGCCGGTTGCGCGTGACTGGATGGTGGCGGTGCCGATCTTGTCATAGGAGATGCGGTGGAAAAGGGCGGAAAACCCGTCCATGCGCTTTTCGAACAGCGGTTCCAGCGCTTCCGGCGTCACGTCGCGGCCGGTAAAACCGGTTCCGCCGGTGGTGATCACCACATCCACGCCTTCAGAGAGCGTCCAGTCGCGCACGGTGCCGGCAATCGCTGCCCTGTCATCAGGCACGATGGCGCGCGCTGCGAGCCTGTGGCCCGCTTCCTCCAGCCTTGCGACGAGCGTATCGCCGGATTTGTCATTCTCCAGCGTGCGGCTGTCCGAAACGGTCAAAACCGCGATGCCGAGGGGAATGAAGGGTCTTTCGCCTGCCATGGTCTTGTCCTCGAATTGGCCGTTCCCGAAATAAACGTCCGGTCCTCAAATGGTCCGCGTCGCCTGAAAATACCAGCCGGGACGTTTCTTTCGAAGCGATGTTTCCGCTTTTTGGGCGGCCTCGAAGGAATGAAAAATCCCGAAACAGGTCGCGCCCGAACCGGACATGCGCACAAGGCCAGCATCTTCCTGCGACAGCAGCCTGACGATTTCGCCGATTTCCGGCAGCAGTGCCTGCGCAGGCGGTTGCAGATCATTGCGGCTTTGCGCAAGAAAATCCATCCAGACGCCTGTTTTCCGCTCCGGCAACGGTGGATTGGCCTTGTTCTGCAGTCGCCGGAAAATCTCCGGCGTCGAGACGGCCTTCAGAGGATTGGCAAGCACCAGAAAGAGTGCAGGCAGGTCCGAGATCGGCTCGATATCCTCGCCGATGCCCCGCGCGATGAGGGAACGGCTTTCAAGGCACATTGGCACATCCGCACCAAGTGTAAGCGCGAGGGAGGCGAGCCTTTGCGGATCGATGCCGGCATGCCAGTGCCGCAACAGCCCCCGCAGCGTCGCCGCTGCATCCGCCGAGCCGCCGCCGATACCGGAAGCCACCGGCAGGTTCTTTTCGAGATGAATGGCGACCGGGCGGGCCGGCTGGCCCCTTGACACGAGAGCGTCGCGCAGCAGGTCTCGGGCGCGGGTGACGAGATTGTCGCCACCATCGCCAGCGCGCAAAAGATCGCCGAAGGGACCGGAGATGGAGAAACTGTCGGCATCGGCGTCGCGAATGCGAATGACGTCGCCGGCTGCCGTAAATGTCACCAGCGTTTCGAGCAGATGGTAACCATCCGCCCGCTGGCCGGTCACATGCAGCGCCAGATTGATCTTGGCCGGGGCCGCCTCGATTGTCTCGATGGCCCCGGAAACATCATGCACGCGCATGCCGCGTCAGGATTTCTTGTCCGGAGTGGCGGCCGGTGCCGGAGCCGGAGGAGCAGGCGGGGGCGGCGCCACTTCCTTCTTGGCGGTGTTTTCGGCATCCTTTTCCAGGGGCGGCAGGCCGTTGGCGATCTTTTCGTTCACCTTGGCCTTGTCCACATCGTCGCTGTCGCTGATCAAGGCGCGATTCCACTGATAGACCGCCTCGATTTTGCGGCCGACGCGCCAGTAGGCATCACCGAGATGGTCGTTGATCGTCGGATCGCCGGCCTTGAGTTCGATGGCCCGCTCCAGCTCGGTCACGGCCTCATCGAAAGCACCGAGGCGATAATGCGCCCAGCCAAGCGAATCGACGATATAGCCGTCATTCGGGCGGAGCTCGACGGCGCGGCTGATCATCTTCATGCCGTCGTCGAGATTGATGCCCTTGTCCACCCAGGAATAACCGAGATAGTTCAGCACCTGCGGCTGCTCGGGGTTCAATTCCAATGCCCGCTTGAAATTCGGTTCGGCCTTGTCCCATTCCTTCAGCCGCTCATAGGCGATGCCGCGCTGGAAGAACACCGACCAGTCGGATTTCTGCGGCACGGCACCGATCACCTCGATGGCCTTGTCGTAGTTTTCGGCCATGGCGCGGTAATCCTTGGCGTCCGAAAGCACGCTGCCATAAGCGAGATAGGAACGGACGTCCTTCGGATCGGATTCAAGCAGGGACTGGAGATGCTTGCGCGCCTCGTCCACCTTGCCCGTCTGCGCAAGCGTCAGTCCGAGCTGCAGCTCGGAAATGCGATACATCGGCGAATCCTTCGGCACCTCGCGGTAGAAAGCGATGGCGCGGTCAGGCTGTTTCAGCGCTTCGGAGAGACCGCCGAGAAGGATGAGCGTATCCGGGCTCTTCGGATCGAGCGCGCGCGATGTCTGCAAATAAAGCGTGACGATTTCTTCCGCACCTTCGCGGTTCAAGGCACCGGCGATGGAGAACATGACGCTGGCCGCGCCCTCCACGGCATTGGTAATCTGCTGCTCCGGCTTGTCACCACTCTCGATGGCCTGGCGAAGCGCCTTCAGCGGCGCGTAATTCGGCGCGAAAGTATCGCCGACCGCAATCGCGTCCAGCGCCTTCTGCTTGTTGCCGGCGGAAGCTTCGAGCCGGGCAAGCGCCATCACGGCGCGCATATAGGTGTCGGAGGCGGTTGCCCCGCCTTCGCGATCCGTCACCGCCTCGTTGAGGCTCTTGCGGGCAGCTTCATTGTTGCCGGAAACAAGGGCGATGGCCGCCGCATTGTATTTCTGGAAAATCGAGATCCAGCCCGGGCCCTTCATGTTGTTGACCAGCGCCAGCGCTTCCTTCGGCTTGCCGGAGCCGGCACGCGCCCATGCGGTCAAAAGCGTATTGACCATGCGGTCGAGATCGTTGGGACCCGTGTATTTCAGGATCTTCTCGGCCTTGGCGAAGTCCTTGTCCTTGATGGCGTCGAGACCGCGCACGATGGTCGTCACGCGCTCGACGGAGGTGTCATCCTTCATCGAATCGGCGATCTTGGCGCCGGCCTCGAAATTGCCGCTCAGGAGTTCGGCGATCATCAGCCGCTGGCGGATTTCCGTATTGGCCGGATCGAATTCCAGCGCCTTCTTGTAAAGCGAAATCGCGGTCGGATAGTCCTGGTCGACATCGGCATTGCGCCCGGCGAGGAACGCGCCGGAGAAGGTGTTCACCTTGCCGGGATCGAACGTGACGGCCTTGTCTTCCGGTTTCGCCTTCGTTTCCGCAAAGCCGGGGCTGGCACCCGCGCCGATTGCGAGAGCGGCGGCAAGAGCCGCGCTGCAGAGAAGACGGAGTGCTGGTTTACGCCGCATGAGGGAACCTTTGCCTTTGTGCAGATGCACGGAAAAATCAGTTTCCATTGTTTGGTCACCATAGAATGGCTTTTTTGAAGCAACCCCGCAAGAAATTATGGCCCACGCCACAATCACGCCTTGCGGAGAAGCTGGCCCCCAGACATCAGGCGGGATGGTCTTGTCCATCCGCCGTTTGCCCGGGCCTTGGGCGTCAGTTCAGACGCTCGATGCAGAAGTCGATCACTTCCAGAAGCGCATTTTTCCATGGGCTCTGCGGCAGGGGTGCCAGCGCGTCGCGGGCGATGGTGCCGTAATGCGTGGCGCGGCCGATTGTATCGCCGAGGCCATTATATTTGGTGATCAGGCCCAGCGCCTTTTCAAGGTTCTCGTCGCTGCTTTCACCCTTCTCAATGGCGTTGCGCCAGAAGGCGCGCTCATCCTGGGTGCCGCGGCGATAGGACAGGATGACCGGCAGGGTGATCTTGCCCTCACGGAAATCATCACCGGTATTCTTGCCGAGATCGGCGGACTTGCCGCCGTAGTCCAGCACGTCGTCGACCAGCTGGAAGGCGAGGCCGAGATTCATGCCGTAGGATTTCAGCGCGCTGCGGGTCGCCTTGTCGGTCTTCGCAACGATCGGGCCGACTTCCGCCGCCGCTGCAAAAAGGGCGGCCGTCTTGGCGCGAATCACCTGCAGATAATCATCCTCGGTCGTTTCCATGTTCTTGGCGACCGAAAGCTGCAGCACCTCGCCCTCGGCGATGACCGAGGCGGCGGTGGACAGCACGTCGAGAGCATCGAGAGAGCCGACATCCACCATCATGCGGAAGGCCTGGCCGAGCAGGAAGTCACCGACGAGAACGCTCGCCTGGTTGCCCCAGATGGTGCGGGCGGTGGATTTGCCGCGGCGCAGATCGCTCTCATCCACCACGTCGTCATGCAGAAGCGTCGCCGTGTGCATGAATTCCACGCTGGTGGCGAGCTTGATGTGGTGGTCGCCCTCATAACCGAACATCGAGGCCGAAGCGAGCGTCAGCATCGGACGCAGGCGCTTGCCGCCTGACGAGATGAGATGGTTGGCCACCTCAGGTATCATCTGGACATCGGAACCCGCCTTGGAAAGGATAAGCTGGTTCACCCGTTCCATGTCGGGGCGGGTCAGGTCGACAAGCGGCTTGACGGATGCGAGTTTGTTTTTGCTTTCTTCAAGCGGTATGACGACGCCCAAGGGACAGGACTCCAGTTCGAATTTGAATTCGACAATAAAAACTGACGCCTTGCGCGGCAAGGGGCGAATTGCCGCTAGCCATTCAAAAAGATGGGAATTTAAGGTCTATCCATGCGTGAACTGATCCGTACCAACGATGCCGTGCTGCTGTCCTTCGCCGAAAGCCTGATGAAGGACGCCGGTATCCATTGCCTTGTCGCCGATCAGGCGATGAGCATTCTGGAAGGTTCGCTCGGTCTTCTGCCTCGCCGGTTTCTGGTTGAAGAGGATCGTGCCGATCAGGCCCGCCGCATCCTCATCGATGCCGGGCTGGGCGACGAGCTGCGCAACGAAGAGGCTTGAGCGGCAGTGGGCGGCGGCATTTCCGAAACGATCGACGCCTTTCACCGGGGCCGGTTTCACATCATCCAGCCCAAGGGCAGGGGCCATCGCGCCGGTATGGACGCCATGCTTCTCGCCTCGCTGGTGGCGGATGAGCGCGCCTGCCGGGTCGCCGATCTCGGTGCGGGCGCGGGTGCGGCGGGCTTTGCTGTTGCTGCCCGGCTCGAAAAGGCTGAAGTGACACTCTACGAGCGCTCGCCGGAAATGGCGGAATTTGCCCGCCGCAGTCTCGCATTGCCGGAAAATGCCGCCTTTTCCGCCCGCGTCAGCTTATGTCAGGCGGATGTGACCCTGCGTGCCAAGGCGCGCGTCGAAGCTGGGTTGCCGGACGCCTATTTCCACCACGTCATCATGAACCCGCCCTATAATGATGCGGGCGATCGCCGCACGCCGGATGCGTTGAAGGCTGAGGCTCACGCCATGACGGAGGGTCTGTTCGAGGACTGGATCAGGACGGCTGGTGCGATCATGGTTCCGGGCGGGCAGCTTTCCCTGATTTCAAGGCCGCAATCGGTGGCGGACATCATTGCCGCCTGCGGTGCCCGTTTCGGCGGCATGGAGATCACCCTCATCCATCCGCGCCCCGGCGAGGATGCGGTGCGTATGCTCGTCACCGCCATCAAGGGCTCGCGGGCGAGATTATCGTTCCGGGCGCCGCTCATCATGCATGAGACCGGCAGCCACGCCTTCACACCCCTCGTGGACGACCTGAACAATGGCCGCGCCGCCTATCGCCGTAATGTAAAGGCAATCAGGCCGGGCCTATAAAATCGCGGTTCCGCCGGGCCTAAACCATTGCGTTTTCCCGGGCGATACATACATGCCTGACGAACAGGCAATTGCTGCGAGGATTGAGTTGTGGGTTTTCTGAAGTATCTGGTACCGAAACGCTTTCGCAAAAAAGAACTCGTCATCCCGGTGGTGCGCATGCATGGCGCCATCATGGCGGGTGGTAACCAGTTTCGCCCCGCTCTCAATCTTGCCTCCTATGCGCCGCTGCTTGAAAAAGCCTTTGCCATCAAGGACGCGCCGGCCGTTGCCATTTCGCTCAACTCTCCCGGCGGCTCGCCGGTGCAGGCGCGGATGATCTATAATCGCATCCGTCAGCTTGCCGAGGAAAAGGAAAAGAATGTCCTGATCTTCGTGGAAGACGTGGCTGCCTCCGGCGGCTACATGATCGCGCTTGCCGGCGACGAGATCATCGCCGACCCCACCTCCATCGTCGGTTCTATCGGCGTCGTCTCAGGTGGCTTCGGGTTCCCGGAAATGCTGCGGAAGATCGGCGTGGAGCGCCGCGTTTATACGGCCGGCGAGAACAAGGCGATCCTCGATCCCTTTCAGCCGGAAAAGGAAGGCGACATCGAATATCTGAAGTCGCTCCAGGTCGAAATCCACAATGTTTTCATCGATATGGTCAAGATGCGTCGCGGCTCGAAACTGAAGGACGATGAGACGCTCTTCTCCGGCCTGTTCTGGACCGGCATGCGCGGTCTCGACCTCGGCCTGATCGACGGGCTGGGCGACATGAGGGAGATTTTGCGCCGCCGCTTCGGCGAAAAGGTCAAGCTTCAGCTCGTCAGCGGCGGACGCTCGCTGTTTGGCAAAAAAGTGCCAGGCGTAAATGCGGCGCTCGACCTCAACGCCGAAAGGCTGGCTGCAGGCGCCGTCTCGGGGCTTGCGGAGGTCGCCGAAGAAAAGGCATTGTGGTCGCGTTTCGGTCTATGATGTCGCAGGAATAGGGCCTTATGGCGCAGCTGATTACAATTCTTCTTCTGGTGGTGGGATCCGTCATCCTTTACCGCCGCTTTGTCCGCGATGCGGAAAAGCTTTCGGCGAAATCGAAACAGCGCGAAAAGGAACGCGAAACCGGCGCCATCGGCACCCTGATCAAGGATCCGGAAACCGGCGAATACCGGGTGAAGCGCGAGGATGAGACGTAAGGCTGCGTCTCCACGCATAAAACCTTGACCCCCACGCCATGCCGTGGCACGTGTCCGCATCCGAAGTAAGTCAATGCTTACTTGTCCTCCTAACGCCGCGATGACTGCAATGACCGATATTCCCGACCATATGAACCCGAAGCGTTCCTTTCAGGCGCTGATCCTGACGCTGCACAATTACTGGGCCGACAAGGGCTGCGCGGTGCTGCAGCCCTACGATATGGAAGTGGGCGCGGGCACGTTTCATCCGGCGACGACGCTGCGTGCGCTTGGACCGAAGCCGTGGAAGGCCGCTTATGTGCAGCCTTCTCGCCGCCCGTCCGATGGCCGTTACGGCGAAAACCCCAACCGCCTGCAGCATTATTACCAGTATCAGGTCATCCTGAAGCCCAACCCTTCCAACCTTCAAGAACTCTATCTCGGTTCGCTGAAGGCGATCGGCCTCGATCCGCTGCTGCACGACGTGCGCTTCGTCGAAGACGACTGGGAAAGCCCGACACTCGGCGCCTGGGGTCTCGGCTGGGAATGCTGGTGCGACGGCATGGAAGTGTCGCAGTTCACCTATTTCCAGCAGGTCTGCGGCATCGAATGCTCGCCGGTTGCGGGCGAGTTGACCTATGGTCTGGAGCGTCTCGCCATGTATGTTCAGGGCGTCGACAATGTCTACGACTTGAACTTCAACGGCCGCGAAGGCGAAGAGAAGATTTCCTATGGCGACGTCTTCCTGCAGGCCGAGCAGGAATATTCCCGCCATAATTTCGAATTTGCCGACACCGCCATGCTGCATCGCCATTTCATCGACGCCGAAAAGGAATGCCAGGCGCTTCTCGCCGCCGGTGCGCCCGGTGATAACGACAATCAGCGCCTGCACAAATGCGTGTTCCCGGCCTATGACCAGTGCATCAAGGCCAGCCACGTTTTCAACCTTCTGGATGCGCGCGGTGTGATATCGGTGACGGAACGCCAGAGCTACATCCTGCGCGTGCGCACGCTGGCGAAAGCCTGCGGCGAGGCCTTCCTGCTGACGGATGCGGGCGGGCTGAACTGGAACAGGGCCGCCTGATTTTTAGCGGTAAGCTCTTGTCCTGAATTTTTGATAATTTGAAGGGCCGTTCTTGACGGCCTTTTATTTTGTGTGGATTGGTACGCTGAATATAGTGATGGGTTTAACCGTGAATAATATTAGAAATTTCTGTTTTTTATTTGTGCTTACACTCGGATGCATTCTCGGCAATAGTGCGGCTGCGGAAACGACAGACTGGATGAGCGGCAAGGATGCCTTCGCCCGCGCCGACAAGCTGCGTTCCTTCGGAATGATCGTCACCCGCATGGATTGCAAGGATAGCGGCCAGCGAACGCTTGATGTGGGTAGCGCGCTTGTCCGCATGCACTATACGCGTAATACGCAAATGCTTGATTGGGAAATAGATGGCTGGAACCATCTGGGTGAAAACAAGAACTATTGGGCTGAACGCGGCTACAGACTTGCCTCGCATACTCTTTTCGTAAGGAAGACATCTGGCCTGAGATTATATTGCACCGTCTTTTATAAATAACGGGTGCTTGCTTCCCCTGCAGCGTGTCCGTTCCGGCAAAAACGGACAGAATGAGCGAAGCCCCATGACTTTGCGGTAATGAGCGGCTATCGTTGCGCGCAACGAAGCTGGGAATCGCAATTCATGTTCATCACGCTGGCAATCATCGCGGCAATCGCGCTTTATGTCGTCTTCATCTATAACGGCCTCGTCAAGGCGCGGCAGATGAAGGAAGAGGCGTGGTCGGGCATCGACGTGCAGCTGAAGCGCCGCGCCGATCTCATTCCCAACCTCATCGAGACCGTGAAGGGTTACGCGGCGCATGAAAAGAGCACCTTCGAGGAGGTGATCGCCATGCGTAACCGGGCGCAGGCCGTGCCGGCGGGCGATGTCGAAGGTCGCGCCCAGGCGGAAGGGCTGCTATCGCAGGCGCTCGGTAAACTCTTCGCGCTTGCCGAAGCCTATCCCGATCTCAAGGCCAATACGAACTTTCTGGAATTGCAGCGGTCGCTGGAAACCATCGAAGGCGAAATCCAGATGTCGCGCCGTTATTACAATGGCGCCGCCCGCGATCTCAACGTCAAGGTGGAAAGCTTCCCCTCCAATCTGGTCGCAGGCCAGTTCGGTTTTGCCAAGGCGCCCTATTTCGAGATCGAGAACCCGGCCGACCGCGCCGTGCCGACAGTGAAATTCTAAGCGCACTGTTCCGCCGGCGGCTTAAGACCTCCCGTTCAAATTCCGATAATCCGGCTCTTCGCCGCATTCTTTGACAAGACGACAATCATGATCGAACTGACCATCACCCCGCCCGACCACCCGCTTTCCGGCAAGGTCGAGCCGCCCGGCTCCAAATCCATCACCAACCGTGCGCTTCTCTTGGCTGGTCTTGCCAGGGGCAAAAGCCGGTTGACCGGCGCACTGAAAAGCGACGACACGCTTTATATGGCCGAAGCCCTGCGCGAGATGGGCGTCAAGGTAACCGAGCCTGATGCCACCACCTTCGTGGTGGAAGGCACAGGTGTATTGCAGCAGCCGGAAAAGCCGCTTTTCCTCGGCAATGCCGGCACCGCCACGCGCTTCCTCACCGCTGCTGCCGCACTTGTGGATGGCGCCGTCATCATCGATGGCGACGAGCACATGCGTAAACGCCCGATCATGCCGCTGGTGGAGGCCCTGCGCTCCCTCGGCGTCGAGGCGGAAGCGCCGACCGGCTGCCCACCCGTCACCGTCTGCGGCAAGGGCACAGGGTTCCCGAAGGGCAGCGTCACCATCGACGCCAATCTTTCCAGCCAATATGTGTCGGCGCTTCTGATGGCGGCCGCCTGCGGCGATAAGCCTGTCGATATCATCCTCAAGGGCGAGGAAATCGGCGCCAAGGGCTATATCGATCTCACCACCTCGGCCATGGAAGCTTTTGGAGCGAAGGTGGAGCGGGTGAGCAACGCCATCTGGCGCGTGCATCCGACGGGTTACACGGCGACCGATTTCCACATCGAGCCGGATGCCTCCGCCGCCACCTATCTCTGGGGTGCCGAGCTTCTGACCGGCGGCGCGATCGATATCGGCACGCCGGCCGATAAATTCACCCAGCCGGATGCCAAGGCCTATGAGGTCATGGCGAAGTTTCCGCATCTGCCCGCCGAAATCGACGGCTCGCAGATGCAGGACGCCATTCCGACCATCGCGGTTCTCGCCGCCTTCAACGAGACGCCGGTGCGTTTCGTCGGCATCGCCAATCTGCGCGTCAAGGAATGCGACCGTATCCGCGCCGTGTCGCTCGGCCTCAACGAAATCCGTAACGGTCTGGCGCATGAGGAGGGCGACGACCTGATCGTGCATTCCGACCCGGCTCTTGCGGGCCAGACGGTCAAGGCCTCCATCGATACTTTTGCCGACCACCGCATCGCCATGAGCTTTGCGCTGGCGGCGCTGAAGATCGGTGGAATCGCTATCCAGAACCCTGCCTGCGTGGGCAAGACCTACCCGGCTTACTGGAAAGAGCTCGCCTCGCTCGGCGTCGAGTACACGGAAAAGGAAAGCGCTGCCGAGCCGCAGCATTAGAAGAACGGTATTGGTTTTCCGTCATTCCGGCCTTGAGCCGGAATCCAGCGCGATCAAGTCCTTGATCGCGAAAGACTCTTCAAGCCGCGCAGACGCGCGGCTGCTGGATACCGGGTCATTCTCGGACTTGATCCGGGGACCGGTATGACGGAATGACCGTGCTGCGCATCATCACTTGAAACCGGAAACGCTCCATTCTCTTAAGGAGAACCGCCCGTGAAGACCATCGCCGCAAGACTTCTCGCGTTGTTCGTCTTCCTGGGCGCGGCCTTCCCGGCCTTCGCGGAGGAATTCATCCGCTCCTACCATTCCGTTGTCGAGGTGGCGGCGGATGGCAAGCTGACGGTGACCGAAACCATCACCGCCCGCGCCGAAGGGCAGAACATCAAACGCGGCATCTTCCGCGATTTCCCGCTTTATGCGCTGGATGCGAATAACCGTCGCACCAAGGTGGATTTCAACGTCGTTTCGGTGGAACGCGATGGCGCGCCGGAAAACTGGCGCACCGAGAATATCGATGGTGGCATCCGCATCTATACCGGCAGCGCCGACCGTTTTCTGCCGACCGGCGAGCATATCTTCCAGATCACCTACACCACCGCCCGGCAGATCCGCTATTTCAGCGATTATGACGAGCTGACCTGGAATGTCACCGGCAATGGCTGGCAATTCCCCATGGGCGAGATTTCCGCCACCATCACGCTGCCGCAGGGCGTCAGGGCCACCGACACCGCCGTCTTCACCGGTCCGCTTGGCGCGAAAGGCAAGGATGCGCGCATTCTGAACGAAGGCAACGAGGTGTTCTTCGCCTCCACCCGCCCCTTCACAATGGGCGAGGGCATGACGGTCGCCGTCAAGCTGCCCAAGGGCGCGATTGCCGCACCTGACACTTCGCAGGAAGCGGGCTGGTGGCTGCGGGATAATCTCGCCATTCTGCTTTCGGGCGGCGGGCTTTTTGTCGTGCTGCTTTATTATCTGCGGGCGTGGTTCGCGGTGGGCCGCGATCCGGCGAAGGGCGTGGTCGTGCCGCGCTGGGATGCACCCGAGGGGCTTTCGCCGGCTCTGGTCAACTACGTCGATAATAGGGGCTTTTCCGGTGCCGGCTGGACGGCGCTCTCCGCCTCGGCCCTTGATCTGGCGGTGAAGGGTTATGTCGTTCTGGAGGATTTGAAGAACGCCATCGTCATTCGCCGCACGGAAAAGGCGACCGCCGCCGATCTGCCGACCGGCCAGAAAACGCTGCTGTCCTCCATCGGCGGCCCTGGCGAGACGCTGACCATCGACAAGGCCCATGGTGCGGAGGTCGAAAAGGTCGGAACACAGTTTCGCGCAGCGATAGAGAAAGAACATCGCGGCAAATATTACCGCAGCAATGCCGGCTACATCGTTTTCGGTATCTTCCTCAGCATCGCCCTCATCGTCGCGACGTTGATCTTCGGCGATCTGGATGAAAGCGCCATTGCCGCCGTGCTGGTCTTCGGCTTTTTCGCCTTCTTCTTCAGCATCCTGTCGATCGGCATCGGCCGTCAGTTTTCGCGCGGCGCACCGCTGCGCAAGCGGATCGGCGGCATCGTCATGCTGGCCTTTGCCGGTTTCGTGGCCTTTTCCGCCATTGGCGGCATCGCCACGCAAATTCTGCTGGATGTGACGCATGATACCAAGTCGCTGGCGCTGGCCGCCATTGGTGGCATCGTGCTCACCAATGCGCTGTTCCTGTTCCTGATGGGCGCGCCGACGCCGCTTGGCCGCAAACTGATGGATGGCATTGAGGGCCTCAGAACCTATCTGACGCTGGCGGAAAAAGACCGGATGAACATGGCAGGCGCCCCCGCCATGTCGCCGCAGCATTTCGAGACATTGCTGCCCTATGCCGTGGCGCTCGGCGTCGAAAAACCGTGGAGCCGCACCTTCGAGACCTGGCTCGCGACAGCTGCCGCCGGTGCCGCCGTAGCAAGTTATGCGCCCGGTTGGTATTTGGGCAGCAATTACGGCAGCTTCGGCGACAGGATCGGCGGCTTTTCCACCTCCATGGCGAGCACCATCGCCTCCACCATCCCACAACCCGTCAGTTCGTCCAATTCCAGCTTTTCGGGCGGTGGCGGTGGCGGCGGTTTTTCGGGCTCCGGCGGTGGCGGCGGTGGTGGTGGCGGCTGGTAACGCCCGCCGGCGGTAATTTAACCGATAGCTGGTGACTTTTGCCGCTGGTCTTGCTAAGTCCGCGACACTCTTTTGCAACAGATTAAAGTCCTTATCCCATGCCCGATCTTCTGCTTGAACTTCGCTCCGAGGAAATCCCCGCCCGCATGCAGCGCAAGGCGGCGGGCGATCTGAAGAAACTCGTCACCGATGCCTTGGTGGAGAGAGGGCTGACCTATGAGGGCGCGCGCGAGTATTGGACGCCGCGCCGCCTGACACTGGATATTCGCGGCCTCAACGCCCGCTCCGCCGATGTGCGTGAGGAAAAGAAGGGCCCGCGCACCGACGCCAATGAAAAGGCCATCGAGGGCTTTCTGCGCGGCGCCGGCCTCAACGATATTTCGGAAGCGCAGGTCGTTTCCGATCCGAAGAAGGGCGATTTCTACATCGCCATCATCAACAAGCCCGGCCGTCCGGCGGAAGAGATTATCGCCGAGGTGATGCCCGGCATCATCCGTTCCTTCCCCTGGCCGAAATCCATGCGCTCCGGCCCGGCCTCCATGCCAAAGGGATCGAGCTATGCCGGCATCGAAGGCAAGGGCTCGGAAAGCCTGCGCTGGGTGCGGCCGCTGCAATCCATCGTCTGCCTGTTCGGCCCCGAACATGACGAGACGCAGGTCATTCCTTTCGTTATTGATGGCATCGTCGCCGGTAACGTCACCTATGGCCATCGTTTCCATGCGCCGGGCCCGATTACCGTACGCCGTTTCGAGGATTATGTCTCGAGCCTCGAAAAGGCGAAGGTCATTCTCGATGCCGAGCGCCGCAAGGATATCATCCTGCACGACGCCAAGGATCTGGCTTTCGCCAACGGTCTCGAACTGGTGGAAGATGAAGGCCTGCTGGAAGAAGTGTCTGGCCTCGTCGAATGGCCGCAAGTGCTGATGGGCACCTTCGAGGAAGATTACCTGCAAATCCCTGCGGAAATCATTCGCCTCACCATCAAGACCAACCAGAAGTGTTTCGTCACCCGCAGTCAGGGTGCGGAAGAAGGTCTTTCCAACCGTTTCATCCTGATCTCGAACATCGAGGCGAGCGATGGCGGCAAGGAAATCATCCATGGTAACGGCAAGGTCGTGCGCGCCCGTCTGTCGGATGCCCGCCATTTCTGGAACCGCGACCAGGGCGATCTGCCCGATCTCGAAACGCTGAAAGATTCGGCTGCGAAATTCGGCCTCGATCTCAACAAGCCTCTCGACCAGCGCATGGCGAAGCTCGATGCACTGAACGTCACCTTCCATGCCAAGCTCGGTACACAGGGTGAGCGCGTGGCGCGTATTCGCGAACTGGCGAAGGCGCTGGCCCCGGTTGTCGGCGCCGATGCCGATCTGGTGGACCGCGCCGTGGTGCTGGCCAAGGCCGATTTGCGCACCGAAGCCGTCGGTGAATTCCCTGAGCTTCAGGGCCTGATGGGCCGCAAATATGCGGCGCTGCAGGGCGAAAACGAAAGTGTCGCCGCCGCCATCGAAGACCACTACAAGCCGCAAGGCCCCTCGGATCGCCTGCCGGCCGACAAGGTGGCGATCACGGTCGCTCTGGCCGACAAGCTCGATACACTCGTTGGTTTCTGGGCCATCGATGAGAAGCCGACCGGTTCGAAGGACCCCTTCGCGCTGCGCCGTGCTGCGCTGGGCGTTGTGCGTATTCTGCTTGAGAAAAACGTGCGGCTTCCGCTGCTGAGCGTTGCGAAGGACCCGGATCTTCTCTCCTTCTTCCATGATCGTCTGAAAGTCTATCTGCGCGACCTCGGCGCGCGTTACGATCTGATTGACGCCGTCCTGACGCCGGAATCCGACGATCTCCTGATGATCGCCCGCCGTGTCGAGGCGCTCACCGCCTTCATCACCGGCGAAGATGGCCGCAACCTTCTGGCGGGCGCTAAGCGCGCCACCCAGCTTCTGGCTGCCGAGGAAAAGAAGGGCACCGTGGTGGCGAACAGCGTTTCGGAAGAGCTGTTGAAGCTCGATGCCGAAAAGGCGCTTTCTGCGGCGATCAAGACCGCCTCTGCCGATGCTGCGAAGGCTGTTGCGGGCGAGGATTTCCGCTCCGCCATGCAGGCGCTCTCCACACTTCGTGCTCCTGTCGATAAGTTCTTCGAGGATGTGCTCGTCAATGACGAGGATGCGGCCATCCGTGCCAACCGTCTGGCGCTGCTGAAGGCTATTCGCGAGGCGACCGGAACGGTTGCGGATTTCTCGAAGATTACGGGGTGATGGGTTTAGGGGTAGCCAGGTATGTCAGCGTGCTTGGTTCACCCCCCTCTGCCCTGCCGGGCATCTCCCCCTCAAGGGGGGAGATCGACCCGTGGCAACCTCTCGGCCACATTGAACGTTTCGGGAAGAGCGGGGAGCGTGCCTCTCGCCGATCTCCCCCCTTGAGGGGGAGATGCCCGGCAGGGCAGAGGGGGGGTAAGCCGCGACCTCGACCTTGCAGGATGACCCCATTGACCCATACCATCCCCAAAATCCTCATCAGCGCCTGCCTCCTCGGCCAGCCCGTCCGCTACGATGGCAAGGGCAAACCCCTGTCCCACCCGGCGATAGACCGCTGGCGAAGCGAGGGCAGGCTGGTGACTATCTGTCCGGAGATGGCGGGCGGCATGCCCGTGCCGCGCCCGCCGGCGGAAATCGAAAATGGTGTCTCCGGTCTCGATGTGCTGGAGGGCCGCGCCCGCGTGCTGGAGGTGAGCGGCGGCGATGTCACGGCGCATTTTATTGCCGGTGCGGAAAGGGCGCTGGCCTTCGCCAGGGCCAATGGCTGTACCTACGCGCTTCTGATCGACGGCAGCCCGTCCTGTGGGTCGGTTGCGATCTATGACGGTTCGTTTTCTGGCATCAAACATGCGGGCAACGGGGTTACGGCGGCGCTGCTCGAAAAAGCCGGCATTGCCGTATTTTCACCTGCCGATATCGATCGTCTCGATGCGCTGACCCGCTGAAATGAGGCGCTGCAAATACGGCATCGCCTGCTTCCCGAGGTGGTAGATACTCCCTGCCGTCATCCTCGCCCTTGAGGCGAGGATCCACAATGCAATCTGGCCATGGGTCCTCGGGTCGAGCCCGACGACGCCGAAGAATATGTAGGGAACGTTTTGGAGAGCACATAAAAATGCCGGGTCCGTGCCCGGCATTTTGTTTCAATCGCATGAGACCGTTCGTGGTCACCCCGCCATGCGCATCTGCTCCGCCATGCCGTGAAGCTGGTGGCCGGAGGAGACGCGGAAGCCGCGGATGAGGTTCAGCAGCTCTTCGGTGTCGACGGCGAGCGCTTCCGCCGAAGCTGTGGTTTCTTCCGCCATCGCCGCATTGTGCTGGGTGGCGACATCGAGCTGGTTGAGCGACGAGGAGATCGAGCGCAATGTCGTATCCTGTTCGGCCGCCGAATGGGCGATCTTGCTGACGATTTCGTTTGCCGATTTGATCTGATCCGAAATCCGTTTCAGTGCATCGCCGGCCTCACCGACAAGCCGCACGCCGTTTTCCACCTGGGCGGAAGAGCGGGCGATCTGGTCCTTGATCTCCTTGGCGGCGGCGGCGGATTTCTGTGCCAGTTCGCGCACTTCCTGCGCCACAACGGCAAAGCCCTTGCCGGCCTCACCGGCGCGCGCCGCTTCCACACCGGCATTCAGCGCCAGAAGGTTGGTCTGGAAAGCGATGTCGTCGATCACGCCGATGATGTTGGAAATCTGGTCGGAAGACTGTTCGATACCGCTCATCGCGGTGATCGCTTCTTCCACCACCCGGTCGCTGCGCATGGCTTCGGAGCTGACGGTGGTGACGCGCTTGGCGGCATCGGCTGCACCCTCTGCTGTCTGGCGCACCGCAACGGTCAATTCATCCAGAGCGGCCGAAGTTTCCTCGAGGTTTGCAGCCTGCCGTTCGGTGCGCTGCGAAAGCTCGTTGGAGGCCTTGCGGATTTCTTCCTTGGAGCCGCCAATATCGATGCTCTTGGAATTCACCTTGGCCATGGCGGCGTCGAGATGGGTCAGGGCCTCGTTGAAATTGTCGCGCAGCGCCGCATAACGATTGCCGAGATCGCCGCAGCGCACGGTCAGATCGCCGCCGGCGAGCTTCTCCAGCGCCTCGCCGATGGTGGTGACGACACGCGCCTGCAAGGCGGCCTCGTCGCGTTGCATGTCGAGATTGTTCTGCCGCTCGGTGTCGAGCTGGTTCTGCTGTTCTTCCTGCCGGCGCTGCATGGCGTGGCGCTCGCGCACCTTGTCCTGGAGCGAGGCAGTGGCCTTCGCCATCATGCCCACTTCGTTCGTCAGGCCAGTATGGGGAATGGCGAGCGAGACGTTTTCATTGGCCACTTCGCCGAGCGCACGGTGAATATCACCAAGCGGCTTCGAAATGCCACGGATGACGTAAAAGGCGGCGGTCAGTGCGAGCACGAAGATGGCTGCACCGATGGACAGCGCCTTCATCACCTCGCCGCGCACCTGCGCGTTGAGATCGTCGATATAAACGCCGGTCACGACCACCACCTGCCATGGTTCGAAGGCAAGCGCGTAGGAGCTTTTGGCGTAGTCATTGCCTTCCATGCCGGGCTTCGGACCATAAAAATCCGTCTGGCCGCCGCCATTGCGGCCAAGCCGCACCAGCTCGTCACGATAGGCGAAACCCTTGCTGTCCGGCTTGCCCTTGAAGCTTTCGCCGACGCGCTTGGCATCGGGATGGAACTTCATCGTCACATCGTAATCGTAACCGAACAGATAGCCATCAGGCGTGAACCGCATGGCGCTTACCGTGGCGTAGGCCTGTTTCATGGCCTCGTCCCGCGAAAGCGTTCCAGCCTTTTCCCTGTCGTGGAAGGATTGCAGGATGGAAATGGCCGACTGCACCTGCGTCCGCAACATGCCGTAGCGTTCCTCATAGATCGCGTCGGTGGCGGATTTCAGCTGGTAGAAGGTCGCAACGGAGAAGGCGGCCATCAGGGCCACGACGAGAACGATCAGCTGACGGGAAATGGAAAGGTTCTTCATGGGCGCTCACAAGCGTTTTGCATCGCGCACCTCAAAAAAGCTGCGCGCTGCCGAAGTTTCGGAAATGGGAATCGCGCCTGATGCGCGGTGAACAGCCTGAAAAGCGAGCCTCCGCCCCAGGCATGATGTCGTGCTGCATTGCACTATGAAAATACTTAGCGGCCAAAAATTTGAATAAATATTTAATTAGAAAGAGCTTTATCAGCCCGATTGGCAGAATAAGGGCGGAGAATTCCGATATTCACCGCATGGTTGCTGTGAATTGTGGCGAATGCAGCGATGGCGCGATTATTTGACGTTTGTCATGAAAATACGCTTTGCGTTCTCGGTCAGTTGCCACGCAATTGGAAATCCGGGAATGTCGGCGCAGCCGTAGCCGAAGCGCTTGCGAGTGCTCCCGCATTCTCCGCGGAAATCTCCTTCACCGCCGATGTCGTCGTCGTTGCGTCGATGGCGGGGGGAGTTGACGCTGTTTCGTCGGGCTGCGCCACAGGTTCAGCATCGTCATAAGTCGCGATTGCATTCGGGGTCTCGCCGGGCATCCATGCCGGATTGGTGCTGACGAAAGTAACGGGTGCGCCGCCCAGCCAGGCTTCGGTACGCACCAGCGAGCGTTTGCCATCGATTTCGCGCATTTCCATATGCTGTGTGCCGGGCTCGATGGAGGGAATGGCGTAACCCTGCGTCACGGTTTTGCCCTTCAGGGGCTGGCAACCACCGCAATCCAGGCGCACGAAGCTGCCATTGGTGATATGCGTGCCATTGATATATTCGACGGAAGACGCCATCGCCGACCCGCCGGTCAGCGCCACAATCGCTGTGAGAAGAAGACGACGCATCGAAAAACTCCCGAAATAACGGCGTGGTCTCTTTTTCGAGACACAATGCGCCATTCAATGTTCGGGCAAGTATTATCGATGTTTCGTTTCCATCGGGTCAGCAAACTTGGTAAAAATTGAACGAAATATTCGCTCCCAACCCCGTTTGCTTTAAGGATCAGGCCTTTTCGCGGGCGACGGCCTGCCAGCCGATGTCGCGGCGGCAGAAGCCGTTTTCCCATTCCACCTTGTCCGCCAGCGCATAGGCGCGGGCCTGCGCTTCCGTCACGGTCTTTCCAAGGGCGGTGACGTTCAGCACGCGTCCGCCCGTGGCCACCAGCCCGCCGTCCTTCAGCGCGGTTCCGGCATGGAACACCTTGGCCTCTTCGCTGGCCTCGGGAATATGGGCGATCGGCGTGTTCTTGTCGTAAGCGCCGGGATAACCCTTCGAGGCGAGAACGACGGTCAGCGCCGCATCGTCGCGCCATTCCGCCTTAACCTTGTCCAGCGTGCCGGTGGCGGTGGCGTAGAGGATCGGCAGCAGATCGCTTTTCAGGCGCATCATCAGCACCTGGCATTCGGGATCGCCGAAACGGACATTGTATTCGATGAGTTCCGGGCCCTTGGCGGTGATCATCAATCCCGCAAAAAAGACGCCGGAGAAGGGATTGCCATCCTTGGCCATGCCCGAGATCGTCGGCTCGATGATCTCCTTCATGGTGCGCTCCACCATGGCCGATGTCATCACAGGGGCGGGGGAATAGGCGCCCATGCCGCCGGTATTCGGGCCGGTATCGCCATCGCCGACGCGCTTGTGATCCTGCGCGGTGGCGAGCGCCAGTGCGGTCTTTCCATCTGAAAGGCAGAAGAAGCTCGCTTCCTCGCCATCGAGGAAGGCCTCCACCACCACTTCGGCGCCGGCCGCGCCGAAAGCGCCGTCGAAACAGTCGTCGATGGCGGCAAGCGCTTCGGCTTCCGTCATCGCAACGGTCACGCCCTTGCCGGCGGCAAGCCCGTCTGCCTTGATGACGATGGGCGCGCCCTGTTGACGAACATAGTCCTTGGCCGGTTCGGCGGATTTGAAACGCTGGTAAGCGCCGGTGGGAATATCGTAGCGCGCGCAAAGATCTTTGGTGAAACCCTTGGAACCCTCAAGCTGGGCGGCTGCCTTCGAGGGGCCGAAAGTGGCGATGCCGGCGGCGCGCAGATCATCCGCCAGACCCGCAACCAGCGGCGCTTCCGGGCCGACGACAACGAAGTCGATTGCCTTTTCTTTCGTAAAGGCGATGACGGCCGCGTGGTCTTCCACATCAAGCGCCACCAGCGTCGCATGGTCGGCAATGCCGGGATTGCCGGGGGCGGCATAAAGCTCATCGAGCAGGGGAGACTGGGCGATTTTCCACGCGAGCGCATGTTCGCGTCCGCCGGAACCGATCAACAGAACTTTCATGGTCAATACCCCTGCAAATTCGCCAGTAACCTTGTGTCAGGGGCGTTAAGGGCAGGGGGGCGAAAGGTCAAGGAGAAAGCGCCGCAAATGCCCGTCTTTCCCTTGAACGACGCCTTTCCTGTGGAATCGTTGCCGCCTCTTGTTGTCACGCCACAATCAGACATTATGTTCGCCGCTCCAGACGTGACATCAGAGAACCTCCAAGAGTCCCCTATGACCGCAGACAATGCCCGCCTCGCCTCGCTCATCGCTTCCGAAATCAACGCCCGCGCCGATCAGGTGAAGGCGGCGGTAGCCTTGCTGGATGAGGGCGCGACCGTTCCCTTCATCGCCCGTTACCGCAAGGAAGTGACCGGAGGGCTGGATGACACGCAGCTTCGAACGCTCGCGGAACGCCTCGTTTATCTGCGGGAACTTAATGCGCGCCGCGGCTCCATCGTGGAGTCCATCACCGGCCAGGGCAAGATGACCGATGCGCTGATGTTAAAGATCATGCAGGCGGGCACCAAGGCGGAGCTGGAAGATCTCTATCTGCCCTATAAGCCAAAGCGCCGCACCCGCGCGGAAATCGCCCGCGAACGCGGCCTCGGCCCGCTTGCCGAAGCCATCTGGGAAAACCGCGCCGCCGATCCGGCAAAGCTTGCGGAAGCTTATGTTCAGGGCGAGGTGGCCGATGTGAAGGCGGCACTCGAGGGCGCGCGCGACATCGTGGCGGAAACCATGACCGAAAATGCCGATCTGCTCGGCCGCCTGCGCGATTACATGCGCCAGAACGCCACCTTCCGCGCCAAGGTGGTGGATGGCAAGCAGGCGGCGGGCGAGAAATTCTCCGACTATTTCGATCATTTCGAGCGCTGGGCGACGGTGCCGGGCCACCGGGCGCTGGCCATGCTGCGTGGCTGGAACGAAGAAATTCTGACATTGACCATAGACGTCGATGCGGATGATCCTTCGCCGGTCAAGCCGGCACAGCGCACCATCGCCGCCGCCTTCGATATCCGCAATGCCGGCCCCGCCGATCAATGGCTGATGGAAGTGGCAGGCTGGACCTGGCGGGTGAAGCTTTCCATGTCGCTCTCGCTCGATCTGATGCGCGAATTGCGCGAGCGCGCCGAAGAAGAGGCGATCCATGTTTTCGCCCGCAATCTCAAGGATCTGCTGCTGGCAGCCCCCGCCGGTTCCCGCGCCACCATGGGTCTCGATCCGGGCATCCGCACCGGCGTCAAGGTGGCTATCGTGGATGGCACCGGCAAACTGCTGGACACCACAACGGTTTATCCCTTCCCGCCGAAGAACGACGTGCGCGGCACGCAGGCGGAACTCGCCCTGCTTATCCGCAAACACAATGTCGAGCTGATCGCCATCGGCAATGGCACTGGCAGCCGCGAAACGGAAAAGCTGGTCGCCGATCTTCTGGCGCAGATGCCGGCTTCGGCTTCGGGCGCAAAGCCCACCAAGGTCATCGTCTCGGAGGCGGGCGCTTCGGTCTATTCCGCTTCGGAACGGGCGGCGGCGGAATTCCCCAATCTCGATGTTTCGCTCCGGGGCGCGGTCTCCATCGCCCGCCGCCTTCAGGATCCGCTGGCTGAACTGGTGAAGATCGAGCCGAAATCCATCGGTGTCGGCCAGTACCAGCACGATGTCGATCAGGGCCGCCTCAGCCGTTCGCTCGATGCTGTCGTGGAAGATGCGGTGAACGCCGTCGGCGTCGATCTCAACACCGCCTCTTCGCCGCTTCTGGCCCGGGTGTCCGGCCTTGGCAGCTCGATTGCCGATGCCATCGTCGCCCATCGCGACCAGACCGGCCCCTTCGCCAGCCGCAGGGAACTTCTGAAGGTGCCGCGCCTGGGCCAGCGCACCTTTGAACAATGCGCCGGCTTCCTGCGCATCCCGAACGGCAAGGAGCCGCTGGATGCTTCCTCGGTGCACCCGGAAGCCTATGGCGTGGCGAAAAAGATCGTTGCCGCCTGCGGCCGCGATCTGCGCTCGCTGATGGGCGACAGCGCCGCGTTGAAGGCGCTCGATCCGAAGAAGTTCATCGACGAGCAATTCGGCCTGCCGACGGTAAAAGACATCATCGCCGAACTGGAAAAGCCCGGCCGCGACCCGCGCCCGAGCTTCAAGACCGCGACCTTTGCCGAGGGCGTGGACGAGATCACCGATCTGAAACCGGGCATGCTGCTGGAAGGCACCGTCACCAATGTCGCCGCCTTCGGCGCTTTCGTGGATATTGGCGTGCATCAGGATGGCCTCGTGCATGTCTCGCAGCTGGCGGACCGTTTCGTGAAGGACCCGCATGAGGTCGTGAAGGCGGGCGATGTCGTCAAGGTGCGAGTCGTGGAAGTGGATGTGAAGCGCAAGCGCATTGGCCTCACCATGCGCAAGGATGGCGGCGAGGCAGCGCCGCAGCCGATGCGCGAGAAGGGCAATGCCAGCGCCATGCGGCACGCCACATCCAAACCGAAAGAGCGCAACGAAGGGTCGCAAACCGGTGGTGCGCTTGCCGCCGCTCTGGCTGAAGCCATGAAACGACGCTGACCTCCGGTTGAAATGATTTTTTACCAAAAAGCCCCGCCGCACACCCCGGCGGGGCTTTTTGCTTGATGAAATCGTTCAATTTTTTTGAAATAAGACTATCTTGCAACTTGTGCTGAAAGGAATACGGTCAGCAAAATTGATAAGTGAGACTTAGCAATTGGGGGTGCCATGGCGTCGTCTCTGCATGTTCTTCTCGAAAAGATAATCAAGACCGGTGATCTTGTCGTCAACAGCCCGGGCGGAAGCCGTACATTTGGCGACGGTACGGGAAAAAGGGTGGTTCTGAATTTCACCGACGAGGCCGCCATGCAGGAGATCGCCGCCGATCCTGCACTGAAGCTAGCCGAGATTTATATGGAGGGCCGTATGAAGGTCGCCGAGGGCGACATCTACGACTTTCTCGCGCTCGTCAAAGGCAATACGCTGAGCGAGGCGCTGTCTTTCGGTATGATCTGGCGCGGCATGGCGCGCATCATCGCCGCCCGCATCAAGATGCATCTGCCGGTCAATCACAACAAGAGCAACGTCGCCCATCACTATGATTTGAGTGCCAAGCTGTTCGATCTCTTCCTCGATGAGGACTGGCAATATTCCTGTGCCTATTTCAATCCGCCTGGCATCAGCCTCTATGAAGCGCAGGTCGCCAAGAAACGGCACATCGCCGCCAAGCTGATGACCGAGCCGGGCCAGAGCGTGCTGGAAATCGGCTCCGGCTGGGGTGGCATGGCGATGTATATTGCCGAAAGCGCCGGTGCTGACGTAACCGGCATCACGCTCAGCGAAGAACAGCTGCGTGTCTCGCGCGACCGGGCGGCAAAACGTGGCATTGCCGGCAACGTCCGCTTCGAATTGCAGGATTATCGTTACCTGCCGGCCTCGAAGAAATATGACCGCATCGTCTCCGTTGGCATGTTCGAACATGTGGGGCCGACCCATTATCGCGATTATTTCGACAAGGTGGCGGAGGTGCTGGACGACAGGGGCGTGATGGTGCTGCATTCCATCGGTCAGCCCTATCCGGCGCTGGCGACCAATCCCTTCATCGAAAAATATATTTTCCCCGGCGGTTATATACCCTCGCTTGCCGAGGTTCTGCCGGCCATCGAAAAATCGCGGCTGCTGGTGAAGGATATCGAAATCCTGCCCATGCATTACGCCCATACGCTTCGCCACTGGCGGGAGCGTTTCGTGGCGCGCAAGGCCGAAGCGGTGGCGCTTTATGACGAGCGTTTCTTCCGCATGTGGGAGTTCTATCTGGCGGGGTCGGAAATGGCCTTTACCCACGAAAACTTCCATATTTTCCAGATCCAGCTCGCCAAGGACCGGGATTCCGTGCCGCATAGTCGCGACTACATCGCGCAGAACGAGGCGAAATTGCTGGAATTCGAGAAGACGCGCGCGCCGCTGGAGAAGGTGACGTTCTGACGAGGGCGTGGGTAACGGGCAACCGAATTGTGGAGATTGTTGACAAACATCTCCGCAATCTCGGCGTCATCCTCGGGCTTGTCCCGAGGATCTATCCACGTTGCTTAAAGTCCGTCGGTTGCAGATGCTCGGGACAGGCCCGAGCATGACGGCGGTGAGGTTTGAGGCCTTGTCGCCACTCCGGAGGAGGCGCGTTTCTTCCCGCGCTGGTTAATGGAATGGAAAGACAATCCCTCTAATTCTACGGGCACCTGTCTGTATTGCGTTTCTGGGGTTCTTTCATGTTCAAGCCATCAGCGGCAGCCGCCGCCTGTGTCCTGTCGCTTTTTACCGTCGGCAATGCCCATGCCGAAGGCTGGTTTTCCGGTGACTGGTATCTGAAGCTCGGCGGCGCGGGTTTCACCGCGCCGAAGTACCAGGGCGACAACAAGAATGAATTCGGCTTTTCACCCATCATCTCTCTCGGACGTCAGGGGCAGGGCGCGCGTTTCACCTCCCGCAACGACAGCGCCTCTATCTCGCTTCTGGATAATGGTCCGATCAGCATGGGTCTCGCCGGCAAGCTCGTATCCCCACGAGATGAGGGTGACTCGTCCGACCTGAAGGGCATGACCCGCATCAAGCGCGGCGGCGAGCTTGGCGGTTTCGCCGAGGCCTATCCGACCGACTGGCTGCGCGTACGCGGTGAAGTTCGTCAGGGCATCCGCAGCCATAGCGGCGTGGTCGGCGATGTTGCCGTCGATGCCTTCACCGATATCGCCCCCGGCATCCAGATTTCCGCCGGTCCGCGCGCCACATGGGTGAGCAGCAAATATAATGAGCGTTATTACGGTGTAAGTGCTGCGCAGACGGCTGCCGGCGCACCCTCTCCCTATAGCCCCGGTGGCGGCCTGCATTCCGCCGGTATCGGTGCGGCCATTACCTGGAAAGTCACCGAAAACGCCGAGGTTGGTTCCTTCGCCGAATATCGCCGTCTCACCGGTGATGCCGCCGACAGCTCGCTGGTGCGCGAGCGTGGTTCGAAGAACCAGTTCATCATCGGTGTTCAGGCAAGCTACAAATTCAATTTCTCGCTGCCCTGAGATAGATGAACTCGCTGTTTGGAGATTGAAAACCCGCAGCAAAATGCTGCGGGTTTTTTCTATCCAAATATTCGGCGTCATCCTCGGGTCAAGCCCGAGGATGACAGTGGAGAGGTAGGGTGCTTTGCCGGTCGCCCGATGACAAATCGCCAAAAACCGCGCATCTTTGCGCTTTGAAAGCCGTTCCGATTTTCCCGCCGATGCTGTAGAACCATGCCTATGGTTCACCACAGCGATTTGTCAGACCGCGTTTCGGACGCGCCATCCAACAACTGGGTCTATCGGATTTTGCCGAGGCCCCTTTGGCCCTATGCGCAGCTGGCGCGGTGGGATCGTCCCATCGGCTGGCAATTGCTGATGTGGCCATGCTTCTGGTCCGCAGCCCTTGCGGCCAATGCCGCTGTGCAAAGCGGCGGCTTTTCCTGGGTCACGCTCATCTGGCACCTGGCGCTGTTTTTCATCGGATCGGTGGCGATGCGCGGCGCAGGCTGCACCTATAATGATCTCGCTGACCATAAGATCGACATGGCCGTGGCGCGTACCCGCTCCCGGCCGCTGCCGTCCGGCCGCGTGACCCGGTTGCAGGCCAAGGTCTTCATCGTGCTGCAGGCGCTTGCCGGTCTGGTTGTGCTTCTGCAGTTCAACGGTTTCGCGATTGCGACAGGCATATTCTCGCTGATCTTCGTGGCGATTTATCCTTTCGCCAAGCGCTTCACCAACTGGCCGCAATTTTTCCTCGGCCTCGCCTTTTCCTGGGGCGCGCTGATGGGCTGGGCCGGGCAGTTCGGTTCGATCGCCTGGCCGGCTGTCCTGCTTTATGTCGGCTCCATCGCCTGGACGATCGGTTATGACACAATCTACGCCCATCAGGATAAGGAAGACGACACGGCGGTAGGCATCGGCTCGACCGCCCTGCTGTTTGGCGAGAACACACATCGCTGGCTGGTTTTTCTTTATGGCACAGCCCTTGTCATGATCGCCCTGTCCTTCTGGGGGGCGGGTGTTAACGTGATCGCCTATAGCGGCCTTGCTGCTGCCGCGATCATGCTGTTCCGGCAGGTATGGGTGCTCAATATCGATGACGTGGCGCAATGCCTCGTGCTGTTCAAATCCAACAATCGTGTCGGCGTGCTGATTTTCGCAGGCCTCGTTCTGCCGCTTCTGTTCGTGTAAGGCCAGGTAAACGCAGGATACAAGAAAGCCCGGCCGCGTGGTGCGCGCCGGGCTTTTATTTGTTTTTGTTGAATATTATCAGCTGCGGGCGATGATTTCCTTGCCCTCGATCTTCATGCTCATGCCGAGAGAACCGGTGGAGCGGCGAACGAGGAAGCGCGGGCGGCGATCCGCGAAATAGGAATGGCGGCGGCGCGGACGGGTATTCTGGGTGCGCACCTTGCCGAGATGTTCTTCCAGCGGACGGGCGACGCCATCGGCTTCCACCATCAGCATGGGAATGCGGTAGGCTTCGGACCAGCTGCGCCAGTCGGCGGCGATATCGCAGAGATCATGGGCGACCAGAAGCGGAACGCACAGATCCGGATCGTCATGGTGCAGTTCCAGCGTCACCGTTACCTGTCCGTCACCATGGTCGATGGCGCGGGCGGCAACGCCCTTGAAGGCGCGGGCGGGCAAAGCGAAGGACAAAGGCAGGCCGGAAGAGGAAAGAACCTTTCTCAGAACGGCGCCCCGTTCATCGAGCGTGACGGCAACGTCGGTTGCGCCATTGCCTCTGCCATAGGTGACCTGTTGCGGAAAACGTGCCGGGTCGAGTCTGAGTGTGGCGACGGCCCAGTCGGGCTTCAGAACGGTCTTGGTCATGTTTATTCTACCCTTGTTTTACCTGAGAGCCGGTTTCCGGTCTTCTCATCGGGACTTTTCGTCCTCTGATGTCAGGGAGAATATCCGCCGTATCTTCGAGACAGCTTAAAAATCGCGGTTAAGAAAACTTTGCATTCCCAAATGGTTAGCAAAACCCACTGTGGCATGGTTTCGCTTAGGTAAAGCAGATTGGGACAATGCGATTTTTATCGCAGCCGAAATTGTGCTCTTTCAAGCTCCGGGCAAGGCGCTTCATGCATAGTCACGCCAAGGCTTGCCGTGCCTCCGTATGGAGGTGCGACGCATGGATTTAAACCGGAGCTTTCGGCGTCCCAGGGGATGCGCGGTGCTCCAGGGGGCATTCGGATGGTATCGACTTATCTCAGCTACGACCTCATCAACCGCGATATGAAGGCAAGCATTTCGCGCGTGTCGCAGCAGGGGCTCATCGAGCGGCAGACGAAATATTACAAGGAGAACATCGGCGATGTGAAAAGCGTCGACGAGTTCCTCGATAACTACCAGCTCTATTCCTACGCCATGGATGCTTTCGGTCTCGGCGAGATGACCTATGCCAAGGCATTCATGAAAAAGGTGCTGGAAAGCGACCTGAACGACCAGAACAGCTTCGCCAACAAGCTGACCGATGAGCGGTACCGGGAGTTCGCCGCAGCCTTCAACTTCACGGCATCGACAAAGGCCGTCCAGACGGAAGCCCAGCTCGACAAGATGATCGGGCTCTACGGCACGTCCATATCAGACCTGGACAACAGCCTTTCGGAAGAAACACGTTATTACAAGGCGATCATCGGCACGGTTACCAATGTGGACCAGCTGCTCCGCAACGACAGGACCCGCGCCTACATCTTCGAGGTCTTCGACATTGATGAGAAGACCTATTCCTACGCCCATATCAGGGGTTTGATGACGAGCGACGTCTCCGATCCCGATAGCTACATCAACCAGCAATACGGCGCTGCCTATAATGATGCCGTCGAAAAGCTGGCGATGAAGGGCAATATCGAGATGCACGCCCAGGTCACCACCCGGATTACCGCAATCGACACCGCGCTCGCCGGAACCGGTTTGAGTGATGAAGAGCGCACGAAACTCGAGGCGGAAAAGGTGACGCGGCAGGATCAGCTGACGCAGCTCGAAGCCGTGCTGCCGCCAAAAAGCGAGTGGGATGCAAAGCTTGCCGCCATCAAGGCGGAGCAGACGACGCTGACGAATACCGTCACGCGATACAATAACATGTCGTACATTGCCGCCGCCTTCGAATTCAAGAACGATGGTACCGTCGCAGCCGGTGGGGCGCAGAAGGCCGACAATATCAAGATCATGACGGACGCCTATATCAGCAGCGCGCCGCGCGTGACGCCGACCGTCGCCACCCTGAACAGGGACTATTTCGAATCCAAGATCGGCTCGATCAAGACCGTAACTGAACTGACGTCCGATACGCGGCTTCTCAATTACCTCAAGGTCGCCTTCGACCTGAATGATGTGACGGTTGTAAAGGCGACGATCGAGAACATCCTGAAAAGCGATCTGAACGATCCGAACAATTACATCGCTACCTTCGGCAAGAACGACAAGCGTTATCTCGCCATGCGAAATGCGTTCAATTTTCAGGCGGATGGAACGCTTGCCGCCGGCACGACACCCCAGACAACGACACAGACGGCAGCCACCACCAGCGGCTATATGATCCACTACAACGACAAGGATGATGCCGCCGACGAAAAGGCGATTCAGCTGTTCAAGAGCGACATCAAAAGTGTCACCTCCGTGAAGGATTTCCTCGAGAGCAGCGCCGTCTATAATTATGCGCTGAAGGCGGTTGGCCTCGATCCGGCCAAGGTGAACGCCGCGGATATTCGCAAGGTCCTCACCAGCGACCTTCAGGACAAGAAAAGCTACGTCTATACGCTGAAAGACGAGCGATACGTCAAGCTGGCGGAGCTGTTCAACTTCTCGTCCGACGGCGCCGTGGGCTCTCCGGTTCTTGCGCAGTCGGAAATCGAGATGCAGACCATGTCGGCCGACTACATCAAGAAAAAATCGGCTTTCGGCACGGAAAAGGACAAGGAAGCGGCCAAGAAGGAAGCGGAATACTTCACGGACGAGATGCAGAAGATCAAGACGCTCAAGGAGTTCCTGGCCAATGATCGCCTGACGAAATTCGCGATGGAATCACTCGGTATCGATCCCGAGAGCGTGACGAAAGAACAGCTGGAAAAGATTTTCAGTTCCAAACTCGACGACAGCGGAAGCTACCTCAACAAGGAGATGGACCCGGTCTTCCGCCGCCTCGTCACCGCGTTCAACTTTGATACGGACGGCAATATCCTGCGCGAGGACCGGAGTTTGATCCAGACGCGGCGCGGTCTTTACGAGACGCTCGACAACTATCTGACGCAGACACTGGAGACGCAGGCAGGCGAAGAAAATGCCGGCGTGCGACTGGCGCTTTATTTCCAGCGCATGGCGGCGGGAACGACATCCTATTATTCAATTCTCGCCGACACCGCGATCCAGAGTTTCATCAACACCACCTTCAGCATTCCCAGTGAACTCGGAAATGCCGAAGTCGATACCCAAGTGTCGATGATGAAGAAATACTTCAACATCGAGGATTTCCAGGATCCGGAAAAGGTCAAGAAGCTGATTGCCCGTTTCACCATCATGTATGACAGCGCCCAGAACACGACCGATCCGATCATGATGCTGTTCAATGGCAGCGGCTCGGTCGGTATCAGCGGCGATACGCTGCTGGCAGTGGCGACTTTGCGGGCGCGATAGGCGGAAGCGCGCGCACAGGCGACAAGAAGAGCGGGTTTGAGCGGCTCAGGCTGATGGTAAATCTTGCCGCATGCACGACGTCATCCTCGGGCCTGTCCCGAGGGATCCAGTCACCTGTCATAAACAGATAGGTTGCAGATGCTCGGGACGAGCCCGAGCCTGACGGAGGAGAGGTTTTCCGGCCTCGTCATTTTCCCGCCGGTCGTGACTTGTCTACGGTCATCCGCTTACCAGCCCGGCAGCATGTGCCCGGCGCGCAGGCGCGGCATCTTCGGGTAGGTCTTCACATCATTGTCCAGCTCGTCGGTGACGCTCATTGGCGAAATATTGTCGAGGCAGGCGGTGATGTGGTCGGTGATGGCGTTCACCAGCGAAGGGGAGAGGCCCGGCCGTTTCATCAGGCCGATCTGTACCGGCGGCAAGGGCGGGAAGCCATCTGCAGCCGTCAGAACCTTCATGCCGGTGCGCAGCGCCGATTCCGGCAGCACCGAGACCGCCATGCCCGCCAGCACGGCGGCGGCGACCACGGTGGAAGACCAGCTTGTGAAGAGAACCTGATAATCCCGCCCGTCCGCATCGAGCGCCGAGCAGGCAAGCTGACGCCAGTGACAATCGCGTCGCCCGACGGCCAGCGGCACGGGTGCGTCGTCCTTCAGGGGGTGGTTGGCGGAGGCGACCCAGCAGAGCGGCTCGGTGCGCACGACATCCGAGGACCGGGCGCGGGGATTATGGGTGACAAGCGCAATATCCAGCTCGCCGCGTGCCATTTTCTCGGCAAGGCTCACCGAAGGTTCGCAAACGATATAAAGTTCGACATTCGGATGGGTCTTGGCGAAGCGCCCGATGATTTCGGGCATGTAGCGGTCGGCATAGTCATCGGGCGTGCCGATGCGCAACGTACCTTCAAGCCTGTTGTCGTCGAAGGCCGCGATTGCCTCGTTGTTGAGGCGGATGATGCGCCGGGCGTAGTTCATCAGTTTTTCGCCTTCCGCCGTCAGGCGGTTGCCGCGCCCGTCCTTGGCGAAAAGCTGTTTGCCGATGCGCTCTTCAAGCCGTCGCATCTGCATGGATACGGCGGATTGCGTCTTGAAAACGCGGTCTGCGGCCTTGGTGAAGCTGCCCGTATCGACGATCGCGATGAAGGTATGCAGCTGGTCTATGTCGAGAGGTGCGGACATGGATGGTCATCCATCAGAATGATTGATGTCTCACATTAGAAACATTCGTTGGACTGATCAATAGTCTTGCGACATTTTGGCATCCAACAAATCAATCTCAAACCCCGGGGCGGACATAGCGTCAGGCCCCTAACCCAAGGCAGCTTCTAGCGCGTGGTGCGCCGGGGGCGGTGCCGCATCGTGCCGTTACGGAAGGATAAGTGTCATGCGCACGGCAGAACGTAGAATGGAACTGGAACTTGCAACGGGCAGCCAGGGCGACACCCTGCGCCGCATCATCATTACCGTTGCTTCCACCGTGAAAACGTTTGTCCAGCGCATCTACAACCGTATCGTGGCCAATAATCTCATGGAACTCGATGACCGCCTGCTCGCCGATGTCGGGCTCGCACGATCGGATGTGATGAACGCGCTCGATACCGGTTTGCTCGAGGATCCGACCACCCATCTGACCCGCGCTGCGCGGCTGCGTGCCGTCAGGCGCTTCGAAACGCTCTAGGCTTTGCCTGCGCAATTCCGGACGCAAAACCGCCAGGATGTTTTGCCGGAATGTTTCTGAGCTGAAAGGTTTTCCCCGCAGGGTGATTTGCCAATAGCCCTGCCTTTGCCCGGTGTACGGCCCCTCGGCCGCACCGGGCTTTTTTATGGCCCCTTATTGCCTGCGCTTCCAAAACTGCCGCCGGTTTCGGACGGGATATGCATGGAAACAGGAATCGCCAAATGAGTCCGACTGAACGCGGCCTGCCTTGGATGACCGCCGAGGCTTACATTTCCCGGAACTGTCCGGCGCGAGGACCGGCCAGGACGACTTCCCAGGCGGATTTGTTGGTGTATTTCTGACGCGCAAGAAAAGTATAGCCGGTGCGGTCCCAAGGCTTGATCGAACCGCTCAGATTGTCGAGTACATACTCCCCGTCCGACAGGCGAACCAGCAGCACGGCATGATTGTTGCCGCTGCGATCCAGCACAACGGAAATGGACATTTTGTTGGAGGGGAAACCGGCGTCCAGCAATGCCTTGGTTTTCGCGATGGCATAGTCCTCGCAGTCGCCGCGACCGTCCTTCGGCAATGCCCAGTAATTGCTGCGGCCGTAAACAACGGTGTCTTCCACCGGTCTGATGGCGCTGTTGACCTTGCGATTGACCTCAGAAAGCAGGCCACGCGTCTGGTCGTCACCCATTTTCACGCCGGCTTTGGAGGAACACAGCCAGCTGTAGCGCTGACAGGCGGAGGAAAAACCCACCGGCGCGTTGATGGAGCGGGTGGCCGAGAGCTCGCTGGCGGAAACTTGCGCGCCAAGCGTCATCGCGCCCAGCAGAGCGAATGCAAGAACATAAATCCTCATGATTATATCAGTTCCCTCAAGGTAACCTGGTGATCTGGGGAACTGGCCTTCATGCCGCCCGATCTCACGCATGAATAAAGTTAAACATTAACGGAAGATCATCCCGATTTCCCGTCACGCCCGAACTAAAAAACACATCCAAAACGCGTCAAAGTGCACCTCATTGCATGATTAGCCCAAAATTTCAAAAAAAAATTAACATAGCCTTTTGGGATGTGCGCCAAATCGGGACAGCACATGGCGCAGCAAAATATTTCAGGGCAGTTGGAGACGGGCTAGGGCGATCTGAATAACGATAGGTGTTCAGTGCGTGATTTTTCATTTCAATAGTACATTTGGTGAATTTTATGTCTTATGTAGCTTATAATAATTAATTACAAAGTATTAAAGCAAATTTATCGCAATATACGAGCGCATTGAGAATGTAGTTGTATTAATATATATTTGTCAATCCAGTTATAACTGCCGATAAGGGAGGAAAACCCATGCGCAGTAAGGTGACAACTGTGTTCTCTTGTATTGCAATCTTGCTGTCCAGTACGACACTGGGAACCGCGCAGACGCGTTTGCAGCGATGCGAATTCGTAAGGCCCGGTACTTTGGAGGCTGCACTTTGCAGAGCGACAGCCTCCATTCCCGGCGTTAACGAAAACGATCACGGTGACAACAATTTTGCAGGAACGAGCAATCCGAGCAGCGGACCCAGCAATCCTGGCGGTAGCAGCGGACCGAGTAATCCCGGCGGCGGCGGTGGCAGTGACCCCGGCGGTGGCGGCGGTGACCACGGTGGCGGCGGTGACCACGGTGGCGGCGGTGACCACGGTGGCGGTGGTGACCATGGCGGCGGCGGTCATCACGGTGGTGGCGGCGACCATGGCGGTGGCGGTCACCACGGCGGTGGCGGCGACCATGGCGGCGGAGGTGACCACGGTGGCGGCGGTGACCATGGCAGCGGAGGTGACCACGGCGGTGGCGGCGACCATGGCGGTGGTGGTGACCACGGCGGCGGCGGTGACCATGGCGGTGGCGGCGACCACGGTGGTGGCGGCGGCCATGGCGGCGGCGGTGACCATGGCGGTGGCGGCGACCATGGCGGTGGCGGCGACCACGGCGGTGGTGGTGACCACGGCGGCGGAGGTGACCATGGCCGTGGCGGCGATCATGACGGCGGTGGCGACCATGGCCGTGGAGGCGACCATGACGGCGGTGGCGACCATGGCCGCGGTGGCGATCACGATGGCGGCGGCGATCACGGCCGCGGCGGTGACCATGGTGGCCATAACAATCACGAAGGTGGTAACGACAATTAACCGAGCCGATTGCTGAGGCCCTGTCAAAAACTGGCGATCGGAAGGTCGCCAGTTTCGATGTTTTTGCGGCTGGTAGTTTCCCTCAAAGGTGCAGGGAACGAAATTCAATCAACCGTGTGATCGTAAATTGCATTCAAACCATCGACCGAGGGAGGACACCCCCTCGATCCCGAGGTGCAAACGCAGACATCTCATTGAATTTAGCCTGCAGCCTCAAGGGCTTGCGGCGTGTTCAGCCGAGATGACAAGCACGGGATCGAGGTCGCGGCGACGTGTCATATCGCAGCGTTTGCAAGCCGATCGGCATGATTGGCTCGTGCCTAGTACTGATATTCCTCGAAGACCGGCAGGACCGATCCGCCCCAGCGGCCGTTATAGAGCGCGAGCAGATCGTCGGCGAGCGTGGTCTTCTTGGCCAGCACCTCGTCCAGCGAGGACAGGAACACGGTCTCGTCCTGGCCGTCGCCGTTGAGCCGCTTGCGGTTTTTGAGACCGGTGCGGGAAATATCGAGCACCTCGCGGGCGATGCCGAGCAGCGGCTTGCCGGCAATCTCAGCTGAAAGCCCCTTGGCCGGTACGGCGTTGCGAAGCGCGATCACCTCATCGAAACTCCAGCCGGACGTCAGCGCATCGGCGGCGTCAAGCGCTTCCCGGTCATAAAGAAGACCGACCCAGAAGGCGGGCAGGGCGCAGATGCGCCGCCACGGGCCGCCATCCGCACCGCGCATTTCGAGGAAGCGCTTCAGGCGCACATCCGGGAACAGTGTGGAGAGATGGTTCGTCCAGTCTCCCATGGTCGGCTGCCAATCGGCGATTTCGCCCTTCAATGCCCCGTTCATGAACTGACGGAAGGTGACATGGGTGCAATCGTGATATTTGCCGTCGCGCACGATGAAATACATCGGCACGTCCAGCGCCCATTCCACATAATCCTTGAAACCGAAATCCTGGTCGAAGGTGAAAGGCAGCACACCGGAGCGGCGGTTGTCGGTGTCGCGCCAGATATCGCCACGCCAGGAAAGAAGGCCGTTCGGCTTGCCCTCGGTGAAAGGTGAAGAGGCAAACAGCGCGGTTGCCAGTGACTGCAGCTTCATGGAAACGCGCATCTTCTGGCGCATATCCGCTTCCGAGGAGAAATCGAGGTTCACCTGAATGGTGCAGGTGCGGTACATCATGTCGAGACCCTTGGTCCCGACTTTCGGCATATAACGTGTCATGATCGCATAGCGCGATTTCGGCATCTGCGGCGTTTCGTCGTAACTCCAGAGCGGGCTGCCGCCGATGCCGAGAAAACGGATGCCCATCGGCTCCGCCACTTCGCGCAGGGTCGCCAGATGCTGGTTGGATTCCTTGCAGGTCTGGTGCAGGTTTTCGAGCGGCGCGCCTGATAGCTCGAACTGGCCGCCGGGTTCGATGGAGATGGCCCCCATGCCGTGCTGTTCGCCAAGCCCGATGATGTTGTCGCCGTCCATGATCGGCTCCCAGCCGAGCTTTTCCTGCATTCCTTTCAGAAGGGCTGAAATGCTGGCCTCGCCGAAATAGGGAACCGGCTTGTTGCCTTCGCGGAAAAAGGCGAATTTTTCGTGTTCCGTGCCGATACGGAAATCGGCTTCAGCTTTGTTACCGCCCGCCAGATAATCTGTAAGCTCCGTGACGGAGGAGAGGGGGGTCTGGTCGGTCGTGTCGCGTGCCATGGCTTACCTTGTTATGACGTCTCTGTTGCGGCGAGGCATATGATTGGCAGATAGAGCCGGATCGCATCCGGAGGCAAATGAATTTCTTTTAAAGATGCATGAAGCGCAATATCCCAAAGCAGGCCGCGCGAAACTGTGCGGCGTTTTTGCGATGACGACATGCGCCAGAGAGGTCAGTTCCAGTCGCCGATCGCCGCCTGAATGACAGCCAGTGCCGCAACAGCGGCCGTATCGGCCCTGAGGATGCGTGGCCCGAGCGGAATAGGGGTCACGAAGGCAAGGCTTCGCAAAAGCTCCCTTTCCTCCTCGGAAAAGCCGCCTTCCGGGCCAACCAGCAGCGCAAGCCTGTGTTCCGTTATGGATTGCAGGACAGGCAGCGGATTTTGCCCCGCATCGCCTTCGTCGCAATAGATGATGCGCCGGTCGCGGGGCCAGGTTTCCAGCATGTCTCTCAGCTTCACCGGCTCGGCCACCTCAGGCAGGGACAGAATGCCGCATTGCTCGGCGGCCTCGATGGCGTTGGCGCGCAGCTTTTCGGTATTATGGATCTTGCCCTGAACATGCTGCGTCATGACAGGCTGCAAAAGACCGGCGCCCATCTCGACTGCTTTCTGCACCAGATAATCCATGCGCCCGACTTTCAGCGGCGCAAACAGATAGTGAAGATCCGGTGCCGGTGGCTGTGGGCGCGTCTGCTCCAGGGGGATGAGCGCGATCTTCTTGCGGCTCGGAAAGGAGAGTCTGGCTTTCCATTCGCCATCGCGCCCGTTGAACAGCAGGATTTCCGTGCCATCTGTCATACGCAGCACATTGGCCAGATAGTTGAACTGTTCGGTGGTCGCTTCCTGCGCCACCCCCGCATCAAGCGGGGTTTCGACGAACAGGCGTTGCATCCGGAAATTTGCGCGCATGGGACTTTTCGGTTTCAGCGTCAGAGAAAAAGGAAGGACATAAGCCAATAGAGCAACGCCGCAAGCGTTGCGCTGGAGGGAACGGTGACCAGCCAGGCGGCGATGATCGTCATGAAATGGGAGCGACGGACAAGATAACGGCGGCGCACCTCGGCGGGATTATCCGCATATCTGTTGGTCCGGCGGATTGCACCTGTTCCGGCCTGAACGAGTTCCTGCCGCCGCCGTGATGACTGCGTGTACCATTCACGGAAGAAGCCGACGCCGAACACCGCGCCGATTGCCGTGTGCGTGGTGCTGACCGGCAGGCCGAAGCGTGAGGCGACAAGAACGGTGAGCGCCGTGGCCACGGAAACACAGAAGGCGCGCATCGGGTTGAGCTTGGTGATCTGCTCACCCACGAGGCGGATGAGGCGCGGGCCATAAAGCAGAATACCGCAGGAAAGCCCGAATGCACCGACCAGCATGACCCAAAGCGGCGCACGGGCGGAGGTCTGCACCGCCTCGTCATGCAATGCCCGCACGATGGCCACCACCGGGCCGATCGCGTTCGACACGTCATTGGCCCCATGGGCGAAGGACATCAATCCGGCGGCGAGAACCAGAGGCCACTGGAACAATATGCGAAGCGACTGGTTGCGGTTCTCCAGCCCGACGGATTGTTTGCGGATGATCGGCACGCAGAGTCGCCAGGCGACAAGGCCAGTCACAAGCCCGATGCCGCTCGCATGGCCAAGCGAGAGATGGACGATCTGCCTCAGCCCGACCCAGATGAGATAGGCGGTGAAAACCCCGGCCATCAAGCCGATGAGGACAGGCACCCACAGTCGCGCGGCGTCGATCTTGTCATCGCGGTAGATGATGAATTCCTTGATGAAAGCAAGGATGACGATGGCGATGGCGGCGCTGATGAAGGGCGCCAGAACCCATGCAAAAGCGATGCTGCCAAGCGATAACCAGTCGACTGCCCCGATGCCATAGGCGGCCATGCCCGCCCCGGCGACGCCGCCGACCACCGTGTGGGTCGTGGAAATCGGCGCTTTCGTCCATGTCGAGATATTGACGAGAAGGCCGGCGGCGAGAAGCGCCGACAACATCGCCCAGGAAAACACGGTCCTGTCCGGAATGGTATTTATGTTGATGATGCCGCTGGAAATGGTCTCGACGACGTTGCCGCCGGTAATCAGCGCGCCCGCGATCTCGCAGATGGCGGCAATGATGAGGGCAGCCGCAAGCGGCAAGGCCTTGGCGCCGACCGCCGGGCCGACATTGTTCGTCACGTCATTCGCGCCGATATTGATCGCCATATAGGCGCCGATGGCAACGGCCGCGATGATGATGACCGAGCCCGCAGTGCCGGTCACGAAGACGCCGGCGAATATGGCCGCGAGAACCACGAACATGAAACCCGCGCCAAGGCCGGCAAGCTGCTGCGTGACGTGCATCGTCGCCTCCTCGACACGGGTGATCTTTTCGAGATCCTTGTCGAGCGTCGGCTTCATGTTCGGTGGTGGTGGCTTTATTGCCATTCAGACCTCGTTTGCCAGCATTCCTTTTCGTCCGGCAGTGTCGCGGGCTGAAGGCAATTTACAGAAAGACTGTTACATCTCGCACATCTTTCCAAAATGAAAGACGGTAAAAGCCATGTTGGAAAAACAAACTGCACATTGCCACTATTCGGGCGGGCAGGCTATTTCGAAAGCGCCATTCGCTTGTCGAAAGTGAGCATCAGGGCTTTCAGTTCCGGCTCGTTGACCCGTTTGGCCGCCTCGCGGGGCGTGACCCATTCCAGCCGTCTGGAGTCCTTTTCGGGAAAGCTGTCCTGCAGTTCCGATACTTCGAGCAGATGCACCTGAACCCTGCACAGCACGTTGATGCCGCTGTTCAGCTTTTTCTCATATTCATAAAAACCGAAAGGGGCCTTCTCCACCGTACCTTTGACGCCGGCTTCCTCATAGGCTTCCTGTTCTGCCACCGCATGGGCCTTCTTGCCACCCATCGGCCAGCCTTTCGGAATGACCCATCGTCCCGTATCCCGGCTGGTCAGCAGCAGAACTTCAGGTTCCTGATGCTTTTCGGCCAATCGATAGCACAGCGCCGCATATTGCTGTCGCGGCGGTCTGCGCAACATCAAGCCCACATCTGTCGCCAATCGATTCAAAATCTTCAATCCGGATAGGTCCTTCTTTGCCTGCTAATGATAATTGCTAATATAGATATCCCGTAAGTTCCGCCAATCCCTCATCACCCATAACCCACTACTGTCTTCACGCTGATGAAGATTAAGAGGCGAAGATGGAGGCGAGCGAAACCGTGCCCGGAATTCCCGGTCAAACAGCCGATTGCGGAAAGCCGTATCTGTCTGCTTTCAGGTCTTTCGGAACGCAAACCGCTCAGGGATTACGGTCGGAATTGCGCTGGCCCGCATCCAGTCCCCAATGCCGGAGACCGTCTATCACACCATCCGCTTCCGTCGCGCCCGAGAGGAAAAACTGGCTCTTGCTATTTGCCAGGGAAACGAGTTCCGGCAAGGCATTGCCAACGATCACGCCGCGAACGCCATTCAATTCGAACATTGCCCGATCATTGCCAGTATCGCCCGCAACGACTGATTCGTCGAGGCCGATGCGCAGTTGTCCACATAACCATGCCAATGCCGCGCCCTTGTCGGCGGCCTTCGGCAATATGTCGAGGTCGCGATTGCTCGAATAAACGATGCGGGCCTCGATCTCGGCCGCCAGCAGAGCGTTTTCAATATCGGCAAGCGCCTTTTCATCCGCATCCTGCAGGAACCAGCTGGATTTAAGGCCATGCTGATAGCGCTCTTCCTGCATCGTTACGCCGGCCAGGCCGGTCATGACACCGGCAATCTTCAGCGGGTCGAAACCCGTGCCGAGCGAATGCCTGTAGGCGTCTTCCAGCTCAACATGCTCTTTCGCATGCAGCATGGTGCCGACGCCGCCGATGATGTAATCGGGCCGGGGCAGCGGCACCTCTTCCATGAGCGCCAGCTGGTCATCGACCAGCCTGCCGCTGTTAAAGACCAGAACCGGGCGGCGATCATCCGGCAGCGATTGCCAGAAATCGCGGAACCGGCGCGTGGCGTCATTATTGCCGACGACGGTTCCGTCGAGATCGGTGGAAAAAAGACGAAGCGGTTTCAATCGCCGTCGTTCCATGGTTCGGCCCAGTCCGCTTCTTCCAGAACCGGCATCATGGTGCGTCCTTCCACAAGAGCCAGCAATTGCTGCGCTATGCCGGTCCAGGTGAACAGGCTGCGCGCTTTGTGTGCGCCCATTCGGGAAAGTCGCCCGTAAAGCCGCTCATGCTTGAACGGTTTCATCATGGTGATGCCAAGGTCTTCCTTGTCAAAAGGATCGGCAAACAGCGCGTGGCGGCCATAGCTGATGGCCCTGAACAATCCGCCATGGGTAGTGACGACGGTGGGTGTGCCACTCGCCATCGCCTCGATGGCGGTCATGCCGAAGGGTTCATAACGGCTTGAAAGCACGAAGAGATCGGCGGCGCGATAAATATCCGGCAAATCCTCATCGGTAACATAACCGGAAAACGCAACCTTCTCTTCGAGACCGAGCGCTTTCACCCGTTCCTTCAACTGATTGAGGATCGTGGTTTCCTGCTCGTCCATGTTTTCGCCGCCGACGGCCAGATGCAGCCGGGCTTCCGGCTCGCGCTGCGCCAGCACCGAAAAGCCGTCGATCAGCAGGTCGTAACCCTTGTTCGTGGCGAGACGCCCGAGCGCCAGCACCGTCTTGCCCTCGAAGCCGAAACGCTGCCGGATCATCTGCCGCGTCGCATCCGAAACGGGGAAGAAGCGGTTGTCGTCATAACCCGGCGGGATCATATGGATGTGCTTGCGCTTTAGGCCATAATCCTCAATCAGGACGTCAAGCTGCACCGGCGTCGTGGCGATCACCATGTCGCAGCTGCGGTAGATGATCAGCTCATGCTGGATACGTTCCCTGAAATTGAATTCCAGCTCGAACGTATCGGCTTTTTCGGGATAGTCGGTCTCCATCTGGCGCTTCTTCCAGAGGCCGAGCGAATGCGGCGTATGCATATGCGGGATTTTCAGAGCCTCGGACAGCCGCTGCCCGGCAACGCCCGCATCCCAATAGTGGCTGTTGATGAAGGAATAATTCAGGTCGTTTTTCTTGATGAAACGCAGCGCATTTTCGCACCATTCCATCAGGTGGCGGTGCAGATATTCCTTGGGAATGAAATCGCTTCCGCCACAGGGAATGCGTACCACGCGGACACGCTCGTCAACCTCGTCGAATTCCGGCTGGTCTTCGAAACGGCGGGTATAAAGATCGACAGTATAACCGAGCTGGCCGAGTTTGCGTGCAAGCTCAAGCACATACACCACCTGTCCCCCGGTGTCGGCTGCGCCCAGGGGCGGGTGCGCGGCGACATAGCCATGCGTCGATATGAGAGCTATCCGCGGATAGCGTTCAGTTTCGCTCGTGGTTGTCATGGGTCCCATCTTGGTAAATTTTTCCAATTAACCCGGTAAAAAGACCAAACAGCACAAAAGGTTCCATCAAAACCTGAATAAAAGAGATTGCGTATTTCGCCTGCCGGCGTTTTCAGCTGCTGCGCTGCTGCTGCCGCAGACGCGAAATCCGGTCCCATTCCCGCGCCTGATGCGCCTTGGATGTCGTCTCCACGATGAAGTCTATATGGGCCTCCGCCGCCGCCCTTGCCGCTGCCGGATCGCCGGCGGCAATGGCATCATGAATGGCTATATGCTGTTTCAGCACCTCGTCATGGGCGCCGGTAACGGTGAAGATGAGATGGCGATTGTAGAAGATATCATCGCTCAAAAGCCGGTAGCAGGACCGCAACGTGTGCATCAGCACGATATTATGCGCCGCCTCGCCAATGGCGTTGTGAAATTCCACATCGCCCGAAAGCTCCTCTTCGAAACGGCCCGCCTCATGCGCTTCGCGCATTTTCTCCACGATGGCGGCGAGGTTGCGCCTGTCCGGCTCCGTTGCCCGCTGTGCGGCAAGTTCGGCTGTCATGCCTTCGATATAACGGCGATATTCGAGGAAATCCCGCGTCGCCCGGCTATGACGGGTGATGAGTGCGCTCAGGGGATCGGAAAAGACCGGGCCGACAATATCGGCAACATAGGTGCCGCCACCGTGTCGGCTCACGAGAAGGCCGCGGGTTTCGAGTTCTTTCAGCGCCTCCCGCAGGATCGGCCGCGAGACATCCAGCCTCTGCGCCAGCTCCCGCTCACCGGGCAGCCGGTCGCCATCGCGCAATATGCCGTCGAGGATCAGCTCCTCGAAACGTAAGATCACCTCCTGCGATGTGCGGCTGTGCTCTATCCGCGCAAATAGCGTTTCGTCCATCGCAGCATTCTCCGGCGAAATTCGCCCCTGGGGTGTGCCTGTCTGTGCAATCCGGCACAAATTATCAGCGAAGCGTCGCACTGGTCAATTATTCTGTCCAGTTTGGTGGCCTGTTCATGCTGGATTGCCTGCGTCAACACGGCATCTGCCCTTTTAAACTGGCTTTTGTTAAAGCAGCACCCGGACAGGGTGATGATGGCGGGTTTTCTTCGCCAGTTGCATCAAAACAATTACATCGGCTTCGATTGCGGTGTCGCCATCGCTATTGATGCTTTAGAAAACCGGCGGAAACAGGCGGGGACGGTATCGCATGGCCAAGGGTAGATTTGCTTTCGCAAGCGCGCCGGAAAGGTCGCTGGCGCTCGGGGAGGTGCATGCGCGCCCGACGGTGCTTCTCGCCCCGTCGCGCATCATCGTCCAGCTTGCCTTCATGATGGATGGCGGCTCGGCCGTGCACCACTCGGTCATCGCGGAAATGTCGCGCAGCCGGGGCGTTGCGCCGCCGGAACGCGATGCCCGCCACCACGCCATGCCCTGGGGGCAGGGCACGCTGCGCTGGGAACGGCACACGGAATTCTCGACCTGGTTCTGGGATGGCCCCGCGCCGGAAAAATTCGGCGGCGAGATTGCCGGCGATCCCTTCGGCGACGGCTTTTCGCCGCCCGGTTCCCTGATATCGGGCATTCGACTGGAAATCCGCGAAGATAGCGCGCTCGCTGCCCAGGCCGGAACGATGTTTGAACCGACCAGCCTCTGTCACAGCGACGTGCGCGACGGTCAGGCGACGATCCTCACCGATTTCCGTCAGGATCGCGACGGGCTGACGCAGATATTGGTGATCGACCGGGGTTTGAGCGATTACAGCCGCGGTGCGCTGGTGCAGCGGCTGCTGGATATCGAGACCTATCGCACGCTTGCCATGCTCGGCCTGCCGATGGCGCAGACACTCTCGCCGGAAATCCGCCGCATCGAGGATGGTTTGACGGGCATCACCCAGCGCATGAAGAATGGCGCGCGTGACGAGGCTGATGCGCTGCTGGCCGAAATGACCCGGCTTGCGGCGGAACTGGAGGCCAATGCCGCGCTCAGCCTCTATCGTTTCGGCGCCAGCCGCGCCTATGACGGCATCGTGCGCGAGCGCATCCGCGCCTTGGCGGAAACGCCGGTGCTGGGGCACGAAACCATGGGCAGCTTTCTGGAAAGGCGTCTTGCGCCGGCCATGCGCACCTGCCAGTCCGTGGAGGAGCGGCAGGCCAACCTGTCGCGCAAGCTCTATCGCGCAACGGCGCTCGTCCGAAGCTGGATCGACGTGGAGCTGGAGCGGCAGAACACGGTGTTGCTCAACACCATGAACAAGCGCGCGGCCATGCAGCTTCGCCTGCAGCAGACGGTGGAAGGCCTCTCGGTCGCCGCCATCTCCTATTATGTCGTTGGCCTCATCGGTTATCTCACCAAGGCGATCAGCCATGACGTGCTGCCGGTCGATCCCGCCGTAGTCACCGGCATCTCGGTTCCCTTCGCCGTACTCGGTGTCTGGTGGGTGGTGCGCCGCATCCGTCGCTCCCATGCCGAGGGCGGGCACTGACGGATAACCCAGTCTCCCTCATTCCTGTGACGGCACAGGGATGAGGAAGTGGACCCTTTTTCAACCCTGCTCCCAATAGGGCGAAGGCCCATAAAGCCCGGCCAGATAATCGATGAACAGTCGCACCTTCGCAGGCAGGAACTGCCGGCTCGGATAAACCGCCGAGAGCGTCACGTTGCGTGATCCCTCATAGGCGGGCAGAACCTGCACCAGTTTGCCGGCGCGCAATTCATGGCCGATATCCCAGGTGGAACGGAGCGCAATACCAAGCCCCGATATCACTGCTTCGCGGATCACCTCGCTGGAATTGGTGACCAGCATGCCTTCCGGGCGGATGCTGAGCGCGCCGCCCGGTCCTTCCAACCGCCACACATCGTTATTATGGGCCGGCAGGCAGCGGTGTTTCTTCAAGTCCTCGATTGTCGTAGGCATGCCGTGGGTTGCGACGTATTCCGCCGAAGCACACAGCACGCGGCGCACCGGCGCCAGCCGGCGGGCCACAAGGCTGGAGGAATTGAGGTCTGCGATGCGGATCGCCAGATCGTAACCGCCTTCGATGATGTCGATGAACTCGTCGCTGAGCACCAGATTGACCGAAAGGTCCGGATGCCGCTCCATGAAATCCTTTAGATGCGGTGCGATATGCATGCGCCCGAAGGAGGTGGGGGCGGAAACCTTCAGCGTGCCGTTGACGGTATTGGCGCGGCCGGAGACGAAATCCTCCGCCTCTTCCAGCCCTTCCAGCACGGCAAGCACCCGCTCATAAAAGCCCTGCCCCGCTTCGGTCAGCGAAATCTGCCGCGTGGTGCGCTGAAAAAGCCGCGCGCCGAGCTTTTCTTCCAGCCGCTTGATGCGCTTGGAAATGACGGCGGGTGAATAACCCAGCTCCTTGGCGGCCAGCGACATGCTGCCGGAGGCGGCAACGCTCGCGAAGACTTCCAGATCGCCCAGATTCGTCACAGTTAACCCCTGATTATTTCCGTAATGGAAAAAATCCATAACATTTGATTGCGCTCTTTCAAAGTGGTAAAGAAAGAATACCAGTTGAGGAAATGTAGATGGAGGAGGGGCGGTGACGCAGCCGATCAAGTTTCTGGAGCCACGCGCAAACGTCGTCGCAAGCCGTGACCGCATCATATCCGACCTGAAGGATATTCTGGCCGCAGACTGTCTTGTCCACGAGCCGCGCGAACTCGTGCCTTTCGAGACGGATGCCTTCGTTTCCTATCGCCGCCTGCCGCTGGCCGTGGCATTGCCGAAGACCACCGAAGAGGTCGCGGCGGTGATGAAATATTGCCACCGTTACGGTATTCCTGTCGTGCCGCGCGGCGCCGGCACCTCGCTGTCCGGCGGCGCGATCCCGCAGGAGGATGCGGTGGTGATCGGCCTCTCGAAGATGGCCTCGATCCTCGAACTGGATTTTTACAATCGCACGGCGCGGGTGCAGGCGGGCGTCACCAATCTTTCCATTTCCGATGCGGCCGGCGCGGAAGGTTTCTTTTATGCACCCGATCCCAGCTCGCAGCTTGCCTGTACCATCGGCGGCAATATCGGCATGAATTCCGGCGGCGCTCATTGCCTGAAATACGGCGTCACCACCAATAATCTGCTCGGCGTGAAAATGGTGCTGGTGGATGGCACGGTGCTGGAACTGGGCGGTAAATATCTCGACGCCGCCGGCTACGATCTGCTCGCCCTCGTCTGCGGTTCGGAAGGCCAGCTTGGCATTGTCACGGAAGCGACAGTGCGGCTGATCGCCAAGCCGGAGGGCGCGCGCCCGGTGCTGTTCGGTTTTGAAACCTCTGAGGAGGCGGGCTCCTGTGTGGCCGATATCATCGGTGCGGGTATCATCCCGGTCGCCATCGAATTCATGGACAAGCCGGCGATCGAGATTTGCGAGGCCTTCGCCAAGGCGGGATATCCGCTGGATGTCGGCGCATTGCTGATCGTCGAGGTCGAAGGCTCCGAAGCGGAAATGGACGCCATGCTGGCCGATATCGTCACCATTGCCAGAAAACATGGTGTGAAGACCGTGAAGGAATGCCAGTCGGCCATGGAGGCCGCGGCGATCTGGAAAGGCCGCAAATCCGCCTTCGGCGCAACGGGCCGCATCGCGGATTATATCTGCATGGATGGTACGGTGCCGCTTTCGCAGCTTTCTTACGTGCTGAAAAAGACAAGCGAGATCACCGACCGCCTCGGCCTGCGCGTCGCCAATGTCTTCCATGCGGGGGATGGCAACATGCACCCGCTCATCCTGTTCAACGCCAATGACCCTGATGATGCGGCCCGGGCCGAAGAGGCAGGCAATGAGATATTGAAGCTCTGCGTCGATGCCGGCGGCTGTCTCACCGGCGAGCACGGTGTGGGCATCGAAAAGCGGGATTTGATGCGCCACCAATATGGCGAGGCCGATCTTGCCCAGCAGATGGCGGTGCGCGCGGCATTTGACGAGGGGTGGTTGATGAACCCTTCCAAGGTGTTTCCGCTGGAGGGGAGGGGATGATGGGTGTGAATTCTGTGCTCTCTGTGGGTGTGGTTTACCCCCCTCTGCCCTGCCGGGCATCTCCCCCTCAAGGGGGGAGATCGACAAGCGGCGACCTCCCGCTCAATTTTCGAACGGTGCAATTGAAACGATGTGCCAGCCTCTTGCCGATCTCCCCCCTTGAGGGGGAGATGCCCGGCAGGGCAGAGGGGGGTATCCCTTGCTCAAAGGCGGCCACCCCATGCTGACCCCATACTCAGAAGCCCAGGCCGCCGATATCATCCGCGACCACGCAACTCGAAAAAACCCGCTGAAAATCATCGGCGGCAACACCCGTTCCGGTTTTGGCAACGCCGTCGCGGCAAATGATGCGCTCTCCTCCCGTGCCATGAACGGTATAGTCTCCTACGTCCCCGCCGAAATGGTCATGACCGTGAAGGCCGGCACGCCGCTCGCCACGATCGAAGCCGCTCTTGCCGAAAACCGGCAGATGATGGCGTTCGAGCCGATGGATCATCGCCCGATCATGGGAACGATGGGTGAGCCGACCATTGGCGGCGTCTTTGCCGCCAATGTCTCCGGTCCGCGCCGTTATGTGGCAGGTGCGGCCCGCGACAGCCTGCTCGGCGTCCGTTTCGTTAATGGCGGCGGTGAAATCATCAGGGCGGGTGGCCGGGTGATGAAGAATGTCACGGGCCTGGATCTTTCAAAGCTTCTGGCCGGTTCGCATGGCACGCTCGGATTTCTGACGGAAGTCACCTTCCGTGTGCTGCCGAAACCGCCTTCGGAGAAAACGGTTGTCGTATCCGGCCTGGACGACGAAGCGGCGACGCGGATCATGGCCGCAGCCATGGCGATGAGCGTCGAGGTTTCCGGGGCGGCCCATCTGCCGGAAAGCGTGCGCTCCCGTTTCATCGATGGCGTCCTGCCGGAAGGTCCGGCGACAATCCTGCGGCTGGAGGGACTTGGGGCGTCAGTGGAAGCGCGCGCCGCCAAACTCCTCTCCGTCATGGATCGGGTCGGGCCATGGGCGCTGCTGGAAGGCGAGGAAAGCGGTGTTTTGTGGCGGCAGGTGCGGGATGTTGCCCCCTATGCCGGGGAAAACGCCAAGCCGCTCTGGCAAGTCTCGGTCGCGCCGGCGGAAGGCCACAGGCTGGTCGCGGCGCTGCGCATGGAAGCGGGCATCGATGCCTTTTACGACTGGCAGGGCGGCCTTGTCTGGATGCAGATGGAAGCTGATCCCGAGGCGGATCTGCTGCGCGGCGCGATCCGGGCGCTGGGCGGCGGCCACGCAACGCTGGTGAGGGCAAGTGACGCGGTGCGCGCCACCGTGGCCGCATTCGAACCGCGCCCGGCGGCGGAAGCCATTCTGTCCGCGCGTATCAGGGAAAAGCTCGATCCGGCGGGCATCTTCAATCCCGGCAAAATGGGAAGGGCCGTCTGAGCCATGCAAACATCCTTCACGCCCGAGCAGCTGGCCGATCCGCATGTGGCGGAATCCGAAAAGATCCTGCGCAAATGTGTACATTGCGGCTTCTGCACGGCCACCTGTCCCACCTATGTCACGCTCGGCAATGAGCTGGACAGTCCGCGCGGCCGCATCTACCTCATCAAGGATATGCTGGAAAACAGCCGCCCGGCTGACCGCGAAGTCGTTACCCATATCGATCGCTGCCTGTCTTGCCTTGCCTGCACTACCACCTGTCCCTCCGGCGTGGATTACATGCATCTGGTCGATCATGCCCGCGCCCATATCGAACAGACCTATAAACGCCCTTTCATGGACCGGCTGACCCGCAATCTTCTGGCTGCGGTTTTGCCCTATCCCGGTCGCTTCCGGCTCGCCCTGCATCTGGCAAGGCTGGCACGGCCCTTCGCCGGGCTGCTCGCGAAGTTTCCCTCGATGAAGCCGCTGCAATCCATGCTTGCTCTCGCTCCCGCCTCCATCCCCGCCATCTCCGCTTCCACCCGTCCGGGTAAGCGGCCGGCGGAGGGAGAAAAGCGCGGTCGCGTCGCCATCCTTACCGGTTGCGCCCAGCCGGTGCTCGACCCCGGCATCAACGAGGCGACGCTGCGGCTGCTTTCGCGGCTTGGGGTCGAGGTCGTGGTTCCGAAGGGGGAAGGATGCTGCGGTTCGCTGGTGCATCACATGGGGCGGGAGGAAGAGGCGCTGGCCGCCGCCCGCCGTAATGTCGATGTCTGGACGCGCGAGATGGAGAATGGCGGGCTCGATGCCGTCATCATCACCGCGTCGGGCTGCGGCACCACGATCAAGGATTACGGCCATATGCTGCGGCTTGATCCGGCCTATGCGGAAAAAGCCGCGCGAGTCTCCGCGCTTGCAAAAGACATCACTGAATATCTTGCCACCCTCGATCTGCCGCAACGGCAAAGCCAGGGCCTGACGGTCGCCTACCATTCCGCCTGCTCCATGCAGCATGGCCAGAAGATCACGCTCGCACCGAAACAATTGCTGAAAGCGGCGGGGTTTACCTTGCGTGATCCGGCGGAAGGGCATCTCTGTTGCGGGTCGGCCGGAACCTATAACATCATGCAGCCGGAGATTTCCGGAAAGCTGAAGGCACGCAAGGTCAGGAATATCGAGGCCACCCGCGCGGACGTCATCGCCACGGGCAATATCGGTTGCATCACACAGATTGCGACAGGCACGGACATGCCGATCCTGCACACGGTGGAGCTTCTGGACTGGGCCTATGGCGGGCCGAAACCGGCGAGGCTTTCGGTTTAGAACGTGGTGCGCCGACAAGGCAGTGATCCGGCGTCATGACGCAACGGTTGGAGCCAGTGCGCCTTTCTGAGGCTTCTCCTCATCCCTGTGCTTGTCACAGGGATCCAGCCAGCCCAAGTCCTTGGGCTGAGAGGAATCTTTCCCCGCGCAGACGCGCGTCGGCTGGATTCCTGTGACAAGCACAGGAATGAGGTTGGGGGGGGCACCCAGCACCTGCCGGAAAGCCCCCGCTTGCCACGCCAATACTAGAACTTATAGGCCACGCCAAAATTCACCGCATTGGTGATGACATCGGTCTTCAGCGAGGCGCCATTGTCGATATCCACATCGATAAAGGAGTAGGTGCCCTTATATTCCACGAAGGTCGACCAGTTGTCGGTGATGCGGTAGCTGACGCCGGCCTGTGCCTGCAGGGTTGCGCCGCCGAACTGGTACTCGAAGGTGCGGCCGGAACCGCGTGTGACCTCCACATGCGGCACGTTGATGCCGACGCCCGCGCCGACATAGGGTGTCAGTGGCAGCTTCTCCAGCGGAAAGCGGTAGAGCGCGTTCAGCGTCAGAAGGTTCAGGCCGTCGGTAAACTCGAAATGCGACCAGCCGGAGCGGGCAAGCGTCTGGTCGTCGGCATAGACCTTGTCATGGGTGAAATCGAGCGAGATACCGAAATTGTTGAGCCGGCCCTCATCGAACCAGTAGGTGCCGCGCACGCCCCAATAGGGCGGGCTGGAAAACGACTTGCCTTCCCAGCCGGCCCGGAAGTCCGGTCCGTCCGACACTTTAACATCGCTGTGCGGCGCGCTTTGCCAGCCGCCATAACCGGAAATTTCAAATTCCCCCGCCATTGCGGCAGAGAAGGAAACGCCGCTGAACAACAGGGCGCAAACAAATAAAGTATGGCGCGGCATGAAGAGAATCCAGATTGATATCAGGAATGCACCAAACCGTTTTTTGGTAACATTAAAATGACAGAAACGAAAAACGGGCGGTCAGCAGACCACCCGTTTTAAGGCCGTTCCATCATCCCCCTGAGAGAGGTTCGGCGCCTGGCGTCCCCCGCCAAGTCTCGATCAATTGGATTTGGCGCGATTGTACCGCCGCAAGACGGCAATACAAGCGGATACGCCGCCATATTGCCCATGGATGTCCGGAATGGGAAAACCCGTTGCCGTCATATCACAATGACGGTGGTTCCGACGTTGACGCGCTCATAAAGATCGGTGACATCCTCGTTGCGCATGCGGATGCAGCCGGATGAATTGTTGCTGCCGATCGTCCATGGCTGGTTGGTGCCATGGATTCGGTAAAGGGTGGAACCGAGATACATGGCGCGCGCGCCCATCGGATTTGCCGGGCCGCCTTCCATGAAGGCCGGCAGGTAATGTCCCTTCGCCGCCTCGCGGGTAATCATCTCCTTCGGTGGGGTCCAGCTCGGCCATTCCGCCTTGCGGGTCACCTTGTGCGTTCCGGCCCATTCAAAACCGGGCTTGCCGACGCCCACGCCATAACGGCGCGCCTTGCCATCGGCCAGGACAAGATAAAGGAACCGGTTCGGCGTATCGATGACGATGGTGCCGGGTTTTTCATTGGTCTGGTAGCTCACGATCTGCGGCAGGAATTGCGGCGCGATCTGCGTGCGCACCGGCGCATTCGGGCGCACGGCGGCATTCTGCACCCTCGCAGGGCGCTGTGATGTGACGCCGGAACTGGGGCGCTGCGGCATGGCGACCTGGCGCTGCTGGAAGAGCGGCTGGCCTGCGGCAGGCGCGCGCGGATAAACCACGGGGCGCACATTGCCGCGTCCAAGCTGGGTGACCCAGGGGGCGGAAAGGTCGGGGCTGACGACGACGGGCGGGCGCTCGCGATAACGCTCATTGGCCATGGCGGCCGGGGCGGCGAAGGTGGAAACGAGGCTCAGCGCCAGAAAAACGGACTTCATCGTCATCGGGTGGACTCTCTCTGCGGGATGTCGCAACAATCAAAATCGCGGGTATCATTCGCCCGCATTGCCGGACACGTTCGCACCTTGACGCAAGTGAATCGTAAATGGCTGTTCATTAAAAAGCGCTTCATTAGCGCAACCTGTATTTAGGGTTAGCGCCTGGTTTTGAAACGTGGTGAATGAGTGGTAAGTGCGCGTGTCCCGCCGGTGATTTGCGGGAGTGGAAAAGGGTTGTTGCGGAATGAACGAGGCGGGACTTGAAACCGGCGCTGATGGCCGCGTGCGGTGTTTCTGGCAGCAGGGGCTGGAAGATTACAGCCGCTACCATGACGAGGAATGGGGTTATCCCGTCACCGATGACCGCCGCCTGTTTGAGAAGATCTGTCTGGAAGGGTTTCAGTCCGGGCTGTCCTGGCTGACGGTTCTGCGCAAGCGTGAGGCTTTCCGCGTCGCCTTCGCCAATTTCGAGTTCGAAAAAGTGGCCGAGTTCGGTGAGGCCGACATAGAGCGCTGCCTTGCCGACAAGGGCATCATCCGCCATCGCGGCAAGATTGTTTCAACCATCAATAACGCCCGCCGGGCCCTGGAATTGCGGGACGAATTCGGTTCGCTCGCCCGTTATTTCTGGAGTTTCGAACCTGCCGCCGCAGAAAGGCCGCAAAGGCTGGACTATGCGACGTTAAGGGCCAACCCAACCAGCGCCGCATCCATTCGCCTTTCCAAGGATCTGAAGAAGCGGGGCTGGAGTTTCGTCGGCCCGACGACAGTCTATGCATTCATGCAGGCCATGGGTATGGTCAACGATCATATCGAAGGTTGTCATTGCCGCGAGCCGATCGAGCTCATGCGGCGGGAGTTTGTACGTCCATGAAGGTAACCTCCCTTCTTCTGGCTCTCACCATGGCCATGGCCGCCGTGCCGCATCAATCCTTCGCTGAAAGCCGCAATGTCGATGGCATCTGGCTGGATGATGGCGAAAGGCTGAAGGAAGTCGCCTTGCCGCCGACCGGTCCACTGAAGCTCGATGGCTGGACGCGGCGCGGCCGCGGCGATGTTTACCGTTTGAAAGTCAAGGCCGGGCAGACGGTGAAGGTCGAGCTTGCCTCCTCCAGTGAATTCGTCCTGATGGCAATCTTCGATTTCTCGACGCCCGATGAGGATGCGATCTTCTTCAGCGATTCCCAGGGTAAAACTGCGACACTGACGCCGAAGGCGGATACGGAATGGCTGATCCGGCCGACCCTTATCCTGGGATTGCCCCGCCGTGGTCTCGGCGCCCACTATACGCTGACGGTCAGCACCGAAAAATAACGGCAGTCCCGCTCAGCCCGCTTGCGTCAGGACGATCAGGCCGAAACTCAAAACACCAAGCAGCACGAGCGAAAGGCTGGCGGCGACGATGACCTTGCCGCCGGCATGGCGAAGGCTGCGAATATCGACCGAAAGGCCCAGCGCCGCCATCGACATGATGGTGAGGATGTTGGAGAGCGAGGCGACAGGGCCGATCAGAGCCTCGGGAATGAGGCCGAAGGACCGCGCCATGATCATCAGCACGAAGGCGATGATGAACCACGGAACCATCTGCTGCAATCGCAGCCGTTCCGTGCCGGACTGGCCATGGATGACGGAAAGGGCGGCGATGACCGGTCCCAGCATCAGCACGCGGATGAGCTTGACGATGGTGCCGGTCTGCACGGCGACTGCGCCGAGCGGGGCGGTTGCGGCCAGAACCTGCGGCACCGCATAGACCGTCAGGCCGGCAAAGATGCCATATTGGGTGGCATCAAGACCCAGAAGCTGCGGCAGGAATGGCATCAGCAGCACGGCGACGACGCCGAGAACCGCGGTAAAGGCAATCGAGGCGGCGACATCTTCAGGCTTCGCGCCGATGGCGGGCGCGGCGGCGGCAATGGCGGAGTTGCCGCAGATGGAATTGCCACAGGCGATCAGCGTCGCAAGCTTGGGCGGCAGGCCAAGCATCCGCCCGGCGGCATAGCTGACGATCAGCGACAGCGCGACGATCAGTGCAATGCCGCCAATCAGCAAACCGCCGGCACCTTTGAGGATGGAAAGGCTCAAGGACGCGCCGAGAAGCGCCACCGCGATTTCGAGCAGGGTCTTGGCACTGAATTTGATGCCGGCCGAAGCGACCGCGGGCAGCGACACCAGCGAACGCAGCAGCGTGCCGATCAGAATGGCGAGCACGAGATCACCGAGCCATGCGTGGCCTGCAAGCCGCACCTGAAAGCGCTCTACCAGAATGGCGGCGCAGCTGACCGCCGCGCAGAGGAGAATGCCCGGCAGGAGCGGGGTGAGCCAGCGAAGCGAGAACTGAAAGGGATGAGCGAGGGTGCGATGTTGTGCCATGGCCAGACAATGCCGCAGCGGCCTGTTTTATTCTATCAAATAATATGGCATATATTATTCGATAAAATCGAATGAAAAGCCATGACCTTCGAACAGCTCCGCATTTTCATCGCCGTCGCCGAACGCGAGCACCTCACAAGGGCCGCCGAAGCCATCGGTCTGACCGCCTCCGCCGTCAGTTCCGCCATCAAGAATCTCGAGGCCTTTTACAACGTCGAGCTTTTTCACCGGGTCGGCCGCAACATCGAGCTGACCGAAAGCGGCCGGGTGTTTCTGGGTGAAGCGAAGGCGACATTGTCGCGTGTGCGCAATGCGGAATTGATCCTCTCCGAAATGGGCGGGCTGACGCGCGGCGAAATCACCGTATGCGCCAGCCAGACCATTGCAAGCTACTGGCTGCCGCCGATCCTGATGCAGTTCAAGAAGCTCTATCCGGGCGTCACGCTGAAACTCGATATCGGCAATACGAAAACGGTGACGCAGGCCGTGCTTGACGGTCTGGCCGAGGTCGGTTTCATCGAAGGCAGGATCGATGAGCCGGCTTTGATGGTGCAGCCCGTCGTGTCCGACAAGCTGCTGGTGGTCACCGGTTCGGCGCATCCTTTCGCGGATGGCCGTTATCTCACCGCGCTCGATATGCTCTACGGCACCTCATGGGTCCTGCGCGAACAGGGCTCCGGCACCCGCTCCGCCTTCGAGGCGGCGGTGCGGCAGATGGGCGTGGACCCCGGCGAGCTTTCGGTCATGCTCGAACTGCCGTCCAACGAGGCGGTGGTGATGGCGGCACGCTCCGGCGGTGCGGCCACGACAGTTTCCGCTTCCGTCGCCTCGCTGTTTCTGCGGCAGGGGCTGCTGGTCCGAGCCGGCATCGATCTGCCTGCCCGAAACTTCGCTTTGCTGCGCCATAAGGAGCGCCATACCAGCCGGGCGGCCATGGAATTGGAGCGCCTCAGCCGTGCGGCCTCGGAGGATTACAAGGCCGGACTTGCGGGCTTGTAGCAGAGTGGCGAGTGGCACAGGCGGCGTTCGCGCGGCTGCCGTTGGCATGGGAAGGCCGCCGCTTGTTTCTTCTCCCCGAGGGGGAGAAGTCCGCAGCAGCGGGATGAGGGGGCGACGGTAGAGATAGACCGAGAGCTTGCCCCCTCATCCTACCCTTCGGGCCACCTTCTCCCCGGCGGGGAGAAGAAAAGGGGAGCGCCGCGACCGGCGTTCCCCATTCGTCAGCATCAATTACTTGCCCTTCGACTTCAGCCAGGCCTTCATCATGGCGATCTCGCCTTCCTGCGCCTTGATGACCTCTTCGGCCAGCTTGCGGATTTCCGGGTCCTTGCCGTATTCGAGCTGGACCTTGGCCATATCGATTGCGCCCTGATGGTGCGGGATCATGCCGCGCACGAAATCGACATCCGCATCGCCGCTATAATCGATGGCCATATCGCCATGCATCTTCTTGCTGGCTTCCATGAACGCCTTGGTGGACGCGCTGTCGCTCATGGTGCCTTTTGACATGTCATGTCCGGCATGGCCGCCCGCTTCCTGTGCGAAAAGCGGAATGGTGAAGACGGCTGCGAAAGCGGCGGCGAGCGTGATGGTCTTGATAGACATGGATTATCCTTCCTGTGTCTGACGGATTTTTCGAAGATGGGTCTGAAAAAATCTGGGGTCAGGCGCGGGGAGGCGGCAACGGTGGCGCGAAAGCCTTACCGTCAAAGACGATGCCGCGCTGCGGCTTCGGATAGGCGAATATCATCCGGCCGCTATCGGCGAAGATCGTTCGCGGAACCACGATCAGGCAGGCGGCGCAGGAACCGGGATGTGCGGCATCGTCACCATGCGGGCAGCAACCGCCCGCTCCCGTTCCATGAGCTCCGTTCTCCGCATGTGCCCGAGACCCTTGGTCCCGATCCGCGACTCGATGCGAATGGGCATCGTCATGTTTGATCGGCACCTGTGAGGACGCTGCGATGCCCGTGGCCATTGGCATGCTCATCGCCATCTGCGCCGGCATTGCGCCGTATAGCAGGCAGGCAAGAAACATCAATGTACGGACCACCTGAGACATGGCATGAATTTACCGCTGGAATTATGGAATAAGCATGGCCATCAGGTCAGTTCACGCGCGATGACGTGATGCACGATGCGATAATCCCTGCTTTCCTCGCCAAACGGGGCAAGCGGCCATTCCCATGCGGCGGCGGGGGCAGGAAGCTCGATGCCATGCAGCAGGTCTTCATGCTGGTGCAGGTTGCCGTCTTTGCCGATGACGTTGAAGGACGTGTCCGTTATCAGGCAGGCTTTGCAGGGCAGGCCGGCCAGCGCTTCCAGATGGGTGTGAATGAGCTTCGGCAGAAGATCGTCCGGGGCATTTGCGATCTTCTCCCGCTCCAGCCGGTGGCGTGCGCCGGTGCCGATCTGTGACAGGAGATTGGCCGATACCACGAGATCGAGATAGGGCACCCGCCGCAGGAAATCGAGCGGTTCGGCCGGCCGACCGGCAAGAACATCGTCAAAGCCGGAAAGATCGCGGTTGGCGATGCGGACATTCTTTTTGGCATTGAGGCGCAGCTTCGCCTGAACGCTGGCGAGATGCACCAGATCGACCAGCACGACGGTATCGAACATCGCCACCAGCGCATCATTGGGCACATCGCGCAACAGGCCAGACCCCAGCACGACGGCCGTTCGCCGCTGCTTCAGCTTTCTGGCCGATTGCAGCACGAATTGCCGGCTGTTTTTTTCATGCTCCGCCCAGGCTTTGGCGCAGCGGTTGGCGCGCGCCCAGAGGTTCACGGAATAGCGGATATGCGGCCGGAATTCTTTCGGCGTGACCGCGCGTGTGGCGGCATATTGCAGGGCTTCGAGGATCATGAATGCCTAACGGTAGATTTAACGGCGATGGCCGATTTCGACCACCAGCACGACGAGCTTGTGATCCTGTATATCGCAGATGATGCGGTAATCGCCCACCCGGTAGCGCCAGAAATTTCCGAGCTCGGAGCCTTGCAGGGCGGCGCCGGTCTGGCGTGGATCATCCAGTGCCGCCAATCGTTCGTGCAGAAAACTCCGGATTCGCTGGCGCGTTTCCGGATTTATCTTGCGCATCTCTTTCTGGACAAGCGCGTGATATTCAATTGTCCAGATCACGCCAGAACTCCTCGGCGCTTACGACCTTCGATTCTCCACGCTGAATGCGCCGCATCGCTTCCTCGGCGAGATGGAGATCTTCCATATCCTCGATATGTTTCTCGATCGCCTCGCGGATGTAATAGGCGGATGTGCGGCCGGTGCGCTCGGACAGCGCCTTCAGCCGCTCATAGGTCTCATCAGGCAGCCGGATGGCCGTCTGTTTGCTCATGGGTCGCGTCCTTCCCGATCCGAATTGGGATACATGCATCCCATATAGCCCGCTTGGCTGCGTGAGCCAGTAAAACCGGAGCCTTTGCGGCTTGCCGCACCGGGCTTCATCCTCTAATACACCGGCTTGATTTCAGGAAAATATCGGATCGGCCCCATGAGCGAAAAAGCAAAAAAGCCTCAGAAACTGAAAGCCCGCCTGCCGCGCGGCTTCGTGGATCGTTCGGTTGCCGATATTCATGCCACCAATGAGATGATCGAGAAGATCCGCAGGGTCTATGAGCTTTACGGCTTCGATCCGGTCGAAACCCCGCTGTTCGAATATACCGATGCGCTCGGCAAGTTCCTGCCCGATAGCGACCGTCCGAACGAAGGCGTGTTTTCGCTGCAGGACGATGACGACCAATGGATGAGCCTGCGCTACGATCTGACCGCGCCGCTCGCCCGCCATGTCGCGGAAAATTTCAACGAAATCCAGCTGCCATACCGCACCTATCGCGCCGGTTATGTCTTCCGCAATGAAAAGCCCGGACCCGGCCGCTTCCGGCAGTTCATGCAGTTCGATGCCGATACGGTGGGCGCCGCCGGCGTGCAGGCCGATGCGGAAATGTGCATGATGATGGCCGATACGCTGGAAGCCCTCGGAATTCAGCGCGGCGACTATGTCATCCGCGTCAACAACCGCAAGGTGCTCGATGGCGTCATGGAAGCCATCGGCCTCGGCGGGGAAGACAATGCCGGTCGTCGCCTCAACGTTCTGCGCGCCATCGACAAGCTCGACAAGTTCGGTCCCGAAGGTGTGAAGCTGCTGCTCGGCCCCGGCCGCAAGGATGAATCCGGCGATTTCACCAAGGGCGCTGGTCTTGGCGAGGAACAGATCGAAAAGGTGCTGTTTTTCGTCGGTATCAAGGATTATGCGGCAAGCGCCGATGATCTGGCGAAACTGGTCGCGGGCACCTCGAAAGGCGAGGAAGGCGTTGAGGAGCTGAACATCATCGGCGCTCTGGTCACCAGTGCCGGTTACGATGCAACGCGCATCAAGATCGACCCCTCGGTCGTTCGCGGCCTCGAATATTATACCGGCCCTGTCTATGAGGCCGAGCTGAGTTTCGACGTCACCAATGAAAAGGGTGAAAAGGTCGTATTCGGCTCTGTCGGCGGCGGCGGGCGTTATGACGGCCTCGTTTCGCGCTTCATGGGCCAGCCGGTTCCGGCGACGGGTTTCTCCATCGGCGTTTCGCGCCTGATGACGGCGCTGAAGAACCTCGGCAAGCTCGGTCAGGTCAAGCCGCTTGCACCGGTTCTGATCACTGTCATGGACGGTGATGTGCAAAGCATGGGCCGTTACCAGACATTCACGCAGGCGCTGCGCGCCGAGGGCATCCGCGCGGAAATGTACCAGGGCAACTGGAAGAAATTCGGCAACCAGCTGAAATATGCCGACCGTCTCGGTTCCCCCATCGCCATCATTCAGGGCGGTGATGAGCGTGCCGAAGGTGTGGTGCAGATCAAGGATCTGATCGAAGGCAAGCGTCTCTCCGGCGAGATCGAGGACAATGCCAGCTGGCGCGAGGCGCGTGTGGCGCAGGTCACCGTACTGGAGGCGGATCTGGTGGCGAAGGTCCGCGAGATTCTGGAGCATCAGGCAGAGGACGTTCGCCGCGCCGCCGAAGGGCGTTAAGGCCATGGCGATCCTCGCGCTCGACCATGTTCAACTGGCGATGCCGGCGGGCCGTGAGGATGAGGCGCGCTCTTTCTATGGCGGCCTGCTCGGCTTTGCGGAGCAGGTCAAACCCGCCAATCTGGCCGGACGCGGCGGGTGCTGGTTCAGCCGGGGTTCGATAAAACTGCATCTCGGCGTCGAGCAGGATTTCCGCCCGGCGAAGAAAGCCCATCCGGCCTTTCTGGTCGATGATATGGCAACCTTGCGAAAAACACTTGAAACAGCAGGCTGCCATGTGGTTGAGGATGAGCCGCTTGAAGGGTATCACCGGTTTTATGTCCATGATCCCTTCGGAAACCGCATCGAAATGATGCAGCCGCTCGAACCGTGACGAAAAGTACCGTTCCATGCCCCTGATCGACATGCCGGAATTTTCCGGAGAGCTACTGGAAGAATTCGCCGCGCGCCGCACGAGCCGCGTGAACACGCCCGTCATCCAGCCCGCCGAACCCTTTCTGGATATGGCCGGCGAGGATTTGCGCCGCCGTATCTTCATGACGGAAAGCGAAACGGGCGAGAGCCTGTGTCTGCGCCCCGAATTTACCATCCCGGTCTGCCTGCGCCATATCGAAACGGCGACCGGAACGCCGAAGCGTTATTCCTATCTCGGCGAAGTCTTCCGCCAGCGCCGCGAAGGTGCCAACGAGTTTTACCAGGCCGGTATCGAAGATCTCGGCGATACCGATATCGCCGCCGCCGATGCCCGTGCCGTCATTGACGCCACCGGCATTCTGCAGCGCCTGCTGCCGGGCCGCTCGCTTGCCGTCACGCTGGGCGATCAGCAGGTGTTCGAGGCGGTGGTTGCCGCCCTTGGCCTACCGCTCGGCTGGCAGAAGCGGCTGGTGCAGGCATTCGGCGATATGGCGCAGCTTGACGCGTTGCTGGAAAGCCTTGTGCATCCCAAGCCGATGACCGGCCTCGATGCCCGCGTCGCTGGCCTGCTGGCGACGGGCGACGAGGCGGTGCTGGTCGATTATCTCGATACGGTGATGCAGGAAACCGGCTATTCCACCAATGCCAGCCGTGCGCCGCAGGAAATCGCCCGCCGCCTGCGGGAAAAACTGGCTCTTGCCGCCACGCGCCTGCCGGATGAAAGCTTCGCGCTGCTAAAGCAGCTCCTGGCCCTGAAGGCGCCTCTGCCGCAGGCATCGCAGGTTCTGGCGGATTTTGCTGCAAAGGCGAAGCTGAAGCTGGATGGCGCGCTTTCCGCCTTCGATAAACGCGTCGCAGCGCTTGCCAATGCCGGTGTCGATCTCGAAACCGTCACCTATGGCGCGGCCTTCGGTCGTCCGCTCGATTATTATACGGGCCTCGTATTCGAGGTGGTGGAAGCGGGTGGAGACAGCGTGCTGGCCGGCGGCGGCCGTTTCGACCGGCTGCTGACCCTGCTCGGCGCACAGGAAAAAATCCCGGCCGTGGGCTTCTCGCTCTGGCTGGATCGCATCGAAACGGTGCGCGGGAGCGACAAGCCATGATCACCATCGCATTGCCCTCCAAGGGCCGGATGAAGGAAGATGCCTCCGCCGTTCTGGAACGCGCCGGGCTGAAAGTCGCGGCCGTCGGCAATGACCGTTCCTATCGCGGCCGCATCGAAGGGCGCGACGATATCGAGATCGCCTATCTCTCGGCCTCCGAGATCGCCCGCGAGATCGGCGCCGGTACGGTGGATTTCGGCGTGACGGGAGAGGACCTTGTGCGCGAAGGGCTGACCAATGCCGATGCGCAGGTGGAGTTCTGCGCCCGCCTCGGTTTCGGCCATGCGGATGTCGTGGTCGCCGTGCCGGAAATCTGGCTGGATGTGGACAGCATGGCCGATCTCGGCGATGTCGCTTCGGAGTTCCGCGCCCGCCATGGCCGCAGGCTTGCCATCGCCACCAAATATTGGCGGCTGACGCAGCAGTTCTTTTCGCGCCAGCACGGCATTCAGCTTTATCGCATCGTCGAAAGCCTTGGCGCGACCGAAGGTGCACCGGCGGCGGGGCAGGCGGATATCATCGTTGATATCACCTCGACCGGCTCGACGCTGAAGGCCAACCACCTGAAAATTCTCTCTGACGGCATCATCGTCAGTTCGGAAGCCTGCTTTGTGCGTGCCCGCAAGCCGGAACACGAAGGCGATGCGGCGGTTCAGGAGATCGCCTCGCGCATCAGGGCTGTGGTCTGACCACGCAAAACAAAAAGCCGCCGGAGCGATCCGGCGGCTTTTTTATTGGTCGATCTGTTGTTTGGCTTATGCGTGGGCCACAGCCGCGCCGCGCTTAGCGTCGACGGAGTAGGCGCCGGGACCGAAGGCGGCAAGCAGGATGTAAGCGCCGGCAAGGGTGATGTTCTTCACCATCATGATGCCGTTCAGCGTGTTGATCCAGCCAAGAGCCGGCTCAGGCCAGCCGGGAACGGCAACGGTGCCGCTGTGGAACACCAGACCGGTGAAGACGCAGAAGACGGCAAGCGCCCAGGCGGCGATCTTGGTCTGGAAACCAGCGAGAATGGCAAGGCCGGCAACAAGTTCGAACAGGCCTGCAATATAGGCAAGCGCGGTTGCGGCGGGCAGGCCGGCGCCCGTGATCATGCCGGCCGTGCCGGCCGGATCGGTGAGCTTGCCGAAGCCCGATGTGATGAAGATGAAGGAAAGCAGAATGCGGGCGATGAGAACGAGAACGTTCTGGCTGCTGGACATGGAAATCTCCGGTAATTGATCGGCGTGTCGCCGGTTAAGCTGCAGGGCGATGTCTGGAGATATCAATGGCGGAAAATCACCCGTCCATAAAGATGAACAAGAGGAGACGATTTGTCGTCATTTTGTGAACGATGGCGAGCCTTCGGCAGGTTATTCAGGCGGCGAAGCGAATATCTTCGAAACGCGGAAACAGGAAAAGCCCGGAAATTCGCCCCTGCCGATCGTCTTCAAAACCGGCGGATTCACCCATGCAGATAACGGGCTGGCGCATTGTCGGAAGGATGAAGAGGTTGGTGGAAAAGCAGAATCGTGAAGGCGCAGTGGAGGCCTGCTCGAAAAGTTCCAGCACGCGGGCATGGTCGCTGCGATCGTAGCAGCGGACAAGGCTGAGCAGACCGCACTCGCCGGGGGGCAGGCCGTGCATGAAGGAGGCCTGTTCGCCAAGCCTGATGACGCCGCTTGAAAGATCGCTGCTCCACTCTTCCGAAATGAAGAAATTGGACAGGGTTCTGGGATCGGGCGTGGTCGTCACGGCCGCAGGCAGAGCATCGTTGCGTCTTGAGATTTCGAACAAATCGCGCCCCCGCATGAACATCGTACCAGCGACGCAATTTCAAGCGTCACTGCCAAGTTGAACTTCCACCGCCACCCGCAGTCGAAACTTTTAGCCAGGCATCGAACCCCTTCAATGCTTGCGTCCCGTCGCGGCACCCTTACGGGGGCTGACTTATAGTTTATTTTCTCTTACCCACAACAACCAGTCAGAGAGAAAATCAAAAATATTATGTGTTCCTTCATCGCAATCGCGAAATATATGAAAAAAGACAACTATGTGTCGAATTTATAGGCCGGTGAGGGCGAAAATCCGCCTCATCTGCGATTGTGATTCGCCCTTAGCGGTGTCCTATTATTGCATGCACTTCCAAAAACAAGCCGGCTAAGGCTATTTGTGTCCCAAAAGGATACAATATTTTGGAGCCTATCGCACGCGTGGAGTATTTTGCTGCTCCGAAGACCGCCCTTTCTTAATTCCGGTGACAGGATTGATTGGAAGTCCATGCCGCCCGTCTGGCGCGCTTGCGACGCCGGACCACTCAAAAGGCATGGGCGGCAAAGAAAAAGGGCGATCCGAAGACCGCCCTTTCGTAATTCCGGTGACAGGATTGATTGGAAGTCCATGCCGCCCGTCTGGCGCGCTTGCGACGCCGGACCCCTCAAAAGGCATGGGCGGCAAAGAAAAAGGGCGATCCGAAGACCGCCCTTTCGTAATTCCGGTGACAGGACTGATTAGAAGTCCATGCCGCCCATGCCGCCGCCCGGCATTGCCGGCATTGCAGCTTCCTTCTTCGGAAGCTCGGCGATCATGGCTTCGGTGGTGATCAGCAGCGAAGCAACCGAAGCTGCGTTCTGCAGAGCCGTGCGAACAACCTTGACCGGGTCGACGATGCCGAGCTGGATCAGGTCGCCATATTCGCCGGTCTGGGCGTTGTAGCCGTAGTTGTCTTCGTTCTTGTCGAGGATCTTGCCAACAACGATGGAAGCTTCGTCACCAGCGTTTTCTGCGATCTGGCGAACCAGAGCCTGCAGAGCCTTGCGAACGATGTTGATGCCAGCTTCCTGGTCGTCGTTTGCACCCTTGGCAGTGATCTTCGTGGAGGAACGCAGCAGGGCAACGCCGCCGCCCGGTACGATGCCTTCCTGAACGGCAGCGCGCGTCGCGTTGAGAGCGTCGTCGATGCGGTCCTTCTTTTCCTTCACTTCAACTTCCGTCGAACCGCCAACGCGGATCACGGCAACGCCGCCAGCGAGCTTGGCAAGACGTTCCTGCAGCTTTTCGCGGTCGTAGTCAGAAGTGGTTTCCTCGATCTGCGCCTTGATCTGGGCAACGCGGCCTTCGATGTCCGACTTCTGGCCGGCACCGTCGACGATCGTGGTGTTTTCCTTGGAGATCGAAACCTTCTTCGACTTGCCGAGCATGTCGAGGGTAACGCTTTCGAGCTTGATGCCGAGGTCTTCGGAAATGACGGTACCACCGGTCAGGATGGCGATGTCTTCCAGCATGGCCTTGCGGCGGTCGCCGAAGCCCGGAGCCTTGACGGCAGCGATCTTGAGGCCGCCACGCAGCTTGTTGACGACGAGCGTTGCAAGAGCTTCGCCTTCGACGTCTTCAGCGATGATGACGAGCGGCTTGCCGGTCTGAACGACGGCTTCGAGAACCGGCAGCATGGCCTGGAGGTTCGAGAGCTTCTTTTCGTGCAGAAGGATGTAGGCGTCTTCGAGGTCCGCAACCATCTTTTCCGGGTTGGTCACGAAGTAGGGCGACAGGTAGCCGCGGTCGAACTGCATGCCTTCGACGACTTCGAGTTCGGTTTCAGCGGTCTTGGCTTCTTCAACGGTGATGACGCCTTCGTTGCCGACGCGCTGCATTGCTTCAGCAATGTCGAGACCGATCTGACGCTCGCCGTTTGCAGAGATCGTGCCGACCTGCGCAACTTCTTCAGACGTGTTGATCTTCTTGGCCTTGGCCTGAAGGTCCTTGACGACTTCAGCAACGGCCAGATCGATACCGCGCTTCAGGTCCATCGGGTTCATGCCGGCAGCAACTGCCTTTGCACCTTCGCGAACGATGGCCTGGGCCAGAACCGTTGCGGTGGTGGTGCCGTCACCGGCGATGTCGTTGGTCTTGGAAGCGACTTCGCGAACGAGCTGCGCGCCCATGTTCTCGAACTTGTCTTCCAGTTCGATTTCCTTGGCGACGGAAACGCCGTCCTTGGTGATGCGCGGTGCGCCGAAGGACTTGTCGATAACGACGTTACGACCCTTCGGGCCGAGGGTGACCTTCACTGCATCAGCGAGAATGTCGACGCCCTTGAGCATCTTTTCGCGCGCTGTGCGGCCGAATTTGACTTCTTTGGCTGCCATTTTCAAAACTCCTGGTTTCGAATGGCCGGACAGGGTCCGGCTTGAAATTTAAGGAAGGACGGGTTCGGCTAAATCAGCCGATGATACCCATGATGTCGGCTTCCTTCATGATCAGAAGGTCTTCGCCGTCGAGCTTGACTTCGGTGCCCGACCACTTGCCGAACAGGACGCGATCGCCAACCTTGACGTCGAGAGCGACGACCTTGCCGGCCTCATCGCGCGCGCCGGAGCCAACAGCGACGATTTCGCCTTCCTGCGGCTTTTCCTTGGCGGTATCGGGAATGATGATGCCGCCCTTGGTCTTTGCTTCGGATTCAACGCGACGAACGACGACGCGATCGTGAAGCGGGCGGAAATTGGTGCTTGTCATTGCCTAATCCCTCGATCAAATGACTTCACGAACCCTTGGAGGCTCGCGTGATGGGTGTTAGCACTCACCTTGTTGGAGTGCCAGCGAAGCCGAGATAAGGAGGCGTTCTGCCGGAGTCAAGAACGCGCTGTCGGAAAAATTTTATGCGCTATGGTTATCAGCGTTCCATGACAGAAATTTCTGCGTACTAAGCGACGGCGGCAAACCACACCCTATTTGCAATTCGCTGCCTTTTCGGGCCTAGCGAGGTTTTATGTTCGGACGGTGGCGGGCGGGCAGACGGAAGGTTTGTCATTGCTTTTTTTCTTGCCATCGGCGTCCCGCTTTGCGATGTCACGCACACCCTCTTCTCGCATCCGGAAAGCATCTCATGGCCCATCGCATTCTCACCCTCGGCGAAATAACTGATGGGTTCGACGTTATTCTTTCGGATGTCTGGGGCGTGCTGCACAATGGTGTCAGCGCCTTTCCGGATGCGGCGGTTGCACTGCACGAAGCGCGCAAGGCCGGCAAGACGGTGGTGCTCATCACCAATTCGCCGCGCCCCGCTCCCGGCGTCATTGCCCAGCTTCGCGTTCTCGGCGTTCCGGATGAGGCCTATGACCGCATCATCACCTCCGGTGACGTCACACGCGGCCTGATCGCGGAAGGCCCGAAAAAAGTCTTCCTGCTCGGCCCGGAACGCGATCTGCCGCTGCTGGAGGGTCTGGATGTCGAGCGGGTTAGCGAAGCGGAAGCGCAATCCGTCGTCTGTACCGGTTTCTTTGATGACGAGACGGAAACGCCGGAAGATTATACAGAAATGCTCAAGGGCTTCATCGCCCGCGGGGCGCCGATGATCTGCGCCAATCCCGATCTGGTGGTGGAGCGCGGTGAGCGCATCATTCCCTGCGCCGGCGCCATGGCCGCCTATTATGAACAGCTGGGCGGCGAGGTCCGCATTGCCGGCAAGCCGCATATGCCGATCTACGAAGCCTGCCTCGCGGCGGCGAAAGAAGTGCGCGGCGCCTTCCCCAAGGATCGCGTGCTCGCGATCGGCGACGGCATGCCGACGGATGTGAAGGGCGCGATTGCGAGCGGCCTCAACCTTCTTTATATCAGCGGCGGCATTCACGCCGCCGAATATACGCTGAACGGTCAAACGGACGAGGCGCTTCTGAACGCCTATCTCAAGGGGCAGGGCGCGGCTCCCGGCTGGTGGATGCCCCGTCTTGCTTAAAGGGCGTCTGGCTTAAGCTGGCGCAAAAATGGATCGACTGCCATGACCGTCTTTCATCGCAATGAAAAAAAGGAGCCGCTGCCGGACAATCTTCGCGGCGGCGTCATCGCGATCGGCAATTTCGATGGCGTGCATCGCGGCCACCGCGCCGTTCTGGATCGCGCGCTGGAACTGGCCGAGGCGCGTGGTGTTCCCGCGCTGGTACTGACTTTTGAACCGCATCCCCGTTCCGTGTTCCGCCCGGAAACGCCGGTCTTTCGCCTCACCCCCGCACCTCTGAAGGCGCGCATTCTCGAAGCCATCGGTTTCCGCTCCGTGATCGAATACCCCTTCGACCGGGAATTCTCGCAGCGTTCGGCGGAGGAATTCGTCCAATCCATTCTGGTCGACTGGCTCCATGCCAGCGCTGTCGTCACCGGCTTTGATTTTCATTTCGGCAAGGGCCGCGAAGGTGGTCCGGCCTTTCTGATGGCCGCCGGCAAGCGCCACGACTTCGACGTGACACTGGTGGATGCCTTCCGCGACGAGGGTGCGGATGTCGTTTCCTCCAGCCGTATCCGCTCGCTCTTATGCGAGGGCGATGTGGCGGGTGCGGCCGGATTGCTGGGTTACCGCTTCACGGTGGAAAGCGAAGTCATCGGCGGCCAGAAGCTGGGGCGCACCTTGGGTTACCCGACAGCCAACATGGCGCTGGCGCCGGAGACGGAACTGAAGGCGGGCATCTATGCCGTGCGGTTCCGCCGGCCTGACGGCTCCATCCGCGATGGCGTCGCAAGCTTCGGATACCGCCCGACGGTGACCGAAAACGGCGCGGCGCTGCTCGAAACCTATATCTTCGATTTTTCCGGCGATCTCTATAGCGAGGTCTGTTCGGTGTCCTTCTTCGGGCATCTGCGTGACGAGCTGAAATTCGATGGCCTGGAACCGCTGGTCGCGCAGATCAGGCGCGACGAGGAGGAGGCAAGGGCGATGCTGTCAGGCGTGCGGCCGCTGAGCGAAGTGGATGCGAAGATCGCATTTTGAGCCGGAAGGGCTGGGGAGCCCGTATTCCGGCCCATTTTACTGTCGCTTTTCTCTTCCTTTTTGCTGGAAAACCGCATAAACAACCGGCCATGTCCCAATACCGGTTGATGTTTAAAAATCAGATTGGCCGAATTATTGGCCCGGCCTTCCGCCCGCTCTGAGGAGCCGGAAGGTCCGGGATTTTGGCGCTTGTCACGGCATTTGTGATGGCGCTTTCCGAATTTGCCCTGTTTGAAATTGAGACGGCGCGACCGACACGGCGCGCAACAACGGTACGATTATGAGCGACACCGCAGAAAAACTCGACTATTCCGCCACCCTCTATCTGCCGCAGACGGATTTTCCGATGCGCGCCGGCCTGCCGCAAAAAGAACCGGAAACGGTGAAGCGCTGGCAGGAGATGGGCCTCTACAGACGCCTGCGCGCCTCCGCCGCCGGCCGCGAAAAATTCGTGCTGCATGACGGCCCGCCCTATGCCAACGGCAACATCCATATCGGCCATGCGCTCAACAAGATCCTGAAGGACGTCATCACCCGCTCGTTCCAGATGCGCGGTTACGATGCCAATTACGTGCCGGGCTGGGATTGCCATGGCCTGCCGATCGAATGGAAGATCGAGGAAGCCTATCGCGCCAAGGGCAAGAACAAGGACGAGGTTCCAGTCAACGAATTCCGTAAGGAATGCCGCGACTTTGCGGCTGGCTGGATCAAGGTCCAGTCGGAAGAGTTCAAGCGCCTCGGCATCGAAGGCGACTTTGAAAATCCCTACACGACGATGAACTTCCACGCCGAAGCCCGCATCGCCGGCGAACTTTTGAAGATCGCCCGGACCGGCCAGCTTTATCGCGGCTCGAAGCCCATCATGTGGTCGGTGGTCGAGCGCACGGCACTGGCGGAAGCCGAAGTCGAATATGCCGATGTCGAGAGCGACATGATCTGGGTGAAGTTCCCGGTTGTGCAGGCAGCTCCTGTTCTTTCTGGTGCTTCCGTCGTCATCTGGACGACCACGCCGTGGACCATCCCCGGCAACCGCGCCATCGCGTTTTCGTCGCGGGTTGAATATGGCCTCTACGAAGTCGAAAGCGCGCAGAACGATTTCGGTCCGCAGCCGGGCGAAAAGCTGATCTTCGCCAAGAAGCTCGCCGATGAGGCAGCGGCCAAGGCGAAGCTGACCTTCAAGCTCGTTCGCGACGTGAAAACCGAAGAACTGGCCGCCATCACCTGCGCCCATCCTTTGGTGTCGCTCGGTTATGATTTCCCGGTACCGCTTCTCGACGGCGATCACGTCACCGATGATGCCGGTACGGGTTTCGTGCACACTGCGCCGAGCCACGGCCGCGAGGACTTTGATGTCTGGACCGCGCATCAGCGCGAGCTGGAAGCGCGTGGCGTTTCGTCGGCCATCCCGTTCCCGGTTGGCGATGACGGTTTCTACACCGAAGACGCCCCCGGTTTCGGCCCGTCCGCCGAAGGCGGCGCTGCCCGCGTCATGGACGACAACGGCAAGAAGGGTGACGCCAACGACCGCGTCATCAAGGCGCTGATCGCGGAAAACAACCTGTTTGCCCGAGGCCGTCTGAAGCACAGCTATCCGCATAGCTGGCGCTCCAAGAAGCCGGTCATCTTCCGCAACACGCCGCAATGGTTCGTCTATATGGACAAGGAACTGGGCGACGGCACGACGCTGCGCTCGCGCTCGCTGAGCGCCATCGACGACACCCGCTTCGTTCCGGCCTCTGGCCAGAACCGCCTGCGCGCTATGATCGAAGGCCGGCCCGACTGGGTTCTGTCGCGCCAGCGCAGCTGGGGCGTGCCGATCGCCGTCTTCGCCGATGAGAAGGGTGAAGTTCTGATCGATGAGGCCGTCAACGCCCGCATCCTCGAGGCCTTCGAGGCCGAAGGTGCGGACGCCTGGTTCGCCGAAGGCGCCAAGGAGCGTTTCCTCGGCAATGACCACGACCATGCCCGTTGGCAGCAGGTCATGGACATTCTCGACGTGTGGTTCGACAGCGGCTGCACCCACACCTTCACGCTGGAAGACCGCCCGGACATGAAGTGGCCGGCGGATGTCTATCTGGAAGGGTCCGACCAGCATCGCGGCTGGTTCCATTCGTCGCTGCTCGAAAGCTGCGCGACGCGTGGCCGTGCGCCCTATAACGCCGTTGTCACCCATGGTTTCACCATGGATGAGAAGGGCGAGAAGATGTCCAAATCCAAGGGCAACGTGGTTTCGCCGCAGGAAGTCATGAAGGACGCCGGCGCGGATATCCTGCGCCTGTGGGTCATGACCACGGATTATTGGGAAGACCAGCGCCTCGGCAAGGCCATCATCCAGACCAATGTCGATGCCTATCGCAAACTGCGCAACACCATCCGCTGGATGCTCGGCACCCTTGCCCATTATGAAGGCGAGGAGATCGCCTATGCCGATCTGCCGGAACTGGAAAAGCTGGTGCTGCACCGCCTGTCCGAACTGGATGGCGTCGTTCGTGAAGGTTATGACGGTTTCGAGTTCAAGAAGATCGCCCGCGCGCTGGTGGATTTCGCCAATGTCGAGCTCTCGGCCTTCTATTTCGACATCCGCAAGGACACGCTTTATTGCGACGCGCCGTCGTCGCTGAAGCGCCGTGCTTCGCTGTCGGTCATTGCGAAGCTGTTCGATTGCCTCGTCTCGTGGCTGGCGCCCATGCTGCCCTTCACGACGGAAGAAGCGTGGCTTTCGCGTTATCCGGATGCTGAATCGGTGCATCTTGTCCAGTTCCCGGAAATCCCGGCGGAGTGGAAGAACGATGCGCTGGAAGCGAAATGGGAGAAGATCCGTAAGGTTCGCACGGTCGTGACGGGCGCGCTGGAAGTCGAGCGCCGCGAAAAGCGCATCGGCTCCTCGCTTGAGGCAGCCCCTGTCGTGCACATTGCCGACGCCGACCTGCTGGCGGCGTTGAAGGGGCAGGATTTCGCCGAAATCTGCATCACTTCGGCCATTTCGGTGGTGGGTGATGAAGGCCCGGCCGATGGCTTCCGCCTGCCGGAAGTGGCAAAGGTCGTGGTCGAGCAGAAACTGGCGGAAGGCGCAAAATGCGCCCGTTCCTGGCGCATCACCACCGATGTCGGTTCCGACCCGGACTATCCGGAGGTTTCGGCCCGCGATGCGGCCGCCTTGCGGGAGCTTGCCGCGCGCGGATAAGGAAAATGGCCGGATGAATTGCGCTTTGCGTCTTCATCCGGTACACCTGCCTGAAAATGGCCGGATTTGCACGGCAATGCGGGCTGCCGCCTGCCGAAAGACGATGTCTGGCGAAGTGGGACGGACGGCTGGAAGGGTTTCAATGAAGACGATGCAGGGTAATGCGCAGGGTTTGGGCATGTTTCGCACGGTTGCAGGCATCACGGCCATAGGCGTGCTGCTGGGCGCTTGCACGAGCCCGACCTACGGTACGGGCAAGACGGCGGCGGAACAGCTTGTCGACGATCTCGGCAACGCAACCTCGATCACCGGTGACCAGAGCAAGCGCAACCTGAAATACAGCCCGCGCCCCAGTCTTGTCGTTCCTGCCCAGTCCCGTGCCGAACAATTGGCCGCGCCGCAGCAGAATATGGCGAACCGCGAAAACAACCCGCAATGGGTTGAATCGCCGGAAGAGACCCGCGAACGTCTTCGCGACGAGGCGGATGCCAACAAGAACAACCCGCATTACCGCTCGCCGCTGCTTGCCGGTAACGGCACCGCCGGCCAGATGACCGAAAGCCAGAAATGGGAAGCCTTCCGCAAGGCGAAGGCCGAAGCCCAGGGCGGCTCCGTCGTCAACGCCCAGCGCCGGTTCCTTACCGATCCGCCAGCCGAATATCGCAGCGTTCCGCAGGATCAGCTGACCGACCTCGGTGAGCCGGAGCAGAAGAAGGAAAAGCGCCGCAAGAAAGAAGCGGCTGTCGCCAACACCGGCAAGAGCTGGTGGAACCCCTTCTGATAAAATGACGGGCTGATGGTGGCCTGCGGGAAAGGTTTCTCCCGTCGGCCGCTCAATCGTCGAGACGTTTCTCGCGGAAAAATTGCCGCAGGATTTCCGCACTTTCGCTTTCCGCCAGCCCCGAATAAACATCCGGCGCATGGTGGCATGTCGGCTGGCTGAAGAAGCGCACACCACTATGCACCGCGCCGCCCTTGGGGTCTTCCGCGCCGTAATAAAGGCGGCGGATACGGGCGAATGAGATCGCCGCCGCGCACATGGTGCAGGGCTCAAGGGTTACATAGAGATCGGCGCCGGGCAGCCGTTCCTGCCCCAGCGCCTCGCAGGCCATGCGGATCACGGCGATTTCGGCATGCGCCGTCACATCGTTCAATTCACGGGTGCGATTGCCGGAGCGGGCAATGACGCGGCCATCCAGAACCAGCACCGCGCCGATAGGAACCTCCTGGCGTTCGCCGGCGGCGCGGGCTTCCGCCAGCGCCAGTTCCATGAAATGCGTCCTTTCGGCCATTGTGTTTCAATTTCCTCTTAACCCTTGTGCTTGGACCTGATAGGACAGCCCAAACAACAGGCAAACAGCAAATGACTTTTAAAGACAAGCCGAAGCGTGACGGCGGCAAGACATTTAGCCGCGACAAGAAGCCGAAAGGCCCCGGCAAGCCGGCCTCGGAGCGTGAGAAGAAACCGGCCGAAGCAAAGGCAGCCCCAGCGCCCGAAGCCGTGGTCGGCACCAAGCCCGAACGCATTTCCAAGATCATGGCCCGCGCCGGTGTCGCGTCGCGCCGCGATGTGGAGCGGATGATCATGGAAGGCCGCGTGTCGCTGAACGGCGTCAAGCTGGATAGTCCGGTCGTGAACGCCACGCTTTCGGACAAGATCGAAGTGGACGGCATGCCGATTCGCGGTGCCGAGCGCACGCGCCTGTGGCTTTACCACAAGCCGGCCGGTCTGGTGACGACCAATTCCGACCCGGAAGGCCGCCCGACCGTTTTCGACAATCTGCCGGGCGAACTGCCGCGTGTGCTCTCCATCGGCCGCCTCGATATCAATACCGAAGGCCTGCTGCTGCTCACCAATGATGGCGGCCTGTCCCGTGTGCTCGAACTTCCGACCACCGGCTGGCTGCGCCGCTACCGCGTGCGCGCTCATGGTGAGGTCGATCAGGCCGCACTCGACAAGCTGAAGGACGGCATCGCCGTCGACGGTGTGCTGTATGGCGCGATCGATGCCACGCTCGACCGTACCCAGGGCCACAATGTCTGGATCACCATGGGTCTGCGCGAAGGCAAGAACCGCGAGATCAAGAATGTGCTCGGCGCGCTTGGTCTTGAAGTCAACCGCCTGATCCGCATCTCCTACGGTCCGTTCCAGCTCGGCGATCTTGCCGAAGGCAAGGTGCTTGAAGTGCGCGGCCGCATGCTGCGCGATCAGCTCGGACCGCGTCTGATCGAAGAGGCAGGCGCCAATTTCGACGCGCCGATCTACAATACATCCGTCGACGATGAGGAAGAGGCCCCGGCCAAACGCGCCAAGCCCGAATGGGCCAAGGGCGACGCGCCGGAAGGCAAGCCTCGTTTCGAAAAATCCGCTGGCAGACCGGAAGACCGTCGCGAAAAGGCGCTCGGCCGTCTCGATACCAAGCGCGGTGACAAGCCCGCCGGCAAGTTCGGCTCCAAGCCCGCTGGGAAATTCGGCGCCAAGGGCCGCAATGAGGATGATGGCGAAGAGCGCCGCAGCCCCCGCCAGCCCGCCGGCACCAGCCGGACGGCCAATGTCTGGATGGCGCCCGGCGCAAAGCCGACCCGTGATGGCAAGGAACGCAAGTCTTCCGCCCGCGCGGAAGCCGAAAGCCTGTTCAAAAAGCCGTCCGCCCAGGCGGAAGCGCGCCGCAGCGTCGTGCGCCATGCCGATGACGAGGGCGAGTGGATCCGCTCGGAGCCGACCCGTGAGGATGACCGTGGCCAGGGCCGTGGTGATCGTTCTGCACGCGGCGAAAAGAGCTTTGGCGATCGCGGTGGACGCGGTGGCAAATCCTTTGGCGACCGGCCCTCTGGCGACAGGCCTTTCCGGGATCGCCCCCGCGAAGACGGTGACCGCCCGCGTGGCGACCGCCCGGCACGGGGTGCAAAAAGCTTTGGTGACCGACCGGCACGTGGCGACAAGCCCTTTGGCGACCGCCCTTTCCGTGACCGGCCCCGTGAAGATGGTGATCGCCCGCGCAGCGACCGTCCGCGCGGCGAGAAGAGCTTTGGAGATCGCACCGCACGTGGCGAAAAGCCATTCAGCGAACGGCCGTTCCGCGACAAGCCCCGCGAAGAAGGGGATCGTCCGCGCGGCGACCGGCCTTTCGGGGATAAGCCCAGAGGCGGCAAACCGGGTGGCAGGCCCGCATCGGGCAAGCCGTCTTTCGGTAAATCGGGCGAGCGTGGCGAACGTTCGGGTTTTTCGGGTAAGGGTAAAGGCCCCGGCGGCAATGGCCCCGGCGGCGGCAAGCCGGGTGGCAAAGGCCCGGGTGGCAAACCTTCTGGAGGCAGGGGAATGACACGTAATGCGGATCGTAGGCGGTGAGTTCCGCGGCCGGACACTGGCCGCGCCGAAATCGAATTCCATTCGTCCGACCATCGACAGGACGCGGGAAAGCCTCTTCAATATCCTGAGCCACGCCTATCCGGAAAGTCTTGACGGTACGCGCGTTCTGGACGTTTTCGCCGGAACCGGTGCGGTTGGGCTGGAGGCTCTTTCGCGCGGCTGTCGCGTGGCGCTCTTCGTCGAAAACGGCGTTGAGGGCAGGGGGCTGCTCTGGGAAAATATCGATGCGCTGGGTCTGCATGGCCGCGCCCGCATCCTGCGGCGTGACGCCACCAAGCTTGGCGGCGTCAACAATATCGAGCCTTTCGATCTTTTGTTTGCCGATCCACCCTATGGCCATGGCCATGGGGAAAAGGCGTTCGCGGCAGCACATGGCGGCGGCTGGCTCACACCCGGCGCGCTTGCCATTCTGGAAGAGCGCGGTGATGTTGCGGTCAATGTCGATCCAGCGTTCAAGCTGCTTGAAAGCCGTATCTTCGGCGACACGAAAATGCATTTCTACCGTTACGAGCCCTGACGGGAACACCTTCCCGTCACGCCACGGTCTTGTCTTGTTTGCCGAATAGGCAGAGCCTGCGTCCTGTCGACCGATACTGTCAGGCAGTGTCGCGACAGGCTATGCCGGCAGACAGGACCTGTGCGGGGAAAGAGTTTTGGGTATTCGCATGGAGCAGGGTGTAAACGAGAGCGTCACGATCGTCCGCGCCGGAGAAGATGTTCTCGAAGGCGGCGGCACGGGTGGACAGGAGCCGACATTCGGCGTGGCGCTCGGCGGCGGCGGTGCGCGCGGCATCTGCCACATCAACGTCATCGAGGCGCTGGACGAACTCGGTATCCGGCCGGTGGCGCTATCAGGCTCATCGATCGGTTCCATCATCGGTGCAGGCATGGCGGCCGGCATGACGGGCCGGGAAATCCGTGAATATACGCTCGAACTCATGGGGCGGAAGGGTTCGGTGGCCAACCGGCTCTGGAGCCTCGGCCCGGCCTCGATGCGCCATGCGGTGGACGGCTTTCGTCTCGGGCAATTCAATCTCGAACTCATTCTGCACGCTTTGATGCCGCAAGCCTTGCCAAAGGACTTTTCCGAGCTTGCCATCCCGCTCAAGGTGATAACCACCGATTATTATGCCCAGACCGAAGTGGTGGTGGAGAGCGGCGAGATCATCCAGGCGCTGGCGGCATCTGCCGCCATTCCGGCACTGTTCATGCCTGTTCGTATCGATGGCCGCATCATGATCGATGGCGGCATCTTCAACCCCGTGCCCTACGAGCATCTGCTGGACCAGGCCGATATCGTCATCGGCGTTGATGTGGTCGGCGGTCCCGAAGGCGATGGCACCACCATGCCGAACCGGCTGGACAGCCTGTTCGGCGCCAGCCAGCTGATGATGCAGGCGGCGATCGCCCTGAAACTGAGGTTACGTCCGCCGCACATCTTCCTGCGCCCGCCAGTGCACCGTTTCGGCGTGCTGGATTTCCTGAAGTCCGAGGAGGTGCTGAACGCATCGGCCGGCATCAAGGACGATCTGAAACGGCAGATCGACATGCAGGTGGAACTGTTTCATCGCGGGCAGGGCGTGGAGGCTTGACGAATGGGGCGAGTTTTCTTCTCCCCGAGGGGGAGAAGGTGGCCCGAGGGGCCGGATGAGGGGGCAAGCTCTCCGAATATCTCAACCGTCGCCCCCTCATCCCGCTGCCGCGGACTTCTCCCCGGCGGGGAGAAGAAACAAGCGACGCTCTCCCAGTCACTAAGTTGAACTCAATTCACAGCGAAACTTCCGTCTCGCTGTCCTCCGCATCCTCTTCTTCTTCCCGCTTCTCCGCCTTGTTCTTCGGCTTCATCAGCGGCTCCGGCTTCACTTCGCGCACCGGCTTGTTGTGCAGCATCTGCCGGCCGGCGGCGAGACCTTCCACGGCCTGTAGTTGCAACCGCTCCTCGTCGCGTTCGCGAATATCGTCGGCAATCGCCAGCGCCCTTTCGCCATCCATATCCAGCCCTTCCAGAATGCGCTTGCCGAACAGCAGGCCCGATTCCAGCGTCTCGCGGATTTCATATTCCACGCCCTTTTTCCTGAGGTCGAGCGAATGCACACGGTCATAGGAGCGGACATAGATGCGCACGCTCGGAAATTCCGACTGGATCATGTCGATGATACGGTCGGTCACCTCTTTCTTGTGGGTGCAGACGGCAACGAGATCGGCCCGTTCTATTCCGGCGGCGATCAGCACGTCCTTGCGTGTGCCATCACCGAAAAAGATGCGGAAGCCGAAACGGGCGGCCTGGCGCACGCGGTCGGCCGAGCTGTCGATGACGGTGACGTCGCGCCCCCCGGCGAGAAGAATCTGCGAGGCGATCTGGCCGAAACGGGAAAAGCCGATGATCAGCACATCCGCACCCGCGCCGTCGAAATCCTCTTCCAGCTTGTCCTCTTCCGCATCCTCCGCCGTCAGCCGGCGGGAAATCACCGCCAGAAGCGGCGTCAGCGCCATGGAAAGCGTGACCACGGCAACGAGGATCGAGGCGGTCGCCTGCGGGAAAAGCCCCGAGGCGGCGGCCGTGGTGAAAAGCACGAAACCGAATTCGCCGCCCTGCGCCAGAAGCAGCGCGATGCGGCTGGACGCATAACGCGACGAACCGGCAATGCGGCACAGAATGTAAATCAGGCCCGCCTTCACCGCCATCATCACCGGCACGGCGATCAGGATGAGAAGAATGTGCTCATAGACGATATTGACATGCAGCGACATGCCGACGGCCATGAAGAACAGCGCCAGAAACAATCCGCGAAACGGCTCGATATCCGCCTCCAGCTCATGCCGGTAGGAGGATTCCGACAGCATCAGCCCCGCCAGCAATGCGCCCATGCCCATCGAAAGCCCGACAGCTTCCATGATGGCGGCTGCACCGATGACGACGAAGAGCGCGGCGGCGATCATCACTTCGCGCGCGCCCGTGCGGGCAATGATCTGGAACATCGGTGTCAGCAGGTAACGCCCCGCCAGCACCATGCCCGCCACCGCGATGATCGAAGCGAGGAGGTCGTAGGACATCGAATCCGTCGGCACGTCCGGGCGGTTCGAAAGAATGGTGACGAGGGCGAGAAGCGGCACGATGGCGAGATCCTGAAACAGCAGGATCGAAAAGGAGCGATTGCCGTGGCGCGTATTCATGTCGCCGTCATCGGCAAGGATTTGCAGCGCAAAGGCGGTGGAGGAAAGCGCAAGGCCGAAACCGGCAACGAGACTGCCGCGTGCATCGATCAACCCCGCCCACCAGGCAATGGCCGCCAGCACGCTGCCCGTCACCAGCACCTGCGCCAGTCCGAGCCCCAGAATGTCGCGCCGCATCTGCCATATGCGCGATGGTTTCAGTTCCAGCCCGATGATGAAGAGCAGAAAAACCACGCCCAGTTCCGAGACATTGAAGATGTCCTTCGCATCCGTGACCAGATGCAGGAACGGCCCGATGATGATGCCCGCCACCAGATAACCGAGCACGGTGCCAAGCCCGAGCTTGCGGAAAACCGAGGCCGCGATGACCGCGCCGGCCAGAAGCAGCAGGGGTTCGGAAAAGAGAGCGTCGTGCTCGGTCATGCGGGCGGACTTTCGAATAGGGTGGCGACAATACCGTCCGAATGGAGAAAGCGGCGTTTCGCCCTTGATGCGGGGTTCCTGGCACAATAAATGGAACAGGAATGAAAGGCCAACTCATGTCCTCAGAAATAGATTCTTCCAAACTTCTCGATCGCGCCAGCCAGCTTGTCGATCTTGCCCGTGCCGCCGGTGCGGATGAGGCGGATGCCGTTGTCGTCCGCTCCCGCTCGCAATCGGTCGGCGTGCGGCTGGGCAAGGTGGAAAGCACCGAATCCTCCGAAAGCGACGATTTTTCCCTGCGCGTCTTCGTCGGCCGCCGGGTGGCGAGCGTTTCGGCCAATCCGGGCTTCGACCTGAAGACCTTGGCGGAACGGGCGGTAGCCATGGCCAAGGTCTCGCCGGAAGATCCCTTTGCCTGCCTCGCCGACAGGGAACGGCTGGCGACCTCCTATGACGATCTCGAGCTTTTCGATGCGACGGAAGTATCGGCGGATCAGCTGCGCGAGGCGGCCCTTGCTTCGGAAGAGGCGGCGCTGGCGGTCAAGGGCGTCAGCAATTCCTCGGGCGCCGGCGCATCGAGCGGCATGGGCGGCCTTGTCCTTGCCACCTCGCACGGTTTTTCCGGCAGCTATATGGGCAGCCGCTTCAGCCGTTCCGTCAGCGTCATCGCCGGCGAAGGCACGAAGATGGAGCGCGACTACGATTTCGACAGCCGCCTTTATTATGCCGATCTGGATGCAGCCGAAGAGATTGGCCGTCGTGCGGGTGATAAAGTCGTGCGCCGTGTCGGCCCGCGCCAGGTCGATACCGGTAGCAATATCACCGTGGTTTTCGATCCGCGCATCGCCCGCGGCTTTGTCGGTGCGATTGCCGGCGCCATCAACGGCGCGTCGGTTGCCCGCAAGACCAGCTTCCTGCGCGATAAAATGGGTCAGCAGGTTCTGAAAAAGGGCCTTTATCTCACCGACGATCCGCAGATCGTGCGCGGCCCGTCCTCGCGTCCCTTCGATGGCGAGGGCGTGCGCGGCGAGAAGATGACGATGATCGAGGACGGTGTTCTCAAGCACTGGTTCCTGTCCACCTCGGCGGCGCGGGAACTTGGCCTTGAAACCAACGGTCGCGGCGTGCGCGGCGGCACGGCGGTTTCGCCGGCCTCCACCAATCTGGCGCTGGAGCCGGGCGATATCTCGCCGGAGGATCTGCTGCGGCAGGTCGGAACCGGCTTTTACGTCACCGAGCTGATCGGCCACGGCGCCAATATGATCACGGGTGAATATAGCTGCGGCGCGAGCGGTTTCTGGATCGAGAACGGCGAAAAGACCTTCGCGGTTTCCGAGGTCACCATCGCCTCGAACCTGAAGGACATGTTCATGCGGGTCACGCCGGCTAACGATATCGACCGCAAATACGGCGTCGCGGCCCCGACGCTTGCCATCGAAGGCATGACGATCGCGGGCAAGTGAGACGGCCTGCGGGTTGTTTTCGCCGGCACTTTGTGTGCAAGTGCGAAGAGAAAAACAGGCGCGCCGTGTGAGGCGCGCGGAAAAGACGGCAAAATGAACGATATGGCTGAGGCCCGCTGGGCCTCCGATCTGAGGCTGGTCCTCGAAGCCGCCCGCAAGGCGGGCGAGACGGCCCTCGGTTTCTTCCGCAAGGATCCCGAGGTCTGGTGGAAGAATGGCGGGCTTTCGCCGGTCAGCGCGGCCGACTATGCTGCCAATGAAATCCTCGAAACCATCCTGCGCTCAGCCCGGCCCGACTATGGCTGGCTTTCCGAAGAGACGGATGACGATACGGACCGCCTTTCCCGCTCCACCGTCTTCGTGGTCGATCCCATCGACGGCACCCGCGCCTTCATCAGCGGCCGGGACACTTGGTGCGTCAGCGTCGCGGTGGTGCATGAAGGGCGGCCGGTGGTTGCGGTCCTCGTCGCACCCGCGCTCGCCGAGGAATTCACGGCACTGGACGGTGGTGAGGCGCTGAAGAATGGCGAGCCCATTTCCGCCGCACGTGAAAATGTCGGCATCTTCCATCTGGCGGCACCGGAAGACGTGGTCACGCATCTGCCGGAAGAGGTACGGGGCAGCGTCAAGCGCATTCCGCACGTACCCTCGCTTGCCTATCGGCTGGCCATGGTGGCCGATGGCCGTATCGACGGAACGCTGGTCAAGGCCAACTCGCACGAGTGGGATCTCGCCGCCGCCGACCTGATCCTCGAAAGGGCCGGCGGCCGTCTGGTGGGTCTCGATGGAAAACCTCTGATGTATAATCGCCGTGAGGTGAACCACCCCGCATTGTGCGCCGCAGCAGATTATGCGCTGCCCACGCTTTTGAAAGCGTTTTCGCATCTGTCCGACAGTTGACGTTTGCCGGGAAATCCCGCAGATGAAGGCCTCTCTCAGAGTCTAAGAAAGAGATAAAGACATGACGGAAGCCGGCAAACAGAAACAGCTGCTGCACCTTGTATTCGGTGGCGAACTGGAAAACCTTCAGGATGTTCAGTTCCGGGATTTGAATGCGCTCGATATCGTCGGCATCTATCCGGATTACGCTTCCGCGCTCACCGCATGGAAATCCAAGGCGCAGATGACTGTTGATAACGCCCATATGCGTTATTTTATCGTGCATATGCACCGTCTTCTCAATCCGGACGATAAAATTTGAGTCCTTTTGCCCTTGCGTTGTAATACTATTGGGTGAAGGCGAGTTTTCCGGTGATTCCTGCTGAAAATGTGCAGGCCGGGATTTTGATTGCGAGAAAATGTGATCGCGCTTTCGTTTCCGATGACAAAAAATGACGCAATTTGAGAAGAAGTAGGCGGCGATAACAACAAGAACAGGGGAAGGGCATTGCGCGGAATGATCAAGGGCAGAATGTCATGAGCAGCCGTATCGCACGTTTCGCTCTTTCCGGTTACCGGATTGCCGGTATCGCCGCCTATCCCTTTGCCCGTCCCTATCTTTCCTATCGGGCGGCAAAGGGCAAGGAAGACAAGCGCCGTCGGCTTGAGCGTTTCGGCTATGCCAGCGCCGAGCGCCCGCGTGGGCCGCTGGTCTGGTTCCATGCCGCAAGCGTGGGCGAAACGTTGGCTCTCATTCCGCTGATCCGCGAAATACGCAAGCGCGACATTTTCGTGCTTTTGACCACCGGAACGGTCACCTCCGCAGAACTGACCCGCACCCGGCTCGGCGATGATGTGATCCATCAATATGTGCCGCTGGACATCAAGATTGCGGTCAACCGTTTCCTCGCCTATTGGGCGCCGGATGCCGCCATCACCGCTGAATCGGAAATCTGGCCGGTGACGATGATGGAGTTGGAACGCCGGCACATCCCGCAGATCCGGGTCAATGCCCGTCTGTCCGACCGGTCCTTCGACCGCTGGAAAAACCGGCACGACATTGCGGAGTCGCTGTTTTCCAAGCTGGCGCTGGTGGTAGCGCAATCCGATCTCGATGCCGAACGCTTCCGCGATCTCGGCTCCTGGCCAGTGGTGATATCAGGCAACCTCAAGGGCGACACCGATCCGCCACCCTGTGATGAGGCTCTTCTGGAGACCTATCGCAAGCAGGTCGGCAATCGCAAGACATGGGCGGCGATCTCCACCTTCGACGGTGAGGAAAAGGCTGCCGCCACCGTGCATGCGGCGATCAAGTCGCGCAACGGCCAACTGACCATCATCGTGCCGCGCCATCCCGAGCGTGGCGACGATGTGGAAGCCATGCTGAAGGGCATGGGGCTGACCGTCGCGCGCCGTAGCAGGAATGACGTGATCACGCCGGAAACCGATATTTTCCTTGGCGATTCCATCGGCGAAATGGGGCTTTATCTGCGTCTGACCGAACTTGCCTTTGTCGGCCGCTCGCTGACGGCGGAAGGCGGGCAGAACCCGCTGGAACCGGCGATGCTGGGATGCGCCGTATTGTCCGGCGCGCATGTGCAGAATTTCCGCGAAGCCTATCAGAAGCTGATCCGCGCTGGCGGCGGTCGTATCATCCGCGATGTGGAGATGCTGGCCAAGGCGGTGCATTATCTGCTGGTCAACGACAATGAGCGTTACAAGATGATCGATGCGGGCAACCGGGTCATTCAGGATATGCGCGGCGCGCTTTCTCTGACCGTCAAGGCGCTGGAGCCCTATATCAACCCGCTCACTGTTTCCGCCAAGCTGCAACCGCGGAGCGCCATCGGTTCATGGTAGCGGATATCGAACTCAACACGGCGCAGTCTATCGTGGCAGTCCTTTTCGACAAGGACGGTACGCTTCTCGGTTATGACGCCAGCTGGGGTCCGGTAAACCGCGAGCTTGCGGCGATTGCGGCGAAGGGCGATCCCGTTCTCGCCGACCGGCTTCTTTCCGCCTGCGGCATGGACCCCATTACCGGTCATGTGGTGCCGGACAGCCTTCTGGCCGCTGGCAACACGGCGGAAATCGCCGCCGGTCTGGTTGCCGCCGGCTCGCCCTGCAATGTCGGGGAACTGACGGCGCGCCTCGACCGGCTGTTTACCGAGGCGGCGGATAAATCCGTGCCGGTAACCGATCTCAAGGCGTTTTTCGCAAGGCTGAAGGCACGCGGTTACAAGCTCGGCATCGCTTCCAGCGACAATGAAAATTCCATCCGCCAGACGGCCATCCGTTTCGGTTTTGAAAACGATGTGGATTTCGTCGCGGGTTATGACAGCGGTTATGGCACCAAGCCGCAACCCGGCATGGTTCTCGGTTTCTGCGAGGCGATAGGCTTCCCGCCCGAGCGTGTGGCCGTGGTCGGCGACAATAATCATGATCTGCATATGGCGAAAAACGCCGGAGCGGGATTGCGCATTGCCGTTCTGACGGGCACCGGCTCACGCGAGAGCCTCGGCGCTGACGCCGATTATTGTTTCGACGACATTACCGCGCTTGAAGCGCTGCTGCCGGAACGGGCTCTCTGAGCCGTTTATCCCGTTTTTGCAATTTACGGTTTTTTCTGGCAAACAACCCCTATGATATTCGACATCCGAACGGAATGCCGTGGGCGACGCGGCCGGGAGCGGGAATAGATGGTTTCTGAAGCGCCGCCATTCTGGTGGCAGAAAGCGGGCTGGCAGGCGTGGCTCCTGTCACCTTTTTCGCTTCTTTACGGCAAGATCGCCGGCCGGCGGATGCGAACGGCGAAGAGGGCAAGCGTTTCCGTTCCGGTTATATGCATCGGCAATTTCACCGTGGGCGGCGCCGGAAAGACACCGACGGCCATGGCAATTGCCAGAGCCGCCGCCGCAAAAGGCCTGAAGCCCGGTTTCCTCAGCCGCGGTTATGGCGGCACGCTTGACGTCACCACGCTTGTCGATCCCGGACAGCACCGCTCGGCCGATGTCGGCGATGAACCTCTGCTTCTGGCGCGAGAGGCAGTCACGGTCATTTCCCGCAAGCGGGTGGAAGGCGCACACCGGCTGGTGAAGGAAGGCGTCGATCTCATCATCATGGATGATGGCTTTCAGAGCGCGCGCCTGACGCTGGATTACGCGCTTGTCGTCATCGATACGCTGCGCGGCATCGGCAATGGCCATCTCGTCCCGGGCGGGCCGGTGAGAGCACCGCTTGCCGAGCAGATGCGGCAGATGACCGGTCTTTTGAAGGTCGGTAACGGCCATGCGGCCGATCCGCTGGTAAGGCAGGCGGCGAAAGCCGCCAAACCCGTCTTCGTTGCGGCGATCACGCCGCAGGAGCCGCAGGACTTCAGGGGAAGCCGCGTTCTGGCCTATGCGGGTATTGCCGACCCGGCCAAGTTTTATCGAACCGTCGAGGCGCTCGGCGGTGACATCGTGCTACAGCGCTCTTTCCCGGATCATCATCATTTCAGCGATGACGAAATTGCCGATCTTCTACAGGACGCCGGCAAAGATAACCTGCAACTGGTGACGACGGCCAAGGACGCCGTACGTCTTAACGGGCATCACGGCCGGGCCGAAGAATTGCTGTGGAACAGCCTGGTGATCGAAATCGACATGGTGTTCGACGACCCCAATGCGGCCGCGACCATCATCGATACGGCGGTGGCGAACTGCCGTGCGCGTTTGCTGCGGGACAATGCGCGGACGTCGCTTTAGAGTACTAAAGAAGAAAAACCGCCATGCACCTACGTCTCCTCATTCCTGTGCTTGTCACAGGAATCCAGTCGACGCGCGTTCATACTGCGGGAAGAGCCCTCTCAGCCCAAGGACTTGGGCTGGCTGGATCCCTGTGACAAGCACAGGGATGAGGGGAGGCACACGCGCTATACTCAACGGCCGCTTGCCAACTCACGCCGGCAGATTACCAGCCTTGCGTTCTGCTTCCAGCGAAGCCGCCGCATCCACATAGGCTTCCTGCCGCGCCACGCTCCAATAGCGCAGCTCATCGAGCGGAATGCTTTTGCCGGTGATGGCGCAGACGACATGCGAGCCGGTCTGCACGATCCGGAAATCACCGTCGAGATATTCGATGACGGCGAGGCGGTTGCCGCCTCCCTCAAATCTGTTCATCCGTTTTCGTCTCCTGCTCTGTCCTGTCAGGGCACCCAGTCCGAAACGGCGTAGCGTTTTCCTGAACAATGCGGATGCTCCAGTTCCCTAAATTTATACCGTCAGGCGCGGGCCAAGGCCAGCCCTACCGGCCTGCCGCCGGGACAAGGCGTCAGCTACGGCCGAAGAGCCGTTCTATATCGGAAAGTTTCAGTTCGATATAGGTCGGGCGACCGTGGTTGCACTGGCCGGAACCCGGCGTGTTTTCCATTTGCCGCAGAAGCGCATTCATCTCCTCCGGCCGCATGCGCCGGCCGGAGCGCACGGAACCGTGGCAGGCCATGGTGGCGGCAACATATTCCAGCTTGTTGGCAAGCGTGGAGGCGGCATCCCATTCGGCAATCTCGTCGGCAAGCTGGCGCACCAGCCCCTGCACATTGACTTCGCCCAGCATGGCGGGCGTTTCCCGCACGGCGACCGCGCCCGGCCCGAAACGCTCGATTACGAGGCCCAGCGCATCAAAACCGGCGGCATGATCCATCAGCCGGTCGCAATCCTCTTCCGGCAGGTCGATGATCTCTGGAATGAGCAGCACCTGCGATGGCGGACGCTGGGAATGCAGCGCATTGCGCATTTCCTCGAATACCAGCCGCTCATGCGCTGCATGCTGATCGACGATGACGAGGCCGTTTTCCGTCTGCGCGATGATGTAGTTCTCGTGCAGCTGCGCCCGTGCCGCCCCCAGCGGATAAAGCACCGCTTCTGGCGAGGGGCTTGCGGCGGCCTCGTAAGTCTCCCTCGGCTCGGCCCGCGCCGTCGGCATGGTAATGTCGGAAAAGCGCGACTGCACGGCCTCCGAAAATTGCGTTCCGCTGGAAACGGCAAGCGGCCGGGAAGGAGAAGTCGCGGCGGACCATGTCGCGGACGGAGAAGGCCGGAGATTGGACGGGCTGTAACCCGGACGGAAGGCGCTCATCATCTGGCTCGCACCCGTCGTCGCCGCCCTGTCACCGTCGCGCGTCAGCGCCTGCCGGATCGCGCCGACGATCAGCCCGCGAATGAGGCCGGGATCGCGGAAACGCACGTCGGATTTTGCCGGATGCACGTTCACATCCACAAAGGCGGGGTCGAGCGTGATGGACAGCACCGCGACCGGATATCGCCCATGCGGCACGGTTTCGGCATAGGCGCCGCGAATGGCAGATAAAAGCAGCTTGTCCTGCACCGGGCGGCCATTGACGAAGACATATTGATGCGCCGAGTTGCCGCGATTGAAGGTCGGCACGCCGGCAAAACCGGTCAGCGTCACATCCTCGCGCCCGGCATCGATTTCGATGGCGTTGTCCTTGAACTCCGCGCCGAGGATTTGCGCCATGCGGGCGAGATGATCGTCACCGGTCGAAGGGATTTCGAGCGTGGAACGATCGGTGCCCGATAGCACGAAGCGGATATGCGGAAAGGCGATCGCCATGCGCTTGACGACCTCGGTGATGGCGGCCGCCTCGGCGCGTTCCGTCTTCAGGAACTTCAGCCGCGCAGGCGTGGCGAAGAACAGGTCGCGCACCTCGACGATGGTACCGGCATTCGAGGCGGCGGGCCGCACGTCCGAAACCTTGCCGCCGGTCACGGAAATGACCGAACCCTGTTCAGCGCCCTGTTGGCGGCTGGTAATCGTCAGCTTGGCGACCGAGCCGATGGAGGGCAGCGCCTCGCCGCGAAACCCGAGCGTGCGGATGTCATCAAGCGTATCGGAAATTTTCGAGGTGCAGTGACGCCGGACCGCAAGTTCCAGATCGGTGGGCGACATGCCGGAGCCATTGTCGGTAATCCGCACCAGCCCCTTGCCGCCACCCGCCGTGGCGATCTCGATCCGCGTCGCGCCGGCGTCGATGGCGTTTTCCACCAGTTCCTTCGTGGCGCTGGAGGGTCTTTCGATGACCTCGCCGGCGGCGATCTGGTTGATGAGGGTTTCTGAAAGCTGCTTGATGGCCATGATCGTCATTTTCGCGGATTCGCTGCGGCTTCGAAAGCAAAAAACCGGCGTCGCGGACATTTGCACATGTTTTGCGGTCTTTCGGGCATTTGATCATTTCGCTCAACATGGCGTTAAGCGTTAATCCGCCTTTAATCGACCCTGGTTATGGTGTGGCGGCTTGAAATGATCGCAGGAACGAGGCCCCCCTGGCCGGGTGGTGTGTGACGTCGACTATGGGTGAACGTCATCTTCTCCTCAAGACTGCTTCAAGTGGCGAACCCTGATGTCTCTTTTTCGGAATTTATCGTTTCATCCCAGCATCCGCTTTGGACGATTCCAATAGAAACATAAGCCTGACCCTTTAAAACAGGCGGGAGTTTGCAGTTGAGTGATTTGGCGTCCTCTGGCGCGGGCGTTCATACGGTGATGCTTGATGCCCTTTGCGACGCGCTTGGCGCGGCGATAGTCGTTTACGACCGTAACGATCACATTATTTTCGCAAGCCGGAAACTCTTGAGTTTTTTCCCGCTCCAGGAGGGCGTTGTCGGACCGGGCGCGCGGCTGCGCGACTATCTGAGCGCGCTCTACGATTGTTATCTTCTGGAGGCGGAAAGCCTGGCCGCCAACGCCCGCCAGCTCGGGCGGGAGGAATGGATCGGCGAGCGGCTGGCGCTGCACTGGAAAGAGCGCTCGGAAAAGACCGAGCGGCTGAAAGGGGAACGCTTCCTGCGTTTCGTCATGAACCGCCTGCCTTCCGGTCTCGGCATCAGTGTCGTTGCCGATATTTCCGAACAGAAGAAAAGAGAAGAACAGTGGCGCATCGACCTCGAACGCGTCCAGCTGATCGAGGATATTCTCGATAATCTGCCATTTCCGGTCTTCGTCAAGGATCGGAACATGGCCTATGCGGCAATCAACAAATCCGCCTGCGCCATGGTCGAGACCAGTGCCGAAGCTATTCTCGGCCGAACCGTTTTCGATCTCCATTCGCGTGAGGTTGCGGGGCGGATCGATATCGCCGATCGCATGGTGCTGGACAGCGGCACACCGAGCGTCATTCCCGAAAGAGTGAGACGCCTGAATGGTGAAGAAGTCCTGACGATTACCCGCAAGCAGCGTGTGGGCAGGCCCGGCCGATATTTTCTGGTGACGACGATGGAGGATGTCACCGCGCTCGCCACCATCGACGCAAACGGCATGCCCGTCATTCCCTCGCTCGAGCACGTTGCCTTCGTTTCCTCCACCTATGGCAAGGATGATGAGCGCGATGCCAGAAGCGGCCTGCTGAAGAGCAAGGCGGTGCTGGTCGTATCTGAAAACGGGCGTTTCGGCGAAGCCGCCGGTCGCCTGTTGACCGCGGGCGGCATGGACTTCGCCGTCGTGACGGGCGAAGAAGAACAGCGCAGTTTCATCGATGTCGCCGCCTCGGCCGGCGTCACCATCGATGTTGTCGTGGTGGACGCGCAGATGAGCGTCGCCTGTCTCGATATCGCCGAAGCCCACGGCCTGCCCGTCGTCACCATCGAGGAGGACGAGATAGGCGCGTCGCTGCTGCATTATCTTGCCGTTGGCCTCAGCTCTTCTCCCAGGGAAAAATCCTCTGAGGAGGACTGGGAGATCATGACGGAAGACCTGCCCAAAATGCTCAAGACCGGCGGCGTCTGCGAGATACTTCTCGTTGAGGACAACAGGGTCAACCAGATCGTTTTTTCGCAGATACTCGAGGGCCTTGGACTATCCTACCGGCTCGCCACCTCCGGCGAAGAAGCCTTGCGTCTTTTTGCGGAACAGGCGCCATCCGCGGTTCTGCTCGATACGACGCTTGCCGATATCGACGGTTTTGAGGTTGCCCGCCGTATGCGCGGCCTTGCCGGCGACAATCGCATTCCCATAGTCGGCGTCATAACGCACGCCTTCGAAGGCGATCTCGACAAGTGCCTGGCCTCGGGCATGGAAGACATGCTGCTGAAACCCGTCAGTCCCGATATGGTCGAGGCCGCTTTCCTGCGCCTTTTCAGCAAGGATGACCTGCGGCTTCAAGCCTGAAATTCCGCCGCCACGGCGAGAGACAGGCGGAAATTGACCGCTCTCAGGCTCATTTTGATCGAAGCTTTGGGCCTCCCGGAAAACGCTGCCCGCATTTTTCGGTTCGCGGCTCTATGGCTTTTTTAATACTTGCCCTGCATTGTGAGCGCAATCACACAGGATTCACGAGATGCAGGAATGAAACGGCCAGAGCCGCAAGCGTTGCAGGTCAGCCAGAACGAGCTGCAAGCGATGGCTTACAGCGATCCTTTGACGGGGCTCGGCAACCGCTACCGTCTGCGAGACAAGATTCGCATGCTTGCGAGCGAACGCTCGAGCGATCCCGCACCCTTCACGGTCGGCATCGCGAATATAGACGGCTTCAAACCCATCAACGATCTTTTCGGCGTGCAGGCGGGCGACGAGATTCTGTGCCAGGTGGCGCATCGCCTGAAGGCCTGCATTCCCGATGGCGCGGTCGTGACGCGCCATGACGGCGATGAATTCGCTTTCGTGCTGCCGCTGGTCTTCGAGCGCACCGGCGCCGAGCGTGTCGGCAACATGATCAAGGACGTGCTGTCCGCTCCTTACGATCTCGGCGATCGCAACGTCCGGCTTTCCTCTTCCTTCGGTTTTGCCATCTACCCTTTTGCCGGCGATGATTTCGAGGATCTGTTGAAAAGCGCCGAGACGGCGCTTTACCGGTCCAAACGGCGCGGCCGCGGCCAGATAACGGTCTATTCGCGCGAGATAGCGCAGGAGATGAAGCGCGCCACCCAGTTGGAACAGGCTCTGCGAAACGCCATCATCACCGACGCGATCGATGTGCATTTCCAGCCCATCGTCAGGCTGGAAGAGGCGAAAGTCATCGGTTTCGAGGCGCTTGCCCGCTGGAACGACCCTGATCTCGGCTTCGTATCGCCCGCCGTTTTTGTGCCGCTGGCTGAAGAAAGAGGTTTTATCGACGCCCTTTCGGAAGCCCTGCTCAGGAAGGCGGCGGAAGCAGCCCTGTTCTGGCCGCGCGAGCTTTTCCTGTCCTTCAACCTGTCCTCCGCGCAGTTGATGGATCCTGGCACGGCGGACAATATTCTCTCTATCCTGTCGCGTGTCGGTCTCGACCCACATCGGCTGGAGCTTGAAATCACCGAAACGGCTGTCATGACCTCCGCCGATACCGCGCAGCGCATCATCAGCGAATTGCAGAGTGCGGGTGTTCGCATCTCCCTCGACGATTTCGGCACCGGCCAGTCGAGCCTCGGCCGCCTGCGCGACTTCACCTTCGACAAGGTCAAGATCGACCGCGCCTTCGTTTCCCGCATCAGCAGCGATCGCCCTTCGGAACACATCATCAAGGCCATCGTCGCCATGTGCGAAGGTCTCGATCTCGAAGTGGTGGCCGAGGGTATAGAGGAGCGTGCGGAAGAGGAAAAGCTGCGCGCGCTCGGCTGCGCCATGGGCCAGGGCTATTTTTACGGCCGCCCCGCCGATGCCGCCGCCACCCAGCGTTACCTGCACGAGAATTATCGCGAGATTCTCTCGGATATTTCCTGAGAAACGAAATGGCCGTTAAGAGGCGGCGGTGGTGCTTCCCCACAGCCCTCATTCCTGTGCTTGTCACAGGAATCCAGCCGACACGCGTCTGCGTGGCGAGGAGAGTCTTTCCAGCCCAAGGACTTGGGCTGGCTAGATTCCTGTGACAAGCACAGGAATGAGGTGAGGGCAGTTCTTGCCGCGCGTCACAACCGGTAGAGCGGCTCAAACCGGCCCTTGACGTCAATCCCGAGCTCGAACGTCAACCCATGCTGCGGATTGGCGGCGATGGCGTCGTCGCCGAGATTTTCGCGGGCGGAAGTCACAAGGATACGCGACGCATCGGGCCCAATGAAGGCCGGGCAGGTGGTCTGCCCCGCCGGAACCAGATAGCGTTCGATATGATTGCCGTTGGCATCGTAACGATCGACCGCACCCATGCCCCAGCGGGCGTTCCAGATATGCCCATCCGCATCGCAGACCGAGCCGTCTATGCCGCCGTCGATACCGGCGGAATCGACCAACACTTCGGCCTTGCCCGAGGGAAGGCCCGTCTCGGCATCCAGAGGCACCCGCATCAGCTTGTTGACCTTGGTGTCGACGTAATATCCGGTCGCGCCATCGGGGGAAAAGCAGATCGAATTCGGAATGCTGATCTCGGCAAACAGCGTCGTCACCGTGCCTTTGGCAACGTGGTAGATGCTGCCCGCGCCGGTTTCCGCCTTGCGGCCCATGGTGCCGATCCAGAGCGCGCCGGAGGGATGCATGCGTCCGTCATTGGAACGATTGCCGGGCAGGTCGTTTTCCAGTTCCGCATGCAGCGTCAGTACGCCTGTCGCCGTGTCGCGCAGGAAAAGGCCGTCATCGGAGGCGATCAATTGCTTGCTGTCGCTGATCTTGGCCAGCGCACTGCCCATGAAGGGCAGGGCGTGCACGGTTTTGCGGCCGGAAGCGAGATGCAGTTCATGCAGCTCCCGCTCGACAATATTGAACCACCAGGCGGTGCCGGTCGCGGCGTCAAAGGTCGGGCCTTCGCCAAGCGTCATCGGCGTATCATCAAGAACATGTCCGGCAAAGGGGAAAACGGTTGCCAAGCTCTTATCCTCCGATTGCGGCGTCATAGGCAGAAAGCGTGACGGTGGCACGTTCCCGAACCTCCGCCGCCGTCATGCCGGGCTTGTAGAGACTGGTTCCAAGCCCGAAAGCAAGGATGCCGGCCTTGGTATATTCGCTGAAATTCTTGTCCGACACGCCACCGACGGCGGCAATGACCAGATCCTTCGGCAGGATTGTCCTGATCGCATTGATGCCGGCGGGGCCGATGATGCTGGCGGGGAAGAATTTCAGCCCCGTCGCCCCGGCCTTTGCCGCAACCAGCGCCTCGGTGGGCGTCAGAACGCCCGGCATTGTCACCATGCCCTTGACGCGCGCGGCGACAATCACGTCGGCATCGGCATTGGGGCTGACCATCAGCTTGCCGCCGGCCGAATCAAGCGATTCCACGTCTTCCACACTCAGCACGGTGCCTGCGCCGATCAGGCAATCGGCGGGCGCCATCTTCGCGGCGATCTCGATCGAACGGAACGGATCGGGCGAATTGAGCGGGATTTCGATGGCGCGGAAGCCGGTCTCGATCAGCGCGCCGACGACGCCTTCGGTTTCTTCGGGTTTCAGACCGCGCAGAATGGCGATCAGCGGATATTTTATGGAAGGGAAGGGGATACGCATGGTGTTTCTTTCGTCCTGAAGCGGAATGGCGACAAGTGCGAGCGGTTTTCGCGAGAAATTCCGCTCACACTATATGATTTAGGCCCAAATGGCATTTGCAGCGGCCAGCAACCCGCGCCGCACGGCCTCGTCTGCATCGATGACCGTATATTGAATGTCCAGGGCCGCGAATGCACCCTCGTAAAGCGTGCCAAGCGGGCCGGAGCCGATCAGCACCACCGGCGTATCCCGGCTTGCGGTGGAATGCGCGCCGGCAATTTCCAGCCCGATCATGGTGCCGGAAAGCTTGGCCTTGGCATCGGTTGCGCCAAGACCATGCAGCAATTGCCCGGAGCGCAGGGTGAACAGGCGGTTGGTCGCCAGCTGCGGATTGGCGTAGATGTCGCGCACGGCCGCCTTGAAGGTCTCGTGTTCGCCATTAAAGGCTTCGGCCTCGGCCACCGCATGGGAAAGGATCGTCTGCTTGGAGATGACCTCGAAGAGCTCGCCGGTCATGAACGTGGCAAAGCCGGTAACGTCGCCGCCCTTGACCGTCACCCATTTGGAATGCGTGCCGGGCATGCAGACCAGCTTTTCGCCGGCATCGGCGGAAGCAAGTGCGCCGAGCAGTTGCGTTTCCTCGCCGCGCATCACATCAGGCGCGTTTTTATCCCGCTGCGCCAGCCCCGGCAGAATACGGACATCCCGCGCCTGACCCGGCACGCGGACCGCACCTTCGAGAACCGCAGAAAGCGATGCCGGCACGTCGATATAGCCAGCCTCTACCCAGCCCTGCCGCGCACCCGCCATGCCGCAGACGAGAACCGGCAGGTTTTCCGGCGCGCCGATGGCGTCGAGATGCGATTGCAGCACATCGGCAAAGCCGGTGCGCATGGCTGTCGTCATGCCTTCCGCACTTCTGCGCTCATTCAGCACCGCGCCTGACCGGCTGAGCAGCCACAGCCGGAAACTGGTCGTGCCCCAGTCGACGGCGATAAAAGCGGGTTCAGACATTATAACAGGCCTCCGTCTACGATTATGGATTGCGCCGTGATGGCGCTCGATGCCGATGATGCGAGAAACAGGCACGGCCCCGTCAGATCGGCGGCAATGAGCGTGCGCTTGAGACATTGCCGTGCCGTGGTTGCGGCAATCCCGTCATCCGTCAGCCACAGTTCCTTCTGCCGCTCCGTCACGATCATGCCCGGCAGCAGCGTGTTGACGCGGATGTTTTCCGGCCCCAGCCTGCCGGCAAGGCTTTTCGTCAGGCCGATGATCCCGGCCTTGGCCGCCGCATAGGAGGGAAGATCGCCCATGTTCAGCAGGAACGAGATCGAGGAAAAATTGACGATGGACGCGTCTTTTGCCTGCCGCAGATGCGGCAACGCTGCCTGGACCGTGAAGAACATCTGCTTGAGATTAACCGCCTGATTGGCGTCCCAATAGGCTTCCGTCACGGTGTCGATGTCATGGCGGTCGTCCCATGCGGCATTGTTCACCAGCACCTTGATGCCGCCGGTGGCGGACGCCGCCGCCTCCACCGTCCGCCCGATCGCAGGAATGTCGCTGAGGTCGGTCTTGAAAAAATGGACCGGGTGAGGCGCCGTTGCCGACAGCCGCTGGACAAGCGCGAGGCTGGGCTCTTCCGCGATGTCGATGAAGGCGACCTTCGCCCCCTGCATGGCAAAGGCCTCCACCAGCGATGCGCCGATGCCGGAGCCGCCGCCCGTGACAAGCACGCCGGCGTCCTTGAGGTCAGGGAAATGGGCTTGCATCATCGGCATCGTCTCGTCCATTGAGGGCTTGATTGTTCCATTATATGGAACTAGATTTTACTAAATGGAATTATTCTCTTGGCGTCACGCTTATGTCAAGACAGATGACGATGGATGTTGCCATGCCCGATCTTAAAAAGCCCAATCCTAGAAAGCCTGATGATCAAAAGCATGAGGCCGTTCCGGGTCGGGCGCAAAAAACGGAAACCGTGACCGGCACGCTCGGAAAGGCGGTTTCGCTTCTGGAACTCATCGCCTTCGCCGAAAAACCGATGCGCTTTACCGATGTGGTCGAGGCTTGCGGCCAGCCGCGCGGCACCGTTCACCGTCAGCTTGCCCATTTGATTGCCGAAGGCCTGATTGACCATGCCGCTGACCAGACCTATGCCGTGGGTCTGAGGCTGCTGCAATTGGCGGCGAAAGCCTGGAGCGGCAACGATCTGCGCAGCGTTGCCGCCCCGCATCTGGCGGCGTTGCAGGATGCGACGCAGGAATCCGTGCATCTCGCCGTCTTGAACGGCGGCCAGGTCACCTATCTCGACAAGATGGAGGGTAAGCAAAGTCTGCGCATGCATTCGCAGGTCGGCAAGACGTCGCCAGCCTATTGCACTGGCGTTGGCAAGGCAGCGCTTTCCCTGCTCCCGGCCGCCGATCTGGTGGAACTCGCCGCGGGGCTGGACTTCCATCGCTTCACGCAAAACACGCTGATAACCCCCGAGGCGTTGATCGAGGATGTCTCGGCTATTCGCAAAAACGGTTATGGTTTCGACCTGCAGGAACATGAGGTCGGAATTCATTGTGTTGCCGCGCCTGTGCGCGCACCCGGGCGCAATTTTTACGCGGCGATTTCCGTCACCGGTCCCGCCTATCGCGTTGATCTGAAACAGCTTCGCAAATGGGGGCCGCTGGTGCGCGAAACCGCGGATAAAATCGCGGCGGAACTTGCCTGCAGATTATCCCCGGTTGCGGATGGTTGAAGAAAACCTGCGTCCGAAACGCTGGTGGAGGGCGGGTTTGCGACGGTTGAATCTTATTTTCGATTATTCTGAATTAAGTTTTCAACTTTTGTTTGCATGAATCATTTTGGTGAGTAACATCCGCAATTCCGGGCAAAGGGGGTTCTTTGCGGCGGCATTTTCTCATTCTCGAAGAACAGCTTTCATGCAGAAAACAGAGACGGCCGCCGTTCAGTCGATTGGTGTTGATTGCGTTCGCGAGATCGCCGATCTGAACACCCAATTCGACATATTCCGGTTTTTGAAGCGGCTGACGGAAGCTTGGGAATTCAAGGCCTTCATGGTTCTTGACCTGTCGTCCGAAATGGCGAGCGAGCTGTCGCAATATACCATCATTACAAGCTGGCCGGCCGAGCTTTTGCAGCGTTACGATGAAGAGGGCATGTTGCAGAGCAGCCGGGTCATGGCGCAGTTGAAGAAATCGACCGCCCCCTTTTCCGTGTCCATGGATTTTTTGGTCAAAGGCGAAGAGCATCTCGCGAAAAAGCCCGTTATCGGTCTCTTCGAACGATTTGAAATGGTCAATTCGGTGTGGTTTCCCGTTCACGACATCACGACGACACGGGGTGCGGTGTCCTTCTCCGGCAACAAGACGGTTCTGCCGGTCAGCCGGCTGGCGGAACTTTTCTACATTTCCAGCCATGTCTTTGCCCGGCTATCTGAAATCCGCCGTCTTGACCTGCGCGTTCCCGAAACATTGAGCGAGCGCGAGATCGACTGTCTGAACTGGACGGCCGCCGGCAAGACAAGCGCCGAAATCGCTGAAATCATGATGTTGTCGGAACATACCATCAATCATTACCTGAACCGTGCGACGAAAAAACTCGACACGGTCAACCGCACCCAGGCCGTTGCCAAGGCCCTGCGGGTTGGCTTGATTAAATAGCGAAATCACAATTTTATCATTGTGATAAACGGGTTCCTGGGCGATCCTTCTTTCGAATCACCGGAAAGGAGAAATCGTTTGCCGGAGCGGCATAAGGTAAAAGCGGGATTTTCTCCGACTGTCGACTGCGCCGTGCTGGTAGCCGCTGCCGAAAAAGGTTTCGCTGCCGATGAAGGCATAGAACTGCAACTCGTTCGAAAGCAATCCGCGCGCTCCGTGCTTGCCGCGCTTGACGGAGATGAGGTTCAGGTCGCCCATCTGCCCGCTCCGGTTCCGGTCGGTTCCGCGGTTGGTCTCGATGATCTGCCGGGCAATATTATCGGTGTTTTCACGCTCTCCCTTGGCGGATCGGCAACGACTGTTTCGCACGAATTTTATGATGAGCTTTACCGTGAAGGTCTGAAGCTGCCGGATCCGGCCGCTTTCGGGCGAGCCATGGCCCGTGTCTGCGCCGCGCGCCGGGCCTCCGGTGGAAACCCGCCTGTATTCGCGGTCGAGGATATCATCTCTACGCCGTTTTATACCCTTCGATATCTGCTCGGAAGCTGCGGCGTGCTGCTCGGCCGGGATATGGAAATTGTCGAAGCCCTGCCCAAGGCAATGCCCGGGCTCCTGGAAAGCGGCAAGGTTGACGCGCTCTGTACGGCCGAACCGGCGGGCAGCGCCCTGGTGCTGGGTGGTGCCGGGCGGATCGTTACGACCGGAGCGCTGATCTGGCACAATGCCCCGGAAAAAATTCTCGCCACGAGACGGCCCTGGGCGGAGGCGAACGCCACCCTGCTGGAAGGGCTGCTGCGGGCGCTTTACCGTGCCGGTGAATGGTGCGCCAATCCCGCCAATATCGAGGAACTCACCGGTATTCTCGCCGCTCCCCATTATATCGGCGCAAACGGTGAATTCCTGCTTCCGGCACTGACGGGGTATATTTCCACTTCGCTGCGGGACATGCAGCGTTATCCGGAATTTTTCGTCACGAATGCCAAGGCTGCCAATTTTCCCTGGCAGAGCCAGGCGCTGTGGTTCTTCAGCCAGATGTTGCGCTGGGGCGAGGTTCCCGCCGATCGCCGCTTCGATGCGGCCGTGGTGGAGGCCGCGCGCAATGCCTACAGGCCGGATATTTTCCGCAAGGCCATGAAACCGCTTTTCGTGCCGGTGCCGGGCGCGAACCTCAAGCTGGAGGGGACGTTGCGGGAGCCGGTCCATGTCGGCGCGTCGCGCACGGGCCTCGTGCTCGGCCCCGACTGTTTTTTCGATGGCCGTGTTTTCGACCCGGAAACGCTCGATATGGACGACGAAATCTGAAACCGGGACGTTAAATCGTCGCGATTGGCCGCCCGATGTTCTTTAGCATTGGCGAAGCGCTCCGCCTTGTCTATGGATGGCGCGGAATTGAGCCCATATCCGGTAGGATGATGTAGCGGAGTAAAACTATGGCAGAGGTCAGCAAGAACCAGGTCGAAAAGGCTTTGGAAGCCGTCATCTATCCCGGCAGCGATAAAAGCATCGTGGCGCTTGGCATGGTCTCTGAAATCTTCATTGCCGATGGGAAAGCCTATTTTTCGATTACCGTTCCCGCCGACAGGGCCGCGGACATGGAGCCGTTGAGGCTTTCGGCGGAAACGGCTGCCAAAAATGTCCCGGGAATTGTCGGTGCGGTGGTGGCGCTGACCGCGGACCGCAAGCCCGGCGCAGAACAGCCGGCACGGCCCGCTGCGGCAACCGGTCGCCCGGCGGCACAGCCACGCTCTTCCAAGGTCGGCGTTCCGGGTGTGGGCGCCATCATCGCGGTCGCCTCGGGCAAGGGCGGGGTCGGCAAGTCGACGACCGCTGTTAATCTGGCACTTGGCCTCCAGGCGCTCGGCCTCAGGGTCGGCATGCTCGATGCCGATATTTACGGTCCTTCGCTGCCTCGCCTCCTCAAGATTTCCGGCCGCCCGCAGCAGCAGGAAGACCGTATCATCGTCCCCATGGAGAATTACGGGCTGAAGGTCATGTCCATGGGCTTCCTGGTGGATGAGGAAGCGGCGATGATCTGGCGCGGGCCGATGGTGCAGTCCGCATTGATGCAGATGCTGCGTGAGGTCGCCTGGGGCGAACTGGATGTGCTGGTGCTGGACATGCCGCCCGGCACGGGTGATGCGCAGCTCACCATCGCCCAGCAGGTGCCGCTCGCCGGCGCCGTCATTGTTTCCACGCCGCAGGATCTGGCGCTGATCGATGCGCGCAAGGGCATCACCATGTTCCGCAAGGTGGAAGTTCCACTGCTCGGCGTCATCGAGAATATGAGCTATTTCATCGCGCCCGATACGGGAGCGCGTTACGATATTTTCGGCCATGGCGGGGCAAAGGCGGAGGCGGAAAGGATCGGCGTGCCGTTCCTCGGCGAAGTGCCGCTCACCATCTCCATCCGCGAAATGTCGGACGCCGGAACCCCGGTCGTTGCCGCCGAACCGGACGGCCCGCAGGCCGCGATCTACCGCGATATCGCGAAAAAGGTCTGGGCGCGCATCGGTGCGGATGAAAGAAAACCGGCGCCGAAAATTGTTTTCGAATAGCGGGCAACGAGCCGGCCCGGTGGCGGGACGGAAAGAATATGTTTTAAATACAAAAGATTAATCGGCTTTATAGGAAAAGCTCTCTGTGGTTTTTCTCCAGAGATGCTTTGCCTGCAAGGCTGTCGCGAAAAAATATTGCTTGATTGCTTCTCGCTTTGGGAGCATACGCCTGCGCCGTTTGGCTCTTGGTCCGTCGGGCTGGCGAGATGTGAAAATCCCGCCTGTTCCAGCGTTCCCTGAAGTGTCGTCCAAAGGTTTGCCGACCTTGAACAGGATATGTTAAGCAGCATTGCGGCTGAAGCCTGCGATGTGGAGCGGAGAAACGGATTGATAAAAGCCTATCGCGCCAATTGCGAGGCGATCAGCCTGTCGCCAGACGACGGCTCCGAACAGATTCCCGACGACATCGTCTGGATCGATCTCGTCAATCCGGACAGGGCCGAAGAGCATCATGTGGAAAAGCTGCTGGGGCTTGATCTGCCCACGCGCGAGGATTTGAAGGATATCGAGCCCTCCAGCCGTCTTTACATGGAAGACGGCAATGTCTTCATGACCGGGTCTCTGGTGTGGAAGGCGGATTCGGACGATCCGCGCCTCACGGACGTCGCTTTCATTCTTGCCGGCAAACGCCTTGTAACAATCCGTTATGCCGAGCCGAAATCCTTCCACCTCTTCATCGCGGCCATCACCCGCGTGCCGCACGAGATGCGCAGCGGCACGGCGCTGCTTCTGAAGCTGCTCGAAACCATCGTTGACCGCACGGCGGAGATTCTCGAAAATTCGGTCACCGGCATCGACAATCTCGCCGCCGACATTCTTGGCAGCCAGGCTCGCTCCAAACGCAAGGCGCCGCGTTATCTCGAAGATCGTCTGACCAACATCGCCGCCTATCACCGGCTGATCTCGAAGGTCCGCGTGAGCCTCGCATCGCTGGCGCGCCTCCAGACCTTTCTGTCCACCAGCGACCAGGTTCGCGAGGACAAGGGTGCGAGAGAGCAGGGCAAGTCGATCGGGCGCGATATTCAGTCGCTGAACGAACATGCTTCCTTCGTTTCCGGCAATCTGACGTTCCTGCTCGACGCTTCTCTTGGTATTATCAACATCGAGCAGAACGGCATCATCAAGATTTTCTCGATTGCCTCGGTGGTGTTTTTGCCGCCGACCCTGGTGGCCTCGGTTTACGGAATGAACTTTCAGCTCATGCCGGAGTTGAACTGGACATTTGGTTATCCGCTCGCGCTCGTCATCATGCTGATGTCCGCCATCATTCCGTTTCTCTTTTTTCGTTGGAAGGGCTGGCTCTAAGGAGCCAGGATCATCATGTCCCAAATCGTCGACAAGGACGTCGCAGAGAAACCGGATGCGGACGACAAGCATCAGAACAAGGGGCTATATGCCGCGATCCTTGGTTCCATCGGTGTCGTTTATGGCGATATCGGCACCAGTCCGCTTTACGCCTTCCGCGAAGCGCTGCGGCCGATCGCCTATGACGGTGTCACCGAAAATGAGGTCATCGGCCTCATTTCCCTGATGATCTGGTCTTTGACGATCATCGTGACATTTAAATACATCACCCTGCTTTTGCGCGCCGACAATGACGGCGAGGGCGGCACGCTGTCGCTTCTGGCGTTGCTGATGAAGACGGCGGGCACCCACCGTAGCGTTCTCATCGTGCTCGGCCTCATCGGTGCGGCGCTGTTCCTCGGCGACGCCATGATCACGCCGGCACTTTCCGTGCTGTCCGCGGTGGAAGGCCTGAAGCTCGTCACGCCGGAACTGGACGCCTTCATCATTCCGATTTCCGTCGGTATCCTGATAGGCCTCTTTGCCATCCAGTCGCATGGAACGGGAACGGTGGCGAAATTCTTCGGGCCGATCACCGCCCTATGGTTCATCGTCATGGGGCTGGCGGGCCTTTTCCACATCGCCGACGATTTCAGCATTCTCTTTGCCTTCAACCCATGGCACGCCGTTGAATTTCTGGCCAATGAAGGCTTTTACGGCATCGTCGTGCTTGGCGCGGTTTTCCTGACAATCACGGGTGCTGAGGCGCTTTATGCCGATCTTGGCCATTTCGGCCGCCGTCCCATCCAGTGGGCATGGTTCTGTCTGGTGTTTCCGGCTTTGACGCTGAATTATCTCGGGCAGGGCGCGCTGGTTCTGAAAGACCCGGCGGCGATGTCCAATCCGTTTTACCTGATGTTCCCGCAATGGGCGATCCTGCCGGCCGTCATTCTGGCGACCGCCGCCACCATCATCGCCAGCCAGGCGGTCATCACAGGTGCGTTTTCGCTGGTGCGCCAGGCCATCCACCTCGGTTACCTGCCGCGTATGGAAATCCTCTTCACCTCGGAAACCAATACGGGACAGATCTACCTGCCGGCCGTCAACACCATCCTGCTGTTCGGCGTCGTCGCGCTGGTGCTCACCTTCAAAAGTTCCGATGCGCTGGCCACCGCCTATGGCATTTCCGTCACCGGCGCGATGGTCGTCACCAGCCTGATGTTCTTCGAATTCGTGCGCAAGCGCTGGCAATGGTCGGTCTGGCTGGCGCTTGCCGTGCTGGCACCGCTGCTGCTGCTGGAACTGGTGTTCCTTGGCGCCAACCTGCTCAAGATTCACGATGGCGGTTACGTGCCGGTCATGCTGGCGATCGCCTTCACCATCATCATGACCACCTGGCAGCGCGGTTCGAAGATTCTCTTTGCCAAGACCCGCCGCAGCGACGTGCCGCTGAAGGCTTTCGTCGCCTCGGTGGAAAAGGAAAGCGCCCATGCGCCGGTGCGTGTGCCCGGCACCGCGATTTTCCTGACCGGCGATCCGGAAGCTGCGCCGGCGGCATTGCTGCACAATCTCAAGCATAACCACGTCCTTCACGACAAGAACGTCATCCTGACGATCCGTACTGAAGACCAGCCCCGCGTTCGACCGGAGAACAGGTACACGCTGACGAAACTCAGTGATCGTTTCGCGGTGGTGGAACTGCATTTCGGCTTCATGGAAACCCAGAACGTCACCCAGGCGCTGGGTTATCTGAGGCGCACCGGCTACAAGTTCGACATCATGTCCACCTCGTTCTATCTCGGCCGCCGCAAGCTGGTGCCGGATCCGAAATCGGGCATGCCGGGCTGGCAGAACCGCCTGTTCATCGCGCTTGCCGAAACGGCGGCCGACCCTTCGGACTATTTCCGCCTTCCGGCCAACCGCGTGGTGGAACTGGGTTCTCACGTCGTCGTCTGATGAAGTGGGCATGCCCTCAATGTAGCTGAGCGGTCTCCTTCTTTTCGTCATACCGGCCTTGAGCCGGTATCCAGCCAGCCCAAGTCCTTGGGCTGAAAGGAGTCTTTACGCCGCGCCGACGCGCGTCGGCTGGATTCTGGCTCGAGGCCGGAATGACGGATGTGGAGATGCCCTGCGGGACAGTTGTGATCGGCACATGCAAACGCGACTCCACGCCGCGCGCATTAGAAGATGGTTACACATTAACGTGAAGCCGCGTCCGCGCGCGCCGTTAACCAAGCATCAAGGTTAATAAGAGATTCTCGAACACCTGTAGCAAATATGGTTGTCGGTGTTCGGAGTGCTGGTTTTGCGTTCGAAAAGTGTAATGCGTCGTCGGTCCTCCGCGTCCCTTCAGGCATGGACGTCCAGATGGGCCTCACCGGTCGTCTTCGGCCTTGCCGCCTGGCTCGTCTTTCCCTCCCTCGCTGCACGTGCCGATCTGGCCTCGCTGCTGGCCGGGCTGGACAATGGTGGCGAGCAATGGCGCATGGTGCTGACCGCGTCTCCGGCCGGTTCGGTGCACAATGCCTCACTCACTTTTAATGATGCGGCAGGCGAGGCGGCGCTGCATGGCAGCGGCATGACCCTGCCTGACGGCCGCAAGGTCGCCTTCGTCACCAACAAGAAAGGTGAGGCCACAACGCCGGACAGCGAGCGTGTCAACCGCGCCGCCAAGAAGAGCCGTATCGTTGCAACCGAAATCATGCAGCCGCCGAAGGCCTTCACCGCCGGTTCCGTTCTGCAGCGCACCAGCATGCTGGATATAGAGCCGCTGAAGCGCAAGGATCGCACGGCTTTCGTCAAGCCGAAACGCGGCAAGGATGTTGAACTCGCTTCCTTCTATTTCCGCCGTGACGAAAAGAAGGTGGATAAGAGCGTCTCACCCATGCTCGCCGAACTCGTCACCAACCGCACTCCGGACATTCTCGCCACGGCTTACGCGCCGGCCGCACCGGATTTTGCCCGCGAGTCGCCTTTCGACGCCATTCTTAAGAAGCCGGAGGCCGGACGTTTCGTGCCGCAGATCAGCCCGGAAGACCATGCCTGGGCGGCGACCCCGCTGCCGGCCGAGGTGTTTTCCGCTGCCGAACAGCAATGCCTGGCATCCGGCATCTATTTCGAGGCGCGCGGAGAATCGGTCAAGGGCCAGGCAGCGGTGGCGCAGGTCATCCTCAACCGCGTGCGTAACCCCGCTTATCCGAAAACCATCTGCGGCGTGGTCTATCAGAACAAGGACTGGCGCAACCGCTGCCAGTTTTCCTTCGCCTGCGACAATATCAAGGACCGCGTGAATTCCGAGCGCCATTGGAAAATGGCGCGCGAAGTGGCCATGGCGACGACTGCCGGCAAGATCTGGCTGAACGAGGTGGGTTCCGCCACCCATTATCATGCCGTTTATGTCCGCCCCGCCTGGGGTAAGTCGATGAAGAAAGTCGGCAGGATAGGTCTGCACGTGTTTTACCGTACCTATGGTGGCGGCTGGAGCTGATACGACCGCCAATTTGTCGCATTTTGCGTGTCAAAAATGCCGATTCCCTCGCGAAACATCGCCGCCAAACGACGATTTGGCATCAAGTCATTGTTTTTCAATGATTAATTTGTGCTGCAACAAGCGGCTCCAGTGCCTTGACTAGAGAAGCCCCTAAAACTATGTTGCGCGCGACTTCAGAGCGGGCTGGAACAGGCTTAATCCGTCACCGTTTACAACTCCAAAGGGTTCTGGCATGGCTGGAACGGAGAAAATGGGTGGGATTTTAAGATGACTGGCAACCGTGACGATAGTCTGGACGAGCGCCGCAAGCGCCTTGCCGAAGAACTGGCAAAGGTGAAGGCGGAGGATGAGGCGGAAGTGAGGGCGGAGACCAACGCTGCGGAAACCCGGAAGGGTTTTGCGATGGCGGTGAAGCTCTCATCGGAGTTCATTTCGGCCATCGTGGTCGGCGCTATGCTGGGTTATCTTCTGGACTATTTTGCCGGCACGACGCCGTGGGGGATGATCGTTCTTCTTCTTCTCGGTTTCTGCGCAGGTGTATTGAATGTGTTGCGCTCGACCGGCGCGGTGGCCAAGCCGCCGCTGCTGGAAAAGGCGGACAGACGAGACGAGGGTGGAAAAGGCGGCGTTTAAGCTGTTTTTTCTTGCAGTTGAGATGCCGCGCAGTCGCGGCGACAGGTAAAGAGGGCAGCCGGTGGCAAACGATCCGACCCATCAGTTCTTGGTGCAGCCGATCATTCCGATCGAAATTGGCGGCGTCGATTTTTCCTTCACCAATGCGTCGCTTTTCATGGTTGCGACCGTGGCTGCAGCGTCCGGTTTCCTTTATTTCGCAACGTCGAACCGCGGTCTGATCCCGACCCGCATGCAGTCCGTTGCTGAAATGTCCTATGAATTCATCGCCTCCATGCTGCGCGAAGGCGCCGGCAAGAAGGGCATGGTCTTCTTCCCATTCGTCTTTTCGCTGTTCATGTTCGTGCTGACGGCGAACCTTCTCGGCATGTTCCCGTATTTCTTCACGGTCACCAGCCAGATCATCGTCACCTTCGCGCTCGCCTGCCTCGTCATCGGTACGGTCGTCGTTTACGGTTTCTACAAGCACGGCCTGCATTTCTTCGGCATCTTCGCCCCCTCGGGCGTACCGAAGGCGCTTTTGCCGCTTGTCGCGTCAATTGAAATGATCTCGTTCCTGTCGCGTCCGATCAGCCTTTCCGTTCGTCTCTTTGCGAACATGCTGGCCGGCCACATCACGCTCAAGGTTTTCGCAGGCTTCGTCGCCTCCATGAGCGCGCTCGGCGCGCTCGGTGTCGGCGGCGCCGTGCTGCCTCTCATCATGACGGTCGCCATGACCGCTCTCGAATTTCTCGTTGCCTTCCTGCAGGCTTATGTCTTCGCGGTACTGACTTGCATGTACCTGAACGACGCCGTGCATGGTGGTCACTGAGAAGTATAGTCGCTGACCCCGGAAACGGGTGTCAAAAACAGCCGCAACAACCAATATCTCAAGGAGTCTCACATGGAAGCGGAAGCAGCAAAGTACATCGGCGCAGGTCTCGCATGCCTCGGCATGGCTGGTACGTCCCTCGCACTCGGCCGTATCTTCGGTGATTACCTGTCCGGCGCACTGCGCAACCCCTCTGCTGCCGACAGCCAGTTCGGCCGTCTGGTATTCGGCTTCGCCGTTACGGAAGCTCTGGGCATCTTCTCGCTGCTCGTTGCTCTCCTTCTCCTGTTCGCTGTCTAATAACGGCATCAGGTCTGGATCACGGCTCGCAAATGGCGTGCCGTGATCCTTCGCATTTGCAGTCCCCCTGGAGGTGAGCATGTTCGTGACCGAGGCTTATGCCCAGTCAGCACCGACCGTAGGTGAAACGCATACGGAAACTCCGGCTGTCGGCCAGCCGCAACCGGAAGCCACGCACACGGAAACCGGTGTAGCGCACGGCGCTGAACACGGTGCTTCCGGCGTTTTCCCGCCGTTCGACCAGTCTACTTATGCATCGCAGGTCCTGTGGCTGGCGATCACGTTCGGCCTTTTCTACCTGCTCATGCAGAAGGTCATCGTTCCGCGCGTCGGCGGCATTCTCGAAAACCGTCACGGACGCATCGCACAGGATCTCGACGAAGCGGCACGGTTGAAAACCGAAGCTGACGCTGCTGTCGAAACCTATGAAAAAGAACTCGCGGCAGCCCGCGCCAAGGCAAGCTCGATCGGCTCCGCGGCACGTGACGCCGCCAAGGCCAAGGCCGATGCCGACCGCGCCGCCATTGAGGCCGGACTTGCTGAAAAGCTCGCCGCCGCCGAAAAGCGCATTGCCGGTATCAAGGAACAGGCTTTCGCCGATGTTGGCGCCATTGCCGAGGAAACCGCGACCGCGATCGTCGACCAGCTGGTTGGCGCCAAGGTCAAGGACACCGACGTCAAGGCCGCCATCGCTGCCGCTTCTAACGTGAAGGGAGCCTGACATGGCATTTGATGCATCATTTTTCGCTCTCGTCGGTCTCGTCCTTTTCTTCGTCCTGATCGCCTATCTCAAGGTTCCGGGCATGCTCTCCAGGTCTCTGGACGAGCGCGCGCAGAACATCCAGGACGAGCTGGCCGAAGCCAAGCGCCTGCGTGAAGAGGCCCAGCACCTGCTGGCCGAATATCAGCGCAAGCGTAAGGAAGCCGAAGCGGAAGCCGCCGGCATCGTTGCCGCCGCTGAACGCGAGGCCGCAGCGCTCACCGAAGAAGCCAAGCAGAAGACGGAAGAATTCGTCGCCCGCCGTACGGCCCTTTCGGAACAGAAGATCAAGCAGGCCGAAGAAGACGCCATCGGCGCCGTCCGCGCCGCCGCCGTGGATATCGCCATTGCCGCTTCCGAGAAGCTCATTGCCGAAAAGACCACAGCCGCCGCAAAGGCCAAGCTTTTCACCGCCACGATCGGCGACGTGAAGTCGAAGCTGAACTGAGATTTATCTCGGTATTGTTCAAAACCCCTCCGGCTTCCGCCGCGAGGGGTTTTTTATTTTGGGTCCTGGGGATCGGTTAGAAATACAGCGCCGACGTCGAAATGCTGTTCTTTTAGTGGCCACCCATACAAACGCTCAGTCTGCGGGGAGCAGGTTAAAAAAGGGCGGGTATTGGCAAGCTTTAGGGTTTGGCTTTCTCGACGCTATATTCGATCGCGCGTCCGCTTATTGCCGCAGCAGCAGATTTCCCTATTCTACGGAGCAAGCGACTAGGTCGCGATGCTGAGACAGCCTCATCAAGCTCCGCAGGACATAGCCGAATGATCGACTTTTATCCGCTATATTCTACCCCACAGAGTGAAGCGATCGAAGATTTTATCAATCTGCACTACGAACTAAAACGACCAGTCTCCTGCAAGCTGCTTCAGCGTGGATTTAATGACGTTTATCTGGTCACCGTGAATGACGACGAGCGCTATGTGTTTCGGCTTTCCCACCGTCGTGCCCGCGGCGCAGCCGACGTCAAAAGCGAAACTGCATTTCTGTCCCATCTTTCGACATCAGGAGTTCCGGTCGCCGGGCCAATTCCGACACGTGACGGCGCTTTCTTCGTTCGAGGCCAGGCGCTGGAAGGTGCGCGCGAGGGCGTGCTTTTTAACGCGCTTGGTGGGCGTGAAGTGCGTGCCGCTGATGCTGGTGATGGCCGGGCTAACGGAAAGACCCTTGCTCTTGTGCACAACGCGGCAGAGACATTTTCCACTGGCGAAACGCTATATCGGCTTGATCTCGAACATTTGTTGCATCGGCCTCTCGCCCGAATACGTGACAGCGGAATTGTGGAGGATGCGCAGGTTCTCGTTGATCTTCAAGACATCGCCAAGCGCGCAGCAACGGCGATCGAAGCGGTCGGTAATCTGACTTGGACATATTGTCATGGAGATTGCCACGGTTTCAATTCTCGTATCAATGAGGATGGTGAAGCCGTATTCTTCGACTTTGATGATGGAGGCCCGGGATATCTCGCTTATGATCTCGCTGTCTTCCTCTGGGCTCAAATCTCCTTTGGCCGGGAACATATTACCGTCTGGCACGCCTTCGTGGATGGGTATCGGGCAATTCGGCCGATATCGCCTGACGACTTCGAAGCGGCGCTGAGGTTTGTGACGGTTCGTCACCTATGGCTTATGGGTGAACACGCAAGCCGAACCCACGAATGGGGAAGCAATTCTGTCGGATGGATCCCGCGACAGGTCGATTTTCTCACCAAGTGGGAGATCGATCGATTTTCCGATCGTCTGTTCTGAGGCTGGTGCCAGCGCGTCATGCTGCAAAGACGGGCTGTTCCCTGTCGCAGACAAGCCACGTCCTGACTTGCACCCGCTTCAAGGTTTTATCCGTGTCGATGTATTTTGCATTGCGAAGGCGGTGATCGAACGAAAATTGCGAGTTGCATTCGCCGCCAGGATCAATCCCGCTTCAGCGGCCGAAAGCTCATCCGGTGCAGCGGGCAGGGGCCGTGGCTTTCGATGGCGCGAAGATGGGCCGGCGTTCCGTAACCGGCATGGCCTTCAAAGCCGTAGGATGTGTGCACCACACCGGCCCGTTCCATCATCCTGTCGCGGGTCACCTTGGCGATGATCGAGGCGGCGGCGATGGAGAGGGAGCGGGAATCGCCCTTGATGACGGCTTTGGCTTCGCAGGTAATACCGGGCGGGCGGTCGCGGCCGTCGGCCAGCACGAGGGCAGGGGAGATTTCGAGACCGAGCACGGCGCGGCGCATGGCGTCGAGGCTGGCGCGCAGGATATTCATGCTGTCGATCAGGCCGGGGCCGGAAGAGGCGACGGATACGATCGAGGTTTCCATGATCTGCACGAACAGGCTTTCCCGCTTCTGCTTCGTCAGTTTCTTGGAATCGTCCATCCCCTTGGGAATATTGTCCGGATCGAGAATGACAGCTGCCGCAACCACCGGTCCGGCCAGAGGTCCCCGGCCTGCCTCATCCGTGCCCGCCACGGGCCACAGGCCCTTCTTTTTCGCCTCCAGTTCGAAGGAAAAATCCGGGCCGGTATAGGCAAGATCAAAAAGAGCAGGAGAATCGGGTGTGGCCGTGCGTTTCATGCGGCGAAACTGGCACACACACCCGATCTCCTGCAAGCCCCCGGAGCGGGCGATGACAGACGCGGTGAGCCGGGGTCGAGGGGCGTGGCTCACCGTGCCCCGACGGTCATCATGACCTTTGATCCTCCAACGGGGCGGCGGAGGAAAAACGATCGCACGCGAGGCGGCGGTTCCGGGGGCGATGTCCGGCGGGCCAGGGAAAACCCGCAGGGCATTTCGTGGGAGTGTGGCGGCCAAAAAGAGGCCGCCGCTCCTTGTCATGTTCTGCCTGATATCGTCGTACGCTCCATGTGGTGCTTCGATCAGGCGGGGTCTGTTTTCAGCAACGGTCTTTCAAAGCAGCGACAATTGCACGCCGGCTCCGCCCGGCGGCACGAAGAGATCGTCACGCAGATGAATGCCGCGGCGGATGAGGCCGAGCCGTTTGGTCGCCATCTCGAAACGCCTGCCGATCTGCCAGGCATAGGGGCCGGCACCCTTCATGCGTTTTCCAAATTCCGCATCATAATCCTTGCCGTCGCGCATGGAGCGCACCAGCGACATGACATGGCGATAGCGGTCCGGATAGTTGCGCAGCAGCCAGTCACGGAACAGCGGGCTCACCTCCAGCGGCAGGCGCAAAAGCACGTAGGACGCTTCGGTGGCGCCGGCGGCCTTGCCGGCCTCGAGAATACGCTCGATCTCATGATCGTTAAGTGCCGGAATGACGGGCGCCATCATCACGGCCACGGGAATGCCGGCCTCGGTCAGCGCCTTGACGGCTTCCAGTCGCTTCTCCGGCGTGGCGGCGCGCGGCTCCATGTTGCGTGAAAGCTTCCGGTCCAGCGTGGTGACGGAAATGCCGACCTTGGCAAGCCCCTTTCTGGCCATGGGCGCCAGAATGTCGATATCCCGCTTGATCAACGCCGATTTGGTGACGATGGCGACGGGATGTTCGGCCTTGGCCAGCACTTCCAGTATTTGCCGCATGATGCGCCACTCGCGCTCGATCGGCTGATAGGGATCGGTATTGGTGCCGATGGCGATCACCCGCGGCTTGTAGCCCGGCTTGGCCAGTTCCCGTTCCAGGAGTTTCGCCGCATCCGGCTTGGCGAAGAGCTTCGATTCGAAATCCAGCCCGGCCGAAAGCCCCATATAGCTGTGCGTGGGGCGGGCGAAACAATAGATGCAGCCATGTTCGCAGCCGCGATAGGGATTGATGGAACGATCGAATGGGATATCGGGGGATTCATTGCGGGTGATGATGCTGCGCGGCTTTTCCACCTGCACTTCGGTACGGAATTCCGGCATATCCTCCAGCGTCTGCCAGCCATCGTCGAAAACCTCGCGCTGCAAGGCTTCGAAGCGCCCGTCGGGATTAAGTCCCGCACCACGGCCGCGACGACGGTCGATCTCGATCCGCAGGCCCGATGCATCGGCCAGCGCATTGGCAATGTCAGGCGTATGGCGCGGCTGAAAGGCAGCCTGCCCCGAAAGAGTGTGGTCTCTCATCTGGATGCTCCGAGGTCGCGGCACGCCCCTGAAGGCAGGCCCAACGCCCTAAACCGTTTCCATCCGAGCAGGATTTCATCACCTCCTCGAATGATTAAATTCCTAACGCAAGAATGAGAACAATACAAGAACAAAAATGAAAATTGGCGCCGCTTGTCCATTGTCGCCGCGATAAACCATACCGGATTTTTCTCGCGGCGAGCGGAGTGGCAATTTATTGTGCGATGCGTTAGAGCTATGCATATGTTGACAGTCATAATGGAATGCCGGGATCAGGAACCGGAGCTGGCGCACACGCTGTCTGCGCTCGTAACCGGGGCCGTGGAAGGGCTTGTAAGCGATGTTGTGATCCTCGATCACGGTTCGCGCGATGGATCGTCGCGCGTCGCCGATGCCGCTGGCTGCCGTTTTTATGTGCAATGGGACATTGCGGACGTCATGCAGTCCGCGCGCGGACAATGGATCCTGCTGGTGGAGCCGGGCGCACGCCCGCAGAGCGGCTGGATCGAGGAAATACTGGAATATGTGACGGTGTGCGCGGAGCCTGCCCGGTTTTCCCCGTCCCGTTATCACAAGCGTCCGTTTTTCAGCCGAATCATCCGCCGTCAGCCGCCATTGGAATATGGCTACCTGATGCCGAAGAAACATGCTGTCGCGATCGCAAAACCAGGCATGGACCTGACACAGTTCATCCAGGCGCAAAAGTCGCGTCGCCTGAATGCGGAGCTGGTTCCAGCCTGGACGGCGCGACCTGCGGGCTAACCTGCCACGCCTGAGACAATCAAGCGAAAGATCGAACGCGACTGCGATGTCAGCAAGCCGCTGAATTGCATCGCGAGGAAGAATATCGGCTCGACTTTTACGGGAATAAATGCAACCTATAAATGTCTTTTAGGGGAGGGTTGCATGTCCTGCGGATTCTTTAAGTCAAATTCTTCCAAAATCCACGCTGCCTTTTGCATTGTTACAATATTGGCATTCCCGACAGCAGCTTTGTCTCAGGCCCGATGTGGAACGGGCGGCGTCGTTTTCACCACGACAGAACTCAAGGTCGATGCGGATGGAGCGCCGAACTCCTATCTGGTTAACGGCGAGGGACTATCCTACACCTGCGACGGCGTCACTGCGGTAGGATCAACACCTGAAACCGACCGGCATGGATGGGAGAAAAAATGCCGTGATGCCTGGAAGAAAGCCGTTGCGACCGGTGATTATTCGAAGGTCAGAATATTTGGTTTTTCCAAAGACGAGAATAATAGGCCGATAGTTCAAAAGGCTGGCGATCCCCTGCCGGGGAAGGCTTTTATTACGGAGACGTCCGTTTCGGTTCCAGATGGACCGGCAGGAACACAAAGGCATTGGATCGATGCCAATGAAATTCCCTATGTTGTTTTGTCTGGTAGCTTCGTGAGGAAATATGGTGTGAGGGGTGGCGACATAGTCGTCGTTTATCGCCCGGCAACCAAACGTTTCGCTTACGGGGTTTACGGGGACGGCGGTAAGCTCGGCGAAGCCTCCGTGCGCTTCCATCAGGACATCGGCAACAATCCTCTGGTGAACAAGGGCGGCGTTCTGCGAGCAAAATCAGGCATTGCCGATGAGAAGAGAAATAAGGATCCGATCCCGGTCATTACCGTGGTGTTTCCCGGCAAGACGTCTCATCCGACAGTCGACGCAAAAAAATGGCGTAATGAGATTGCCGCGATGGGAAAAACCCATTTCGACAATTGGGGCGGCGTTGAAAAATTGATCGAATGTGCCCGCTAGTCTGAGCTGGCCCCTTCCCGGAAGAAACGGGCGGTCATAACCGCCCGTATTCTATCAGGCCGTCAATGGGCTTGGCCGGACGAAAGCACCTTGCCGGGGTTCATGATGCCGGCGGGATCGAAAGCGTGCTTGATGCGCCGCATCAGTTCCATTTCGATGCCGGGCCGGATGGCGGCCAGTTCGTCGCGCTTCAGCTGGCCAATGCCGTGCTCTGCCGAAATCGAGCCGCCGAGCGATAACACGATGCCGTGGACGATCTCGTTCATATCCCGCCAGCGGCCAATGAATTCGGCTTTGTCGGCGCCGACCGGCTGGGAAATATTATAATGGATGTTGCCGTCGCCGAGATGGCCGAAGGCGCAGATGCGGGCGCCTGGAATGGCGGCGAGAACCGCCTTTTCCGCCGTCGCCATGAATTCCGGTATGTTTGAAACCGGAACGGAAACATCGTGCTTGATCGAACCGCCCTCGGGTTTCTGCGCGTCCGACATGCTTTCGCGCATGTGCCACAGCGCCTGCCGTTGCGCCTCGGATGCGGCGATTACCGCATCCTGAACCAGCCCGGCTTCAAAACCGCGCTCCAGCAGCGATTGCATCATGGTATCCGCCGTCTCCGCTGAATCGGAGGTGGAAATATCGATGAGTGCGTACCAGTCATGCGGATTTTCGAGAGGATCGCGCACGCCGGGAATATGTCTCGTGGTGAATTCCACGCCGATGCGCGGCATCAGTTCGAAGCCGGTCAGCGCCGTGCCGCAAAGGTTCGAGGCCATTTCGAACAGTTTCAGCGCGTCCTCAGTGGAGCCAAGTCCCGCAAAGGCCACCTGATGGCCGAGCGGTTTCGGGAAAAGCTTCAGTACCGCACCGGTGATGATGCCGAGCGTGCCTTCTGAACCGATAAACAGATCGCGCAGGTCGTAACCCGTATTGTCTTTCTTCAGCCGCCGCAGCCCGTTCCAGATTTCGCCTGTTGGCAGCACCACTTCGAGCCCCAGGCAAAGCTGGCGCATATTGCCATAGGCGAGAACCGCCGTGCCGCCGGCATTGGTGGCGAGATTGCCGCCGATGCGGCACGAACCCTGCGAGCCGAGCGACAGCGGAAACATGCGCTCCACCGTATCGGCGGCCTTGTGAATATCATCAAGAATGCAGCCGGCATCCGCCACGATGATATTGGCGACGGGATCGATATCGCGGATGCGGTTCATGCGCTCGAGCGACAGGATGATATCGCTGCCGTCCGCACGCGGTGTCTGGCCACCCACAAGGCCGGTATTGCCGGTCTGCGGCACGATGGGGGTTCCGGTCTCGCTCGCAAGCTTCAGGATGGCCGCGACCTCCTCGACCGAACCGGGCTTGATGAGTAACGGCGAGGCGCCGCGATAAAGCCCGCGATTTTCCACAAGGCGCGGCGCCATTTCCGCCGGGTCGCGGACCGCGTTCTTTTCGCCGACAATGGCGGTAAAGCGGTCGAGGATGTCGGAGGAGGGGATGGCGGTGGTCGTCATGGGCGGCGTCTCGCTGTCTTTTGAAACATGGGCGAAAGGATTGGGTGCCGTCAGCCTCGCGGCGCGGCGGCGCGGGAAAGGCGGTCGTTGATCGCCTCTCCAAGACCATGGGTGGGAATGGCGGTGATGGCGATTATATTTGCACCGCTTGCATCGGCGGCTTTGAGATAATCGAACAGATTGGCGGCGGCCTCGGAAAGATCGCCGGAAGGGCTGAGATCGAGCACGGTGCGCGCCGCCTCTTCACCGGCGATGGGGATGCCGCCGAACCGGATCAGCGCTTCGCCGGGAGAAACCGATGTTGCACCGAGGCGCACGGCAGCGCCCGGCGCATAATGCGAGGCCAGCATTCCGGGCGCCTCAATGGCGGCAGAGGCTTTTTTGGGCCGCTCGAGCCGTTTGCCGGCAACGCGCTCTATGTCCTCGGTGACAATGCCGCCGGGACGGAGCAGCCGCACCCGGCCATCCTCTTCCACCTTGACGATGGTGGATTCGACGCCGACGGAGGCCGCGCCGCCATCGAGAATAAGATTGATCTTTTGGCCGAGATCGGCCTCGACATGGGCCGCACTCGTCGGGCTGATCTTGCCGGAACTATTGGCGCTGGGCGCTGCCAGCGGCCGGTCGAACCGTCGGATCAAGTCACCGGCAAAACCCTGCGGCACACGAATGCCGACCGTGTCGAGCCCGGCCGTCGCCAGCGAATGAATGCTGCTTGCCGGTTTCAGCGGCAAAACCAGCGTCAGCGGTCCGGGCCAGAAAGCTTCGGCGAGTTTCAGCGAGACAGGGTCAAAAACCGCGTAACGTTCGGCCATGGCGATATCGGCCATATGGCAGATCAACGGGTTGAACTGCGGCCGGCCTTTCGTCTCGTAAATGCGGGTGATGGCGGCCGGATCGGTGGCGTCGGCAGCAAGGCCATAGACGGTTTCCGTCGGCAGGGCGATGGGCTGGCCATCTGCAAGCTCGGTAACGGCTGCCTGCAAGGCGGTTTCCCGCTCGGTTTCGATATTGATGTGACGCGCCATGATGCTGCCTTTCAGGGCGTCAATAGCGTATTTCAAGCCTTTATGGGAAGCGTTATCGCTGCTTTTATATTGCCTTGATGATCTTGCGCATCTCGTCCGAGCGCGCGCCGAGCATCAGCACGTTCTTCAGGGCCACACGCGGATCATGGGTCTGGAACAGAAGGCCGCTGCGATGGAAGGACGTATCGACCGCGATGCCCTGATCAGGGAGCGCGTTTATGGCGACGGCGAAATACATCCGCGAATAGCGTGCATCGATGTTTTCGAAGAAGTTTTCAGCACCGCTCAGCTCGGCGAAGAAATTGGCGAAATAGAAGGACCAGAAAACATGGCGGCGCGCGTCGAAACTGGTCTTCGCTGCCGTGACATGGCAATAGCCGAGATGCGGACGCTCATCCAGCAGATGGTGGAAAACCATCTTGGGAAAGCGGATGGAGTGGTGAAAGCCATTGAGACGGCTATGGGTGGCGTCGGCGGCAGCTTCGAGCTTGCGCCCGGTTATCGCGGCGACCTCGTCGTGGCTGTAATAGACGCGCTCTTTCGGCAGCCAGCGCTCTTCGTAACGGGTGATGCGTCCGGTCCGCAGGAAGTCAGAATGCGCGGTATTGGAACGTATCGGTATGACCGAATGTTTGCCCGCATCGAAATAACGTATGCGTGTCGCCTTCTCCACCAGGAACGCCCTCGTTGCTGTCGATCAGCCAACATAGTTTAGGGAGCGTTAAAACTCCGTTGCGCCGCAACCCCCGTTTTCTGAAGGGTGGATAGGATGCACGCGACATCATGCGTCATATTGCGACGCGGTTTATTGGACCGAATAGCGCGCGGATTTCGCAAGCGGAATGGCCTGCGAGGGCTATCGGCGCATGTCGCAATTTGTCGCCAATGCGGAAGCCGATGTCGCTGTTTGCGCTGCCGCAAATACCCGCCGGTGTTTAGATGGGACATGCTTCCGCAGCCCGCGTGAATGGTGCCGGGCAGGGCGGTTTGATCGAGGATTTGGCCATGGAATTGCGTGAAACCGTATTGCGCCAGCTGAAGAACCGCCGCGAAGGCTTCAGCCTGGAACAGCCCTTCTACACGGACCCGGATTATTTCAAGCTGGATATGGAAACGATCTGGTATCGCGACTGGCTGTTCGTTGGCCATGATTGCGAGGTGGCGAAGTCCGGCAGCTATTTCACCGTTCAGATCGGCGCCTATTCCGTCGTCATCGTCCGCGGTCGTGACGGGCAGATCCGTGCCTTCCATAATTCCTGTCGCCATCGCGGCTCCCGCGTCTGCACCACGCAGAAGGGCCAGTCCGCGCGTCTCGTCTGTCCCTACCACCAGTGGACCTACGATCTGGACGGCAAGCTGCTGTTCGCCCGCCATATGGGCGAGGAGTTCGACAAGGGCGATTTCGGCCTGAAGCCGGTCGCCTGCGAAACCGTTGCCGGTTACGTCTTCATCTGCCTTGCCGACCAGCCGGCGGATTTCGCGCCGATGCGCGCCGAAGTCGAAAGCTACATGGCCCCGCACCGCATCTGGGAAGCCAAGGTCGCGCATGAAAGCACCATCATCGAAAAGGGCAACTGGAAGCTCGTCTGGGAAAACAACCGCGAATGCTACCATTGCGCCGCCAACCACCCGGAACTCTGCCGCACCTATCCCGAAAATCCGAGCGTGACGGGAACGGATGGTGGTGCGAGCGATCCTGAAATCGGCGGCCACTGGGCGCGCTGCGAGGCTGCCGGCCTGCCGAGCCGTTTCAAGATCGACCCCAAGGGCCAGTTCCGCGTCGCCCGCATGCCGCTGATCGGCGAAGCGGAAAGCTACACCATGTCCGGCAAACGCGCCGTGCGCCGGCCGCTGTCCGACGATGTCAGCATCAGCCATATCGGCGCGCTGCTGCTGTTCCACTACCCGACGACGTGGAACCACTTCCTCGGTGACCACACCATTTCCTTCCGGGTGCTGCCGCTCAGCGCCAACGAAACCATGGTCACCACCAAATGGCTGGTGCACAAGGATGCCGTCGAGGGCGTGGATTACGATCTGGAAGACCTCACCCACGTCTGGAACGAAACCAACGATCAGGACCGCCGCATCGTCGAGGAAAATGCCTTCGGCATTCGTTCCCCCGCCTATGAGCCCGGCCCCTATTCCATGGAGGACGAGGGCGGCGTGATGCAGTTCGTCAACTGGTATGCCGATTTCATGGTCGACCGGCTGTCCGGCGACAAGGCCAGGCTTTCGGCTGTAGCGTGATGCGAAGATGAATATGGTTGTGAGCTACAAGCACATAGACGAGATGAAGCCGTGGAGTGACAAGCTTCACTTGCTGGAATGTATCTCGGTGACGCCCGAGACGCCTGACGTGATGACGTTCCTGTTCCGCTCCGAAGATCAGAACTGGTTCCGTTATTTGCCGGGTCAGTTCGTGACGCTGGAACTGCCGGTGGGCAAGGAACCACTCTACCGGACATATACATTGTCCTCCAGCCCGTCGCGGCCCTATGCGCTGTCGGTCACGGTCAAGGCGCAGGCCAATAGCATCGGCACCCGCTGGATGTTCGACAATCTGAAGCCCGGCATGAAGATCCGGGCGCTCGGTCCGCTTGGCGACTTTTCCTACGTCAAACATCCCGGTGACAAATATCTGTTCATCTCGGCAGGCTCCGGTGTCACGCCGATGATGTCGATGGTGCGCGACATGAGCGACCGCGCCCCGCAGAGCGATATTGCCTTCATCAATTGTTCTCGGACTCCCGGCGATATCGTCTTCCGTCACGAGCTGGAATATCTCGCCCGGTTCATGCCGAACCTGTCTCTCGGCTTTATTGTCGAGAAATGCGGCCGCACCGATCTGTGGTCCGGCCTGAAGGGCATGGTCGACAAGGCCAAGATCGCATTGCTCGCGCATGACTTCATGGAGCGCACCGTCTTCTGCTGCGGGCCGGAGCCTTTCATGGCCGCCGTCCGCTCCATGCTGGAAGCGTCGGGCTTCGATATGGGGCGCTACCATCAGGAAAGCTTTTCGCCCGCCACTCCCGTTGCCGTCGGCGAAAGCGTTCTTGTCGATGCGGATGGTGAAGCGCTGTCGATGGTGGGCTTCACCGTTTCCGGAAAAGAAATGCCGTGCCAGCCTGGCCAGACCGTTCTGATGACGGCGCGCGCCGCCGGTGTGCGCATCGGTGCCGCCTGCGAATCGGGAATTTGCGGCACCTGCCGGGTGCTGAAGCTTTCCGGTGAGGTGGAGATGAATCACAATGGCGGCATTCTCGATGAGGAAATCGAGGAAGGTTATATTCTCGCCTGCTGCTCGCGGCCTCTGACGGATGTGAAGGTGGAAGCCTGACGGGCGGAACCCATCTCATTGGGCGGCGTGATTTTTGCCGTGGAACTAAATTTCATCAAACTCGTTTGCACGTCATCGAATTCTTTTCGGGTGTTCTTGGGGGACTGACCCTTACCTCCGATGAGAGTGAACGGTGAAAGGCGCGGTTCAACGCGCCAGAGCAAACGGAGGAAGATCATGATGAATTTCCGGACAACGAGCGTCGCCACGGCGATTGTCGTTTTCCTCACAAGCTTCACGCCGTCGCAGGCGTTCCAGGCGCCTGTACCGATGCCGAAGCCGGCGATCGCCGCCGACAATAATGTCGTGCCGGTGCAGTACCGCGAATGGGACCGCCGTTACGACCGCAGGCATGGCGACCGCATGTATCGCCCGCGCCCGCCGCGTGATGGATATTACAATGGCCACCGCGGCTATCGCGATCGCCGTCCGGGCTATCGCTATCATAATGGCTACTGGTTCCCGCTTGCAGCCTTTGCAGCTGGTGCGATCATCGGCGGCGCCGTGCAGCAGCCGCGTCCGGCCTATGGCGGCAGCCATGTTTCCTGGTGTCAGAACCGCTGGCGTTCGTATCGCGCTTACGACAACAGCTACCAGCCGACCAGCGGTCCGCGCCGCATATGCGTATCGCCTTACAGCCGCTGATAGTGGTTTTCGAAAGCCCGGATTTTGATCCGGGCTTTTGCTTTCGGACTGTCGGTTCGGTAACCGAAGCGTGAATGCATCGTTAATGCTGGGTTCAGGCGAAAACGCCTAGCCTGCAACCAGTAATGTTCCGGCCAGAGCCGACAAGCTGGCTGAGTAAGAAGAAGAAGGTGTTATTATTCACGTCCAACGGCCTGTCGACCGTCGTGAATGGAGGAAGTCAGATGAGAGACTATATGAAGAATATCTTGGCTGTCGGTCTTTCTGCGATCGTGGTTGCGGGAGCGATTGTTCCGGCGGAAGCTGCAATGCCATTGCCGGCGGCACCGAAGAGTGTCGAGACGGTGGGCAATGACGCCAGCAAGAATATCGTGAATGTGCAGTACTGGCGCGATCGTCGCGACTGGGATGGCGGACGTCGTGGCTGGTACGGTGGTCATCGCGGTTATCGCGATTACCGTCCGGGCTACCGTCATCATGACGGTTACTGGTTCCCGCTCGCAGCCTTTGCGACGGGTGCGATCATCGGCGGTGCGCTTTCGCAGCCGCGCGAAGTCTACCGCCCGGTTCCGGAATATCGTCCGCGTCCGGTCTATCGCGAATACCGCCCGGTCCGTCGTGCCGGCATGAGCCAGGCACATGTGAACTGGTGCTATGGCCGCTATCGGTCCTACGATGCCTATAGCAACACGTTCCAGCCATATCACGGCCCGCGCCAGCCCTGCTATTCGCCTTACAGCTGATAGATTGGACGAGCCGAAGTCGATGGAGCCGCCCGGAGGAATACCGGGCGGCTCAAGCTTTTTATAGGCCTCGTAACATCAGCCTTTATCATCCTCGGGCTTGACCCGAGGATCCATTGTCGCCGGTGGTTGTGGATCCTCGCCTCAAGGGCGAGGATGACGCCGAGTTAGAATGTCGACGCCACCCCGCTAAGAAGTCGGTTGACCTCTGTTGATCGTCACAAAATCCGCGCCCGCTTCAGCACGAACCAGGCAAGCGCTACCGAGATGACGATGAAGATGCTGGCCGAAAGCGTGCCGCCGGTGCCGACCGTAAACGGCAGCTCATCCGTATTCATGCCGAAGAAACCGGTCACCAGCGAGGGCGGCAGCAGGAACGCCGTCATCAGCGACAGGATATAAAGATGCCGGTTTGTCTCCGACGAGAGTTTGGAATCGATTTCCTCGTGCAGCAGCCTTGCCCGCTCCTGCAGGGCATAGACGTCATGATCGACGGCTTCCAGACGCCCCATAAGGCGTGAGGCGACATCCTCGAAACCATTGGGCATCTCGTCATCATCGGCGGCGGAAGCCCGTCGCATCAGGGTCAGCACGGTGCGCAGATGCCGGTGCAGGCGCACCACCGTGCGGCGCAGCGGGGCAAGCCGCCGCCGTTCGTCGCGCGTCTCGCTGTCATAGACCATATCCTCGATGGCGTTCAGCTCTTCCGTCGTCTCCATCACCAGATTGATGAGCGAGCGCTGGAATTCGGCGACAAGGCCTTCGAACACATGCGATGGCGTGAGGTAGCGGTTGGAATTCTTGTCGACCGCCGCCTTCAGCCGGTCCACCGAATGCAGTGGCTGCAGGCGGGTGGTGATGATGAAACGGTCGCTCACCGCGAAATGCAGCCACCCGAAATCACGTGTCTCCTTGTCGAATTCCCGCTGGAAATCGACAAGCGTGCCGTAAAGCGATTTTTCATCCACCACGATGGAGGGATGTGTCTCATGGGTGGTGAGGCTTGCGCGCGCCGCCGGATCGAGACCCTCTATGGTTTCGAGAAAACCCGCCACCCGCTGATCGGCGAGATTGAGATGCAGCCAGAAGAAGCCGTCGCAATCGGCCATTTCGTGAAAGCCGGCATCGGGTGCAAGCCGGCGGCACGGGGCTGTGCCGGGGTGGAATTGATAGGCCCAGACAAGGCCGGGAATAACGGGTGTTACGAGATCCATCGTGGCAGTCCTGACCGGCTGGATGGGAGGAGGGAGGCGTTCGTCGTTCCGGTGTGGGAGCGGCGGCGGCGAAGCGCCTTTCAGCGCATGCTGAGCAAATTCATATGACAGTTTTATAACAATCCCGCTGAAATGACGGGAATTTTCAAATTGACGTTTACGTAAAAATCATTTAGCCCGAAGATCAGCACGATAGGCAAAAGCTTCGGGAGGAGGCAGCATGTATACCGCGCCGGTGGACGATATCGCCTTTACGCTCAAACATGTGGCGGGTCTTCAGGACGCACTTGCAAAGGGTGTGCTGGGAGATCTCGGTGAAGATCTCGTCGATGCCATTCTGCACGAAGCCGGCCGTTTCGCCACCGCCGAGGTCGCGCCGCTTGCCGAGATCGGCGACCGGCAGGGCGCGAAGCTCGCCGACGGCAAGGTCACCACGCCCGACGGTTGGGCCGATCTTTACCGCCGCTGGGCGGAAGCCGGCTGGAACAGCCTGACCGCGCCGGAAGAATTCGGCGGCCAGAACCTGCCGCATATGCTGAATGTCGCCGCACTCGAAATGTGGAATTCCGGCTCCATGGCCTTCGCTCTGGCGCCGACGCTGACCATGGGTGCTGTGGAAGCCCTTGTCGCCCACGGTAGCGATGACCTCAAGCACACCTATCTGCCGAAACTCGTCTCCGGCGAATGGACCGGCACGATGAACCTCACCGAGCCGCATGCGGGTTCGGACCTCGGCGTCCTGAAGACCCGGGCGGAGCGCAATGGCGACGGCACCTACCGTATTTTCGGCCAGAAGATTTTCATCACCTGGGGCGAACACGATGCGGCTGATAATATCATCCACCTCGTTCTCGCCCGCCTGCCGGATGCGCCTGCCGGCACGCGCGGCATCTCGCTGTTCCTCGTGCCGAAGTTCCTGCCTGATGAGAACGGTGGGCCGGGCAGCCGCAACGATCTGTTCTGCCATTCGCTGGAACAAAAGCTCGGCATTCACGGCTCGCCCACCTGCACCATGATCTTCGGCGACGGGAAATTTGGTGAAGGGAAGGGTGCTCTCGGCTGGTTGATCGGTGAGGAGAACAAGGGTCTCGCCTGCATGTTCACCATGATGAACAACGCCCGCCTTGCCGTTGGCATGCAGGGCGTGGCGATCTGCGAAGCGGCGACCCAGAAGGCCATCGACTATGCCAGGGAGCGCACGCAGGGCAAGGCGCCCGGCTGGCAGGGTTCCGGCATGAGCCCGATCATCGAACACCCGGATATCGCCAGAACGCTTCTGACGATGAAGGCGCTGACGCAAGGATCGCGGGCGATTTCCTTCAGCTGTGCGCATGCCATCGACATGGCGCATGCGACTGAAGACGCCCGGGAGCGCGCTCACTGGCAGGAGCGCGCTGCCCTTTTGACACCCATCGCCAAATCCTTTTCCACCGATGCCGGCGTCGATGTCGCCTCTATGGGCATTCAGGTGCATGGCGGCATGGGCTTCATCGAGGAAACCGGAGCGGCGCGTTATCTGCGTGATGCCCGCATCGCGCCGATCTATGAAGGCACCAACGGCATTCAGGCCATCGATCTGGTGCTGCGCAAGCTGCCGCTTTCCGAGGGCGCACAGGTGCGCGGTTTCATCGCCGAACTGCGTGAGATCGCCGCCTGCACAGCCGCTTCGAACCGCGACGATCTCGGCGAGACCGGCCGTTATCTCGAAGCGAGCCTTGGCGATCTGGTAACGGCGACCGACTGGCTGCTGGACCGCATCAAGGCAGGCGAAACCGAAACGGCGCTCGCCGGCGCGACGCCCTATCAGCGCCTCTTCGGTCTGGCGCTCACCGGCGCCTATCTCGCCAAGGGCGCATTGGCCGCCGTCGATGATGGCAGGGGCGGACATCGCGCAGCCCTTTGTCGTTTTGCTGCGGAAAATCTGCTGGCGGAAACGGCGGCGCTGAAGGACCGCGTTATATCAGGTGCGGCAAGCCTTGCCGCCGCCCGCACCGTATTGGCTTGAGGAGCTTCAGATGTCGGACGAACACATTCTTGTCGAGCGCGTCGGCCATGCGCCTGATGTCTTGACCATCCGCTTCAACCGGCCGGACAAGAAAAACGCCATCACCGATGCCATGTATCTGCGTATGGCATATGCCCTCCACGCTGCCAATGCGGACCCAGAGATTCGCGTCGTCGCCTTTCTCGGCACGGAAGGCTGCTTCTCTGCCGGCAATGACATGGCTGATTTTCTCGCCTTCGCCATGTCGGGCGGAAAGGGCAAACTTGCCGCGCTTGAGCTTCTGAAAGCGCTCGTCGCTTTCCAAAAGCCAATGGTATCCGGCGTCGACGGGCTCGCCATCGGCATCGGCACGACGCTGAACCTGCATTGCGACCTGACGGTCGCCTCCAGCCGCAGCCTGTTCAAGACTCCATTCGTGGATTTGGCGTTGGTGCCGGAGGCGGGTTCCAGCCTGCTCGTGCCAAAACTCATCGGCCACCAGCGCGCCTTTGCGCTGCTTGCCATGGGCGAAGGTTTTACTGCCGAACAGGCGGTGCAGGCCGGCATGATCTGGAAAGTCGTCGCTCCGGAGCATGTGGAGAGCGAGACGCTGGCGCTTGCCACCCGGCTTGCGGCCAAACCACAGCAGGCGCTGAAGATCGCCCGCGATCTGGTTCGCGGAAACCCGGCGGATCTGCTCGCCCGCATCGAAGAGGAAGGCCGCCATTTCATCGCGCAGCTGCAAAGTGCCGAAGCGCGAGCCGCCTTTGAGGCATTCATGCGCCGTTAAGCGTTCTGGCAGGAAGTCCTTGCGGTTAAGGAAGCGGTCAATATGGCTTGGGTTAGATAAAGCAACGTCATTGTCCGAAGGCCAACTGCCATGCGCCACTTCGTTTTCGCCCTGTCCTTGTTCCTCTCCGCCGCAACTATTGCAGAGGCGGCGACGACCGCGCCTTTGCCGGTTTCGGGCAACAACGTCATTCTGGCGCAGTCCACGGATGACGACAGCCCGAATTTCTATTCCGGCAACAGCCGCGACCGCCAGCGCCGCGCCCGTTTCGTCTGCGTCATCACCCCGCCGGACAGCGCCAATCGACGCCGGCCCTATGTTTGCCCCATCGAGCGGGGCCGTGTCGGCGGCAGCTGCCGCTGCTCGGGCGTGGTCGGCAACGGCACGGTCGATACCGCCTGGTAACTATTTCTCCAGCGTCGCCACCGCCTCCACATGCGGCGACCACAGGAACTGATCGACCGGCGTGACGCGGGTGATGCGATAACCGCCCTCCGTGAGAAGCGCGAGATCGCGTGCGAGCGTCAGCGGATTGCAGCTCACCGCGACGATCTTCTTCACCGTGCTGCGGGCCAGTTCCTTGCACTGGAATTCGGCGCCGGCGCGGGGCGGATCGAACACGACAGCATCGTAATTCTTCAATTCGCTCGTCATCAGCGGGCGGCGGAAGAGATCGCGCTTCTCGACGCTGACAGGTTTCAGGCCCTGCATGTTGCGGGCGGCGAAATCGAGCGCCTTCAGCGGCTTGTCTTCGGCTTCCACCGCGTGCACCCTGCCGATGCGCGCGAGCCGCAGCGCAAAGGTACCGGAACCGCAGAAGAGATCGGCAATGCGTTTGGATTTGCCGACATGGGCAAGCACCAGCTCCGCCATCGCGTCTTCGGCCTGTTTGGTCGCCTGCGTGAAACCGCCGGCGGGCGGCGAGACCGGAACGCCGCCGAATTCGATGATCGGCTTTTGCGGCTCGATCAGGATTTCGCCCGATAACGAGACGCGAGCAATGCCGCGCATGGCCAGCACCGTTTCCGTCAATGCGCGCCGCTGCTTGTCGGCGACGGATTTGATGCCTTCGACTGAAATGTCGAGGCCCGAGAGCGTTTCAAGAACGGTCATGCGGAAGGGTTCGGCATTCGTTACCATCGAAAGGCCGATGGCGCGGATGGCATCCAGCCGCGAGACGATGCCGGGCGAGGTGACGGGACATTCCTCAATGGCGACGATGTGGTGGCTGTTCGCCTGGCTGAAGCCGAGCAGCAGGCCCTTTTCCGTCCGGCGGGCGGCGAACACCGCGCGGCGGCGCTCGCCGGGGCGACAGATGACAAGCTCGTCCACCGGCGGCGTCAGGCCCTTTGATTTCAATGCCGAAACCACCAGTTCCCGCTTGAAGGCGTGGTAGGGCTGGTCGGCCAGATGCTGCAGCGAACAGCCGCCGCAGGTGCCGTTCTTGCCTTCGGGACCAAAGTGACGGCAGACGGGGTCACGACGGTCAGCCGAGGCTTCCGCAATCGACATGACCGTGCCGTGATCCTTGACCTTGGCAATGGCGACCGTCTCGCCGGGAAGCGAGAAGGGCACATAGACCGGGCCGTCGGGACAGTGCGCGATGCCGTCGCCCTGCGCACCCAGGCTCTTGATGGTGACGGTCTGTGTGCTCATGGCTTTTCGCCTCCGAGAAGAAATTCGACATTGCCGTCACCGCCGGAAATCGGTGAGGGAATGAGGCCAAGGCTCTTCCAGCCCATGTCCTCGGTCAGCCAGCGTTCCAGTTCAGCGGCAACGGCAGGCGCCGTTTCCGGCTCCTTCAACAGCCCCGCTTTGCTGATCGCGTCGCGGCCCGCCTCGAATTGCGGCTTCACCAGCAGGACAGCCAGAGCGCCGGCTTCCGCAAGCTCAAGTGCCGGGGCAAGTGCAAGCTTCAGCGAAATGAAGGACACGTCGGAGACGATGAAACCGATGGGCCGGTCATCGATATCCTCTGCCGTCAGATAGCGCGCATTCAGCCCTTCCAGATTGGTCACACGCGGATCGTTCTCGATCCTTGGATGCATCTGCCCGTGCCCGACATCGATGGCGGTGACGTGTTTGGCACCACGATGGAGCAGCACCTCGGTAAAACCACCAGTCGAAGCGCCGACATCGAGACAGTCATGGCCCTTCGGATCGAGCCGGAAATGATCGAGCGCGGCTGTCAGCTTGAGGGCGGCGCGGGAGACGTAAGCCTGCGCAGGATCGCTGATGGCGATCTTCGCATTTGCGGCAACGGTCTGGCTGGGTTTGGTGACGGTCTTGCCGTCGACGGTCACGGTGCCGCGCGAAACCGCATCGCGCGCACGCGAGCGGCTGGCGAAGTGGCCGAGCGATACTAGAAGCTGGTCAAGCCGTTCATTTTCAGATGTTTTGGACATGGTCCCGTGTCAATGACCGCCAAACCCCGCCGATGCAAGCGATTTATCGCTGAAAGGGACCGGCGATGCCCGCTGTCGTCCCTTGATGTTGCACCGCAAAGTCAGAATGTTCGATTAATCCAATATAAAGGCTTGTATTGCACTTTGTGCGCAAGGCCCGTGCGGCCACCGGAACCTGCCATGACGGCAACTCCTCCCATCCACAAAATTGCGACCGTTGCAGCGCAGACGCCTGCTACGCGGCATCGGGTCGCCGAGAGAGTTTGCGATGTCGCTGAAAAACCTCCCCATCAATATAAAGCTCATTGTCACCTTCTGCGCTTTGATGAGCGTGTGTCTGCTCGCCTCCGCGGTCGTATTCTGGCAGACGCTGGGGAGCGAGCGCGTCACGGTCGAGAATAACCGCACCAAGGACATCATTCAGGCCGTGGACGGCGCGAAGGCCGCCATGCTGGAACAGGCCGTCAACCAGCGCGGCTTCCTGCTGTTTCGCAGCGACAGCACCTATAATGATGTTTTCGCCCAGCGCGACATCATGTTGAAGAAGCTCGACGAAGCCCGCGCGCTGGCCGCCGGCCAGCCGGACATCCTGCAATCCATCGACGACATGCAGAAATCCGCCACCGTGTTCTTCAAGGAACTGGCGGAACCGCAGATCGCCGCGCGCAAGACGACCGAAGCGCCGATTTCCGAAATCATCGAGATCGGCCGCAATCAGGCCAAGGGCCAGCTCGACGGCTTCCGCGCCTCCGCCGCCAAGATCAAGGAACAGCTGAACGGCCTGTCCACCGCTTACGCGGCCGAGCAGCAGGCCGCCGCACTGAACCTGAAATATGCGCTTCTGGGTGGCGGCGCTGTTGCCGGTCTTCTCGCCGTTGCCCTTATCTGGGCGCTGTCGCGCTCCATCGTCACGCCGATCGTCGGCATGACTGCGGCAATGAGCCGGCTTGCCGATGGCAATCTGGACACGGAAGTTCCGGCCACGGATCGTGGAGACGAAGTCGGCAAGATGGCGAAGGCCGTTCTGGTCTTCAAGGAAGCCGGGCTGGAAAAATCCCGCCTCGCCGGTGAGACAGATCGCATGCGCTCCGCGACGGAGGCTGAACGTCGCCGCAACGAAGAGGAAAAGGCGCGCGACGAAGCCGCCAGCGCCTTCGCCAGCGCCGAGCTTGGCAAGGGCCTTGCCGCTCTTGCGGATGGCGATCTCTCCTATCGTATTGAAACGCCCTTTGTGCCTGCCATCGATCCGGTCCGCGTCAATTTCAACAGTGCTGTCGACAAGCTGCAGCAGGCGCTCCAAACCGTCGGCGAGAACGCGGCCGCCATCAATGCCGGCGCTTCCGAAATGCTGTCTGCCGCCGACGATCTGTCGCGCCGCACCGAACAGCAGGCGGCCTCCATCGAAGAAACCGCCGCAGCCCTGGAAGAAGTCACCACCACGGTGCGCGATAGCGCCCGCGGCGCAGAGGACGCCGGCAATCTGGTGCAGCGCGCCCGCGCCGGTGCGGAAAAGTCGGGTGTCGTGGTCCGCAAGGCGGTTGCCGCCATGCGCGAAATCGAGAAATCCTCGGGCGAAATTGGCAACATCATCGGTGTCATCGACGATATCGCCTTCCAGACCAATCTTCTGGCGTTGAACGCCGGCGTCGAAGCCGCCCGCGCCGGTGATGCGGGCAAGGGTTTTGCCGTGGTTGCGCAAGAAGTCCGTGAACTCGCCCAGCGTTCCGCCAATGCCGCCAAGGAAATCAAGACGCTGATTGGCGCTTCCAGCCAGCAGGTGGAAAACGGCGTCAATCTGGTCGACGAGACCGGCAAGGCTCTGGAACTCATCGTGGCAGAAGTCGAGGAGATCAACGCCCATGTCAGCGCCATCGTCGTCGCGGCCCGTGAACAGGCGACGGGCCTGCAGGAAATCAACACGGCCGTGAACACCATGGACCAGGGCACGCAGCAAAATGCCGCCATGGTGGAGCAGCAGACCGCCGCCAGCCATTCGCTGGCCCGCGAAGCGGAAGCGCTGAACAGCCTGCTTGGCCAGTTCAGGATGGGCGGCGCCCGTGCTGCCGTTGCCGGTGGATATGCCGCCGCGCCGCGCCAGTCTTCCTCAAGGCCCGCTTTCCAGCCCGCGCCGGCCGCACCGGTTCGCAAGGCTCCGGTAAAATCGGCCTCCGCAACCGCAAGGCCCGTCGCCTCGCCGGCTCGCGCGCTTGGCCAGAGCCTCGCCCGCGCCTTCGGCGGCGCAGCCGAAGCGCCAGCCGCCAAGGATCAGGACTGGACGGAGTTCTGAGCAGGCCGGTCACGGTTGTGTAGCGAGAATTGGGGGCCGGAAGGCCCCCTTTTTGTTGGTAGGTTTTCGCGTCAAATAAGGGCTGGCACTCAACCGCACGTATCGGCAGCTGGTAAGCCAAGCCTTCGTATTTTGAGAAAGGTAATTTCCAGATGGCAGCGCGCGTCAAATTACGGGTTTTGGAAGGCGAGTATGGGGTGGCCCGGCTTCAAGCGTCTGAAGCCATCCCCGCATGGGCCGATGGTGGCGGGTTCGTCAGCATCAGCCGGACCGATGACGAACTTTCCATCGTCTGCCGGAAAGACCGCATCCCGCGGGATGTCCAGTTTGATGCGGGCTGGTCGTGTTTTAAGTTTCAGGGGCCATTTGCCTTTGATGAAACGGACATCGTCCTGTCCGTCATCGAGCCCTTATCCACCAATGATATAGGAATATTTGTGGTTTCGACTTTCGATGGCGACCATCTGCTGTTGAAAACCGGCGATCTGGAAAAAGCCTTCGGTCTGCTTGCAAATGCGGGACATTCGCTCATCAAAGAATCAATTTAACCACGACGGCATTTCTGCAGAGGTGTGTTTTGAATAGTGAAATAGAGCTTCCGGTACAAAAGCAGCTTGAGGCCTACAATGCCCGTGACATCGATGCCTTCATGCTCTGGTGGGCGGATGATTGTCAGTATTACGCTTTCCCGGCGACGCTTCTGGCGGGAAGCGCGGCAGAGATTCGACAGCGCCACATCGAGCGCTTCAAGGAGCCGGATTTACATGGAAAACTGCTGACGCGCATTGTCGTTGGCAATGTCGTCATTGACCATGAAACGGTCACGCGGAACTTTCCGGAAGGAAAGGGAGAGGTCGACGTTGCCTGCATCTATGAAGTTGAGAACGGCAGGATCGCCAAGGCCTGGTTCAAAATCGGCGAACCGCGGGTATTGTCGCGAAAATCCTAGCGCAAAGGGCGCGCGCGGCTTTCCCACCGTCCGTGTCGCTATGCGGCGTGATCCGCCCGCATGGGATGCCAGACGGAAATATCCCGTGGCGCATCCAGAAGCTCGGGCAGGGCATCGTGCCATGCTTGCCGATAGGGGCGGTGGATCTGAACGTCGATGACGTCCTGATGGTCGCTCCAGGTCTCATGCAGCAGGAAGTGGTTCTCGTTTTCACCATCCCGGTGCAGTGTTGCGTTCACGAAGGTCTTTTCGTGCCGCATGGCGTCGAGCAGCGCATTCAGCAATTCGAGAAAGCGGTCACGCTGGCCGGGGCGGACCTGAAAGCCGATGAGATAGGTGGTGTGCACGGGTCTTACTCCTTTGTGCCTTGCATCAGTGCTTCGCGGGTTGCCGCGTCGGCAGGGTAAAAACATTCCAGCACCAGTTCGGACAGCGTGACGTCTGTGGCCGTTCCGAAAACCGTGGTGGTTGAAATGAAGCTCAATATGCCGCCCGAAGATGGATCGCGAAGCTGGAGCGGTATGGCCAGCGGATCGGCCCCGGCGGCATGGGGCGGGACCTTTGGCGCAGGATAGGCCGCAAGCTCCGCATGCAGCCGGGAAAGCACCTCGTCTCCCGTCTCTTCGACCTGACGGCGCAGACGTTCCAGCAGGTGATGACGCCATTCGGCGAGGTTGACGATGCGCGAACTCAGGCCCTGCGGATGCAGGCTCAGCCTCAAGGCGTTGAGCGGCGGGCGAAGCAGCTCTTCGCAAACGCCGGCCAGAAGCGACGTGATCGCCCCATTGGCGAGAACGACGTTCCAGTGCCGGTCGACGGCAAGGGCGGGGAAGGGCATATGCCCATGCACCACGGTTTCAACCGCCTGCCGGGCCGCCGCCATATCAGGCGCATCCATCGGCCGTTCGGAATGGACGGGCGCATAACCCGCCGCCAGCATCAGCCGGTTGGCGGCGCGGGCGGGCATGGAAAGCTGCTCCGCCAGTTTCACGAGCATCTCGCGGCTGGGGGATGATCGCCCGCTTTCCACGAAGCTCAGATGGCGCGCGGATATGTCCGCCTCCATCGCCAGATCGAGCTGGCTTAACCTGCGGCGCGCACGCCATTCCTTCAGCACCTGGCCGACATGTTCTCGATGATGTGTCATGCCCGTAACCTAGCAGAAGAGAGCGGCAATGCGATTACCTCTGAGGTAATTGTTCCGCTTTCCGACGCCCGGCATGTTTGGGCCGTCAACCAGAAGGAGCGCAATCATGACGCAACATCTCACAATCGCCCAGACCTATCTCGCAGCCTGGAACGAAGAGGATAATGAACGCCGCAGGCATCTCGTCGGTCAGGCGTGGTCAGAAAACACGCGCTACGTCGATCCGCTGATGCAGGGCGAGGGGCAGCAGGGGATCGCCGCGATGATCGAGGCGGCGCGGCAGAAATTTCCGGGATATCGTTTCGTTCTTGCCGGCACCCCGGATGGACACGGCAATTTCACCCGTTTCTCATGGCGTCTCATTTCGCCTGATGGGGATGATATTGCGGGTGGTACCGATGTCGTCAGCCTGAATGCCGAGGGCCGGATCGATAGTGTCGTCGGTTTTCTTGATGGCGCTGCATCCTGAGAAAGAGGCGGGATCGTCCCGCCTCCTGTCCCGGCAATCGTTTCAGCCGGCGAAACCGACGCCGGCCTGACGCTGGCCGAGAGCATTAAACACCGTGGAAACGATGCCGGCTCGGTCGAGGCCGGCATTGGCATACATGGTCTCGGGCTTTGCCTGCTCCACCCACTGGTCGGGCAGGGTCAGCGTCCGGACCTTGGGGCCATGGTCGAGCAGGCCGGCGCTGGCCATGAAATGCAGCACATGCGCGCCGAAACCGCCGACAGAGCCTTCTTCGATGGTCACCAGAACCTCGTGATGGCTGGCCAGCTGGCGGATGAGATCGAGATCGAGCGGTTTGGCAAAGCGCGCATCGGCAACCGTGGTGGAAAGGCCGGCCGCATCGAGGTCTTCGGCGGCCGCCAGGCATTCTGCAAGCCGGGTGCCGAAGGAGAGCAGCGCAACCTTGGTGCCTTCCTTGATGATGCGACCCTTGCCGATCTCAAGAATCTCGCCGCGCGCGGGCATCTCGACGCCCACGCCTTCACCGCGCGGGTAACGGAAGGAAATCGGGCCTTCGTCATAGGCCGCTGCCGTGCGCACCATATGTTTCAGCTCCGCCTCGTCGGCCGCCGCCATCACCACCATGCCGGGCAGGGTGGCGAGAAACGTCGTGTCGAAGGAACCGGCATGGGTCGGCCCATCCGCGCCGACGAAACCGGCGCGGTCGATGGGGAAACGCACCGGCAGGCTCTGGATCGCCACATCATGCACTAGCTGGTCGTAACCGCGTTGCAGGAAGGTGGAATAAAGCGCGCAGAACGGCTTGTAACCATCAGCCGCAAGCCCGGCGGCAAATGTCACGGCGTGCTGTTCGGCGATGCCGACATCGAAGGTGCGGGATGGGAAAAGCTCGGCCATCTTGTCGAGGCCGGTGCCGTTCGGCATGGCGGCGGTGACGCCGATGATCTTTTCGTCGAGCGTCGCTTCCTGGATCAGCGCTTCGGCAAAGACGCTGGTATAGCTCGGCGCATTCGGCTTAGCTTTCGCCTGTGCGCCGGTGATGACGTCGAACTTGTTGACACCGTGATATTTGTCCGCCGCCGCTTCCGCCGGTGCATAACCCTTGCCCTTCTGAGTCACCACATGAATGAGGACAGGGCCTTTCTGGTTGTCGCGCACATTGCGCAGCACCGGCAGCAGGTGATCGAAGGAATGACCGTCGATTGGGCCGATATGATAGAAACCAAGCTCTTCGAACAGCGTGCCGCCGGTCACGTAACCGCGCGCATGGGTCACGGCGCGGGTAATGGCGCGGTCGATGGTCTTGCCGAGATAGGCGGTGAGTTTCTTGCCGAAATCGCGGAAGCCCATATAGGTGCGGCCGGAGGCGAGGCGCGCCAGATAGGCGCTCATCGCGCCCGTCGGCGGCGCAATCGACATGTCGTTATCGTTGAGGATGACGATCAGCCGCGCATCGAGCGCGCCGGCGTTGTTCAATGCCTCGAACGCCATGCCCGCCGACATCGAGCCATCGCCGATGATGGCTACGACCTTGCGGTCGCTACCATCAAGACCCGCCGCCACGGCCATGCCGAGACCGGCGGAAATGGAGGTGGAGGAATGGCCAGCGCCGAAATCGTCATAGTCGCTTTCCGCACGACGCGTGAAACCGGAAAGCCCGCCTTCCTGCCGCAGCGTGCGAATGCGGTCGCGCCGGCCGGTGAGGATTTTATGCGGATAACATTGATGGCCGACATCGAAGATCAGCCGGTCTTCGGGCGTGTTGAACACCTTGTGGATGGCAATCGTCAGTTCCACCACGCCAAGGCCGGCACCCAGATGGCCACCGGTCTTCGACACGGCGTCAATCATCTCGTCGCGCAGTTCCCTTGCCAGTTCCGGCAGGTCGCGATCGTCGATCTCCTTGAGATCGGAGGGAAAATTCACCCGGTCGAGCAATGGTGTCTGTGGCATTCCGGTCAATCGTTCGGCCTTTTCTTGTCGTCAGCAGGGCGTGCCAGAGCGTCTTTCATATCGAAAGCCGACGGTGCAGCCCTGCATGTCGTACACTTCTATAGAATTTCAACCTTCCGGCAAAGGGACAAACTCTTCTTCGTCGCCGGGAACGATGTCGAAGCGTCCGGTTCTCCACTCCTGTTTGGCCTGCTCTATGCGTTCTTTTGATGACGAAACGAAGTTCCACCAGATGTAACGGCGCTGATTGAGCGCCGCCCCGCCGAAGATCATGATGTGACAGCCATTGCTGCCGGCCTGCAACGTGATGTCGTCGCCGGGCCGGAAGACGAGCAGCTGGTCGGCGGCGAAGATATCACCCGCCACATCCAGCGAACCGGACAGAATATAGATCGCCCGCTCCTCATGATCGGCGGAGAAGGGGAATTTTACCCCCGGCTCCAGCGAAAGATCGACATAAAGCGTATCCGTAAAGGCCGAAACCGGGGAGGTGAGGCCTTCGAATTCGCCGATCACCACCCGGCCGGTCGCGCCCTTGAGGTCGATCAACGGCATGTCTTCCTTCGCCGTGTGGGCAAAGGCGGGGGCGATTTCTTCCATATGGTCTGGCAGGGCAAGCCAGGTCTGCAAGCCGGACATGGAAAGCGGGTGGCCGCGCAGGTTTTCCGGCGTGCGTTCCGAATGCACGATGCCGCGCCCGGCCGTCATCAGGTTGATGTCGCCGGGGCGGATGACAAGCTCGGTGCCGAGACTGTCGCGATGCTTGATTTCGCCGTCGAACAGATAAGTGACGGTGGAAAGCCCGATATGCGGATGTGGTTTGACGTCGAGCGCCTCACCGGCCTTCAGGATCGCCGGGCCCATGCGGTCGAAAAAGATGAACGGTCCCACAAGCCGCCGCTGCCGGGTCGGCAGGGCACGGCGCACGGCAAAGCCACCAATATCGCTGGTGCGGGGAATGATCAGGTTTTCGATGGCATCGCAGGCAAAAGCATCACCCGCGACGGGATCGTTACCGGGAAAGAAGGACATCGCAAGCTCCTCGTATCGTCTGGCGGGAGTTTAGCATAACCGAGGGGGAGGGGAGCATCGCGATATCGAACGCAGCGTCAACGATCCTTGTTAACACGACATTGTGAGAACACCTTACGGACGGGGAGAGTTTTCAAACCTCTCCTCCGTCATCTTCGGGCTTGTCCCGAGGATCTAAACACGTCAAGAAAATCAATGCATTGCAGATCCTCGGGACAAGCCCGAGGATGACGTCGAGTGTTTGAATCAGGAGGTGGCTGCCTTATCGAATCACGTCCAAACGCTCCCGCTAAACGCAGTCATTCCCCGTCCAGCGGCTCCACACCCTGCGGCTTGCCCGCACGATCGAGGCGAATCTTCTCGATTCGCTTTTCGGCAGCGTTCAACAGCGTTTCGCAATGCTTCTTCAGGGCTTCGCCGCGCTCATAAATGGCGATGGATTCGTCCAGCGCCACGTCTCCGCGTTCCAGGCGAGCGACAATGCTTTCCAGCTCGGCGACGGCTTTTTCGAAAGAATAACCGCTGACATCGGCTGTGTTGGCATTTTCCGTCATGTTCAACCCTTCATCATTCTCAAAATATGCATGGCTGCCGATTCCGCCAGCCCTTCCAGATCATAACCGCCTTCCAGCAGGCTGACGACCCGGTTCGATGCGTATTTATCCGCCATTTCCAGAAGCCGGCCCGTTGCCCAGTCGAAATCCTCGCCCACCAGATTGATCTGCGCCAAGGGATCGCGGTGATGCGCGTCGAAACCGGCGGAGATGAGGATGAGATCGGGCGAAAAATCGGCAATCGCCGGCAACACGCGGGATTTGAAGGCCTCGCGGAAATATTCGCTGCCGGTGTTGGGCGAAAGCGGAGCGTTGACGATATTGTTCTTCACGCCAGTTTCGTTTTTGTCGCCGCTCCACGGGTAAAGCGGCATCTGGTGGGTGGAACAGAACAGCACGGATGTGTCGTTCCAGAAGATATCCTGCGTGCCGTTACCGTGATGCACATCCCAGTCGATGATGGCGACGCGCTCCGCGCCGTGCGCCTTCTGCGCATGGCGGGCGGCAATCGCCACATTGTTGAAAAGACAGAAGCCCATGGCCTTTGCGGTTTCCGCATGGTGGCCGGGCGGGCGGGCAGCGACGAAGACATTGTCGGCCGCACCCGTGAACACGTCGTCCACCGCCGCCATGGCAGCACCGATGCCGGTCAGTGCCGCCTGCAGGCTTTTTTGCGAAACGTAAGTGTCGGCCTCGACGCGGTTGATCTCGCCATCCTCTTCGGGGATCTGCCGCATGACAGAAAGCAGATGCTCCTCCGGATGCGCCAGCAGCACCGCATCCTCATTGGCCTGCGGCGCTTCAATCCGTTCCAGCCGCTCGAAATTCGGATGTTCGAGCGCGATGTTCAGCGACCGCAGGCGGTCTGGCCGCTCCGGGTGGCCGGGAGGCGTGATGTGCTCCAGGAAGATCGGATGTTCGTATAAACGCGTCGCCATTCTTTTCCTCCCGAAGAAAGTCTGTTCAGACGCGCTGCGGCAGAAGCGGATAACCGGCCATCACGGCGCGGCCGGCAAGAGCGGCAAGCACGGCCTTCAGCGCATCGCCCGGAATGAAGGCGAGCGAACCCATGAAGGCCTTTTCGAAACCGAGCCCGACGACCAGCGCCAGATAGGTGATGCCGAAAGCATAAAGCACGACCACGCCACCGATCAGGCTGGCGACGAAAAAGCCGATGCCCTGTGTGAGAGCAGACTGGCCGCGATTGACGAGTTTTTCCGAGAGCGTGCCGGTGACGAAAACCGCCGCGATCCAGCCGATCAGGAAGCCCGTGGTCGGCGTGGTGAAGATGGAAAGGCCGCCGCGTCCGCCCGAAAGCACCGGCAGGCCGATGGCGGCAATCAGGATCGTCAGGAGAACCGCCAGCGTACCGCGTTTCGCGCCCAGCACGACGCCGGCCAGCATGACACCGAGCGACTGCGCGGTGATCGGCACGGGGATGAAACCGAGCGTGATCGGCGGCAGAAGCCCGAGTGCGATGATGATGGCGGAAAACAGCGAAATCAGCACAAGGTCGCGGGTCGTCATGGCTCGGAAACTCCGGATGGTTATCTGGCCGTCAGCTTTGGCCTCTGAAACCGCGCGCGTCAATGGCGTCGGCAATGGCATCGGCATCCTTCAACGTCATAATGACGAGCGGCACGATGATGGTGGCCATCCGCACGGGCAGGCCGCGTGCCCGGTGCGCATCACGCACCGCATGGTAACGATTGACGATTTCAGGCACGAAACGCACGACGAGCCCGACCGAGAGCCCGATATCGGCGGCCTTCACCAGCCCCAGCCTTTCCAGCGGGGCGGCGGCAAGTGCGATCTCGTCCATGAATTGCGAGATGCTGACGGTGATGGTGACGGCGGTGGCAAGCAGCGCCAGCGCCGTCAGCCGCAAAAGATTGACACTGGCATCATGGGCAGGAAGCAGGAGATAGCTGAAGGCGGCGACGAGGAAGATGGTCAGCATCACCGGCCGCAGCCGCAGGCCGATATCCTTGAAGGGCAGCCGCGTAGCACCCAGAATGAAGGCGGCCAGAACCGTCGCGCCTGCGAGAACCAGCAGATCGCGGGTGAGGAACAATGCGATGCTGAAACCCATCAGCGTCACGAGCTTGAGGCGCGGCGAGACGCGGTAGAGCCAGCCAGCGCCTTCGACATGCAGCGATTTCATCGCGATGCCACCTCCAGATAGCGCGCCACCGCTTCTTCGGGTGCGGCGTCGGCCACTAGCGCGCCTTCATGGAAAACCAGCACCCGGTCGAAACCCGCAACCAGCGGCAGATCGTGGGTGATGACAACAAGCGCCTGCGACAGCGTCGCCATGGTTTTTTCCACGATCGCACGGTTTTTGAGATCGAGCTGGTTGGTCGGCTCATCGAGAATGAGGATTTGCGGTTCGGTGACCAGAAGCGCCGCCAGCGCCGCCAGCTGCAATTCGCCGCCGGAAAGCTCATGCGCGCGCCGGTCTTCCAGGTGAGCGATGCCGAGCCGGGCAAGGACGGCTTTGACTCTGGCGTCGGTTTCCGCTCTGCCGAGACCGAGCCGTTTCAGCCCGAAGGCGACATCGTCGCGCACGATTGGCAGGATGATCTGGTTCTGCGGATTCTGGAAGATGAAGCCGACCGCCTGCAAGACCGCCTTGGCGTCGCTCACGGTGTCGAGACCGTTCACCGAAACCTTGCCCTCGCTCGGTTTGTTCAGCCCGTTGATCAGCCGGGCAAAGGTGGTCTTGCCGGAACCATTGAGGCCGATCACGCCGATGCGCCGTTCCGTCAATGTCAGAGACAGCGGCTGCAGGGCCTGCCGGCCCTCGAAAGCGACACCGGCGGCGTCGAAACGGATTTCCAAGCTTACATCCTCGCGCTCGTTTTCCGGTTCTATACCCCGTCATCAACAGAAGTGAAACAAGGAACAAAAAAAGAACATTGCAATCCTGAAAAAGCCGTCATACCTTCTGCTCCATGGTGATCAAGGTTTCAAACGAAGCGGCAAGACGAATTTTTCTGGCGCGGCAGGGGCTTTCCTCGCCGCCCGGCAAGGCTCTTTCCAAGAGCGACCTGCTGCAGCTGATAACCGATATCGGTTTTGTGCAGGTGGACAGCATCGGCACGGTGGAGCGCGCCCACCATCAGATTATCTTCTCCCGCAACCAGACCTACAGGCGTGATCATCTGACCACGCTTTTGGAAAAGGACCGGGCGCTGTTCGAGCACTGGACGCATGACGCTTCCATCGTGCCGACGGAATTTTATCCCTATTGGAAGCACCGCTTCCGCCGCCGCGAGCCGATCATTCAGGAGCGCTGGCGCAAATGGCACGGCGAGGGCTTCGACGCCGCTTTCGGTGAAACGCTGGAGCGCATTGCGGCAACCGGCCCGGTTCTGGCGCGGGAGCTGAAGGAAGAGGGGCACCAGTCCGGCGGCTGGTGGAACTGGCATCCGTCCAAGACCGCACTCGAATATCTCTGGCACACCGGCAAGCTCGCGATTGCCGGCCGCGTAAACTTCCAGAAGGTCTATGATCTCGCCGAACGGGTGATTCCCGGCGAGCATCATGAAACCGAGGTAGAACATGCCGAATTTGTCGACTGGGCCTGCCGTGAGGCGCTGAAGCGGCTGGGTTTCGCCACCCATGGCGAAATCGCCGCCTTTTTCGATCTCGTCACCCCGCAGGAGGCGAGGGACTGGGTCAAAAACCATCGCGATGAACTCTGCGAGGTTTCGCTTCTTGCAAGCGATGGCGACACTGCCCGCCCGTCCTATGCCTTTGCCGATTTCACCTCCGACCTGACCGACGTGCCGGAACCCTCATCCCGCGTCCGTGTCCTCAGCCCCTTCGACCCGCTGCTGCGCGACCGAAACCGCACGGAGCGGCTGTTCGGCTTCTATTATCGCATCGAGGTCTTCGTGCCCGAGCCGAAACGGCAATATGGCTATTACGTCTTCCCGCTTCTGGAGGGTGACAGGCTGATCGGCCGCATCGACATGAAGGCGGATCGCAAGCGCGGCACGCTGGATGTGCGTCGCCTGTGGCTGGAGCCGGGCGTGCGCGCCTCGGCTGGACGGCTGGAGAAGCTCGACGCGGAACTGGTGAGGCTGGCGAAGTTTACGGGTGTTGAGAGCGTGAATTATCTGGAGGGCTGGCGGGAGGAAAACTGAGGTTTTTTGCTCGATTGATTGCAAGACAGGGCACGCAGACACAGCGTTCCTGATCCGTGATGCCGGATTGTCGCGCGGCGTTGCGGCATATTTCTTCTCCCCGCCGGGGAGAAGGTGGCCCGAAGGGTCGGATGAGGGGGCAATGGCAGCGATATGCGGAGAACTTGCCCCCTCATCCCGCTGCCGCGGACTTCTCCCCGACGGGGAGAAGAAACAAGCGGAACCCGCTCGCCTCACACTCGCTAAGTGAAGCTAGACTAGCCCCCAAAAATCAGCAGATGTCCGTCGCCGAAATCTTGATGCCGAATCCTTCGAGCCCGACATAATGGCGCTCACGCGTCGTCAGCAGCTTGATGGAGCTGATGCCGAGGTCTTTCAAAATCTGCGCGCCGAGGCCGATTTCCAGCCACTCATTTTCGCGCGAACGGGCCTGTGCATGCGCTTCGTCGGGTTCGCGCGCCTTGCGCCGTCCGGCCACCTGGCCGACACCGACGGAGCCCTCGCGCAGATAGACGATGACGCCGCGGCCTTCCTCGGCAATCTTCTGCATATAATGGCGCACCGGCTGGCGGTCGCCGAACACGTCGTCGGCGACGTTCTCGGGATGAAGGCGAACGGGAATATCGACGCCATCGCGGATATCACCGAAAATCACCGCCATATGCTGCATCCGGTCCCAGGGCAGGGAATAGGTCTGCGCCTTGGCCGGCCCGAAGGGCGTTTCGATGGTGAAGGAGGATTCCATCTCCACCAGCGTTTCCTTGCGCTGACGATAGGCGATGAGATCGGCGACGGAAACCTGCTTCAGCTGGTGTTTTTCCGCAAAAGCCGTGACCTGCGGCCCGCGCGTAACGGTGCCGTCATCATTGACGAGTTCGCAGATGACGCCGATCGGTGGCAGGCCCGCCAGCTTGCAGAGATCGACGGCCGCTTCGGTATGGCCGGAGCGCATCAGCACGCCGCCTTCGCGGGCAATCAGCGGGAAGATATGGCCCGGCCGGGTAAAATCGGCGGCGCCAACATTGGGGTTGGCGAGGTTGCGCACCGTCAGCGTGCGGTCATCGGCAGAAATGCCTGTCGTGGTGCCGTGCTTGAAATCGACGCTGACGGTAAAGGCCGTCGTGTGGGCGCTGTCGTTTTCCGCCACCATGGCATTGAGGTTCAGCCGCTTGGCCTCCTCGCGCGGCATGGGAGCGCAAACGATACCGGAGGTGTGGCGCACGATGAAGGCCATCTTTTCCGCCGTGCAATGAACCGCGGAAATAATCAGATCGCCTTCATTCTCGCGGTCGTCATCATCGGTCACGACAACGATCTCGCCGGCTTCGAAAGCGCGGATGGCGTCTACGACACGTTTCTGGTCATATGCCATTTCAGAAATACCTCAGCTTAGCCGGCCGGTCTGGCCGCGATCTCGCAAATAATGGTCAGCAACGGTGCAGGCGATCATCGCTTCGCCGATCGGCACGGCGCGGATGCCGACGCAGGGGTCATGGCGGCCCTTGGTGCGCACGTCCACATTGTTGCCGTCGGTATCGATGGACAGCCGTTCCGTCAGAATGGAGGAGGTGGGCTTGATGGCGAAGCGGGCGATGACAGGCTCGCCGGTCGCGATGCCGCCCAGAATGCCGCCGGCATGGTTGGAGAGGAAGATCGGCTTGCCGTCATTGCCCATGCGCATCTGGTCGGCATTTTCCTCGCCGGAAAGCTCGGCCGAGGCGAAACCTTCGCCGATCTCCACGCCCTTAACGGCGTTGATCGACATCAGGCTGGAGGCGATATCCTGATCGAGCTTGGCATAAATGGGTGCGCCGATGCCGGCCGGAACCCCTTCCGCCACCACTTCGACAACGGCGCCGATGGAGGAACCCGCCTTGCGGATGCCGTCGAGATACTCTTCCCAGACCGGCACCATCGCGGCGTCAGGGCAGAAGAACGGGTTCTGGTCGACCTGATCCCAGTCCCAATTGTCGCGATTGATTTTGTGCTTGCCGATCTGCACCAGCGCGCCGCGCACATTGAGGCTCGGCACCACCTTGCGGGCGATCGCGCCGGCCGCGACCCGTGCTGCGGTTTCGCGCGCGGAAGAACGCCCGCCACCACGATAATCGCGAATGCCGTATTTCAGATCGTAGGTGAAATCCGCATGGCCGGGGCGGAACCGTTTGGCGATCTCGCCATAATCCTTCGAACGCTGGTCGGTGTTTTCGATCAGCATCGAGATCGGCGTGCCGGTGGTTATCATCGTCTCGCCGTCCTCATCCAGCATCACGCCGGAGAGAACCTTGACGATGTCATCCTCGCGGCGTTGGGTCACGAAGCGGCTTTGGCCGGGCTTGCGCTTGTCCATCCAGTGCTGCACCTCGGCAAGCGTGAAGCGGATGCCGGGCGGGCAACCATCCACCACGCAGCCCAAGGCGGGCCCATGGCTTTCTCCCCAGGTGGTAACGCGGAAAAGATGACCGAAGCTGTTATGCGACATATTTCTCAAGACCGGAAAGCAGGGCCGACCTGCGGACAGGGGCCGTTTAAAACAAGCGGATTTGTCATAGTGGAAAATCGGAGCAAGGCAAAAGCCTTTCTTTCATCGCAGGCCCGATAAGAAGGTGACATACCGTTCACGAAGCGCGACAGCCGCAGGGCGACACACATAACCACGGAGAATAGAAGCCGCCGGGCAAATGATTCGGTCTGAACCCCCGGGTTTTGGGAGATGACGAGAGTATAAAGATACCGGCGTTTTCCACGCTAATCCGGAGTTTTCCAATATTGCTGCGAAATGCGGTGTAAAAATCACTAACGGCTTGAACGCGATCCCAAATCCGTTCATCAATTGGGCCGAAAATGTCATGGTTGCGGGCAATTTCCGCCACATTCGAAAGGCAATTCTTCATGCATGTAAGGTTTTCACGCAAATCCACGAAAGCTAGATCGATGCGTATGATGATTGCCGCCCTTCTGGCTACCGCCAACCTTTTGATGCCCATCAACGGCTTCGCCCAGAGCGTCGACGTGGAAGGCACGATCAGCAAGATCGACGCGAACGGGCTGAGCATTACGCTCAACGACGGCAAGACCTATCGCGTGCCGGAAGAGTTCAATTTCGAAGGCCTGAAAGCGGGCGTGAAGGTTGTGGTTTTCTACACGGAAGTGGATGGCAAACGCGTGGTCGACGATCTTCAGGTCGTGGAATAAGCGGCGATTGCGGCTCTGCCTGCCGATAAGGCAATTCTTTCCTCTGCCATTACGCTAAAACGTCCGTTGTGAAACGAGCGGTTGCCGCTTGTTTCTTCTCCCCGCCGGGGAGAAGTCCGCGGCAGCGGGATGAGGGGGCAAGGGCAGAGATATTCGGAGAGCTAGCCCCCTCATCCGACCCTTCGGGCCACCTTCTCCCCGGCGGGGAGAAGAAATACGCGGCGGCCGTTGCGCCAAATATACGGGCTGCTCGCGCAGGACGACGCAGAGGGTTATGCCCTGTGATCCCTCACGAAATCCAATCCGCACTATTCCTGTCGATTTCGACTTTCAAAATCCGGTCCTGCGGGATTTGCGTTCTTGAGGCTTCGTCCTTGTCCATGCCCGATACGAGCCGGAAGATGGAGCGGATCACGCCGCCATGGCAGACGCAGACGGTTGGAACCTCGACGGAGGAAAGCCATGCGCCGATGCGCCAGGACAGTATTTCATAGCTTTCCGCGTCCTGTCCGGGGGGAATGAAGTCCCACTTATTGGCCTTGCGCGCCTTCACCCGGTCCGGAAATTCTTTTTTCAGTTCCGGCAGGGTCTGGCCCTCCCAGTCGCCGAAGGACACTTCGACGAGACGGTCATCGGTGCGGTAGGCCTTGGGGTCGAGCCCCATGGCCCCGCGCATCAGTTCCATGGTCTCGCGCGTGCGCCCGAGCGGGCTTGCCACGTAGTCGAAATCATCGGCTGTAGCACCAAGGATGCGCGCCAGAACCTTGCCGTTGCCGACCGCCTGCTGGCGGCCGAAATCATTGAGCGGAATGTCTTTCTGGCCCTGAAGCCGGCGTATCGCATTCCAGTCCGTTTGTCCGTGCCGGATCACATAGACGAGCAAGGCGATACCCCGTTCTTACACTTTTCAGGCTTAGTCCTTGACCACCGAAATATCAGGCGCATCCACCGCCTTCATGCCGATGGTGTGGTAACCGGAATCGACATGGTGGATTTCGCCGGTCACACCGGTCGAAAGGTCGGACAGCAGGTACAGCGCCGACTTGCCGACTTCCTCGATGGAAACTGTACGCTTCAGCGGCGCATTATATTCGTTCCATTTCAGAATGTAACGGAAGTCGCCGATGCCGGAAGCGGCAAGCGTCTTGATCGGGCCGGCGGAAACGGCGTTGACGCGGATGCCGCGATTGCCGAGGTCGACGGCGAGATAACGTACGCTGGCCTCGAGTGCGGCCTTGGCCACGCCCATGACATTGTAGTTCGGCATGACCTTCTCGGCGCCGTAATAGGTGAGCGTGACGATCGAGCCGCCATCATTCATGACAGGCTCGGCACGCTTGGCAACGGCGGCCAGCGAGAAGACGGAAATGTCCATGGTGCGGTTGAAATTGTCGCGGCTGGTGTCGAGATAGCGGCCGGTCAACTCGTCCTTGTCGGAGAAAGCGATGGCGTGCACGACGAAGTCGATCTTGCCCCAGTGCTTTTCCAGCCCGGCAAAAACCGCATCGATCGTCTCGAGATCGGTCACGTCACAGTGGCCGGCCATGAATGCACCGAGTTCCTGCGCCAAGGGCTCGACGCGCTTCTTCAGCGCATCGCCCTGCCAGGTGAGTGCGAGTTCCGCGCCTGCGTCCGCGCAAGCCTTGGCAATGCCCCAAGCGATTGAACGATTATTGGCGACGCCCATGATGAGGCCGCGTTTGCCAGCCATGAGGCCGGATGCCTGAGCCATTTTATGCTCCCTGATACTTTCGATTGATCCTGCCTATGGCATAGGCTGCAATCCTGTTCAAGATTGCCAAAGATCATCAACTGTTAGGGAGCGTAACAAAGGGTGCGTTGTCCCGGCTATTCGCAAAACTTTCACAAATAAAGGCCTTCGCGCATGTGCCGCATGAGATCGGTCACCTTTTCATCCGGCTTTTCAAGCAGGACGATGCGCAATTCGATGACGAGATCGCCAGATTCTCCCTTGCCGTCGGCAAGGCCTTTGCCGGCGAGCCTCAGCACGCGGTCCGAACCGGACCAGGCCGGAATGCTGAGACTTTCCTCGCCCAGCGGCGTCTTCACCTTCGTTTCGCAACCCAGAACCGCATCGCTGAGCGAGATCGGCAAAGTTGTGTGAATATCGAAGCCACGAACGGAAAAAGCGTCATCGCGGGCGGCGAGCAATGTCACGGCAAGATCGCCACGCGCCATGTTGGGAAGCTTCAGCCCCTGTCCCTTCAGCCGCACCACATGACCGTCCGTCATGCCCGGCTCGAGCTGAAAACGGGCTTCCCTTTCCTCTGCAAGCGCAACCGTAATCCATTTGCGCTCAAGAAGATCGGCGACGGTGACGGTGGCTTCCGCAGTGATATCGGGCGCTTTTTCGGGCGTTGGCTGCGCGGGCCGGAAACGGCGAACCAGCGCGCTGAAAAGATTGGCGGCAAGCGAGGTGGGGGCGGATTTGTCGTCACCTGTGACGGGTTGCGCCGTTTCACCGGCGCCCGGCACGTCGCCTCTCGCGCCTTGTGCCGCAGCTTTCGCGGCTTCCGCCGCCTGCTGCACCTTCGGGTCGTTCTGTGCCTCTGCACCGAAAATCCGCTCGACGATATCTTCGGCGGTTTCCGCCCTGGCGTCGGTCTTCTGGCCGGTCTGCGCCCGGTTGCGGGCGTCGGCGCGGGCCAGTTCCTCCATCAGCTTCTCGGCCGCCTTGGCGCGCTCGGCAGCCTCGCGCGCCGCCTCCCGCTGCTGCATGATGGTTTCGCCGCGCTGCTTCTTTTCGGCCGCCCTGCGGGCCTGGTCGTAAAGATCGCGTTTTTTGGGGTCTTTCAGAAGATCATAGGCCTGTCCGATCTCGGCGAATCGTGCCGAGGCATCGGGGTCGTCGCGATTGGCGTCCGGGTGGACGGTTTTCGCCTTCGTGCGCCAGGCGGCCTTGATTTCCTCGTGGCGGGCGTCACGTTTCACGCCGAGGATCGAATATGGATCGCGCATGCGAAACACCAGTTACGTTGGCTCAGGCGCATGCTGCCGCTCATGGCGCAATCCTGAAGCTAACCCCTCCGAAAAGGGATGCCGGCGATCATTCGCCTGCAGGCCCTCGGTTTAATCAACGTCGACTGTTGCAATAAGTTGCTAATCAGTTCTTTACGGGGAATGCGCGCTGTGCCGAGGCCGGCCCTATTCCATGCGCCAAGGTAAACAGATTATTTCTGCTCGAAGCGGGTCAGCAGCCATTCGCCGGTTTCCGACAGGCAGGCCTGGCCGGCATAGGCTGCAACGCCCTCGAAGGAGTGGCGTGTCGTCCTGAATTCGCGGCAGACGAAACCGCTGGATTTGTCTTCGTGAATGGCGGTGACGACGCCGGCGCTGCCGGTTGCGGCATTGGCCCAGGGCAGCGGCTGGTCGGCAAGTTTGGCCAGATCCGCCGATGTCACCGCGTTGCGGATGGTCGCGTCGTCGGTCTGCGGCCCGTTATTCTGCTGGTTGGGAACGGAAGCGGTGGAAAGTGAGCGGTCGACCTTGTCGCCGCCGAACAGATCGAGGCTGACGCAGCCGCTCAGCACCACGAGCATTGACACGACAGCGGAAACTTCCGCGATCGACGAAAGGAGGCCCTTTGTTCGACTGTTCGACTTTGCTATGACGGTCACCATCTTTCACCAGAGATCATCTCTGGGGTCCAAATCAGCTCGGGAGCATTTTAGTCAATATGTCGGAAACGGGGTTAACATCCAGTGACTTCACTGAAGAAAATGAACCGTTCACGCTTTTTGCCGAATGGCTGAAGGATGCGGCGGCCTCCGAAATCAACGATCCGAACGCGGTCGCCCTCGCAACCGTGGACGAAAACGGCCTGCCGAATGTGCGTATGGTGCTGCTGAAGGACGTCGATGATCGCGGCTTCGTTTTCTATACGAATTTCGAAAGCCAGAAGGGACGCGAGATCCTCGGCCAGAAAAAAGCGGCCATGTGTTTCCACTGGAAAAGCCTGCGGCGGCAGGTGCGCCTGCGCGGGGAGGTGGAGATCGTCACCGACGCGGAAGCGGACGCTTATTACGCTTCGCGCCCGCGCGGAAGCCGCATCGGCGCCTGGGCGTCGAAGCAGTCGCGGCCGCTGGAAGGCCGTTTCGCGCTGGAGAAGGCCGTCGCCGAATATACCGCCAAATATGCGATCGGCGATATTCCGCGCCCGTCCTACTGGTCCGGGTTCCGCATTCGCCCCGTCAGCATCGAATTCTGGCACGACCGCAAGTTCCGCCTGCACGACCGCGTCGAATTCCGCCGCGAGACGCCGGATGCGGCATGGTCCAAGGTCCGCATGTATCCTTGAAATGCAGGCCGCCTAGTCCTGCTTACTTCAGCAGCGAATCGAAGAGCGGCAGACCGATGACGGCGGAAATGGCGATCAGGCCATAGCAGATACGCCTGAACGCCGCCTCGTCGGCCAGCCCGTGCAATCGCGCGCCGGCGTAAAGACCCGCTCCGTAAAACGGCAGGGCCAGCAGGAAAAACACGAAGATATCGGCCGTGAACAGACCGCTGAAAAAATAGCTGGTGGCGGAGATGACGGTCGAGATCGCGAAATAGAGAATGACATTGGCGCGCACGAAGGCGCCCTTGAGCGCGCCGCCAAGCCAATAGGCAACGATGGGCGGACCACCCAATTGCGCCGCCCCCGAAAACAGCCCGGCGACAAGACCGGTGACGAGCGTCAGCGGCGTCTTCGGCCGGCCGCTGTAACGCCAGCCGGAAACCAGGAACAGCAAAAGCACGACGACCACGACGGAGATGATCCAGCGCAGCGTCAGCGGATCGCCATTTGAAAGCAGCAGGGTTCCAAGCGGCACGCCGACAAGCGCGCCGGCCGCCATGGTGAACACCTCTCGCCGGTCCGCCATGCGCCAGGCGGGCGGTATCATGCCAAGCGTCAGGACGCCGTCCACCACCAGAAGAACCACTGAGGCGATGCGTGGCCCGACAATGGCGCTCGCAAGCGGAATGAAGATGAGGGCCGCGCCAAAGCCGGAAAAGCCACGGGCGAGGCCGGCCAGAAAGGCGGCGCCCGCAAACATGGCGAGCAGCGACGGACTATGCGCGATGATGAGGGCCGAGAAGAAGTCGAGCGGAGACATGGGGGATGGCACGGTTTTTCGAATACCTTTTCTCTATCCTGCTCGCAGGCGCCTGTCGTGGAAATTTCCGTTCATCGCTGCACGATGTCCTTTCCGGTCGACGCCGCCGGAGAATCGTGATTAGAGTTGTAGCGCATGAACAAAGGATGAACAAATGCTCGCTGTCATGATGCGCCAGTTTGAAGAGGCGTCGCAAAAATATGCTGCTGAAAACGGGATCATCCGCGATCCGGACTGGTATATGCTGAAGCTTCAGGAAGAGATGGGCGAGGTCACGCAGGCCTGGAACCGGTTGACGGGGCGGGGGCGCATCAAGGGCAGGAGCAAGGAGGAGATGAAACGGGATCTGGCCGACGAAACCGCCGATCTTCTCGGCCACGTGCTGCTGCTGGCCCATTATAACGGTCTTGATATCAAAGGTGCGATAGAGCGGAAGTGGCGTTTTACGGCGTTGGTATGACAGTTTGCGGCGGGAAATCAGACCTTTGCGCTGCCGGGTCCGCCCCCGGCTGCGATCATGAGAGCGAGACGATAAAGAATAAAATTGCGAGAATGGTGGCCACCGGCGTCATGACCCGCCGCTCCGCACGGCTTCGCGACATGGCGTTCAGTCCGATGCTCACCGCAAGCGTGCAGGCGGTGATCCAGATGCCGGCTTCGATCCAGCCTGCCGGCCATAAAGTGATGAAGCCTGCCTTTTGCAGTGGAAAAGATGCGACAAGTGCATAGATTGCGACGGACGCCATGCTGGCAAGGCGCTGCGTGGCGGGCAGAACCCTGTGCTCGCCGCCCCAGGCAAAGCGGCCGAAGGGCGCACCCGCCGCAAGGGCAATCTGAAACGCGGAAAGAGCAAATAGTATAAGCGTTGCGAGCGACACGGCGACAAGCAGCATGATCACTCCGTTGATGGATGTGCCCCAAATGCATTCGAACGGGACCGGCCTGTCAGCCGATATGCGCATTATCATAAAGACCAATGGCTAAAGCCATGTGACGCGTTTTCAAACCTCTGAAAGCTGCGCCTTTTGCAGGAGGTCTGCAACCGCATGAAGGTCGCTCGATACGGCGATGCATCTTTCCCGCATTTCCTCGGTCGGCGGCGCAACATCCGGCACCATGATCGTCATCATGCCCGCCGATGTGGCCGAGCGGACGCCGGAATAGGAATCCTCCAGCGCCAGGCAGCGGCCCGGATCGATGTCGAGACGCTTGGCGGCGGTCAGGTACGGCATGGGTGAGGGCTTCGGCTCCTTATAGTCGCCGCGTGCGACGATGGTGTCGAAACGTTTGAGAAGATCATGGGGCCCGAGATGGCGTGTGACCGAATCGTGCCGCGAGGAGGTGGCGATGGCGCGGCGGATGTCGAGCCTGTCGAGGAGATCGAGAATGTCGATGACGCCGGGTTTCAGCGCCACGCCTTCCGCCATCATCACGGCAAGATGCCGCAGCCACGCATCCCGAAAGGCATCGATGGGAAAATCCGCACCATAATCGGCGAAGATGGTTCCGGTGATGACATCCCAGGGGCTGCCGCAGACCTTCTGATAGGTCTCGACCCGCATTCCGTGGCCGCCTTCATCTGACGCCGCCAGAAATGAATCGCGATAGAGCGCCTCGCTTTCGATCAGCAATCCATCCATGTCGAAAACGACGGCGTGAGGAAGAAAAGGCAGCATGCTGGCTCAGCCGAACCGGAAGGGGCGTTCGCCGAGGCTCTCGAACGGGCGGATGAGGTAGCCGTCCGGATCGGCAACGATGAATTGCCGGTTGCCGACCTCGACCGTGCCGCGCCTGTACCATTTTTCCTCGAGCGGCATGATGAGATCGATCGAGGATCGTTCCAGCCGGGAGAGAATGGGCTGCAGGGAAGGGACGGCGAGTTGCAGGTTCATGCCACGGCCAAGCGGAAATTCAAGCGCGGCATTGTCCGCCACGAAGGTCCGGGTCGCGCCGATCTGGTCGATCATCAGCTGCGCATCACCCAGCGCCAGATAGGTGAAGCCCTCTTCGGGCCGCTCATACACCACATGAAAACCGATCAGGTCGCAATAAAAAGCGCGGCTTTTCTGCCAGTCGCTGACGGCAAGTTCCGGGACGAGGGCATTTCGTATGATGGTCATGGTCTCCTTTGACGCGCAGAGGCCCGGCGGTGGGAGGATGGGCCTGCGGTAATGCGACGATCTTATCGTCTTCCGGGTGACTTGCCAGAAAAATCCTCATCATGGCTGGCATGTGTGAGGCTCTGTGCTGAAGCCGGTTTAACTTCTCGCCCGGCAACAGGGTTCCTGCCGTCATGCCGGATCGAGGCCGGAATGACGAGTAAGGGATGGCTCAGCACCGGTCTTCAGAGTACTTATGCCCCCACACGCGCGACGCCGCCCGTGCCGCGACTAAGCCTTCGTGCCGCCAACGGTGATCTGGTCCATGCGCAGATGCGGCTGGCCGACGCCGACCGGCACCCATTGCCCGGCCTTGCCGCAATTGCCGATGCCCGTATCGAGTTTGGAATCGTTGCCGATCATCGATACGCGCTTCATCGCGTCCGGCCCGTTGCCGATCAGCATGGCGCCCTTCACCGGCGCGCCGATCCTGCCGTTCTCGATCAGATAGGCCTCGGTGCAGCCGAACACGAACTTGCCCGAGGTGATGTCCACCTGTCCGCCGCCAAAGGAAACGGCATAGATGCCCTTTTTGACCGAGGCGATGATCTCTTCCGGCGTCTTGTCGCCCGATAGCATGTAGGTATTGGTCATGCGTGGCATCGGCACATGCGAATAACCCTGCCGGCGGCCATTGCCGGTCGCCTTCGCGCCCATCAGCCGGGCGTTCTGCCGGTCCTGCATGTAACCCACCAGCCGACCATTCTCGATCAGCACATTATAAGCCGAGGGCGTTCCCTCGTCATCGATGGTCAGCGAACCGCGGCGGCTGTCGATGGTGCCGTCATCCACGACCGTTACGCCGGGAGCGGCGACCATTTCGCCCATCAGCCCGGCAAAGGCCGAGGTCTTCTTGCGGTTGAAATCACCTTCCAGACCGTGACCGACCGCCTCATGCAGCATCACGCCGGGCCAGCCGGAGCCGAGCACCACATCCATGGTGCCCGCCGGCGCATCGATGGCGGTGAGGTTGACGAGCGCCTGACGCAACGCCTCGTCAGCGCCACGCTGCCAGCTTTCCGTGGTTATGAAATCACCAAAGCCGACACGGCCGCCAATGCCGTAGGAGCCGCTTTCCTGCCGGTCGCCTTCGCCGGCCACCACGGAGATATTGATGCGGGTCATCGGCCTTATATCGCTGACGCGATGACCGTCGGCGCGCAGAATATCCACCACCTGCCAGCTTGCGGAAATCGTCGCCGTCACCTGCCGGACATTCTCATTCTTGTCGCGCAGATAGGCATCGATGTCGGTGAGAAGTTTCACCTTTTCCTCGAAGCTCGGGCTGCCGATCGGGTTTTCGTCGCCGTAAAGCTTCTTGTTGGTGCGCTGGGGTGCTGCGGCATAGGAGCCGGAATAACCTCTGGTAACGGCGCCCACCGCATCCGAAGCGCGCTTCAGCGCACCTTCCGAAAGCTCGCCCGCATGGGCGTAACCCACCGTCTCGCCGGCAACGGCGCGCAGGCCGAAGCCCTGGTCGGTGTTGAAGGAGCCGCCCTTGAGGCGGCCATTGTCGAAGGTCAGCGATTCGGCCTGGGCATGTTCGATGAACAGTTCGCCATCGTCAGCACCGGCAAGCGCTTCTGCGACGAGCTTGCGCAATTGCGTTTCATCGCAATCGAAGAGTTTTACAAGATCGTCGGTCATGGCACGCTCCAGTCATTATCGTTCAATGACCGATTTAGGCACTGGAGCGGGCAGACGCAAGGCTGCGCGTTGACGACGAGGCCTTACGGCAGTGCGTCGTAGCCTTCGGCAAAGCCGGTCAGCTCGATCGGAATGCCGACACGGTCCTGATCGACGGATTCACGCAGGGCAAAAACGGCGGCTTTGCCGGCGCGCAGAACCTTCAGCAACTCGTCGTCAATATCCACTTCCACATAGCAGCCTTCGGAGAAGCAGCGGGTGAAATAGGCCCGGCCGATATTGTTGTTGTCGATATAAAGCTCCATGCCATCCTTCAGGAGAACACCGAGCGGCGCGAGGATGCGCAGGATGCGCGACTTGCGGTCGGCGGTTTTCAGCACCACCACCGAAAGCCCCACTTCCGGGCGGTCATCGGCAATCACGTTCTGCATCAGGGCGCATTGTTCTTCGGAGGCGCCGGCCGGCTTGTCGCAGATGACAGACCATGCGCCATGCGTCGACTTCGGCGTGCCGGGCGGCTGCTGTTGCGCCAGCGCCGCAGCGGCGGGGGCGATGATGGCAAGACCGGCGGCGGCAAGAAAAGTGCGCGCGAGCGGGGAAAGACGCATGGATACCTCTGGGATTCGAATCAGTGCGGCTATTTTGACGCCATAATCCGGAAAAAAAAGCCTCAGGCCTTCAATTCCAGCGGAGTTGGGCGGAAATAGGACCTGTCCGCCCGTATGGGCGTGTGATTTGCCGCCGCGACATCCATTATCCGGCGACGAAACGCACGGCAAAACCGGCCGGAAGAAGGGGCTTTGTCGCATCTGCGCTATTTGAAACTGTGTTCGGCCAGTCCGGTCGGGCATGGGGGCGGAGAAAGTCGCTCATGGATTGACCAATGGCAAAATTGGGGCGCATCCGTGTCCCGACGCATATTGCGGCAGAGGACAAACTGTGGTTTGAAGTTAGTACCATAAGCATGGATTCTGCGTCTGTGATTGATCTAGATCAGACGCGTGAGGGAGAGGGTACCGTGACGAATAGGATTTACGCAGCACTGGCGGGGATGACCTGTCTGCTCACGGCTGTCGGCGCCCACGCCGATCAGCCGGTGCATTGGCAAATGGGCATGCAGGAGGCCGCCACGCCGATCATGCACGAAATACGCTGGTTCGAACAATATACGCTCTGGTTCATTGTTCCGGTTACGCTTTTCGTTCTTGCGCTGCTCATTATCGTCGCCCTGAAATTCCGCGCCGCGAAAAATCCGGTGCCTTCCAAGACCAGTCATAACACGACGATCGAGGTGGTGTGGACGCTCGCCCCGGTTCTCATTCTCCTGTTCCTCGCTTTCCCGTCGTTCAATCTTCTGAACGCGCAGCTGACGCAGCCGGAAAACCCGGACCTGACGCTGAAGGCAACCGCCACGCAATGGCTGTGGAGCTATGAATATGCCGCCGCCGAGGGTGCCGAGCCGCTCTCCTTCGACAGCTACATGCTGAAGGATCAGGATCGCGCGGCTGCGGGCAAGGAGGACAAGGCCCGCTATCCGCGTCTTCTTGCGGTGGACAATGAAATGGTCGTTCCGGTCGGCAAGACCGTTCGCCTTCTGGTGACGGCGGCTCCGACCGACGTGATCCACGCCTTCGCCATGCCCGCTTTCGGCGTCAAGATCGACGCCGTTCCGGGTCGCCTCAACGAAACATGGTTCAAGCCGGAGAAGGAAGGCCTTTATTACGGTCAGTGTTCCGAGCTTTGCGGCAAGGACCACGCTTTCATGCCCATCGCCATTCGGGTGGTTTCCGAACAGCAGTACAATGCCTGGCACGCCGCCGCCGCTTCTGATCTGAACGGCGCGAACCGGGCGCTGATGGCCTCCGTCGACGGCGCTCCGCGCACGGTCGATGTTGCCGCCAACGAAACCAACTGACGACTTGGAGTGAGGACAATGGCTGGACCTTCCACACACGACGATCATCACTCGCATGGTCATTCCGCACAAGAAGCGCACGCGCATGACGATCATTCGCATGATGCGCATCATTCCCATACGCCGGGCTTTTTCGCCCGCTGGTTCCTGTCCACCAACCATAAGGACATCGGCACGCTTTACCTGATCTTCGCGATCATTGCCGGTATCGTCGGCGGCGGGCTTTCCGTCGTCATGCGCATGGAGCTTCAGGAGCCCGGCATCCAGATCTTCCACGGTCTGGCCGCCATGGTTTACGGCTTCGAGGGCGACGCCGCCATCGACGGCGGCAAGCACATGTTCAACGTGTTCACGACAGCGCATGCGCTCATCATGATCTTCTTCATGGTCATGCCGGCCATGATCGGCGGTTTTGCCAACTGGATGATCCCGATCATGATCGGCGCTCCCGACATGGCTTTCCCGCGCCTCAACAATATTTCCTTCTGGCTGATCGTTCCGGCTTTCATCCTGCTGCTCCTGTCGCTCTTCGTCGAAGGTCCGGCGGGTGCTTACGGCGTGGGCGGCGGCTGGACCATGTATCCGCCACTTTCGACGAGCGGCATGCCGGGACCGGCGGTGGATCTGGCGATCTTCTCGCTGCACGTCGCCGGCGCATCCTCGATCCTTGGTGCGATCAACTTCATCACCACCATCCTCAACATGCGCGCCCCCGGCATGACGCTGCACAAGATGCCGCTATTTGCCTGGTCGGTTCTCGTCACCGCATTCCTGCTCCTGCTGTCGCTGCCGGTTCTGGCAGGTGGCATCACCATGCTTCTGACCGACCGCAACTTCGGCACGGCGTTCTTCTCGCCGGAAGGCGGCGGTGATCCGATCCTCTACCAGCACCTGTTCTGGTTCTTCGGTCACCCGGAAGTGTACATCCTGATCCTGCCCGGTTTCGGCATCATCAGCCATATCGTGTCGACCTTCTCCAAGAAGCCGGTCTTCGGTTATCTCGGCATGGCTTACGCCATGGTGGCCATCGGCGCCGTCGGCTTCATCGTCTGGGCGCACCACATGTACACAGTCGGCCTGTCGCTTGAAGCGCAGCGTTACTTCGTCTTCGCCACCATGGTCATCGCGGTGCCGACGGGTATCAAGATCTTCTCGTGGATTGCGACCATGTGGGGCGGTTCGCTGACCTTCTCGACCCCGATGGTATGGGCGATCGGCTTCATCTTCCTGTTCACGGTCGGTGGCGTCACCGGCGTGCAGCTCGCCAATGCCGGTCTCGACCGTTCGCTGCATGACACCTATTACGTTGTGGCCCACTTCCACTACGTTCTGTCGCTCGGCGCCGTCTTCGCCATCTTTGCCGGCTGGTATTACTGGTTCCCGAAGATCACCGGCTACATGTACAGCGAGTTCATCGGCAAGCTGCATTTCTGGGTCATGTTTATCGGCGTGAACCTGATCTTCTTCCCGCAGCACTTCCTTGGCCTCGCCGGCATGCCGCGCCGCTACATCGATTATCCCGATGCCTATGCCGGCTGGAACCTGGTATCCTCCTATGGTTCCTATATCTCGGCTGTTGCCGTCGGCATCTTCCTCTTCGGCGTCTGGGAAGCCTTCGCCAAGAAGCGGATCGCCGGCAACAATCCCTGGGGTGAGGGTGCGACGACGCTCGAATGGCAGCTGTCTTCACCGCCGCCTTACCACCAGTGGGAACAGCTTCCGCGCATTCGCTGATGCGCGGACCGGAAGGTGCAGGCAAGGCCTGTGCATTCCGGTTGCTGGAATACGGGGCGGCATGGTTTCGTCCATGCCGTTTCCGAAGGCGGGTGGATCCGCCGCTGCGTGACATTTTGTCCAAGCGAAGCGCGCCGTCCGACATGATACATGCCCGGATGTGATAAATGCCAATTTTGGCCTTTATGAAGAAGCAGGCGCAGACGAATGGCGGAATGGGCGCGGCGAAAAGCCGGCGAATGGCATTGGTTCGACCCGATGCCGCCCGCCCGCGACATTCGGACCCAGGAACTGACGCGCCGAACATGCCGAAAATAATCTTCGTTTTTCGGGCCGGTGCAGGGGATGCCGCGGCAAGCGTCATCTGAAAGAAAACAGGACAGGAAATGACCGTTATCGACAATCGCGAAATGCTGGGCGCAGAAAGCTCCGAACTCTCGGAAGCCGGCGCACGCGATTATTTCGAATTGCTGAAGCCGCGCGTCATGTCGCTGGTCGTCTTCACGGCCTTTGCCGGCCTCGTGCTGGCGCCGGGCGAAATCAATCCGGTGCTTGGCATCATCGCCATTCTCTGTATCGCCGTTGGTGCCGGTGCCTCCGGCGCGCTCAACATGTGGTACGATGCCGATATCGATGCCGTGATGAGCCGCACCGCGAAACGGCCGATCCCGTCCGGTCGCATTGCGCCGCGCGAGGCCCTGGCCTTCGGGCTGACGCTGTCGGCCTTTTCGGTGGTCATTCTCGGCCTTGCGGTCAACTGGTTCTCGGCCGGCCTGCTGGCCTTTACGATCTTCTTTTATGCCGTTGTTTATACGATGTGGCTGAAGCGCTCGACGCCGCAGAACATCGTCATCGGCGGTGCTGCCGGCGCTTTCCCGCCCATGCTCGGCTGGGCCTGCGTCACCGGCGGCGTTTCGCTTGACAGCGTCATCCTGTTCCTCATCATCTTTTTGTGGACACCGGCGCATTTCTGGGCGCTGGCGCTCTTCAAAATGCGTGACTACGGCGCCGTCGGCATTCCGATGATGCCGAACGTGGCGGGCGAGCGCTCCACCAAGAACCAGATGATCGTTTATGCCGTGCTGACCGCTGCTGCTGCCGTGGCGCCTTATTTCACGGGACTGGCGAGCGGCGGTTACGGCATTTTCGCTGCGGTGCTGAGCGCCATCTTCGTTTACTGTTCGCTCGATGTCCGGCGCATGCCTGAGGGTGACGAGAAGATGCTGCCCGCCAAGAAGATGTTCGCCTATTCGGTGCTTTACCTCTTCGCCATCTTCTCCGGCCTTTTGGCCGACCATTTTGCTCCGGCCCTGAAGGCCGTGATTTCGGGAGTTCTGTGATGGAAACGGTGGAACTGAGCGCGGCGCAGAAAAAATCGAGACGCGGGCGCAATATTGCGCTCGGCGTCCTGCTCGCCGGTCTGGTGGTGCTGTTCTACGTCATCACCATCATCAAGATCGGTTCGCATTGACGGCCTGACGGTAAGAGGACGAGATCGGAGGAGGGGGAGGACATGGCGAATACTGGGACAAATATCGGATCAGATAAGGCAACGGCCGGTACGCAGCGGGTAAGCAACCGCTCGATCCTCGTGCTCTGTCTCGTGTTTTTCTGCGCCATGATCGGCATGGCCTATGCCGCCGTTCCCCTTTATACGCTGTTCTGCCGCGTCACCGGCTATAACGGCACGACCCAGCGCGTCGAGCAATATTCCGACGTCATCCTCGACAAAACCATCAACGTCACCTTCGACGCCAATACGTCGAACGGTCTCAACTGGGATTTCCGTCCCGTTGACAAGAAGGTCACGCCAAAGATCGGGGAGACGGTGCAGGTCACCTTCAAGGCGACGAACCGCTCGCCCGTGGCAACCACGGGAACGGCGGTCTTCAATGTCACGCCCATGGAAGCGGGCGCTTATTTCAACAAGGTGGAGTGTTTCTGCTTTACCGAAACGACGCTGCAGCCGGGTGAAACGCTGGAAATGCCGGTGGTTTTCTTCGTCGATCCCGACATCGCCACTGCGCGCGAAACCAAGAGCATTCATACTTTAACGCTGTCCTATACGTTTTATCCGGCCAAAACCGAAAAACCGGTTGCGTCCTTGCCGGTAAAGACCGAGTCTGGCGAAAGCAAATTGTGAGAGGAGATCTGGCCTTTTATCCGGGGCCGGATCAGGGAAGAGATACCAGGGGATTGTCGCAATGGCAGATACGCATCAGAAGAACCACGATTACCACATCATAGATCCAAGCCCCTGGCCGCTTCTGGCCTCGATCGGCGCCTTCATCCTGACCTTCGGCGGCGTCTGTTACATGCGTTACCTGTCGGGCGGTTCCTTCAAGCTGTTCGGCGCGGAACTGGCCAATCCCTGGCTTTTCTATATCGGCCTCGTCATCGTGCTCTACACCATGTACGCCTGGTGGGCGGACACGATCAAGGAAGCCAATGAGGGCAGCCACACCCGCGTCGTTTCGCTTCACCTGCGCTATGGCATGATCATGTTCATCGCCTCCGAGGTGATGTTCTTCGTCGCTTGGTTCTGGGCCTATTTCGATGCCAGCCTTTATCCGCATGAGGCCATTCAGGCGTCCCGCCTCGAATATACCGGCGGTCAATGGCCGCCAAAGGGTATCGAAGTCATCGATCCCTGGCACCTGCCGCTCTACAACACCGTCATCCTGCTTCTGTCTGGCACCTGCGTCACCTGGGCGCACCACGCCCTGCTGCACAATGACCGCAAGGGCCTGATCACCGGTCTGGTTCTCACCGTCGCGCTCGGCGTCCTGTTCTCTACGGTGCAGGTCTACGAATACATTCACGCCCCGTTCGACTTCAAGAATTCGATCTATGGCGCGACCTTCTTCATGGCCACCGGTTTCCACGGTTTCCACGTCTTCGTCGGCACGGTGTTCCTTCTCGTGTGCCTGTTCCGGGCCATTGCCGGCGGTTTCACGCCCAAGCAGCATTTCGGTTTCGAAGCCGCCGCCTGGTACTGGCACTTCGTTGACGTCGTCTGGCTGTTCCTGTTCTTCGCCATCTACATCTGGGGTGGTTGGGGAGCGCCGGTGCACGGCTGATAGCGCTGGATAGGGCCTAAAGCCAAAGCAAGGCATCCGGTGGAGCGAGAGGGTGCACCTTGTTTCTTCTCCCCGCCGGGGAGAAGTCTGCGGCAGCGGGATGAGGGGGCTACGGTAGAGATAGACCGATAGCTCGCCCCCTCATCCGACCCTTCGGGCCACCTTCTCCCCGGCGGGGAGAAGAAAGTCGCAGCGCCGTCGAGCAACAACAGGTGCCCGGGTTCTGAGGCAAGCTTCCAGGAGATTGGACGTCATCCTCGGGCTTGACCCGAGGATCCATAGCCCGCTGAAATCGTGGGTCCTCGGGTGAAGCCCGAGGAGGACGGGCGAGGGGTTAGGCAACTTCGCGGGAGGTCATCATGTCAGAACCATCAAACGGCAATTTTGCGCCTGTTGATCCCATCAAGGTGGGCTTGAAAGGCTGCTGCCCGCGTTGTGGTAACGGCCGGCTGTTCGACGGTTTCCTGACGCCGAAACCGGCCTGCAGCGCCTGCGGGCTGGATTATGGCTTTGCCGATGCGGGTGATGGCCCGGCCGTCTTCGTCATGCTGATTGTGGGTTTTCTGGTCGTCGGTCTGGCGCTCTGGTTCGATCAGCGTTTTGGCCCGCCCGTCTGGGTGCATGTCATGCTCTGGTTGCCTTTCACGGTGATTGTCTCGCTCGTGCTGCTGCGCAAGCTGAAAGGGATCATGATTGCGCTGCAATACCGCAACAATGCAAGCGAAGGCAGGCTTGATCGTGAATGATGTTTCCCACATGAAGGCGGCGGAAAGACGGGTCTGGTTTGCTGCGCCGCTTGTCCTGCTGGCACTTGCCATCCTGCTCGGGCTGGGCACCTGGCAGGTGAAGCGGCTCTATTGGAAAGAGGCCCTGATGGCCGATATCGAGGAGCGGCGGAGCGCAAGCCCGGCCACGCTCTCCGACATCGAGACCATTACAAAAAGCGGCGGCGAGATAGAATATCGCAGGGTCAGCCTTTCCGGCACGTTCGATCACGCCCGCGAACGGCATTTCTTCGCCACCCATCAGGGCAGAACCGGCTATTATATCTATACGCCGCTGACGCTTGCCGATGGCCGAATTCTCTTCGTCAATCGCGGCTTCGTGCCCTTCGAGATGAAGGAACCGGCAGAGCGCCCCGACGGCCAGGTTGCCGGCGAGGTGACGATCACCGGACTGGCGCGCGCGCCGCTCGTCACTAAACCATCTTCCCTGCTGCCGGATAATGATGTCGCCAAGAACATCTTCTATTGGAAGGATCTGGCGGCGATGGCCTCGAGCGTCAATATCCCGTCGGACCGGCTGGTCCACCTCTTCGTCGATGCCGATAATGCGCCCAATCCCGGAGGCTGGCCTGAAGGTGGCGTGACGCTGATAGATTTGCCCAACAATCACCTGCAATATGCGATAACGTGGTATGGCCTGGCGGTGGCCCTTGTCATCGTCGCCGGTTTTGCCTATTTCCGGAACGGTAAGGCGCAGGGTGAATAAAGCACGTGCCGTCCGATAATGGCTGGTTATCGGGCAAGGCCAAGGAGCAGGCCAAGGAGCAGGAATGAACATCGCCGTTTCCAAACCCCCTTTGACAATAAGGCTGTGCGGACCGCGCGGCTTTTGCGCGGGCGTGGACCGGGCGATCCAGATCGTTGTGCTGGCGCTGAAGGCCTATGGCGCGCCGGTCTATGTTCGCCATGAAATCGTGCATAATCGCTATGTGGTGGAAGGGCTTGAAGCCAAGGGCGCGGTCTTCGTCGAGGAGCTGCATGAGATCCCCGTCGAGCACCGCGAGCAGCCGGTGGTCTTTTCCGCCCATGGCGTGCCGAAATCCGTGCCTGAAGACGCGCAGGCGCGCAACCTTTTTTATCTCGATGCCACATGCCCGCTGGTCTCCAAGGTGCACAAACAGGCCATGCGCCACCAGCGCCTCGGCCGCCATGTCGTGCTGATCGGCCATGCCGGTCACCCTGAGGTCATCGGTACCATGGGTCAGCTGCCCGAAGGCACGGTCTCGCTGGTCGAGACGGTGGAGGATGCGGGTGTTTATGAGCCGGTGGACCGTGAAAACCTCGGTTTCGTTACCCAGACGACACTGTCGGTCGATGATACCGCCGGCGTCATCGCCAGGCTGCAGGAACGCTTCCCGGCCATTCAGGCGCCTGCCGCCGACAGCATCTGTTACGCAACCACCAACCGTCAGGATGCGGTAAAGCAGGCGGCGCCCGGCTGCGATCTGTTCATCGTCGTTGGCGCCCCCAATTCCTCCAATTCCAAGCGGCTGGTGGAAGTGGCGCTGCGCGCCGGCGCCAAACATTCCGTGCTGGTACAGCGTGCGGCGGAAATCGACTGGGATGCGATCGGCGATATCCGCACCGTTGGTCTTTCGGCTGGCGCCTCCGCACCGGAAGTCATCGTCGATGAGATCATCGAAGCTTTCAAGGCGCGGTTCGACACGACGCTCGATCTGGCCGTCACGGTGGAGGAAACGGAACATTTCCTCGTCAATCGCGAGCTGCGCAGTATCGAACTGACGACGGACGACATGGCTTTCGTCAACGGCAATGCCAGCAATGCGCTTCCGCCGAAAACCGCCGCCGGTGCCTGAAACGGAATGACGGTCAATGCGGCTGGCCTTCGCGTTGCATCCGTCATTCTCACCCCAGATTTTCACCCTTTCCTTCATCAAGAGATTTGAAATTGGCAGTTTATACGGACATCACCGAAGATGATCTGAGGAATTTCCTCACGCAATATGACGTCGGCAGCCTCACTTCCTATAAGGGCATTGCCGAAGGCGTCGAAAACTCCAATTTCCTGCTGCACACCACCAAGGACCCGCTGATCCTGACGCTTTATGAAAAGCGCGTGGAAAAAAACGATCTGCCTTTCTTCCTCGGCCTGATGCAGCATCTGGCCGCCAAGGGCCTGTCCTGCCCCCTGCCGCTGCCGCGCAAGGATGGCGCGTTGCTGGGCGAACTGTCGGGCCGGCCGGCGGCGCTTATCTCCTTCCTTGAAGGCATGTGGCTGAGAAAGCCGGAAGCGAAGCACTGCCGCGAAGTCGGCAAGGCGATGGCCGCCATGCATCTGGCGGGCGAGGGGTTCGAAATCAGACGGCCGAACGCACTCTCCGTCGAGGGCTGGAAGGTGCTTTGGGACAAATCCGAAGACCGCGCCGACGAGGTGGAGAAGGGCCTGAAAGACGAGATTCGCCCCGAGATCGATTATCTCGCCGCCCATTGGCCGAAGGATCTGCCAGCCGGCGTCATCCATGCCGATCTGTTTCAGGACAATGTGTTTTTCCTCGGCGACGAGCTTTCGGGTCTGATTGATTTTTACTTCGCCTGCAACGATCTGCTCGCTTATGACGTGTCGATCTGCCTCAATGCCTGGTGCTTCGAAAAGGATGGCGCTTATAACGTCACCAAGGGCAAGGCGCTCTTGGAGGGTTACCAGTCGGTGCGCCCGCTGAGTGAGGCGGAACTGGAGGCGCTGCCGCTTCTGGCGCGCGGTTCGGCGCTGCGTTTCTTCCTGACGCGGCTTTACGACTGGCTGACGACGCCGGCCGGCGCGCTGGTGGTGAAAAAAGATCCGCTGGAATATCTGCGCAAGCTGCGGTTCCACCGCTCCATCGCCAATGTCGCCGAATATGGGCTGGCCGGCGAATGAAACATGTCGATATTTTCACCGATGGCGCCTGCTCCGGCAATCCCGGTCCCGGCGGCTGGGGTGCCGTGCTGCGTTATGGTGAGGTGGAGAAGGAACTCTCCGGCGGCGAGGCCGAGACCACCAATAACCGCATGGAACTGCTGGCGGCGATTTCGGCGCTCAACGCGCTGAAAAGCCCCTGCGAGGTCGATCTTTATACCGACAGCGCCTATGTGAAAGACGGCATCACCAAATGGATTTTCGGCTGGAAAAAGAAGGGCTGGAAAACCGCCGATAACAAGCCGGTCAAGAATGTCGAGCTGTGGCAGGCGCTGGAAGCGGCGCAGGAGCGCCACAAGGTAACGCTGCATTGGGTCAAGGGCCATGCCGGCCACCCGGAAAACGAGCGCGCCGATGAACTGGCGCGCAAGGGCATGGAGCCCTTCAAACGGCGGTAATGGAAACCTGTCTTATTCGGCCTGTGTAATCCGGGCCATATCTAATCCGGGGTTGTGAAAACTGAAACCCGATTTATCTTGTCGTCAAACAGCCGGACAGTCCGGCGGAGGAGAGGAATTCGGATGATCCTGCATTGTGTATTTTTGCGCTTCAAGGCTGCGACGGCATCCTCTGAAAAACAAGCGGTGTTCGAAGCGATTGCGGCCCTGAAGGACGTGATACCGGGCATCATCGATGTAAAATACGGCCAGAATGTTTCGCCCGAGGGCCTGAATGGCGGTTTCGTCGACGGTTTTATCGTGACGCTTGAAAGCCCCGAGGCCCGCGACGATTACCTCGCCCATCCCCAGCATATGGAAGTCGGCGAGCGCCTCGTGTCGCTGACCGATGGCGGTCTGGCCGGGCTTCTGGTGTTTGATATGAATGTCTGAGGGAAGGGCGGCTTGGCCGCCCTTTTTGTTTTGTCGCTAAAAGCAGCGTTGATGCGTTTGGCGATGTCGTGTCAGTCGATACACCGTCACCCCGGACTTGATCCGGGGTCCAGTGCGATCAAGTCCTTGATCGCAAAAGACTCTTATCAAGGCGCAGACGCGCCGTGGCTGGATGCCGGATCAAGTCCGGCATGACGGAGAGACTAAGCCACCTGCCCTCAAAGCTGCTCGATCATCGCAGCAGCGGCCGAAACCGTCGCCTGACCGGGGTTTTCTTCCACGTTGAGCGACTTCACCACGCCGTCTTCGACCAGCATCGAATAGCGCTTGGAGCGCACACCGAGGCCGCCGCCGGAAAGGTCGGCATCAAGGCCAAGTGCCTTGGTGAAAGAGGCATCCCAGTCGGCGAGGAAGTGGATTTTGCCCTGACCGCCGGACGATTGCGCCCATGCGCCCATAACGTGCCAGTCATTGACGGCGACAACGGCGATGTCATCCACGCCTTTTGAGAGAATGGTGTCGCGGTTTTCAAGATAGCCCGGCAGGTGGTTCAGCGAGCAGGTGGGGGTGAAAGCGCCGGGCACGGCGAAGAGAACCACCTTCTTGCCGCCGAAAAGCGCGTCCGTGGTGGTTTCCACCGGGCCGTCGGCCGTCTTTTCCTTGAAGGTTGCGGAAGGCAGTTTTTCGCCGATCTTGATGGTCATGTCCGTGCTCCTGTAGCCGTTCGGTTCGCGCGACTATAGAGCAACCAAATGAAACGTGTCATGCGGTTTTCGCGGGAAATTCCACTGCGGAGGCGATCGCTCAAGCGTGGCGGCAAAACCCATCAGGGCTTCGGGAAATTCAGCATCGTCTCCATGGCCCGGTCGCCGGATTTGACCAGAATCGGCCAGCTATTGCCCTGCACCTGATAGGTTTTCGGCAGGCCCTTGATGTTCATGTAGAAAGAGAGCTTGCGCTTGTCGCGCACCAGGTTCTGCGGTTCGTAATAGGCAAAGCCCGAGGGACCGGCGATGAAGATTTCGGTCTCCTTCGGTGCGTTTTCCGGAAGCTGCAGCTGCACGCCAAGCATGGTCTTGTCGGGCGTGATGTGGAAATCGGTCACCTTGAAATCGTCGGATGCGGCTTCGGGCAGCGTCTCGCGCGCCTCTTCCAGCAATCGTCGTTCTTCGCCGTCATCATCGCCCGCCTGGCCGCGGTCGATCGAAAACGTCGCCTCGAAAGGGATACAGATATTCTGGCAGACGCCGATGAAGGCGGTGAGGTCGATCTTCCCGCCTGCGGATGTGTCGGCGGCTTTCAGCTGGAAGGGAAGGCTGACGGCGTGATCATAGCCGATATCGGTAATGTCGCCGTTTTCAATCAGCTTCGGAACCGGGTAGGCCATGGTGGTAAGGCTGACACCGCTTGCCGGGTCGAGCCTGATCTGAGGCGGTATGCCGGCTTCTCCCGGCTCCCGCCAATAGGTTATCCAGCCGTCTTTCGGCTCGATCTGCAGCACGCCGCGCACCACGCCGTCCGCATCCATCGCAAGGCTTGCCACGCGCATCTGGCCGCCTTCGCTTCTGGCCCAGTCGGTAATCTCTGCCCGGGCGGCTTGCCCGCTGCCGAGGACGGCGGCGAATGCGGCGAGGAAGCGAAGATGTGAAAATCGAAAGAATGTCCTGAAGCTCATTCTTTCCGTCTAACCCAACATCGCCCGGCGGACCAGTTACGAATTCGTGCGGTTCATCATTTTCGGTTGATTGATCGGGCGCTATGCCGCATCCTGTTCCCTGTCGAAGTGCGAACGCCTTTTCCGTTCAAGAACGGAATTCGGCCTGCTGGAGGCGCCGGTGAGCTTTTCAACCCTGATGGACAAACGCGAACGTGGCTTTCTCGATGGTCAGTTCCTCATCGCGATGCCGGGGCTGGACGATGGCAATTTTGCCCGTTCGGTAATCTATATCTGCGCCCATTCGGATGCCGGTGCCATGGGCTTCATCATCAACCGTCCGCAGCAGATCACCTTCACCGATATTCTGCTGCATCTGAAACTGGTTGATAGCAACGACGCCATCATGCTGCCCAACCGCACCCGTGAATTTCCGATACAGTGCGGCGGTCCGGTCGAATCCGGTCGGGGCTTCGTGCTGCATTCGGATGATTACCTGAGCGAATCCAGCATTCCGGTCAGCGACGACATTTCCCTGACGGCGACGCTCGATATCGTCCGCGCCATTTCCAACGGCCGCGGCCCGCAAAGGGCCACCATGCTGCTGGGTTATGCCGGCTGGGGACCGGGGCAGTTGGAAAACGAGATCGCCAATAATGGCTGGCTGAATTGCCCGGCCGCCGAAGAGCTGATCTTCGACCGCGGACTGGACAATAAATATGAGCGCGCGCTTGCGTTGATGGGCGTCGACCCGCGCATGCTCTCGCCCGATGCCGGCCACGCCTGAGTTTTCCGCCGCTTTCACGCGTCTGCCGGCTGGAACCAAACCTTGCTCCCTCACGTTAGTCACCCGGAAAGCCGGACAAGACAGTGCGGTTAAACTAGGGAGCAGTGACATGGGTAGCACATCAGACAAGATCGCCGGTAAAGCCAACGAAGTCGCCGGCAAGGTCAAGAAGAGCGTCGGCGAAGCGACCGGCAACAACGAGTTGCGCGCCAAGGGTGCGGCCCAGGAAACAAAGGGCAAGATCCAGAAAAACGTTGGCAAGGCCAAGGATGCCGTCAAGGGCGCCGTTGATCGGATGTAATCTCGCCCGACGGATTGCGCCTCTCTGACGATGCGGCGCTCGGAGCGCATGTGTGACAGCACATGCGCTCTTGTCGTCTGAGGGGCAGGAACGTCCGGCTTGTTACGCCGTTCATGTTGATATTCTACGGTTGCCTCCACCCCACCTGATCCATCGCAAGGGTTTCATCGATGAAGCTTTTTTCCTGCGCTTCCTGCGGCCAGCCGGTCCATTTCGACAATCGTTTCTGCGTCTCCTGTGGTCATCGTCTGGCCTTCGTGCCGGAGCGCCTTTCCATGGAAGCGCTTGCACCCGCGGGCGAGCCGAACTGGCAGATCGTTGCCCAGCCGGAAAAACAGGTGCGTTTCTGCGTCAACGAGGTGAATGACATCTGCAACTGGTCTGTCCCGGCGGAAAGTGACAGCGCTTTTTGTCCGGCCTGCAGCCATAATCGTCTGGTGCCTGATATCGCGACCGAGCAGGGGATCGAACAGTGGCGACGTCTCAGCCAGGCGCAGCGCCATCTGTTTTATTCGATCCTGCGGCTCGGCCTGCCGCATCCCAACCGGGATGCCGATCCGGCGGGTGGGCTGGTCTTCGACTTTCTGGTCGATGAGGTGGCGCCCGACGGTTCGGTTATTCCCGCCATGACCGGTCACGATGAGGGCCTGATCGCCATCCGTGCGGCGGAAGCCGATGATGCGACACGCGAGCAGGTGCGCGCCAACATGAACGAACCCTACCGCACCATGCTTGGCCATTTCCGCCACGAGGTCGGGCATTTCATCTGGAACAAGCTGGTGCGCGATGAGAACCGGCTGGAAGCCTGCCGCGCCGTGTTCGGTGACGAGCGCGAGGATTATGCGGCGGCGCTGCAACGTAATTACGAGCAGGGACCTCGGCCTGACTGGCAGGAGAATTTCATAAGCTCCTACGCCTCCGTCCACCCATGGGAAGATTTCGCCGAATGTTTCGCCCATTACCTGCATATCGTCGACACGCTCGAAACGGCGCGCGCCTTCGGTGTGGCGATCGATCCGGACGGACATGAGGAAATGGCCGCAGAGGTGACGTTCGATCCCTACAAGGCCCGCAGCGCCGCGCAACTGGTCAAGGCCTGGATTCCGCTCAGCGTCGCCATCAATTCCATCCAGCGCAGCATGGGGGAGGCGGACCTCTATCCCTTCGTGCTGACGCCGCCGGTGGTGACGAAGATGGAATTCATTCACGACCTCCTGCATGGGAGGGTGGCGGCGGATGCACAGCCGGTGATGATGGTTCAGTAAGGAACGCCTTACCCTCGACGTCATCCTCGGGCTTGACCCGAGGATCCACAACCACCTGCGACAATGGATCCTTGGGTCAAGCCCGAGGATGACCTCGCGTTAGATAGAGGGGACGGGGGGGAGTGCGCTACAGCACTCATCCCCTTTACGAAGCCCGCTTCGTCGGCTGGAACCGCTCCCTGAGAAGCTTCAGAGCCGCATCGCCCGAGACCGGGGTGCCGAACAGGAAGCTCTGGCCAAAATGGCAATTCATGCGCGACAATTCCGCCGCATCTTCCGGCGTCTCGATGCCTTCCGCCACCACCTGCATGTCGAGCGCGCGCGCCATGGCGATGACGGAGCGTAGGAGCACATTGCGCTTGTCGCTGGTATTGGCCACCAGCGCCTTGTCGAGCTTGATCGTATCGAAGGGGAAGCGGGTGAGATAGGCGAGCGACGAATAGCCGGTGCCGAAATCATCCATGGCGAGGCTCAGGCCCGTTTCTTTCAGCTTGGAAAGCACCAGCCGCGCCTGTTCCGGGTTTTCCATGACGACGGATTCCGTCAGCTCCAGCTTCAGCTGCTGTGGATTGCAGCGGGTGCGCGTCAGCATGCTGCGCACATCATTGTACAATTCGTTGTTCAGCAATTGCGCGCTGGAAATATTGACGGAAATGAAGATCGGCATCTTCTCAATGGCATGCTGCCAGTCCATCAGATCGGTCGCCGCCCGCTCCAGTGCGAACATGCCGAGCGGCTCGATCAGGCCGGAAGCTTCCGCAATGGGAATGAACTCGCTCGGCGGAATATTGCCGCGCTTGGGATGTTCCCAGCGCATCAGCGCCTCGAAGCCGGCCAGCTCGCCATCGTCGAGCTTGACGATCGGCTGATAGGCGAGCGACAGCTCCTTGCGCTCGATGGCGCGGCGAAGGTCGCTTTCCATCTGCAGGCGGTCAGTGCCGGAGGTGCGGAAGGCGGGGCGGAACGGCTCGACACGGTTTCCGCCGGCGCGCTTGGCGCGGTACATGGCAAGTTCCGCGTCGCTCAAGAGACCGGCCGCACTTTCCTGCTGGTCGATCCACGAGACGAGGCCGATGGAGGCGGTGAGGATGATTTCGCGATTGGCGAAATTGATCGGCACCATGATCGCCTTGTTCACCGCATCGGCGAAATCTGCGACACGCTGCGGATCGCGCTCGGAGGTCAGGATCAGGCCGAATTCGTCGCCGCCGAGGCGCGCCAGCGTATCCTGCGGTTTCAACAGGCGGCGCAGGCGCCGCGTCAGCGCGATGAGAATATTGTCGCCCGCGGCAATGCCGAGCGTATCGTTGACCAGCTTGTAACGGTCGATATCGATCGCCATCACGGTCGGGCGCACGCCCTCGCTGTCGGGCGAGAGGTTGAGGATCGATTGCAGGCGGTCGAGAAAGACTTGCCGGTTCGGAAGTCCGGTCAGATTGTCGTTCATCGCATCCTGCAACAGCCGCTCGACCGAATTCTTCTGCTCGGTAATGTCGGTAATCGTGCCGACGCAGCGGATGATTTCGCCGTTGGAGCCGAGAACCGGACGGGCGCGGATTTGCAGCCAGTGGAAATGCCCGTCTTCGGCGCGAATGCGGAATTCGTGGTTGAGGCGGCCCTTGCGGTGGTCGAGCAGCACGTCGAGCGTCGCCTTGAAGCGGTCGCGATCGTCAGGGTGCAGGCGCGGCAACCAGTTGCGCGCAGCACCATGCATGGTGCCGGGTTCCAGCCCCAGGCGGTTGGAAATGTCGGGCGTGGTGACGATGCGGTCGCGCGTCACGTCCCAGTCCCACACGGTATCGCCGCTGCCCGTCAGCGCCAGCGACTGGCGTTCAAGGTCAGAGAACAGGCCCTGCTGATAGGCGCTGCCGGCAAAGGCATGCTGGATGACGGTAAAGCCGATCAGCAGCACGATCAGCACCAGTCCGCCGCCAAGCGCCGGCTGCACGATGTCATTGTCCAGTTGCCCCGTTACCGTCAGCCAGCTGCCGAATAGCCAGACGAGGATGAGCGCCCAGGAGGGCACGAGCAAAATCGCCCGGTCGTAACGGTTGAAGCCGAGATAGATGATGAGTGCGATACCGGCCGTTGCGGTGAGCGCGAAGGACACGCGGGCGATGCCCGACGCAACCGAAGGATCGTAGATCGCCACGCCGAACAGCAGCGCCAGACCCACCACCCAGGCAAAGGTCGCATAACCCAGATGCGCATGCCATCGGTTGAGATTGAGATAGGTGAACAGGAAGACCACGAAGCTGGAGGCGAGCGCCACTTCCGCGCCCGCCCTCCATATTCGCTGATCGCTGGATGTCACGGTGATGAGCTTTTCAAGAAAGCCGAAATCAACGCAGATATAGGCAAGCACCGCCCAGGCAAGTGCGGCGGAGGCCGGCAGAACCGAGGTTCCCTTGACCACGAACAGAATGGTCAGAAGCACGGCCAGAAGGCCGGCAATGCCGAGCACGATGCCGCGATAGAGCGTGAATGCGTTGATCGTGTCCTTGTACGCTTCCGGTTCCCACAGATAGATCTGCGGCAATTGCGGCGTCGATAGCTCGGCGACGAAGGTGATGACGGAGCCGGGATTGAGCGTGATGCGGAACACGTCGGCATCCGGGCTCGGCTGCCTGTCCAGCGCAAAGCCTTCGCTCGGCGTGATCGCGATGATGCGCTGCGAGCCGAGATCGGGCCAGAACAGTTTGGAGTTCACCAGACGGAAATGCGGGGCGACGATGACGCGTTCCAGCTGCTCTTCGGAGATGTTGGCGAGTGCGAAGACCGCCCAGTCGCCCTGGTGATCCGTGGAACTGGCGCGCACCTCGATACGGCGGCGGATGCCGTCTGGTCCGGGGGCGGTGGAAACCTGAAAGGCCTCGCCCTGATTGGCGTAGATATCGGTCGTCGCGGTCAGATCAAGCGCCGTATCGTCACGGGAAATCTTCACCGGCTCGAAGGCGTAGGAATAGGAAGCAAAAAGCAGGAACAGCAGGAAAAACGGCGCAGCCAGTGCGATTGCCGCCAGACGTTTCGACAGGCAAGGCGCAGTGTGATTGTAGGTCATGTATCGTACTTCGTTCCGCCGGAGCTTTGCTTGTCGGCAAGAAGGGAAAACATCATATGATCCCGCCATTGGCCATTGATTTTCAGATATTCCCGCAAGAGACCTTCCCGCTGGAACCCGGCATTTTCGAGAAGCCGGATGCTTTTGAAGTTTTCCGGAATACAGGCTGCCTCGATACGGTGCAACTGAAGTCCGTTGAAGATGTATGGTATTACCAATTTTAATGCGGCAGACATATGGCCTTTGGCGGCGTGGCGTTCGCCTATCCAGTAGCCGATCATGCAGCTTTGCGCGGCCCCCCGGCGGATGTAACCGATTGTGATGCCGCCGACCAGCAGGGTCTCCTTTTCGAACAGCAGAAACGAAACGGCGGTGCCGGAGGAAAATTCCTGGCCGTTGCGCACCACGCGCATCCGGAAAGAGCCTTCCGTCAACTCGTCCGGACGCCAGCTTGGCTCCCAGGGCTGGAGAAAGTGCCGGCTTTCCGACCGCAGGACGTGCCATTGCTTGAAATCGCCATAGCGCGGCAGTCTGAGAAGATGGTCGGCGCTGCGCAGTTCGGGCGTGTCATTATGTCGGGAAAGAAAACGCAGCATTCACCATCCCCGTGCGGAAGAAACCGCCACGCTTAGCCGTTCGCCTTTATCCTTGCGGGCTGCTGCGCGGAAAGCGCGGCAGTGATGTCTGAAAGAGGCGGCAGATGTTCGAGCGGGCCAATTGCGGACAATGTCGGAACTGTATCGAAAAACAGCCGTCCCGCAAGATCGGTCAGCCGTTCGCGGGTAATGTCGCCAAGGCGCTCCATCATCTCCTCATTGGGAATGGGCCGGCCGTAGAGCATCATCTGCCGGGCCATCTGGCCGGCACGGGCCGCCGGGCTTTCCTGTCCCATGAGCAGTTGGGCGCGGATTTGCGCGCGCGCCCGGTCGATTTCTTCCTGATGGATGGTCTGCGAGGACTTGCGCAATTCTTCCAGAATGACCGGCACAAGTTCCGGCAGGTCGTTGCCGCCGGTGGCCGCATGCACGCCGAAAATGCCCGTATCGGAAAAGCCCCAGTGAAACGCATAGACGGAATAGCAGAGGCCGCGATATTCGCGCACTTCCTGGAAAAGACGCGACGACATGCCACCGCCGAGGATATTGGCGAGAATCTGCGAACAATAGAAATCGCGGGCGTGATAGGCCTTGCCCTCGAAACCCAGAAGCACCTGCGCGTCCATCAGGTCGCGGGTCTCGCGGATTTCACCGCCGGTATAAACAGCCTTTTCGAGAACCGGCGTGGTGACGGGCAGTTGCGGCAACGAGGCGAAACGTTCTTCCACCTGCTTCACGAAGCTCTCGTGATCGACAGCACCGGCCGCCACGACGAAAATGCGGTCCGTCGTGTAGTTGCGGGCGAGATAATGCCTGATCTGGCCGGTGGTGAAGGATTGCACGGTATCCGGCGTGCCGAGGATCGGGCGGCCGATGGTCTGGTCGCGATAGGCGACACCGGAGAAATTGTCGAAGATCACGTCGTCGGGCGTATCGGTCGCAGCGCCGATTTCCTGCAGGATGACGTTTTTCTCCCGCTCCAGTTCCTCTTCGTCGAAGAGCGATTCCGTCAGGATATCGGCAAGAATATCGACGGCGAGCGGGACGTGGTCTTTCAGGACGCGGGCGTAGTAGGAGGTGGTTTCCGTCGATGTCGCGGCGTTGACTTCGCCGCCGACATTTTCGATCTCTTCGGCGATCTGCCGGGCGGTGCGGCGTGCCGTGCCCTTGAAGGCCATATGTTCGAGAAGATGGGCGATGCCGTGTTCGGCAGTCGTCTCGTTGCGGGATCCGGATTTGATCCACACCCCAAGAGCAACGCTTTCGAGATGCGGCATTCTTTCCGTCACAACGGTCAACCCGGACGAAAGCCGGGTCACATTAACTCTCATATCAAGTCTTTCCGCGTCTCTATTTGCCGGCGCGTGCATGTTGGCCGATGAAGGTTTCCACGGCTTTCAGCTCTGCGTCCAGAATGTCGAAACGCTCCTCCCGGTTCATAATGTCAGCTAACCATACTGGAAGCGCAGGCTCGATTGCGCAAGCGGATTTTACAGCGGCCGGGAATTTAGCCGGATGGGCGGTAGACAGAACCACCATCGGGCTTCCCGCCTTTTCGTGCTTTTCCGCCACGAAAACGCCGGTTGCCGTATGCGGGTCGATCAGGTAGCCGGTTTTCTCAAGCGTCTCGCGAATGGTCGCCGCCACCTGCTTTTCGGTGGCGCGGCCGGCGCGGAAATCCTTCTTGATGAACTTCAGTGCCTTCGGCGGAATTTCAAACGCACCGGACTGCTTCAGGCCGTCCATCGATGCCTTCACCGCCGCGGAATCGCGGTCATAGGCTTCAAACAGCAGGCGCTCGAAGTTGGAAGAAATCTGGATGTCCATCGAAGGCGAGGTGGTGGGCTTGACGCCGCGCATCTCGTAACGGCCGGTCTTCAGCGTGCGCGCCAGAATGTCATTGTCATTGGTGGCGATGACGAGCTTGTCGATCGGCAGGCCCATCTTCTTGGCGACGTAACCGGCAAAGATATCGCCGAAATTGCCGGTTGGAACGGTGAAGGAAATCTTCCGGTCGGGACCGCCGAGCGAGAGCGACGCGGTGAAATAATAGACAACCTGCGCCATGATGCGCGCCCAGTTGATGGAGTTGACGCCGGAAAGCTTCACGCTGTCGCGGAACTTCACGTCGTTGAACATCTCTTTGACCAGCGTCTGGCAATCGTCGAAATTGCCGTTGATCGCCAGCGCATGCACGTTGGAAGCGGTGGAGGTCGTCATCTGGCGTTGCTGCACCGGAGAGACCTTGCCGTTCGGGAAAAGGATGAAAATGTCGGTGCGCTCGCGCCCGGCAAAGGCGTCGATGGCTGCACCACCCGTGTCGCCGGAGGTGGCGCCAACGATGGTGGCGCGTTCGCCGCGCTCGGAAAGTGTATAGTCCATCAGGCGGGCGAGAAGCTGCATCGCCACGTCCTTGAAGGCGAGCGTGGTGCCGTGGAAAAGTTCCAGCACGAAAGTGTTCGGGCCGGTCTGGGTCAACGGCACGACGGCCGGATGCCGGAAAGTGGAATAGGCGTCGTCGATCATCGCCCTGAACTTGTCGGCCGGAATTTCACCACCGGTGAAACGGTAGAGAACCTCGAAGGCGACGTCCTGATAGGACTTGCCGCGCAGATTGCGGATTTCCTTTTTCGACATGGAGGGCCATTCGCGCGGCACATAAAGCCCGCCATCACGGCCAAGGCCCGCCAGAAGCGCGTCGCAGAAACCAAGCGAAGGGGCCGAACCCCGGGTCGATACATATTTCACGAGATAGTCCCTTGTCCGTTACCGATCTTGCCGGCGTCTTTGTCCGCAACGTCTCACCGGAATGAGGCGATTGGCGAGGTAATGAAGGGCTTTTCTGAAAATTCAAGCAAAACCGAACATGCCAATCGATTTTTTCCGGCGTCGCTGCTATAGACCATCGCCAACCTGCGTGAAAGGTCAATAAACAGCGTCTCCGGTTCTGTTCCGGGACAATGGAGAGGGAATTAGAAGAGTGTCAGGGAATTTCTTGCGTTTGTCCGCCGCGATGTCGCTTCTGGCCGTCGTTGCAGGATGTAATTCCTCCAATCCGTCGGACTCGCTTGCCGTCAACCCTCCGGCCGCGCAGGCCAATGCCGTCACCCCGGTGGTGCAGGCCAACTGCCCGATCGTGACGGTTCTCGACGCCAACGCCGTCCACCGGGTCTATGCCGGCGGCGCCAAGGACGACCCGCAGAAACTCGCCTATCAGGTCTCGCTGTCAGACACGACGCGCTCATGCACCGCAAACGAAGCCACGCTGACGGTGAACGTGCTGGCGCAGGGTCGTCTCGTTCCCGGCCCGATGGCAAAGCCCGGCCGCGTGACGGTTCCGATCCGCGTGACGGTGAAGGATGGCGACGGCGAAATCTACGGCGAAACGACCAATTTCGCCATCGATGTCCCGGCAGGCGGAGCCGGCACGCAGTTCATTTTCAACAACGACCACGTGGCCATTCCCAACGGTCCGGGCGGCGCACCGAAGTCGGTCAGCGTCTATATCGGCTTCGGCGGCGAGAGCGCCAAGGCAAAGACCAAGCGCCGGTGATTTGACGGGCGAAATGTAAAAACCGGAGGCTGCTCGGCAGGCTTCGGTTCTGATTGCGCGCAGGTCCGAATTCCGTCACCCCGGACTTGATCCGGGGTACAGCGCGGTCAAGTCATTGATCGCAAAAGACTCTTCTCACGGCGCAGACGCGCCGTGACTGGATGCCGGATCAAGTCCGGCATGACGGAGGAGAGGTCTACGACTTTCCATGCTTTTTAAGCGGAGGGTTTTCCCACAGCCATCGCTTTCTCCGCTGACGGGCGGCTACGAGAGTTTCGATACTCCTCCACAGCCTCAAAAAAAGCTGGCGGCAAAACGTCCCTGGCGGGGCGCGCATTTGCTAGCTCTTCATTCGACATCTCGGGAAAGTCGACAGCATCCCAGTCCGCTTCGGTATAGCCTTGGCCGGGTACGAATTCCTTTTGTGTCTGGGATGTAACCACAGCTACCTCGTCAAAAAGCGCCTTCCCACTCCGCCATTGCCGCAATAACGGCCGGCAGGTCCTGCATGCGCGAGATCACCGTTTCGGCGCCCGCATCCGTCAGCCGGTCGGCATGGCTCGGATAGGTGTGGGATGCGCCGGTGAAACCGATGACGCGCATGCCGGCGGCTCTTGCACCATGGATGCCGTGCACGGAATCTTCGACCACGACGACGCGGTCGGGGGAGACGCCGAACTGTGCCGCGCCATGCAGGAAGATGTCGGGCTTCGGCTTCACGCGGTCGGCGCCGAGATCCTTGGCGGAATAGATATGTGGCGCGAAATAGGGCTTCAGGCCCACCTTCGTCAGCATCATGTCGAGCCGGTGGCTCGAGGAATTCGAGCAGATGCAGCGCGGCGTCGTCAGGCGCGACAGCGCGAATTTCACGCCTTCGATGATCTTCACGTCGCGTTCCAGCCGCATGTCGAGCAGCTTTTCCGACTTGTCGAGCAGGGAAGCGGAGAGCGGGATGCTGGCTTCGCTTTCCACCTGCAGAAGAATGTTCTTCCAGGTCATGCCGGCAAAGCGCTCGCCCATTTCCTCAACGGAGATCGGATAACCCGCCTCGGTCAAAAGGCGGGACTCCACCTGTGCGGCGATGATTTCGGAATCGACCAGAACGCCGTCACAGTCGAAAATAATGAGGTCGAAGCCGCTCATGGGCGCTCCCTGTATCGGATTTGCCGGGAAAAAGTGATGCGGGGGGCTTTTAGACCATGTCCACGTCAAGCTCAACTGGCTGACCCGCAAGGGTCGGTCCCATCAGGCTCATAGCTTGCCGGTTGGGCAGGAAACTGTGCGGCTTCGAATATTCGGCTTTGCGCATTTGCCGCGTGCAAAAAGCACTACACACAGTCGCGCCAGATGCGTTATGGGATGTTATGCCAAAGCCAGTGAAAACCACGCCTGAAGACACCATTGCCGCACGCATCAGCCGCACGCTCGCTGACCGCATCGTTCGCGGAGAACTGTCGCCGGGCGAACGGTTGCGGCAGGATCACATCGCTGCCGAATTCGGCGCTTCGCATGTGCCGGTGCGCGAGGCGTTCCGCCGGCTGGAGGCGCAGGGACTGGCCGCCAGCATTCCGCGCCGGGGTGTCCGGGTTGCGGATTTCGGCCTTGACGATGTGCGCGAAGTTGCGGAAATGCGCGCAGCCCTTGAGGTTCTCGCGCTGCGCCACGCCATTCCCAACATGACTTCAGCCATTCTCGACCAGGCGGAAGCCGCGACACTGGAAGGCGATAGCGCCGTCGATGTGCAGCATTGGGAGGAGGCGAACCGCCGCTTCCACCGCCTCATCACGGCGCCCTGCAACATGCCGCGCCTGATGGAGGCGATCGACGGTCTGCATGCGGCGAGTGCCCGCTTCCTGTTTTCCGCCTGGCGGGCCGGGTGGGAGCGCCGTACCGATACCGATCACCGCGCAATCATCGATGCGCTGCGCGGCGGCCGCGCCGAAGAGGCGGTGCGTATCCTTGACGGCCACGTGCAATGGATCGGTCGCAAGGCGATCCGCACCTCGTCCGGCTCGGTGCGCGACGCCTTCGCGATCGTCGGATAGGGCAGGCCCGTGACCGTCCGCCTCCGGCCCCACCATCTTCTCTGTATGCTCACCTATGTGGGCAAAGGTTATACGTCCAGCTTCGTCGAAAATTACGACCGTGTCGCCGCCCGCCTGAATGCCGGCGCGGAAGATATCGAGCTGGTGGATGGGCCGGATGATATTTGCGAAGGCCTGTTGTGTGAAAGCCATGCCCACTGTTTCAACGAAGGCGTGGTGCAGCGGGATGAGACGGCCCGCCTTTCGGTGTCAGAGCTTTTGGGCGAGGCACTGATCGCCGGCAAGCGGCTGCAGGCGACCCCCGACTTTCTCGCGAAGATGCGTCTGGCTTTCGCCGCAGGCGAGATCAGGCAGGCCTGTCGAGGCTGTCAGTGGATAAGGCTGTGCGACCGTATCGCGGCGTCAGGCTTCTCAGGTGTGAAAATCGGCGAACGGCCAGAGCCTCCGGCCGGGCGACGGCCGAGGCCTACTCCGGCACATTCGTCTCGGTTCTCTCGGCGGCCTTGACCGTCGCCTTGATTTCCTTCGGCTCGCGACCGGACTTTTCATCGTAGCTCACCTTCACCGAATAATCGCCCGGATGCAGCGTCTCCTGATGCCGGGTGCCGTACCGTCCGGAAATTTCCTTTTGCGTGCCCTGAAGGTCCTTGGTCGTTTCGACGATATCGATCCGCTCCGCACCCGGTGCGGTGATCGCCAAAACACCCGCATCGAGGTCAATGTTGATTTCGGTGCGTTTTCCGGCGGTCACGGTGAAGGGCTGCTCCACCGTCACCTTGCCGAGACGGGCGCGCATCACGAAATCGCCGGCGGGCATTTCCATGATTTTGCCGGTGCCGTAAATGCCGTTGATGGTCTGGCGGGTGCCATCCAGCGTCTCCTTGGCTGAAAGCGCCTCGAAACGGATATCGTCCGTCTCCACCCCCTTGCCGCCCTGCGCATACACCGCCTTGGCGACGACCACGCCGCTCGGGATGACGAGCTCGTGGCTGATCTTCTCGCCCGCCTTGACGGCAAGCGTTTCCTGCGCCCGTGCTGGGCCGATACTGCCGGTGAGGAGCACGTCGCCCGCGGGCACGAAGACCGTGTTCTGGCCGTAGACGCTATCCTTGAAATCGCTCTTGGTGATCTCGGTCTTTGCCTGCGTTTCCACATCGCCGCCGGGACTGCGTTTCGGCACTACAGTCAGTTCCGCCGCGTTGAAATTAACCTTCGGCCTCGCGACGCTTCCGTCCTTCACTTCGAAGGCTATTTCGCTGATGACATTGCCGAGCGCCGCGACACCAACATATTTGCCGGCCGGCAGCTTCGCCTCGAAAGTGGCGTCATAGGATCCGCCGGCATTGACATCGGTGCGCGCTCCGGCCCGGTCGGCCTTGTAGAAATCCCATCGCACTTTGTCGCTGTTGCCCAGCGAGGGGCCGCCATCGAACATCACGGCGTCGGTCACGACATTAAATTGCGGTGCCGGCTCCTGCGCCCGCAATGGCGACGGCAATGCTGCCATCAGAAGAACGGCGGAAACGACATGCATTGAAAAAGAAGCCGTTCGCATCATGGACCCCATTCGGATTACCCCCGTTATTGCCGGTCTTCCTGCCGCACCGATAGGCGGAACAGGACAACCCGTTGTGCACAACGTTTTTACGGGACTTCGGGTTCCCCGTGCGCAGCCGCAAATCCGCCATGCACGCCTCAACAGCCATTTATTTTGCATTTTCCGTGACTTGTTCAGGCTTTGATAACCATCTTCGGTAACCATAAGCATCAGTAGAGAGTAAGCGTATGGAGCGAGTACCAATGGCAGCAGTTTTTCCGCTGGCCGATTTTCGGCGTGCCGGTTTTGATCGTGCGGGCGAGAGTGACGCCTGGAAAGACAGCATCATCAAAGGTGATTGTGTCGCTGCCTTGGATGCCCTCCCGAGCCAGTCGGTCGATGCGATTTTCGCCGATCCGCCCTATAATCTCCAGCTTGGCGGCACGCTGCACCGGCCCGATCAGTCGCTGGTCGATGCCGTCGATGACGAATGGGACCAGTTTGCCTCTTTCGAGGCCTATGACGCTTTCACCCGCGCCTGGCTGCTCGCCTGCCGCCGTGTGCTGAAACCCAACGGCACCATCTGGGTCATCGGCTCCTACCACAATATCTTCCGTGTCGGCTCCATGCTCCAGAACCTCGATTTCTGGATCCTGAACGACATCGTCTGGCGCAAGACCAATCCCATGCCGAATTTTAAGGGCCGCCGGTTCCAGAACGCCCATGAGACCATGATCTGGGCCAGCCGCGATCCGAAAGCCAAGAACTACACCTTCAACTACGATGCGCTGAAGGCCTCCAACGACGATGTGCAGATGCGCTCCGACTGGCTGTTCCCGATCTGCAGCGGCCATGAGCGTCTGAAGGGTGACGACGGCAAGAAGGTGCATCCCACCCAGAAGCCGGAAGCGCTGCTGGCGCGCATCATCATGGCCTCCACCAAGCCGGGTGATATCGTGCTCGACCCGTTCTTCGGTTCCGGCACCACGGGTGCGGTCGCAAAACGTCTCGGCCGCCACTTCGTCGGCATCGAGCGCGAACAGGATTATATCGATGCGGCATCGGCCCGCATCGCCGCCGTCGAGCCGCTCGGCAAGGCGGAACTGACCGTGATGACCGGCAAGAAGGCCGAACCGCGCGTTGCCTTCAACACGCTGGTGGAAAGCGGCCTGGTCCGCCCGGGCCAGGTACTGACCGATGCGAGACGCCGTTATAGCGCCATTATTCGTGCCGATGGTACTCTGGCATCCGCCGGGACCGCCGGCTCCATTCACCGCCTCGGCGCAAAGGTGCAGGGTCTCGACGCATGCAACGGATGGACGTTCTGGCATTTCGAAGATGGCGACGAATTGAAGCCGATCGATGATTTGAGAGCGATCATCCGCAGTGAAATGGCAAAGGCTGAATAGTCAAAAGCCGTAGAGGCTGGAGACGGACGATCCACCGCCCGCCCTTGTCAGGATACGTCTCCGTCCGGTTTAGTACCTTCAGTCCCGGATGGAGAACGACCAACGCCCGGCACCTCGGTGTCGGGCGTTGGTATTTTCGAATATTTTATTTTAGCCAGACAAGTTTCGCGCAAGAGACCGGCCATAGTGTCTGATGCAAAGCAGTGGTTGTGAAAAACCGTTTCGGAAAGATCGCAGGAACATTGCTGTCCCATGCCGCTTGCGGCAGGACTGGCGCAGGCTGGAGACCGCCATTTCCGCCTGCGCCAATTTTCTTTTCCGGGTTTTCGTGGACCTGTCCGAACTCGTCATGGCACCCACGCCGGGTTCCCCAGCCTTAACGATAGATGTCCTGCGCGTTACGGAAGATTAACGTGACGCTATACATGGCGGGGAGTACATATTCTTCCAGGCTGAGTGTCGCCGGCGACCCAAAAAGATCGCGACGCGACGATGCGAGACAGCCGGATTCGCGGGCCATTGCCCGCGATGAACAAGGAGGCGTGCCATGCGCTCGCTTTTCAAGACAGTCACAATAGCATCCTTCATTCTGGCGACGGCCACGGGCGGCGCTTTCGCGGCCGGACATTCGCATGGCGAGCATTCCGGCTCCGGCGGAATGCACAGTGAACGGTCTCATGATGTCGACCGGGGCGGCAGACATTTCTTCCGCCACAACGATGACGACCTGTTCATGAATGACATGTACATGAACTATACCGGTCCCGCCGCTTACGGGCAGAGACCGCATCTGGTTCGTGTGCTTCATGAGCTGCGTGTCGCCGACCACCGCATCGATTTCGAACGCCAGCAGGGCAGGTTGAGCGCAGGCGCTTTCAACCGGCTCGAAAATGAATCGTCCGCAATCCGCACTCAGGCACTCAAAACCGCCGACATGCATCGTGGCTACCTTCCCATGAAGGCATTTAACACCCTTCAGGGCGAAGTCCGGCAACTTGATCGGAACATCGTCCGCATGAGCTGACAGAGGCCTGCGGTCCTCACCTGACGAGGATCGGCCATGCTGCCGCAGATCGCGCCGGAGAGCGGTGACGGGGCACGAACCCGCCCTCCGGCTCCAGGATTTCCCCACGGGGTCGTGCGGATTTCGAAAGAACGATTGGAAACTCAAAACCATGCGCCTGCCGGCTGCATTGGGTGCCGGTCCGCCTGCTCCCCTGACCGTCACGGCCGCAAGCATGCCCTCGAAAGGAGAAACGTCATGACCAGTATTCTTCGCAGATATCGCATCGCGGCTTTGCTTGGCGCGGCCTTTGTCGCCGCACCGCTTGCGATGCCCGTCTTTCTGCACAACGCACCCGCTTTCGCCCAGGCCGGATTATCGGCCATCCCCGGTCCCGTGACCTCGGGCGGCTCCTTCGCCGGTATCGTCGCCGCCGACAAGCCGGCGGTGGTGACCATCACCACCGAAATGAAAACGCAGGAACAGGCGACGGACGATACGACGCCGTTCGACCAGCAGTTCCGCCAGTTCTTCGGCGAGCAGGGCATTCCCATGCCGCAACAGCAGCCGCAGCAGCGCCAGTCGCAGACTGCGGAAGCGCTGGGTTCCGGCTTCATCATCTCGCCGGACGGTTATATCGTCACCAATAATCATGTCATCGATAATGCCACCGCCATCAAGGTGACGCTGGATGATGGCACCGAGCTTCCCGCCAAGCTTGTCGGCGCCGATCCGAAATCCGATCTCGCCGTCTTGAAAGTGGTTTCTCCCAGACCGCTCGCGGTCATTTCCTGGGGTGACTCGGACAGGCTCAAGGCCGGCGATCAGATCCTTGCCATCGGCAATCCGTTCGGCATCGGCACCACGGTCACGGCCGGCATCGTTTCTGCCCGTGGCCGCGATCTGCACAGCGGGCCCTATGACGACTTCATCCAGATCGACGCGCCGATCAACCACGGCAACTCCGGTGGCCCGCTGGTCGATGTCGAAGGCAAGGTGGTCGGCATCAACACCGCGATCTATTCGCCGAATGGCGGCAGCGTCGGTGTCGGTTTCGCCATTCCCTCCGATCAGGCCCAGAATGTCGTCGTCCGCCTCATGAAGGATGGGTCGATCCAGCATGGCTTCATCGGTGTCCAGATACAGCCGGTGACGCCTGACGTGGCCAATGCCATCGGTCTGACGGCAGCGGAGGGCGCGCTGGTCGCCAGGGTCGACACCGGCACGCCGGCAGGCCGGGCCGGCATCAAGAGTGGTGATGTCATTACCTCTCTGGGTGGACAGGCGATCAAGTCGCCGCGCGACCTGTCGCGCATGGTTGCCGATCTGTCGCCCGGCCAGAAGGAACATGTCACTGTCTGGCGCCAGGGAGAAAGCAGGGACCTGCTTCTGACCGTGGGAGGCAATGAAGGCCAGAGCGCGCAATCCTCCGCGGATAACGGTCAGCAGAAAGGCGACGCCTCATCGCAGTCCCTGCCGATGATCGGGATCGGGCTGGCCGACATCACCCCGGCGGTCCGCGAAGCCCTCAGCCTGCCGCAGGATGAAAAGGGTGCTATCGTCGAAAGTGTCGCGCCCTCGAAACCCGCCGCCGAGGCCGGCTTGCAGGCGGGCGACGTGATCGTCTCGGTCAATCAGGCGAAGGTGAAATCGGCGGGTGACGCCAAGGCTGCGATTGCGCAGGCGGGCAAGGCAGGTCGCAAATCCGTTCTGCTGCTCATCCAGCGCGGCGATTCGCAAACCTATGTCGCCATCCCCTTCGCAAGGGGCTGAGCCCCGGCTTTCGGGAAAACCGCAAGGAACGGGCAACTCCATCGGAGCTGCCCGTTCCATCATTCTCAGACATCCACACCGTGCGCCCGCAGGTCCTGCTTCAGCTTCTCGGCACCGGTAAAATGCACCGCCTGCCAGCCCGCAGCCTTAGCACCTTCCACATTCACCAATGTATCGTCGATGAAAATGCTGGCGGCGGGGTTAAGGCCGAATTCCTTCGCGTGCAGATCGTAGATCGCCACATCCGGTTTCAGGAGCTTGACGTCGCCGGAGACCGTCACGCCGCGCGGCAGCGTCAGGAAGGGAAACATCTTCTGCGCCTCGCGAAACGTGTCGGAGGCGAAGTTGGTCAGCATCGTCACGTCATGGCCGCTGTCGATCAGGGCAACCATGATGGCGACGCTGTCGTCATAGGAATGCGAGACCATCTCGTGCCAGAACTTGCGGAAGGCGCGGATATGCTCTTCCCGTTCCGGAAACTGTTCCATCAGCAACGCCTCGGCATCCTCCCAGCGGCGTCCGCGATCCTGTTCGAGGTTCCAGTCATGGGTGCAGACGTTTTCGAAGAACCATTTGCGCTCGTCGGCATCGGGAATGAGGCGGCTATAGGGAATATGCGGATCGTAATGGATCAACACCTTACCGATGTCGAATACGATATGCTCAATCTTAGTCATCGAAATTTCCTGCGTTCATCGAATGCGGATGGAATAGCTTGGGCGATGACTTTTTTCATCACCGTTGGCAACGCCTGTGCGTCAAGATTTGTAACCGGCTCCCACCATCCGTCATCCGGCCCGGTTTTGAGGCTATCCGGCACCTGCGCGCGATAGACGGTGAGCCGCAGTTCGAAATGGGTGAAGACATGCACGATGACGCCCGCCGCCTGCCAACCGGCGGCAAAAGGCGCATGGCTCGCCTCCGTGCCGCCGTCCATGCGCGCGGTCCATGCCGTTGTCGGCACCTCGGTCATGCCGCCGAGAAGCCCGCTTTCGATGCGCCGCCGGAGCAGGATTTCACCGCTCGCATTCACCGCCACGAAGGCGGCCCCGAGCCGCACCGGCTTTGCCTTCTTCGCCGCCTTGACCGGAAAACGCTCCGGCTCGTCATGGGCAAGCGCAAGACAGTGGCCGTTGAACGGACAGAGCGCGCAGGCCGGCCGTTTCGGCGTGCAGATCGTTGCGCCGAGATCCATCATCGCCTGGGCGAAATCGCCGGGCCGGTCGGAAGGGGTAAGCGCGGCCACCTTCGCTTTCATGGCGGGCTTTGAGCCGGGCAGGGGAGCATCGATCGCGAAGAGGCGGGAGATGACGCGCTCCACATTGCCGTCCATCACCGCCGCCTGCCGGTTGAACGCGATGGCCGCGACGGCGGCCGATGTATAATCGCCGATGCCGGGCAGTTGCTTCAGACCCTCTTCGGTATCCGGAAAGACGCCGCCATGCTCGCGCGCCACGGCTTCGGCGCATTTTTTAAGGTTGCGGGCGCGGGCGTAATAACCGAGCCCCGCCCAGGCTGCCATGACGTCTTCGACCGGCGCCGCGGCCAGATCGCTGACGCTTGGCCAGGCGGCGAGAAACTTCAGGAAATAGGGTTTGACCGCCTGCACCGTCGTCTGCTGCAGCATGACCTCCGACAGCCAGACATGATAGGGATCGGCGCGTTTTCCCCGTGCCGCCATGGCGGGGGACGTGCGCCATGGCAGTTCGCGATGGTGCCGGTCATACCATGCGAGAAGTTGTTCCGCTGTCGGATGGGATATGTGTTGTCGCGCATCTGTGTTCATCGCCGCTGAACATAGAGACGGCGCGGCAATCTGCAACAGGATACCCGTTGCGACGGCGTGGAAAACCGTATCCTGCAATGAGCGCCCTGACGTAGAATTCCCCCATTCGATTCAGGAGGAACGAACCCATGCCAAACGCGCTGCTGGAAATGATACCCCCGCCGCTCCAGTACACTATCGGAGTTTTGCTGGCCCTGTGCCTGATAGGGTGGTTGCTGAACCATATCGGCCGGCTGTGTTTCGGGCATGAGAACAGCGTGGCCTTTGTGGTGGCGCGCCTGATCCGCGAAATCCGCCAGCTGGAAAAGATGCGGGGAAAGCCCTCCCGCCGTTTTCGTATTCTCGAATCCGGTTTCTGGGCGATTTTCTGCCACGGCCTGTGGATATACCTGTCCGTCGTGCTGATCTGCATGTTGGTGATCGCCGCTATCTCGGATAAGCCGGGAATAGGACATCTGAAGATTTTGGCTGGCGGATATTTCCTCTTTGGATGTTTGGCGGTCAGAATGATACGCTTGGGCGCCTGCCGGGACTGGCGGCGATTCCGGGCGCTGTTGCGCGGCGAAGAAGATGACGATGGCGCGACCGCTTGAGGTCAATTGGCCTCTGTCGAGGAGAGCATGAAGAAACCCGCAGATTCATTCCGCAAAGGCGTCGTGCAGATCGCCGAAGTCGCCAATGGCATCATGGACCCCGTGCTGTCGAAACGGGCGGGCATCAACACGGCGCTGCTCGGCTCCTGGGACGAGATTGCCGGTGATGACTTCGCCGATTGCACCCGCCCGGAAAAGATCACCTGGCCGCGCCGCGACGAGGGGCCGGATCGCGGCGGCTACCAGCCGGGCGTGCTGACGATTGCCTGCGAAGGCGCGCGCGCCCTGTTTCTCACCCATGCGCAGGGCGAACTCATCGCCCGCATCAACGGCTTTTTCGGCTTTCCGGCGGTGCGCCAGATCAGGATCGTGCAGAAACCGGTCTCGCAAACCATCACCCGCAGGCGCAAACCGCAGCCCCTGCGCGGCGATGCGGCAAAACGTCTCGATGACATGATGAATGGCATCGAGAGCGAGGCGTTGCGCAAGGCGGTGGAGAGGCTTGGCACGGCGGTGTTGCAGAAAAAGCCGGGGCGCAGGACGATTTGATGTGACGGCGCCGTCCTTGACTGGTCACAATTCTTTGACAAGAAGAGTTCAAAACCCCGCTTGTGATGAACAGGCCGTCGCTATATCGGAATCAACGGACAATAGAGTCTATTACCAACAGGTGCTTTCATGCATTTTCCCGAACTGACCATTTCCCGTCGCAGCCTTCTCGGCGGCGTTGCTCTTGCCGCCCTTGCCACGGCCCTGCCGTTCGCCTTCGCGCCCGGTATCGCCGAAGCGCAGGAACTGCCTGAATCCACCGGTGATGTGGATATGGCTGCGGTGCTGAAGCCCGGCCCGCTGCCGGAAGCGGCGCTCGGCGATGCCAACGCACCCGTCAAGATCGTCGAATATATGTCGATGACCTGCCCGCATTGCGCCAACTTCCACAACAAGACCTTTGACGAGATCAAGAAGAAATATATCGATACCGGCAAGGTCTATTTCGTCATCCGCGAATTCCCGTTCGATCCGCGTGCGGCTGCCGCCTTCATGCTGGCGCGCTGCGCACCGGAAGGTCAGTATTTCCCGTTCGTTTCCATGCTGTTCAAGCAGCAGCAGAGCTGGGCCACGGCACAGGATGCCCGTGCCGCCCTGCTGCAATTGTCGAAAATGGCCGGTTTCTCACAGGAGTCTTTCGAGGCCTGCTTGACGAACCAGAAACTTCTGGATGATGTGAACGCAACCATGCAACGCGGTGCGACGGAATTCGGCGTCAACTCCACGCCGACTTTCATCATCAACGGCAAGAAATATGCGGGAGACATGTCGGTTGAAAACATGTCGGCTGTCATCGACAAGCTGCTCTGATCGCCGAACCCCAAGAGAAACGGGCGGCGGATACTTCCGTTCGCCCGTTTTTTATTGCCTGTCTTCCGGTCGGAGCATGACGGCATGAAGTTCAACAAGCTCCGCGTCGTCGGTTTCAAGTCCTTCGTCGAACCTTCCGAATTCATCATCGAGCCGGGTCTTACCGGCGTTGTCGGTCCGAATGGCTGCGGCAAGTCCAATCTGGTCGAAGCGCTGCGCTGGGTGATGGGCGAAAACTCCTACAAGAACATGCGCGCATCCGGCATGGATGACGTCATCTTCTCCGGTTCCGGCAATCGCCCGGCCCGCAATACCGCCGAAGTCGGCCTTTACCTCGACAATTCCGACCGCACCGCGCCTGCCGCCTTCAACGATGCCGATGAAATTCAGGTCACACGCCGCATCGAGCGCGAAAACGGCTCCGTTTACCGCATCAACGGCAAGGAAGCGCGCGCCAAGGATGTGCAGCTTCTGTTTGCGGACGCCTCCACCGGCGCCCGCTCGCCCTCCATGGTGGGGCAGGGCCGTATCGGCGAGCTCATCAATGCCAAGCCGCAGGCCCGCCGCCAGCTGCTGGAAGAGGCGGCCGGCATTTCCGGCCTGCATTCGCGTCGCCACGAGGCCGAGCTTCGCCTGCGCGCCGCCGAGACCAATCTGGAGCGGCTGGAAGACGTCACAGCCCAGCTGGAAAGCCAGATCGAAAGCCTGAAACGCCAGGCGCGGCAGGCCAACCGTTTCAAGATGCTGTCCGCCGATATTCGCGCCCGCGAGGCGACCCTGCTGCACATCCGCTGGGTGGAGGCCAAGGAAGCCGAAGGTGAGGCGGAAAGCGCGCTTAATCAGGCGACCAATATCGTTGCCGAAAAGGCGCAGGCGCAGATGGAGGCGGCCAAGCAGCAGGGAATCGCCAGCCTGAAACTGCCGGAATTGCGCGAGGATGAGGCCCGTGTCGCCGCCGCCCTGCAACGCCTGCAGATCGCCCGCACCCAGCTGGACGACGAGGCGAACCGCCTGCTGCGCCGCCGTGATGAGCTGGCCCGCCGCCTGTCGCAGCTTGGCGAGGATATTATCCGCGAGGAACGGCTGGTCTCCGATAATGCCCAGATACTCGCACGGCTCGATGAGGAAGAGGCCGAACTTCTGGAAATCCTCTCCGATTCCGGCCGCCATGCGGAAGAGATGCGCGAAGCCTTTGAAGCTGCGGCTATCAAGCTTGCGGAAAGCGAAGCCATCTTCACCGCGATTACCGCCGAACGAGCCGAAGCAGCCGCCGCCCGCCAGCAACTGGAGCGGGCGATCCGTGATCTTTCCGATCGCAAGCTGAGGTTGGAACGACAATCGCAGGAGGCGTCCGCCGAGATCGATGCCATCGACGAAAAACTCTCCGGCCTTCCCGACCCGTCCGAACGGCGCGAAGCGGTCGAGGCGGCGGAGATCGCGGTTGAGGATGCCCTGATCGTGGTGGAGGAAGCCGAAGCCGCCGTCGCTGAGGCCCGTTCCGCCGAAGCGCTGGCGCGCGCGCCGCTGGAAACGGCGCGGAACCGGCTGAACGCGCTGGATACGGAAGCACGCACCATCGCCAAAATCCTTGCCTCCAGCGCTGCCGCCAATGGCAGCTTTACACCGGTGGCGGAAGAAATGACGGTGGAGCGCGGTTTTGAGGCGGCATTGGGTGCCGCCCTCGGCGACGATCTCGAAAGCCCGCTCGATCCCGCCGCTCCCGCCTATTGGGCCGGTAATGGCGATGGCGCGGATGATCCCGCCCTGCCTCAGGGCGCGAAACCGCTTCTGGATTATGCGCAGGCGCCGGAAGCCCTGCGCCGCGCTTTGGCGCAGATCGGCGTCGTCGCCAACACTGCGGAGGCCCTGCGCCTGCTGCCGCATCTGAAGGTTGGCCAGCGGCTGGTGACGCGCGAAGGCGCGCTGTTGCGCTGGGACGGTCACATCGCCAGTGCCGATGCGCCGGGTGCCGCAGCGCTTCGCCTGTCGCAGAAGAACCGCCTCGCTGAAATCGAGACAGAACTGGATGAGGCCCGCTCCATTCTGGACGAGGCCGAGGACCAGCTTGCCGCCCGCACCGAGGACATCAGAAGCAGCGAATTGCGGCTCTCGGACGTGCGCGACAGAAGCCGTCTTGCGACCCGCCATCTTGCCGAGGCGCGCGAGGCGCTGACATCAGCCGAAAGGGCTTCGGGCGATCTGCTGCGCCGGCGCGATATCGTGTCCGAAGCCCTGAACCAGATCGGCGCGCAGATCGATGAGATCGCCGTTCAGGAAGAAAACGCCCGCATCGAAATGGAAGACGCGCCCGATCTTTCCATGCTGGATCTGCGGCTACGCGAGAGCCAGGTTGAAGTCGCCACCGACCGCGGCCTTCTGGCGGAGGCCCGCGCCCGCCATGAGGGTGTGAGCCGCGAGGCCGAAAGTCGCCAGCGCAGAATTCAGGCGATAGGGCAGGAGCGCTCCACCTGGCAGTCGCGTGCGGCAGGTGCGGCCGATCACATCGCCACGCTGCGCGAACGCGAGGAAGAGGCGCGCGAGGAAATCGCCGAGCTGGACATAGCGCCGGAAGAATTCGACGAGAAACGCCGCAACCTGCTCAATGAATTGCAGAAGACCGAAGACGCCCGCCGCGAGGCCGCCGACCGGCTGGCCGAGGCGGAAAACCTGCAGCGCGCCGCCGACCGGGTGGCCGCAACGGCGCTTTCGGAACTGGCCGAAGCCCGCGAAAAGCGCGGCCGTGCCGAAGAACGGCTGGTCTCCGCCCGCGAAAAGCGGCAGGAAACCGAACATCGCATCCGCGAAACGCTGAATACCGAGCCGCATATGGCCTTCCGCCTGACCGGCCTCGGTCCCGACCAGCCGAAGCCGGATATTCGCGATGTCGAGCGCGATCTCGACCGGCTGAAGATTGAGCGCGAAAGGCTGGGCGCGGTCAATCTGCGCGCCGAGGAGGAGCAGGCCGAGCTTTCCGCCAAGCTGGAGGCGTTGATCAAGGAGCGCGACGACATCATCGACGCCGTGCGCAAGCTGCGCGCCGGCATCCAGAACCTTAACCGCGAAGGCCGCGAGCGGCTGATCGCCGCTTTCGATGTGGTCAATTCGCAGTTCCAGCGGCTGTTCACCCATCTCTTCGGCGGCGGCACGGCGGAATTGCAGCTGATCGAATCCGACGATCCGCTGGAAGCGGGGCTGGAAATCCTCGCCCGCCCGCCGGGCAAGAAACCGCAGACCATGACGCTGCTGTCCGGCGGCGAACAGGCGCTGACGGCCATGGCGCTGATCTTCGCGGTCTTCCTCACCAATCCCGCGCCCATCTGCGTGCTGGACGAGGTGGATGCGCCGCTGGACGACCACAATGTCGAGCGTTACTGCAACCTGATGGACGAGATGGTGGCCTCCACCGAAACCCGCTTCGTCATCATCACCCACAATCCCATCACCATGGCGCGCATGAACCGCCTCTTCGGCGTCACCATGGCCGAACAGGGCGTCTCGCAACTGGTATCCGTGGATTTGCAGACTGCCGAGCAGCTTCGCGAAGCCGTCTGAGTTTCATTTCCAGGGCCGGCTCCCAGCTTTGTCCATCGCGAATTTATCTGGCCGCATCACCCATTCGGGTGGGCGACAATACGCAGCGTTTTGCTATGTCTTCTTGAAAGGGATCAGGGTTCTTTCCAGACCCCCCATCCGGTTTCCTGTACCGGATGGAATGCCTTGCGAGGCCGCTGCCGTGGCCTCGCAAGGCTTTCTTTTTTGCGAGGAAAACTCCGGGGAATTGGACTGTGGTGTTGGGATTGTAGTTCTGGGCCAGTATCGCCCACTGCCGTCATTCCGGCCTTGAGCCGGAATCCAGCCAGCCCAAGTCCTTGGGCTGAAAAGGGGGCTCTCCTCCGCGCCGACGCGCGTCGACTGGATTCCGGCTCAAGGCCGGAATGACGGAAGGAGGGATGCCGGGAATCCCGGTCGGCCTTGAGCCTCCCGTTACGTCAGTCTTGACCCTATACGCTTCCCGCGATGCACACCTGGGGCTCAAATTTACCGCTACTCAAGCGGGCACCAGCCGCAGCCGCGTGCCCCATGGATCAATCGCCTCCACGACATTGTTCTCCATCTCCACCAGCACGTAACCGGCCGCTCGCAGCCGCGTTTTCTGCGCTTCAAGGTCGGTGGGATTTTTGACGGCGAGTGAGAACCAGTCGAGGCCGGTTTCCATGGCGTTGCGTTCCTTCGCGCCACGGCTGTTCCATGTATTCACCGCCAAATGATGATGATACCCGCCGGAGGAGAGAAACGAGGCATCGGAGCGCGCGTCCTGCGTCGGTTGCAGGCCAACGGCCGTTTCATAAAAGGCGCGGGCTCCAGCAATCTCGCCGACCCGCAGGTGAACGTGCCCGATGCGCATTCCCGGCGGGGCAGCCTCATAATCGCTTCTTTTGGTATCGGTCAGTGTCACGAGATCATCGATATCGAGCGGTTCGGTGCCCATTTTCACCACGTTCCCGCTCCAGACCCATGTGTCCTTCGGCCGGTCGCTGTAAACCTCGATGCCGTTGCCCTCGGGATCGTTGAGATAGATCGCCTCGCTGACATTGTGATCGGCAAAACCTGAAAGCGGCACCTGCCTGAGCGCCGCATGCACCAGCCAGCGCGCCAGGTCCTTGCGGCTCGGCATCAGATAGGCGATGTGAAACAGGCCGGCGGAGGTGGGACTTTCGTAATCCGCGGCCGGCTTGTGGACGAGATCAAGCAGCGGGACGGTGCCGACGCCGAGCGTCATGCCGCGCGATGTGCGTTCCACTTCGTTCAGCCCCAGCACGGAACGGTAATAATCTATCATCGGATCGAGTTCGCGGACCCGAAGCGCCGCCTGGCCGATATGCATCGGGGTTGTCAGCGCAAAAGGAAGGGCGGCGCCCGCATTTGCCAAGGGCGGCGAGCCGCCTTCTGCTCTGAGCGCGCCGGCAAGGGCTGTGGCGGCGCAAGAAATTCCGGCAAATTTCAACGTATGGCGGCGAGTAAATTGCATGAATAATCTCTTTTTGGGCGATATGGATGGCTTAGGGAACACTCCGTTTCTCCGCACTACACGAATGCGTCAGCAACGCTGTTATTTTGCTTTTGCGGCAATTCTGGCGCGCAATTCGCCGCAATTATGCTGCACTGCGATGTAAACTGCACGTTGCGGCGTTTCCAACATGCTGCCAATGCTGTAGATGATAGAAAAATGACAACGCTTCTGGGTGGAGAGCGTGGAATGAAAAAGTGGGTTTATACCTTCGGCAACGGTGCTGCCGAAGGCAGGGCAGGTGACATTGCGATATTGGGAGGCAAGGGCGCGAACCTTGCCGAAATGGCAAGTCTCGGCCTTCCCGTTCCCCCCGGCCTCACCATCATAACCGATGCCTGCGCCCTTTATCACAAGAATGGCCGCGATCTTCCCGAAGAGCTAAAGCTGCAGGTCATGGCTGGCCTGCACGGCATGGAAACCGTGACCGGCAAGACCTTCGGCGGCAGCCACTCGCCGCTGCTTCTGTCGGTCCGATCAGGCGCACGCGCCTCCATGCCCGGCATGATGGACACGGTTTTGAACCTCGGCCTCAATGACCGCACCGTGGAAGCGCTGGGCCATGATGCGGGTGACGCGCGTTTTGCCTGGGACAGCTACCGCCGCTTCATACAGATGTATGCCGATGTCGTCATGGGCCTCGACCACGAATTGTTCGAGGAAATTCTCGAGGACGAGAAAGGCCGCCTCGGCCACGAATACGATACCGATATGTCGGCGGTCGAATGGCAGCATGTCGTTTCGCTTTATAAAAAGCTGATCGAGGATGAGCTGGACGAAGCCTTCCCGCAGGACTGTCACGTGCAGCTCTGGGGTGCCATCGGCGCGGTCTTCGCCAGCTGGACCAACCATCGCGCCGTGACCTACCGGCATCTGCACAATATCCCGGGGGACTGGGGCACGGCCGTCAACGTTCAGGCCATGGTCTTCGGCAATCTCGGCTCGTCCTCGGCAACCGGCGTCGCTTTCACCCGCAACCCTTCGACGGGTGAGGCGGAGCTTTACGGCGAATTCCTCGTCAATGCTCAAGGCGAAGATGTGGTGGCGGGCATCCGCACGCCGCAATCCATCACCGAGGCCGCGCGTCTTGTCTCCGGCTCCGACAAGCCTTCCATGGAAAAGCTGATGCCGGAGGCGTTCAGTGAATTCCTGGCGATCTGCAGGCGGTTGGAAAACCACTATCGCGACATGCAGGATCTGGAATTCACCATCGAGCGCGGCAAGCTCTGGATGCTCCAGACCCGTTCCGGCAAGCGCACCACCCGCGCCGCCATGAAGATCGCCGTCGATATGGTCGAGGAAAGGCTGATTTCCAGGGAGGAAGCCGTCTGCCGCATCGAGCCGTCCTCGCTGGACCAGCTGCTGCACCCGACCATCGATCCCGGCATTTCCCGCCCGGTGATCGGCTCCGGCCTGCCGGCCTCACCGGGGGCTGCGACGGGCGAGATCGTCTTCACCTCCGAAGAGGCGGTCGCCGCCGAAGCCGAAGGGCGTCGCGTCATTCTGGTGCGCATCGAAACCAGCCCGGAAGATATTCACGGCATGCATGCCGCCGAGGGCATTCTGACCACGCGTGGCGGCATGACCAGCCACGCCGCCGTGGTGGCGCGCGGCATGGGCATTCCCTGCGTCACCGGTGCGGGCTCCATGCGTGTCGACATGCGCAACAAGGTGCTGATCGGCGTCGGCTGCATGCTAAAACGCGGCGATGTCATCACCATCGACGGTTCTTCCGGCCGGGTGCTGAAGGGCGAGGTGCCGATGACGCAGCCGGAACTCTCGGGCGATTTCGGCAAGCTGATGGAATGGGCCGACGGGCTGCGCCGCATGACGGTGCGCACCAATGCCGATACACCGGCCGATGCGCGCGCCGCCCGTGCCTTTGGCGCCGAGGGCATCGGTCTCTGCCGCACCGAGCATATGTTCTTCGAGGGCGACCGCATCCATGTGATGCGTGAGATGATCCTCGCCGAAAGCGAAAAGGGCAGGCGGGCGGCGCTCGATGAGCTTCTGCCGATGCAGCGCTCGGATTTCACCGAACTTTTCCAGATCATGCATGGCCTGCCGGTGACGATCCGACTGCTCGATCCGCCGCTACACGAATTCCTGCCGAAGACCGATGGCGAGATTGTCGAGGTGGCGGCCGCCATGGGCATGCCGCAGACGGTGTTCCGCCAGCGGCTGGATGCGCTGCACGAATTCAACCCCATGCTCGGCCATCGCGGCTGCCGTCTCGCCATTTCCTATCCGGAAATTGCCGAAATGCAGGCGCGCGCCATTTTCGAAGCGGCGGTGGCCGCAGCACGTATCACCGGTGCGCCGGTCGTGCCCGAAATCATGGTGCCGCTGGTCGGACTGCGCGCGGAACTGGATTACGTTACCGCGGTCATCGACGGCGTCGCCGCAGCGGTGGCGCAGGAAACCGGCATGGAGATCGAGTATCTCACTGGCACCATGATCGAGCTGCCGCGCGCCGCCCTGCGCGCCCATGTGATTGCGGAAGCGGCGGAATTTTTCTCCTTCGGCACCAACGATTTGACGCAGACCACCTTCGGCATTTCCCGCGACGATGCGGCGCGTTTCATCAATACCTATCAGCGCAAGGGCATCATCGAGCGCGACCCGTTCATCTCGCTCGATTTCGACGGCGTGGGGGAATTGATCCGCATCGCCGCCGAACGCGGCCGCCAGACGCGGCCGGAACTGAAGCTCGGCATCTGCGGCGAACATGGCGGCGATCCGGCCTCGATCCATTTCTGCGAGGATGCCGATCTCGACTACGTGTCCTGCTCGCCCTTCCGCGTGCCCATCGCCCGCCTGGCCGCGGCGCAGGCAACGCTGGCGGCGAAGAGGGATGAGGGCAAGGTGGCGAGCAATGTCGCCTTCATTCCCGTCAGGGGTTCTGTCGGACGATGATCTGACGTTCGACCACCACCGGCCGGTAGAACATGTCGCGGTTCATCTGCGCCTGCCAGGCGCGGTTGTCGGCGCGGCGGTCCATTTCCAGATCGAGAAGGCAACCGGCCATCGGGTCCGTGCCGGGGCGGAAACCATAACCCCGGCATGTCGCCTCATCCCGCGCCCGGCGCTCTTCCGGCGTCAGCGTCTGGCAGGCGGTGAGCGCCAGCATGGCGGCAAGCGCACCGAAGACGATGGAAACGCGCATTTTGTTTCTCCCTTGAACATGACAGCCGTACGGCACTTTTATTGCCGCGATTGATACGCCTGTTTTCATGTGGGGAAAAGCCGCGTTGGGGCGGAAAGTTGCATTGGAAAGCTGGCGACCGCAGAACTGCGACCGCCCTTCATATGAACGGATGTCAGGCCGCCGCAACCTCCCGGTCATCGAGTGCGTCGATATCCTTGGCGTTGTTATAGACGGCTTCATCCAGAATCCCCTCGCGCTTGGCGACGATGGTGGGCACCAGCGCCTGGCCGGCGACGTTGACCGCAGTGCGGCCCATATCGAGGATCGGGTCGATGGCGAGCAGCAGGCCCACACCTTCCAGCGGCAGGCCGAGGGTGGAGAGCGTCAGCGTCAGCATCACCACCGCGCCCGTGAGGCCGGCGGTTGCGGCTGAACCGAGCACCGAGACGAAGACGATCAGCACATATTCCTGGATGCCGAGCGGCACCTGGAAGAACTGCGCGATGAAGATCGCCGAAATCGCGGGATAGATGGCGGCGCAGCCGTCCATCTTGGTGGTGGCGCCGAGCGGCACGGAGAAGGCGGCATATTCGCGCGGCACGCCGAGGCTCTTTTCCGTCACGGTTTCGGTGACGGGAAGCGTGCCGATGGAGGAACGCGACACGAAGGCGAGCTGGATGGCCGGCCATGCGCCCGCAAAGAAGCGCGATGGCTTCAGGCCATGGGCGAGAAGCAGCGCCGGATAGACCACGAAAAGCACCAGTGCCAGACCGATATAGACGGCTGCCGCATACCAGCCGAGCTGCGACAGCGTGGTCCAGCCATATTGGTCAACCGCGCGGCCAAGCAGGCCGATGGTGCCGATGGGGGTGAGGCGAATGACCCACCACAGGATTTTCCGCACGATGGCGAGCAGCGACTGGTTGAAGGCGAGGAACGGCTCCGCTGCCTTGCCGGCTTTCAGTGCCGCGACGCCGAAAGCGATCGAGACGACGAGCAGCTGCAGCACGTTGAAGTTCAACGAGGTGCTGGCCGCGCCATTATTGAGCTTGGTAGACGCTTCGAGGCCGAAGACATTGGCCGGCACAAGGCCCTTCAGGAAATCCAGCCAGGAACCGGTGGAAGAAGGGGCCGCCGCTGCCGTATTGGCAATCGCCGTGTTGACGCCGGGCTGAATGACGAGGCCGAGCACGATGCCGATGACGACGGCGATCAGTGCGGTGATGGCAAACCAGAGGAGTGTCTGCCAGACGAGCTTCGCCGCATTGGAGAGGTTCTTGAGATTGGCGATGGAGGCAACGATGGCCGTGAAGATCAGCGGCGGAACCAGCGCGCGCAAAAGCTGCACGAAAATGCTGCCGATGGTCTGCAGCGTCACCGAAAGCCAGTTGGGGCTGCCGGCGGCATCCGGACCGATGTTGCGCGCAACGAGGCCGAGCAGCAGGCCGATGACCATGGCGATCAGAACCTGAAAGCCGAAATTGCGATAAAAGGGTTTAGGCCCGGAAGACCGGGCGGGCGTCGTTGCCTGTGACATGGCGTGTCTCTTTTTTATGCAAGAAAGCGAGAATGATGCACGTTTTACACGCATTCTCGAAGGAAGTGACGGAGAATACGCCGATTTCCTCAGCAATTAAGGGATGAGCTTGCGTATTTGTTACGCTACCGATGCATTATTCTCTTAAAGTGGGGGAAAGCGGAAAAATATTCCGATCATCGTCGCCTTTGACGTCGGAGGCCTGGTGCCTATGGTTCGGCGGTGTCGTGCGTCATAGTCCGTCACCCCAACCTGATCAGCGGTCCAGCGCGATCAGGTCCTTGATCGCAAAGCTTCACTCCTCACGGCGCAGGCGCGCCGTGGTTGGATGCCGGATCATCCTCGGGCTTGTTCCGGGGACCGGCATGACGGCAGGGTTTGCATGCTTTAGCGCAGGCATCGCCTCCTCCTTTGTTTTCCTCGCCGCAAATCCGGTCTATGACATCATATGCAGGTGATTCCCTTGCCAGATTTCGGGTGCAGCGTTTTTACGCCAATGCGATCTTACGGATATCCGCTTCCATGACTGTGCGTTTCGTCCGCCCTTTTTCAGTTGCAGCCTATCTTTCCCGCTATCTTGGTCTTGCGGCGCTTGTGCTTTTTCTCATCGCTGGCGGCATTCACCGTTTCGGGCCGTTGACGACGCCGGATCTTGTCGGGCTGCTTATGATCGCCGCTGGCATCGCGCTCGTGGCCGTGCTTCTGGCGCTGATCGGCCTTGAACGACTATGGACAAAAGGCGCGCGCGGTGGCCTTTCGGCGCTGGCGGCGCTGCTTCTCGCGGCCCCGCCGCTCGGCGTCGTCGGTTATGGCGCATTTCTTTACTGGCAGCAGCCGAAGATTTACGACATCTCCACCGATCTCTCCGATGTGCCGGAATGGTTGGTGACGCCCGCGGCCAATCAGCAATGGCTGATACGGCCCGCAACCATTGCCAGGCAAGACCGCGACGCGCAGGCCGAGGCCTATGCCAGCCTCGCCGGACGCCGTTATGAAGGTGCGATAGACCGCATCTATGCCGCCGCCAAAAAAATGGCGGCAGCCCAGAATATTCGTATCGCCCACACCAGGGGCGTTATCGGCGCGGTCGAAGCCCCTTCGGCCGGCGTTCCCGAACAGGACAAGACGCCGCCCGCCGAAGAAGGGCCGGTGGAGGATCTGCCATCCATCGTGCCGGTGCCCATGGCCCGCCCGGCAGAAGCGCCGCAACCCACCTTCTTTAATGGCAGCGGCGTGGTGTTGATGCAGGGCGAAACCCGCACGCGTATCTGGGGCCTGCGTTTCGATATTCTCATCCGCCTCAAGGAAGAGGCGGAAACCACCATCGTCGACGTCCGCGTCGCCTCCCGTTATGGCCCGCACGATCTCGGCATGGGGGCTGCGATTGCCGAAGCCTATCTCGATGCGCTGGATGCGGAAATGCAGGGGTTGAACGACAATTGATGTGTCGCTGACGCTACGCTTCATCTTGATGAGGGCGAGCGGCGGGTGCCGCCTGGTTCTTCTCCCCGAGGGGGAGAATGTGGCCCGAAGGGTCGGATGAGGGGGTACCCTCTCCGAATTTCGGGGGCTTAGCCCCCCCCATCCCGTGGCCGCGACCTTCTCCCCGGCGGAGAGAAGAAACGGGCGGCACCCGCTCGATCCAATCAGGAAGTAGAGTGAGAGGCGAGGTCACAACGCGCCCTGAAATGTCGCGTGCCAGAAATACCCGTTACGCCGGGAAATATTCCCCCAACAGCGATGGCGCACCATCCGTCCGCACCTCACCCTTTTCAATCAGGTCTTCGATATGCGCCAGAACGGAAAGGGCCGCCGCCCCATGCAGGCGCTTGTCGGTGCTGGCATAGATGACCTTCACCATATCGGCGATCCGCCGGTCTCCATCCTTGATGCGCTTCAGAACCGCCTTTTCCCGCATGCGCCGATGGGCGCGCAAGCCCCGCATGAAGGCGGCGGGATCGGTGACCGGGCCGCCATGGCCGGGCAGGAACAGCCGGTCGTCGCGGGTGAGCAACCGTTCCAGCGAGGCCATGTAATCGCTCATCGCCCCATCCGGCGGCGCGACGATGGTGGTGGCCCAGGCCATCACATGATCGGCGGAAAAGACGACGCCGCTGCCATCAAGCGCGAAGGCGGCGTGGTTGGCGGTGTGTCCCGGCGTATGCAGCGCGGTAAGCTGCCAGCCGTCGCCTGAAAGGCTCTGCCCGTCGCCAAGCGCGATATCGGGCGCAAAAGCGGTATCGGAGCTTTCGGCAAAGGGATTGGTCTCCCCCACATGCAGCGGCCGGGCGGCCCGGTGCGGGCCTTCCGCCACCGTCAGCGCCCCGGTCGCCTCCTTCAGCCGCCGGGCAAGCGGCGAGTGATCGCGATGGGTGTGGCTGACGAAGATATGGGTGACCTCGCGGCCATCAAGCGCTGCCATCAGCGCCTGAAAATGCGCCTCATCCTCCGGGCCGGGATCGATGACGGTGACGGAACGGTCGCCGACAATATAGGAGTTGGTGCCATGGAAGGTGAAGGCGGAGGGATTGTTGACGGTGATGCGCTGAATGAGCGGGGCGACGGGAACCGCCTCGCCATAGGCCGGCTGGAAATCGAGATCGAATGCCGGGTCCGCCATCGAGACCTCCTGAAAAATGCCATGCCACCCAGAGCCACGGCCTCAGCCGCGCCATCGCTAAGCCCTAACATGCCATGTCAGGCACGGCATCCAAAAAGCTTGGATTTTGTGAAAAAATAAGTCGCCGGGTCATTGCCGGGCCGGGCAGGCTTTGCTAATCAGGCCCGGTTCAGGCAGCGGCGTTTCGCCCTCGCTGCCCTGTTGGGGCGTCGCCAAGCGGTAAGGCACCGGTTTTTGGTACCGGCATTCCCAGGTTCGAATCCTGGCGCCCCAGCCATCTATTCCAAAGTCAGAACAACGTTCGCAGGTCCCGGCGACCATCAATCACGCGAACGATTTCCACGGAATATATTTCGCCGCCATCGGTATCCGGCACGGTTTCGTAGAGAATGATATAAGGTGCTTCGACGAGCATACGGGCGGACGGAAAAATTTCCGGGTGGCGCTCGCCCATATGAGGATGGTCAACCAAGCGCTCCGCTTTGGCGCGGAACCGAGCGAAATATCGCTCTGCGGCAAGAGGCTGTGATTTGCCAATATCGATGTAGATTTTCTTCACATCGCTGCGCGCGCGGGGCGTCCAGACAAGCTTAGTGGTCACGATTTTTCAACGAGGCCAGTTCTGCACGCGCTTCATTGAGCGCCTCGTCAAAATCCACCTCGGTTGAACCGCCACTGGCTTTGCCCTCAGCCCACAATGCGCGCAGCTTGGCGATGTCGTCGCGTCGTTGAACCCATTTTGCCGACCAGTCTCGCATCGCTTCGCGAATGACTTCGCTGCTGCTGGCATAAGCACCGCTTTCCACGGCATCACGCAAGATTTCGGCGTGCTGGGGTGTCATCGAAACGCTGATCTTTTCAACGTTGGCCATGTCATTTCTCCGTGGATATTGGTAGGAATTATTACCACCAATTGGTTTTTGGCGCGAGATATTTTTCCGACGCCCTGATGGCAATGCACCGGAGGATGCCGGTGCGGGTGGAGAAGTCACCTCCAACAAAAAACGCCGCGCATCCAGAGACACGCGGCGTCCAATCCTAAAAATCGCACTCAAGCCTTAAAGCGCGATATCCGGCACCTTCTTCACCGGCGCACCCGCAGGGGCCGCACCGGCACCCTTCAGCGCCTCAAGGTCGATCTGCGGCGGGGTCGGCAGCTGCAGGTGTTCGGCGGTATAGGCCCATTCCTGCTGCACCTTTTCCGGGTCGTCATTGAGCTTCGTGCCGTAGCTCGGCACGATCTGGCGGATCTTGGCCTGCCATTCAGGCGTCGCCACCTTGTCCTTGAAGACCTTTTCCAGAACACTGAGCATGATCGGGGCCGCGGTGGAAGCGCCCGGCGAAGCGCCGAGCAGGCCGGCGATGCTGCCGTCCTTGGCGGCAACGACTTCGGTGCCGAGCCGCAGCACGCCGCCCTTTTCTTCGTCGCGCTTGATGATCTGCACGCGCTGGCCGGCCTGCCACAGGCGCCATTCGCCCTGCTTGGCATTCGGGAAATATTCCTTCAGCGCGGCAAAACGGTCGTCATCCGACATCATCAGCTGGCCGGCGAGATATTCCACCAGCGGATATTCATCGATGCCCACCCGCACCATCGGCCAGGCATTGCTGGTCGTCACGGAGGAGACGAGATCGAAATAAGAGCCTTCCTTCAGGAACTTGGTCGAGAAGGTGGCGAAAGGCCCGAACAGGATGACACGCTTGCCGCCCAGCACGCGTGTATCGAGATGCGGAACCGACATGGGCGGCGAGCCGACCGAGGCCTTGCCATAGGCCTTGGCCAGATGCTGCATCGTCACGTCAGGGTTTTCGTTGATGAGGAACGAGCCGCCCACCGGGAAGCCGGCATAATCGTCGGCTTCCGGAATGCCGGACATCTGCAACAGATGCAGCGCGCCGCCGCCGGCGCCGATGAACACGAATTTCGCATCCACCACCTGTTCGGCATCGGTCTTGGTGTTGGTGTAGGTCACGCGCCAGCTGCCATCGGCATTGCGCTGGATGTCGGAAACCTCGCTATTGACCTGCAGGTCGAAATTCTGGTCGCCCTGCAGATGCGACACGAATTGCCGGGTGATTTCGCCGAATTCCATGTCGGTGCCGAGCGGCGACCATGTCGCGCCGATCTTCTGGGAAGGATCGCGGCCTTCCATCATCAGCGGCACCCATTTCTTGATCTGCTCGGGATCGGTGGAATATTCCATGCCGGCGAAAAGCGGGCTGGCTTTGAGCGCCTGATATCGCTTTTCCAGATAGGCGACGTTTTCATCACCCCAGACGAAGCTCATATGCGGCGTGTGGTTGATGAAGGAGCGTGGGTTCTTCAAAACGCCGTTACGCACCTGCCATGCCCAGAACTGTCGGGAAATCTGGAAGGATTCGTTGATGTTGACGGCCTGGCTGATCTTGATGTTGCCGTTGTCGTCTTCCGGCGTGTAGTTGAGTTCGGCGAGCGCCGAGTGGCCGGTGCCGGCATTGTTCCAGCCGTTCGAGCTTTCAAGCGCCACGCCATCCAGCCGCTCCAGCATCTGCATCGACCAGGTGGGTTCGAGTTCACGCAGCCACACACCGAGCGTCGCGCTCATGATGCCGCCGCCGATCAGAAGCACGTCGACCTTCTTGGCAGCCGTGTTGGCGAGAAGACGAGAAGAGGGCAGCGCCGCTGCGGCAATCCCGGCGAGCGCACCGCCCAGAACCTGTCGGCGGTTCATCGGAATCGCGTGGGAAAGGGTGGTTTCCTGGGAAAGATCAGTGAGCTGGGATTTGTCTTGATCGATGGGAGTCACGGCCATACCTGATTCTTGTTTTGTGTTAAAAACATTCCTCCCGAACGCCCCGTTATAGCAAAGCGTAAACCGGCACAACCCGGACTCATTCACTCCAGTTCAAGCGTTTTTGCAGGGGTTTTGCCGGGACATAAGGTCGCAACGGTGAATTTCACGGCTTTGCCGATTGTCATTTTTTAGGGTTGCGAAGATTAGGCGCCGCTTTCAAACGGTTGAAAAGGGCCTGCGCGCCGGATGTCGCGAAAAGCTGGGTGATCCACCCTTTGCCAGACGGCGGCGACCGCGCCGCGCCGCGATGGGCGAAAATTTTTTCAGAAAAATGACAATAGTCCCCAAAAAGTGAAAGGCCCGCCGGTTCGGGCGGGCCTTGTTTTCTGTCTTCGGGCTGAAAACTCAGTTTGCGGCGAGGAATTCCGCGCAGTAGCTCGGACCGTTGACGCCGGGACGGTCGGAGACCGTGCGCACCGAGGTGATCTTGTAGTCGCTGGAAACGACGAGCTGCACCGTGCAGGAGAGCGAGGCGGTGCGGGCAGGCGAGATCTGGCGACCCTTCTTGCCGTCCTTGCCCTCTTCGAACTTGGCCGGAATGGTGGCCTTCTTGTAGCCGCCGCGCCAATTATAGACGGTCGAGCTGCCTGTCTCCGTGTCGCTCAGCGGCGGGCCGAATTTTGCGAAGAAAATACCTGCCGACTGACCGACCCACCGCGTTTCCACGGGGCTCTTCTGGGTGAAGGAAGGGGTGGAGCCGCCCGTGGAGGTGGTGCAGGCCGAGAGCGCAATGGCAAACGCTGCAAGCGTTACGCTGCGAAATAGCATGGTGAAATGTCCTTTGTGCCGTGTCCGGCTTCCCGCCGGTCATTCCGTTCCCCTAGCAGATTTGACGGCGACGGGCAGGGGAGGTATGCGGCTTGACGAAAATTTCCTGCCACAATTGCTTTTTTGTAACGTTTTCCAGCATGCTGTCCCGCGCAACAGGCACTTGGCCGCCGCCCTTCGCCGCACCGCGAAAACTTGTCATAAAAAATGCAAGATGCCGCTTGTCGAACGCCGGAGGCTGGTCTATAGAAGCGCCGCTGGTCACGGAGTGTAGCGCAGTCTGGTAGCGCACCACGTTCGGGACGTGGGGGTCGGAGGTTCGAATCCTCTCACTCCGACCAGCTTAAGCCCTGTCCCGACGGCTTCTTCTTTACAATTTCAGCAGTTCCCGCCATCGGCAACGAAGAACCCTTGCATTCGTCGCCATCCGCGACGGCAAAACTGTCACCACATCTTCACAATTTCTGGTTTATCGACATCACGCGATGCTGACGCGACACGGCGCGCTGCCTGAGAGAATTTTTGCTATTCTCTTCTATTGAATATTTCCAGATTCAGAATATAAATCGCAATTAATATTGTAAGGTTTGAGTATACATCTCCAACTTGAGGGAGAGTATCGGCTTTTTTGCCGCTTTTTTTTGATTTTTAAGCCGTCGTTCTAATATGCATTATTTTTTATCATACTATTTTTGAGGATTAGAGATGAATCCATTGGTTGCCATTGCCATTGCACTGGTCCCTGACCTGGTTCGATTGATTGCGGGAGACAAGGCCGGAGCCTTTTCGGAGAAAGTAGCCGCTGTGGTTAAAGAGAAGACCGAGACCGATGACGGCGGGGCGGCACAAGCCAGGGTTGACGCTGATCCGCAGGTGAGAGCGCAATTGCAGAAGGCGCTTGTGGACGCCGCCTTGAACGAGACAAAAGAGCAAAATCGCGCCGAGGAAGCAAAACGCGAAATCGAGTTTGAGGCGCTGAAAGAACAATTCGCTGAGGCGGGCCGCGAGCGCGAAGACGCGATGATACGGTTCCGCGAGGAATTGCAAAGCATCCAGAACGCCCGAAGCTTCTATGCCGATCTTGCAAAGTCCGGCAATCCGGCGGCCTGGATCAATCCCTTGCTGTCGGTCGTCATCACGCTTGGATTTTTAGCGCTTGTCTATCTGCTGCTTTACGCTCCGGCGCAGGATGTCGAAAAGAATCAGGTCTTCAATATCGCTCTCGGTGCCCTGGCCACCGCTTTCGCGACCGTCATCGGGTTTCACTTCGGTTCTTCTTCGGGGTCGAAGCAGAAGGACAATGTCAATGCGGCGATAATGGCCGAACAGGTCGCGAAGCTGGAGGAACAGCAAGGCGGGCCTGTTTCAAGAGATAAAGCGCGCGCTGGCGAAATAGCCGATAGCCGTTCCGAAACCACCAAATCCACGGGGTCCGGCTCCGGTGATCTTTTCAACCAGAAAGCCCCTGGAATCATGACGGATCTGATGAAGGATGTCGGCATCACCGATTTTCAGGCTGGCGGCATCCTGGGCAATATCGGGCATGAATGTGCCGGCTTCAAGCATTTTCAGGAGATCGGTGTAAAGCCGCCAAAGGGGGGCTGGGGGTGGTGCCAGTGGACCGGCGTTCGCCGCACCGCCTTTATGCAATGGATCGCGCAGCGGGGATACGCCCCCGAATCCGACGAGGCCAATTACGGTTTTCTTGTCTATGAATTGAATGGCAGCGAGCAAAACGCTCTGGCGCATCTCAAAAAGACGGGCAGTCTGGAAGAGGCGACAAAAAACTTCATGGAAAAGTTCGAACGGCCCGGCGCTCCCCACCTCAATAGCCGTCTCGCTTGGGCAAAACGCGCAATGAAAGCTTTCGGGGAGGGCGTATAGATGCCTGGTTTTGTCACTGGTGTAGATATTTTCTTCAAGATCGCGCTCGCGGCGATCGCTGCCTATGTCAGCTATCAGTTCGGCGCCTTCAAACAGCAGAACGATGATATCAAGCTCGTCGTTGACCTGGCCTTTGCCAAGGAGGACCGCACCGCAGTTGCAGGTGTCACTCTCGCATCGCATTATTTTGCGCAGAAACGTATCCCCAAGGAATTTTACGACTCGGTAATGACCTCCGTCGGTAAAGACGGCAACAAGACTCTCGTCCTGGCGGCCACAAGCAGCGCCAATGAGATCGTGCAAAACAATCCTGAAGTCGCCCAGCAGGTGGCGACGGCTTCGAACGCGCTTCCCGCCCGCATATTTTTTCAGATCAGCCGGGAGGTGGATCGAGCAAAGGCCAAGGCGATCGAGGAGATGCTGGAGGCACGGGCCGTATCACCAAGCCCGCAGGCCGTTTTTGTGCCCGGCATCGAGTTTGTGAACACGCCGATGCGCCAAACCGAGGTCAGGTGTTTCAGGAAGGAAGAGTGTGACACTCTGGGTGTGGGACTGGTCGAGTTTCTGAAAGAAAATGCCGTGCCGGCCAAATTGAACGACATGAGCGACACTTACGGAAAGTCCAAGAAGATTCTTCCCAATACTTTTGAAGTGTGGTTCTCCCCGCTCTCTTAAGGTCGCGCGAGGGTCCTTCAGTTCAAGTCGAAGAGCTGATGCATTTAGCCCTATATCATGATTGAAGCCCGATGTTTGTTTGCGCACAAGCATTGGGCTTTCATGCCGCTGACCTGTAATCCTCCCTTTGTGAAAGGGAACGCAACGGCTCTTCGGCCGTTATCCATTCACAACACATGGAGGATAACATGCTAAAGGGTATTGCACTGTGGGCTATGGGCGTTCCGATCTTCGTGATCATTCTGCTTTATATGTTCGTGTTTTAAGCCGCGCCTGACCAAAGGTTCCGCAACAAAAAAGGCGACCGCATTGCGGTCGCCTTTTTCTGTTCATGCCGACATTCTCAGTCCAGATCGCCGATCAGCCGTGAGGCCGTTGCACTATCCGTACGGCGAATGTCGATCTCGTCGCGGTGCTTGGCCAGCAGTTCGCTCGCCAGAAGCTTCTCAGCGAGATGGGCGGGCAGGGACAGGATAACCCGGTCACCCGCTTCTTCCGTCGCGCCAACGCTGCGCTTACCGGTGATCATGCCGCCCGCAACCGTGTTGTTGGTGTCGGGGTCGATCAGGATGAAGGAGCCGGTCGCCCGGTTCTGCTCATAGGCGTCGAAGATCGCGGTCTCGTCAAAGGAAAGCCGTACCTTGCCGATGGCGTTCATGGAGAGCGACGTTTCATGCGCCTGCCATTCGCCTTCTTTCAGGTTCAGCTGGCTCACGGGCTGCACGCTGACGCGCTGGCGGCGGCTGCCGCTTTTCAGCCAGTAGCGCTTGCCTGCCTCGATACCACCCGGCTGCAAGGCCACGATCTGGGCGTCGAAGGCAAGGCCCGTCTGCGGTTGCGCCTCGATGGAGACGATCATGTCGCCGCGCGACACGTCCACCTGACGATCAAGGACGAGCGTAACCGCATCACCAGCGACGGCGGCGTTACGCACCAGATCGAAAGTGACGATCTGCTTGACGTTCGCGACCATGCCGGATGGCAGGATGACGACGCTGTCGCCCGGCTTCACCGAACCGCCGGCAACCGTGCCCTGATAACCGCGAAAGCTTTCACCGGGGCGCGAGACACGCTGCACCGGCAGGCGGAAGCCGCCGGACTGCGCGGAGCGCACCGTGGCAAGCTCCAGCGTTTCCACCAGCGTCGGGCCTTCATACCAGGGCATGGAGGCCTTGCCTGACAGCACGACGTTTTCACCCTTCAGCGCCGACATCGGAATGGCGGTGATCTGCTTGATGCCGAGATTGGAGGCGAAATCGCGGAATTCATGGGCGATCAGCTCGAAACCGGCCTTGTCGTAATTGGTCAGGTCGATCTTGTTGACGGCCAGCACGAATTGCCGGATGCCCATCAGCGCCGCGATGGTGGCGTGGCGGCGCGTCTGCTCCAGAATGCCGGTGCGCGCATCGACGAGCAGCACGGCGAGATCGGCGGTGGAAGCGCCGGTCGCCATGTTGCGGGTATATTGCTCATGGCCGGGCGTGTCGGCCACGATGAAGGCGCGCCGGTCGGTGGCGAAATAACGATAGGCGACATCGATGGTGATGCCCTGTTCGCGCTCCGCCTGAAGACCGTCGAGCAGCAGCGCGAAATCGGGCAGGCCAAGATCGTTCTGCTTGCCGCTGTCGCGGTGCAGGGTGGCGGCCTGGTCTTCCTTGACGGCCTTGGTATCCCAGAGAAGACGGCCGATCAGTGTCGACTTGCCATCATCCACGCTGCCGCAGGTGATGAGGCGCAGCGGGCGCGTATCGCGCGCCGCCTTCGAATGTTCGGCAAAGGGCAGAATGGTGGCGGAAGAGGAGGAGGTGTTGGCGGCGGCAGTGCTCATCAGAAATACCCCTCGCGCTTCTTCTTCTCCATGGAGCCGGACTGGTCGCGGTCAATCGCGCGGCCCTGCCGTTCGGAAACGGTGGCGATTTCGAGTTCCGCGATGACTTCCTGAAGCGTTGCCGCCTCGGAACGGATCGCGCCGGTCAGCGGGAAGCAGCCGAGCGTGCGGAAGCGGATCGAGCCGTGCTTGATCTCTTCGCCGGGCAGCAGTTCCAGACGCTCGTCTTCGGCAAGGATCATCATGCCGTCGCGCTCGATGTAAGGACGCTCGGCGGCGTAATAGAGCGGCACCAGCGGAATGTTTTCCGCCTCGATGTAACGCCAGATATCCACTTCGGTCCAGTTGGAGAGCGGGAAGGCGCGCACGCTTTCGCCCTTGCGGACCATGCCGTTATAGATGTTCCACAGTTCCGGGCGCTGGTTGCGCGGGTCCCATTTATGGTCGGGCGTGCGGAAGGAATAGATGCGTTCCTTGGCGCGGCTCGCCTCCTCATCGCGGCGCGCGCCGCCGAAGGCCGCGTCGAACTGGCCGGCATCGAGCGCCTGGCGCAGGGCTTCGGTCTTCATGATGTCGGTGTAAAGCGCCGAACCGTGAGTGAAGGGCGTCACGTTTTCGCTCGCACCGCGCGGATTGGTGTGGGAGATCAGGTCGAGATCGTATTCCTTGACGATATTGTCGCGGAATTCGATCATTTCCTTGAACTTCCAGCCGGTATTGACGTGCAGCAGCGGGAAGGGAATGCGGCCGGGGAAGAACGCCTTGCGCGCTAAATGCAGCAGCACGGAGGAATCCTTGCCGATGGAATAGAGCATGACAGGGTTGTCGAATTCGGCGGCGACTTCGCGGAAAATATGAATAGCTTCGTTTTCAAGTGCCTTCAGATGGGGATCGAGCGGCGGCTTGGATGCGACAGTATTCTTGCTGTCCGTCTCGTGGACTGCGTTGGACATTGTGAACTCCGGGAGATGTACTGAATGATTATCGTTGCGGGATGGCGGAAATGGCGGATGTCTGCTCCGCACCGGCGACGTGAAGACCGCATTCGCGCTTCTCGTCGTTTTCCCACCACCATCGTCCGGCGCGCTCAGGCTCGCCGGGCTTGATGGCGCGCGTACACGGCTCGCAGCCGATGGAGGGGTAACCGCGCTGGTGCAACGGATTGACGGGGATATTCTCCTGGGCGACATGCGCCCGGATGAGGTCGATATCCCAGTCAGCCAGGGGATTGATCTTGATAAGATTACGCTCGGCGTCGAATTCGGCGAAAGGCGTCGTGGCGCGATTGCCCGACTGGCCGCGACGAAGCCCGGTTATCCAGAAGGAAGCGCCTTCCAGCGCCTTGCCGAGCGGGATGAGCTTTCTGACATGACAGCAGGCGTGACGGGCTTCGACGCTTTCGTAAAAACCATTCAGACCGTATTTTTCGGCGTAAGCGTCGATATCGTCCTGTTCGGGACGAAAGCGGCGGATTTCGATGCCGAAACGCTCTTCGGTTTCATCGATGAGATCGACGGTTTCCTTGAACAGCCGACCGGTCTCCAGCGTCACGACATCGATAGGCAGGCGATGCGTGCCGATGGCCGCCGTGATGACCTGATCCTCGATGCCGAGACTGGTGGTGAAAACCGCGCGTCCGCCGAGGCCTGCGATAAACGAAAGCCGACCCGCCAGATCGAGCCCGGCAAGCGTGGCATCGAGGGAAGCGGTATCGGCAGAGGCATTTGCTGAATTGATCGTCATTGTCACGTCCGGGATTTCCATGGCCGATTATTGTTGAAATCCGGCCTTTGGAACAGAAATGACAGTCTTTGTGCGCTGCGCTTAAGAGCAAAAATGCCTCTCGCGCGCGTGGTATGAGCAAAAGATGCCCGTTCACCTTCTTTGCAGCTTGGATTTGAATTGTGACAACTTCTGCGCTAAGCCGGAATTGCCGGGTTTCCGGGCTTGTGATCTACTGGTTTTACGATGATTTCGCAGAAGGCAAAATATGCGCTGAGGGCGCTCCTTTCGCTGGCCAAGGCCGACGGCGCCTGTCCTGTGCAGATTTCCGACATCGCCCGCGAACAGGCCATTCCGAAAAAGTTTCTGGAACAGATCCTTCTCGAAATGAAGAAGGAACGCCTGGTCGAAAGCCGGCGCGGCAAGCAGGGCGGTTATCTCTTGGCGCGCCCGGCTGCGGATATCACCTTCGGCGAGGTGCTGCGCCTCATCGACGGGCCGCTTGCCCCCTTGCCCTGCCTCTCGCAGACGGCCTATCGCCGCTGCGAGGATTGCGACGGCGAGAAGCAGTGCGAAATCCGCCACGTCTTTGCCCGGGTGGCCGATGCGACGCGCAATATCCTTTTCAACACCACCATTGCCGATGCGGTGGCGGGTGTCGAAGTGCCCGAGCTTTTGACGGCCTGACACTCGTTTTTTTCACGTTTCGCTGTCGAGAGTTTGCAACGAGGGTCCTCAACCTGTCCGTCATTCCGGCCTTGAGCCGGAATCCAGCCGACGCGCGTCTGCGCGGCGAAACGACTCCTTCAGCCCAAGGACTTGGGCTGGCTGGATTCCGGCTCAGGGCCGGAATGACGGATGAGGAGATTGTAATGATCCCCTTGCCTCGTTCCTTCCAAACGAAAAAATCGTCTAAAACCCCATAATATTTTTCGCCATCGCGGCAAAAAATCGTCAAAAATGTGAAATGCTTTTGCATTCAGAAAAGTTTTACACGACGCTTGTTGCGCCTTTCGCTTATGCTGCGCTGTATTTGTTGCCCGTGGAAACGCTCTCGGGAAACACTTTTTCGATCGTATTCGGCCTCATTGACCAACTCTACTCAGCCGGTAGAGTTAAGCCATCGCAATCAGGAGGGAATACCGATGTCCAAGCTTCTGTCCGGTTTGAGCGTTGTTGCGCTTAGCCTCTCACTGGCACTTGGCGGCGCTGGCTCGGCCGCCGCGCAGACCAAGCTGCTCAACGTGTCCTACGATCCGACCCGTGAACTCTACAAGGACTTCAACGAAGCCTTCGCCAAGAAGTGGAAGGCCGACACCGGTGAGGACGTCACGATCCAGCAGTCGCATGGCGGCTCCGGCAAGCAGGCACGCTCGGTTATCGACGGTCTGGAAGCGGACGTCGTGACGCTGGCACTGCAGAGCGATATCGACGCCATCGTCCAGAATTCCGGCAAGATCAACAAGGACTGGCGCACCCGCCTGCCGCATAATTCTTCGCCGTACACCTCGACCATCGTTTTCCTGGTCCGCAAGGGCAACCCCAAGGGCATCCACAATTGGGGCGATCTGGTGAAGGGTGACGTGCAGATCGTGACGCCCAACCCCAAGACGTCTGGCGGCGCGCGCTGGAACTATCTCGCTGCCTGGGCCTGGGCGAATGAAGAATTCAAGGGCGACAAGGACAAGATCAAGGCCTATGTCGGCGAGCTCTACAAGCGCGCCCCGGTTCTCGATACCGGCGCCCGCGGCTCCACGGTCACCTTCGCACAGCGCCAGATCGGTGACGTGCTGCTCGCCTGGGAAAACGAAGCCTATCTCGCCGGCCAGGAATTCGGCGCTGACGCCTTCGATATCGTCGTGCCGCCGATCTCGATCCTTGCCGAACCGCCGGTCGCCGTGGTTGACGCCAATGTCGACGCCAAGGGCACGCGCAAGGCGGCGGAAGCCTATCTGCAATATCTCTATTCCGACGAGGGCCAGAATATTGCGGCAAAGCACTTCTACCGTCCGTCGAACCCGGCTGTCGTCTCCAAGGATCTGCTCAAGCAGCTGCCCGACATCAAGCTCGTCACCATCGACGACCCGCAGTTTGGCGGCTGGGCCAAGGCGCAGCCTGAACATTTCGGTGACGGCGGCATCTTCGACCAGATTTACAAGCCCGCAAAGTAAGCGGATGATGGGCTGAAAATCGCCCGTTCGCTGAGACAACAGAAAAAAAGCCTGATCGACCGGACACCGTGCCGGTCGATACTTTATAATAAACGCCGGGGAACACCGGCTCCCAGAGAGCATTTTCAGGAAAACTGGCCCCCGGTTTTCTGTCCGGAAATGCGCCAAACTAAAGATTATCCGGAGCCTTGATGAGCAATAATACTTCCGGAAACAGGTGGAAATGGCGGCAGTCGAGCGTCATACCGGGCTTCGGCCTGACGCTTGGTTACACAGTGACCTATCTGTTTCTCATCATTCTTATTCCGCTTGGCGGCCTCGTCTGGTCCACGGCGAAACTGGGTTTTTCAGATTTCATTGCAATTGCCACGGATAGCCGCACGCTGAATGCGCTGCGTGTCAGTTTCGGAACGGCATTTCTTGCCGCGCTGGTCAACGCGGTCTTCGGTGTCATCGTCGCCTGGGTGCTGACGCGTTACCGTTTTCCCGGCCGTCGCTTCGTCGATGCCATCGTCGATCTGCCTTTTGCCCTGCCAACGGCGGTCGCCGGTATCGCGCTGACCACGCTTTATGCCAATCGCGGCTGGGTCGGTTCGCTGTTCGAACCCTTCGGCATCAAGATCGCCTTTACGCCGACCGGCATCGTCATCGCGCTGATCTTCATCGGCCTGCCCTTCGTGGTGCGCACGGTGCAGCCGGTCATGGAAGAAATCGACCGGCAGGTGGAGGAGGTGGCCGCCACGCTTGGCGCCAATCGTTTCCAGACCATCACCCGCGTCCTGCTGCCGAGCCTGACACCCGCCATCCTCACGGGTTTCGCGCTCGCCTTCGCACGCGGTGTCGGGGAATATGGTTCGGTCATCTTCATCGCCGGCAATATTCCCTACGTCTCGGAAATCGCGCCGCTCCTCATCGTCATCCGGCTGGAGGAGTTCAATTATGCGGCCGCGACCGGCATCGCCACCATCATGCTGATCATCTCGTTCGCCATGCTGTTCCTCATCAATCTCATTCAGGCCTGGAGCCGCAAGAGGTACGGTTATGTCTGAGACCGCTTCCCGCACGTCCCCCCGGCCGTTCCGCGACCCCGCCAGCGAGAGCTTTCCCGCCCGGCTGGCGTTGATCGCGATTGCCTTCGTCTTCCTCGCTGCATTTCTGGTTCTGCCGCTGATATCGGTCTTTTTCGAAGCCTTCCGTAAGGGTGCGGAAAGCTTCTGGGAGGCGATCGTTGAGCCGGATGCGCTCTCAGCCATCCGCCTGACGCTGCTCGTCGCCGCCATTTCGGTCCCGCTCAACCTGGTCTTCGGGGTGATGGCCGCCTGGGCGATTGCGAAATTCGAGTTCAAGGGCAAGGCCTTCCTGATCACGCTCATCGACCTACCGTTCTCGATCTCGCCGGTCATATCGGGCCTCGTCTATGTCATCCTGTTCTCATCCCACAGCGTGCTGGGGCCATGGCTGAAGAGCTACGGCATCGAGATACTCTTCGCCGTGCCGGGCATCGTGCTCGCTACCATCTTTGTCACCTTTCCTTTTGTCGCGCGCGAACTGATCCCGCTGATGCAGGATCAGGGCAATGGCGACGAGGAGGCGGCGATTTCGCTCGGTGCTTCGGGCTGGCAGACCTTCTGGTATGTCACGCTGCCCAACATCAAATGGGGCCTGCTTTACGGCGTGCTACTCTGCAACGCCCGCGCCATGGGCGAGTTCGGCGCCGTCTCGGTGGTCTCGGGCCATATTCGCGGCGAGACCAACACCATGCCGCTGCATGTCGAGATACTCTATAATGAGTACAATATGGGCGCGGCCTTTGCGGTGGCGACGCTGCTCGCCGGTCTGGCGTTGGTGACGCTCATTCTCAAAACCATTCTCGAAATACGCTTTGGCGCGGGCAACGCAGCCGGCAAGCATTGAAAGGCATCTTCATGGAAGTGAAAGTTTCCGGCATCACCAAGCAGTTCGATCGCTTTCCGGCGCTGAACGATGTGTCGCTCGACATTCGTTCCGGCGAGCTGATCGCGCTGCTCGGTCCTTCCGGTTCCGGCAAGACGACGCTGCTGCGTCTCATCGCCGGTCTCGAGCAGCCGACGACCGGCCAGATTTTCTTCGGCAACGAAGATGCTTCACACCGCACCGTGCAGGAGCGCAATGTCGGTTTTGTGTTCCAGCATTACGCCCTGTTCCGCCACATGACGGTGGCCGACAATATCGCCTTCGGCCTCAAGGTGCGCCCTTCAGGAAAGCGCCCGCCGAAAGCGGAAATCCGCAGGCGGGTTTCCGAGCTTCTCGACATGGTGCACCTCTCCGGGCTTGAGAAGCGTTACCCCTCGCAGCTTTCCGGCGGCCAGCGCCAGCGCGTGGCGCTTGCCCGCGCCGTCGCCATCGAGCCGAAGGTGCTGCTTCTCGATGAACCCTTCGGCGCGCTCGACGCCAAGGTGCGCAAGGAGCTGCGCCGTTGGTTGCGCGAATTCCACGATCGCACCGGCCACACCACCGTCTTCGTCACCCACGATCAGGAAGAGGCGCTGGAACTGGCCGACCGCGTCGTCGTCATGAGCCAGGGCAAGATCGAACAGGTCGGCACGGCGGACGATGTCTACGACACGCCCAACTCCCCCTTCGTTTTCTCCTTCATTGGCGAATCCTCCAGCCTGCCGGTAACGATCCGCGACGGCCACGTGCTGTTCCAGGGCGAAAGCATCGGCATCGACGAGAGCGGCTCTGGCGAGGGCGAGCTTTTCTTCCGCCCGGAAGATGTGGTGCTGACTGGGGAGAAGGACGCGCTTTACGGCAAGGTCACCACCTGTCGCCGCCTCGCCGGCACCCGCATCGCCGAAATCGACATCGCCAATAACGGCCATGAACCCTATCACCTCGAAATCGAGGTGCCGCTCAACGCCGCCGTGGCGGTGGGGGCGGAGCTGCGCTTCCGGCCGACACGGTGGAAGGTGTTCGGGAAGAAATAGGGGAGAGGTGACCGCAGTTGACGGTCGATGATTTGTCGCTCTCCCCCGTTCTCCGTCATACCGGCCTCGAGCCGGTATCCAGCCAGCCCAAGTCTTTGGGCTGAAAGGAGTCCTATCGTCGCGCAGACACGCGCCGGCTGGATGCCGGGTCAAGCCCGGCATGACGGAAGAGACGTGTCACGAGTAGCATCGAGCATCGAGCTTGCCGCACTGGCATTCGAGGCACAGATTTCCCCAATAGTCGAAGTAATAAGCAAAAACGGAAAAGGGCCGCCGAAGCGACCCTTCCATGAGTTTGGTCCTGTTTACAGACCCGGGACTGTTTCTCAACGTTCCGAAGGCTAGAGGTTTTACGCCGAGGGTTGCCCCGTCGAAAACACACCCTTTCCATTGCCTGCACCAGAGACCGAAATCTCACTAGACATTGGATCACCTCCTTCCGATACGTTGAACATAACTAGAAGGTAGTACGATTCGTCAGTAATGCAAGAGGGATTACTTCCAGGGGACGCTCCTGGCGTCAAGACACCCGCATCACGATCTTGCCGATATGATTGCTGCTTTCCATCAGCCGGTGCGCTTCCACGACCTCATCCAGCGTGAAGACCCGGTTGATGACCGGTGCCAGCTGACCGCTTTCGATGAGCGGCCAGACCTCTGCGACAAGGTCGTCGCGGATCGCACGTTTTTCGTCGGCCGTGCGGGGGCGCATGGTGGAGCCGGTGACGGTGAGGCGTTTGACCATGATGGGGGTGAGGTTGACCTTCTCGGCCACGGCGCCGCCCAGGAAGGCGATGATGGACAGGCATCCGTCCTTGGCGAGTGCCGAAAGGTTCTTTTCGAAATAGGCCGCACCGATCATATCGAGAATGACATCGACGCCCTTGCCGTCGGTTTCAGCTTTGATGACGGCGGCAAAATCTTCCTCACGATAGTTGATCGCCCGTTTGGCGCCGAGCTTCACGCAGGCTTCGCATTTTTCCGCCGAGCCCGCCGTGGCATAGACTTCGGCGCCGAAAGCCCTGGCAAGCTGGATCGCCGTTGTGCCGATGCCGCTGGTGCCGCCATGGATGAGCACGCTTTCCCCTTCGGTGAGGCCCGCCATCTGGAAGAGATTGGCCCAGACGGTGAAGAAGGTTTCCGGCAAAGCCGCCGCTTGGACGGCGTCGTAACCCTTGGGGAAGGGCAGGGCCTGCCCGGCCGGCACGGTGCAATATTGCGCATAACCGCCGCCATTGGCGAGCGCGCAGACCTTGTCGCCCAGCTTGAATTCGGTAACGCCTTCACCCAGCGCAACCACCTCGCCGGCGATTTCAAGGCCGAGGATCGGGCTTGCATCCTTCGGCGGTGGATAGATGCCCTGCCGCTGCGCCACATCCGGCCTATTGACGCCCGCCGCCTCGACCTTCACCAGAACCTCGCCTTTCGCGGGCTTGGGCAAAGGCGCGTGCGAAAGCCGCATCACCTCCGGGCCGCCATGGGAGGGAAGGTCGATGAAGCGCATTTTTTCGGGCAGGGTCGTCGTGTCGGGCATGGCCAGGGGCAACTCCTCACTTGTCGGCGTCGCCTGAAGATGTAGGTCAGATGCGCCGCTTAGGGAAGAAGTCCCTTTGTCACGAGTGTCATTTTGTCTCGCCGAATACCCGGATGACGAGGCCGCTGTCATTTTCCTTCGCAGCCGCCTTGATACCGGCGATCTCGCCGCCGATGCGCTCAGGATTAGCGATGATCAGCCCCTTCGGCAGAGTGAGAACGCCGATCGAGCAGCGCAACAGCGCGAAGTCCCGCTCGTTGCCGTGGCGGTCCTGGCCCTTCATGCAGCCGGCGGCGCGGTCTTCATCCGAATAGAGCTCGGCGACATCAACGTGAAAATCGCTAAGCAGCCGCTCGAGGATTTCCGTCAGCTCCTCCACCGTCCAGTCGCGCACGCCGATGAAGAAGTCGTCGCCGCCAATATGTCCGAGAAAGCAGTCGCCGGCGAAGAAATAGCGTCGCATCAGGGCCGAAAACAGCGTGATGGCGTGGTCACCGGCGTTGAAGCCATATTTGTCGTTGAAGGGTTTGAAATTGTCGAAGTCGCAATAACAGAAGAAGCGCGCCTCGTCGCCATCGCTGCAGCTGTCGGTAATGAAGCCGCCAATGGCACGGTTGCCGGGCAGCGCCGTCAGCGGGTTCTGGTCCTGCGCCATTTTCAGCTGTTTTTCATTGATGACCTTGATGAGCGAGGCCGCCGAGACGATGCCGGCGTAACGCATGTTTTCGGTGAGGATGATGCAGGCGCTGCCACCCATGCTGGCGAACATGTTCATCAGCTGGTCGGCGTCGGCATCGAGACCCACAATCGGCGCGGGGTCGACGAAATGGGATATGGTGCGCTCATAGATCTTGTTCTTGAGCAGGTCGCGACCGAAGGGCCGGTAGATATATTCCTTGAGGTGGTATTCGTTGATGACGCCGCGCGGTTCGCCATTGGCGTTGAGAACGGGGAAGAAAGCCTGCTGCGGGTTTCGGCGGAACAGTTCGAAGACATTGTCGACGCTGTCATGTTCAAAGACGGTGGGAAGCCGCTCGATTTCCCGGCGAATGAGGATTTCGTCGAGCGTCTGGCTGCTGCGCCGCGTCACGCCGATGCGGTTGAGGTGCGGAAAGCTTTCTGGCAGCTCGCTGGTGAAGACCGTGGGTCTGGCGATCAGCCAGCCCTGCACCAGATCGACGCCGAATTCACGGCAGGTCAGAAATTCCGCTTCCGTTTCGATGCCTTCGGCAATGACCCGGACGCCGAGAACATGGGCGATGTTGACGATATTGCGGACGAGATGCTGCTTGCGGGGAAGATGGTCGACGCCGTGAATGAAATGCCGGTCGATCTTCAGGTAATCCAGCGGAAAATCGCAGAGCAGCTTCATCTCGCCGTGACCGGCGCCGAAATCGTCGATCGCGAGCTTGAAACCTTCCTTGCGCATGCGGGCAATCAGCGCCGTGAATTCCGGCACGCTGGTATTGTCGAAACGTTCGGAAAGCTCGAAACAGATGGAGGAGGCCGGAATGCCCGCCCGGGCCAGATGACCGACGAGCTTGTCGAGAATGGCGTCGCCATGCGGGATCAGCCGCACATCGAGATTGAGGAAGAGGGTGGTGGAGGAAAAATCGGGCAGGGTGGAGAATTTTGCCAGCGCCCGGCTTGCCAGCATCTGCTCGAAAGCCTTCAACTCGCCATCCGCGGCAGCCTGGTCGAGAAGCGCCAGCGGATTGGAAAAACCCAGCCGGTCATGGCCACGCATCAGCGATTCATAACCGAAGATCGTGCCTGTCGTTGCCTCGACAATCGGCTGAAACGCGGTTTCAAGCACAAGCTTCGCCATTGGAAACATCTGCCCGGAGGCAAACCGCCTTATGACATCGTTTTCCACCGTGACGGCCTGCATTCCTGTTTCTCCGCTCTTGCCGGTCCCGTTGCTGGCATGCGCATGGAATACCCACACGGGACCCGTCTCTTTTGCGGCAACAATTGCAGATTACAGGTCAACAAAAGCTTTCACGACTGTGAAGCTTTGATGAACGTTTTGTAACGGCCCCCTATATCGAAGAGGGGGCCGCACCAAGCCTTATGCCCGGCGCGCATGACCCGTGTGAGCGGCGTAAAGCTCCGCAACATTCATGCGCTCGCGGTCCGCCTCGACAGGTTCTGCCGGCCTGGTGCCGACGCCGTGTTCGGCGGAGGCCGCCCATAGTCTCAGCGCGGCCCTGACGACCTCGCTGCCGGATGCGTAAGCGCCGCAATTCACGGCCTCTCGCATTCTTGCTGCCTGTTCCGGGGAAATCGATACTGTCACCATTGGCATGATATCACTCCCTTTTTAAATGACCGCCATGGGCAACCCGATAGATGTCCGCTGTGCGGACGGGGCGATGGCAATCTTTTGCGGGCGGTCGTTTTTTGAGGTTTTCGTCTGGACGCCGCTTCCAGCGAAATTGGTATCATCGTCTATCTTACCACGAAACGCGTTCCATACCCAATTTGCAGTATATAAGGGTTTAGTTTTTCCATGACGGGCGCCTGCTTGATATGAGGTCACAGACGCGCCGCAAACGCTCTCATGACCGCATGGCCATGGCGAGCGCGATCATCGCAAAGCCCTGCATGATAAGGTCTATCGCCAGGAACAGGCCAAGGACCCAAAGGCTGTTCACCGGCCAGCCGGCGGCTATCACCAGGCCCGCAAGTGCCGTTACCGCACCCGCCACGGCAACCCAGCCCCAGCCCGTTGCGGGTCTCAGCCGGAAGCCGACGACGAGGCGGAAGATGCCGGCGACAATGAGCGACACAGCCATCAACAATGTCAGCACGGCCGCGGTCAGATCAGGGTTTTGAAAGGCGATGACACCGGCAACGGCATAAAGCAGGCCGCTCAGCGTCCAGAACAGTGCGCTTTCCCATCCTTTCACCTGAAAGGCATGGAAAAGCTGCAAAATGCCGCCCATCAGCATCATGACGCCGACATAAAATACGGAGGCGACGGTGGCGACGAGAAGATTGCCGAGCGCAAATACCCCAAAGGCCAGAAGGACGAGGCCAAGGGCCAGAAACCAACCCCACTTCGCTCTGAGGGGTGAAAATCCAGGCGCATTGAGACTGTGTGTCATCTCGCTGTCTCCATGAATGGTCGCGGTAAAGCTATCACGATTGCAGCATAGCGCAACGAGAATGCCGAAGATTTGATCCAGATCATGAGGCGCATGCAGCGGCAAAACCGTTTGCGCTTCAGTCTTTCCGCCCGGCAGCACATCCGCGACATGAAATGGCGCATTTTTTATTGATTGATTGATCAATCAAGAATATTTTGCCCGCCATCAAGGAGACCCTTATGCCCAAGATCGGAATGGAGCCTTTGCGCCGCAAGGCGCTTGTGGATGCGGCACTGCGCACCATAGGCCACCATGGTTCGCTGAATGTGACAATGTCTGACATCGCCCGGGAAGCGGGCGTGTCGGCCGCCCTTGCGCATCATTATTTCGGCAGCAAGCAGCAGCTGCTTCTGGAGACCATCCGCAGCCTGCTGCGTGACCTACGGCGCGATGCGGTCGCGGCGCTGACCCGTGCTTCCGGCCCTCGCGCAAGGCTGAGCGCCATCGTCCATGTCTCCTTCCAGAGCGACCAGTTCACGCCCGAAACGGTGGCGGCATGGCTCGCCTTTTATGTCGAGGCGCAGCGTTCGGAAGAAACCCGCCGCCTGCTGGTGCTCTATTCGCGCCGTCTGCGCTCCAACCTCATGGCAAGCCTCAACCGGCTCTGCCCGCCAGACGATGCCGCACGCATCGCGGAAGGGGCGGCGGCCCTAATCGACGGGCTTTATATCAGGCACAGCCTGCGGTCCGCCCCGCTCGGCCTTGCCTCCGCACCGGCGCTTGTCGAGGATTATTTCGACATGCAGCTCAAATCATTTCCCGATGGACAGCGCCCAAAGCCGTCCATTCGCGTTCTTTAAGGAGACTTCGACATGACCATCGCGACGCCGCTGAAGGCGCAGCCGAAAGCCTCGCATTTCATCGACGGGGTGTATGTCGAAGACACGGCCGGCACAGTGATTGAAAGCATCTTCCCGGCCACCGGCGAGGTGATCGCGAGGCTGCATGCGGCAACGCCCGCCATCGTCGAGCGCGCCATCGCCTCGGCCAAACGTGCGCAGAAGGAATGGGCCGCGATGAGCCCAATGGCCCGCGGCCGCATCCTCAAACGCGCCGCCGATATCATGCGCGAGCGCAACGATGCGCTTTCGACGCTGGAGACGCTGGATACCGGCAAGCCCATTCAGGAAACCATCGTCGCCGACCCGACCTCCGGCGCGGATGCCTTCGAATTTTTCGGTGGCATCGCCCCTTCCGCGCTGAACGGCGATTACATCCCCCTCGGCGGCGATTTCGCCTATACCAAGCGCGTGCCGCTCGGCGTCTGCGTTGGTATCGGCGCCTGGAACTATCCGCAGCAGATCGCCTGCTGGAAGGCCGCTCCCGCGCTGGTCGCCGGCAATGCCATGGTCTTCAAGCCCTCGGAAAACACCCCGCTCGGCGCCTTGAAGATCGCCGAAATCCTCATCGAAGCCGGTCTGCCAAAGGGCCTGTTCAACGTCATTCAGGGTGATCGCGATACCGGGCCGCTGCTCGTCAACCACCCCGATGTGGCGAAGGTCTCGCTTACCGGCTCAGTCCCGACCGGCCGCAAGGTGGCTGCCGCCGCTGCCGGGCATCTGAAGCATGTGACGATGGAACTCGGCGGCAAGTCGCCGCTGATCGTCTTCGACGACGCCGATATCGAAAGCGCTGTCGGCGGGGCCATGCTCGGCAACTTCTATTCCTCCGGCCAGGTCTGCTCCAACGGCACCCGCGTCTTCGTGCAGAAAAAGGCGAAGGAGCGTTTCCTCGACAATCTGAAGCGCCGCACCGAGGCGATGGTCCTCGGCGATCCGCTCGACTACGCCACCCATCTCGGCCCGCTGGTTTCCAAGGCCCAGCAGGAGAAGGTCCTTTCCTATATCGAAAAAGGCAAGGCAGAGGGCGCGACGCTCATCACCGGCGGTGGCATCCCCAATAATGTCCCGGGCGAGGGCGCTTATGTACAGCCGACCGTCTTCGCCGATGTGACCGACGACATGACCATCGCCCGCGAGGAAATCTTCGGGCCCGTCATGTGCGTTCTGGATTTCGACGATGAGGACGAGGTTCTCGCCCGCGCCAACGCCACCGAATTCGGGCTGGCCGGCGGCGTCTTTACCGCCGATCTCGCCCGCGCCCATCGCGTGGTCGATCAGCTGGAGGCGGGCACGCTTTGGATCAATACCTATAATCTCTGCCCGGTCGAAATCCCCTTCGGCGGCTCGAAACAATCCGGCTTCGGGCGGGAGAATTCGGCCGCCGCGCTGGAGCATTATAGCGAGCTGAAGACGGTTTATGTGAGCACGGGGAAGGTGGACGCGCCTTATTGAAGCGTGGCGGGTGGGGCTTACCCCCCTCTGTCCTGCCGGACATCTCCCCCTCAAGGGGGGAGATCGATATGCGGCGCGGTCGCGCCCAACTCAACGTTTGCGAATGAAGCGGTGGTAGCGCCGCTTGCCGATCTCCCCCTTGAGGGGGAGATGCCCGGCAGGGCAGAGGGGGGTGAAGCCCCAGCCGCATCGGTCATCGGAACCAACGCTCATCGGAGAGAGCAAATTATGCAAGCAGACTACGTCATCGTCGGTTCGGGTTCCGCAGGCTCCGCCATCGCCTATCGCCTGTCGGAAGACGGTCGTTATTCGGTGATCGTCATCGAGGCCGGCGGGTCGGATTTCGGCCCCTTCATCCAGATGCCGGCCGCACTCGCATGGCCGATGAGCATGAAGCGCTATAATTGGGGCTATCTCTCCGAGCCCGAGCCGAACCTCGACAACCGCAGGATTACGGCGCCGCGCGGAAAAGTCATCGGCGGCTCCTCCTCCATCAACGGCCTCGTTTACGTGCGCGGCCATGCCGAGGATTTCAACCGCTGGGAAGAGCTTGGCGCGCATGGCTGGGCCTATGCGGATGTGCTGCCTTACTTCAAGCGGATGGAACACAGCCATGGCGGCGAGGGGGGCTGGCGTGGCACGGATGGGCCGCTGCATGTGCAGCGCGGCCCGGTCAACAATCCGCTGTTCCACGCCTTCATTCAGGCCGGCGCACAGGCCGGTTTCGAACTGACGGACGATTATAACGGCTCCAAGCAGGAGGGTTTCGGCCTGATGGAGCAGACCATCCATAATGGTCGCCGCTGGTCCGCCGCCAATGCCTATCTGAAACCGGCGCTGAAGCGCGGCAATGTCACGCTGGTCAACGGTTTCGCCCGCAAGGTCGTCATCGAGAACGGCCGCGCGGTTGGTGTCGAGATCGAGCGCAAGGGTGTGGTGGAAACCGTCACGGCCAATCGCGAGGTCATCGTCTCGGCATCCTCCTTCAATTCGCCGAAACTGCTGATGCTCTCAGGCATCGGCCCCGCCGCGCACCTGAAAGACATGGGTATCGAGGTGAAGGCGGATCGTCCGGGCGTGGGCGCAAATCTTCAGGACCATATGGAGTTTTATTTCCAGCAGGTCTCCACCAAGCCGGTCTCGCTTTATTCCTGGCTGCCATGGTTCTGGCAGGGCGTTGCAGGTGCGCAATGGCTGCTGTCGAAGGGCGGGCTTGGCGCCTCCAACCAGTTCGAGGCCTGCGCCTTCCTGCGCTCAGCACCGGGTCTGAAACAGCCGGATATCCAGTATCATTTCCTGCCGGTCGCCATCTCCTATGATGGCAAGGCTGCGGCGAAAAGCCATGGTTTTCAGGTTCATGTGGGTTACAACCTGTCGAAATCGCGCGGCAATGTTACCTTGCGTTCCGCAGATCCACATGACGACCCGGTCATCCGCTTCAACTATATGAGCCACCCGGAAGACTGGGAGAAGTTCCGCCATTGCGTGCGCCTGACGCGCGACATCTTCAGCCAGAAAGCCTTTGACGATTTTCGCGGGCCGGAAATCCAGCCCGGCGAAAATGTCGCGACGGATGAGGAGATCGACGCCTTTTTGCGGGAACATCTGGAAAGCGCCTATCACCCCTGCGGCACCTGCCGCATGGGCGACAGGGACGACCCGATGGCCGTCGTCGATCCCGAATGCCGGGTGATCGGGGTGGAAGGCTTGAGGGTGGCGGACAGCTCGATCTTTCCGCATGTGACCTATGGCAACCTCAACGGCCCGTCGATCATGACCGGCGAAAAGGCGGCGGACCACATTCTCGGCAAAACCCCGCTGCCGCGGTCCAATCAGAAACCTTGGGCGAACCCACGCGCGGCCGTCAGCGACCGGTGAGGGTCAATGGTAATCATCCTCGCGCTGGTGGCGAACGGCGGCAATGGTGACGGTTTCCGGGCCATCAATGCGGAACAGCACGATATAGCCGGAGGAACCGAAGGGCACGAGGAGCTCGCGTATGAGGCTGTTTTCGGCAGATGCCTTGCGGCAACTGAAGGGAAAATCGCCGAGAATCTCCAGTCCTGCTCTTATGGCGCGGATCGCTTTCTCAGCCACATCGATGTCGTAGGCGATCAGAAAATCATAGATGCGATCAAAATCGGCCAAGGCTTCTTCGGTATAGCGAAGCTCATACGTCATTTCCGCTTCGCGGCTTTCGCAGCATCAAGTTTCTTTTGCATCATCGAAAGAACATCGTCGGTGGTATAATAGACACCGGTGCGCTCAGCATCTTCGAGCGAGGCCAGCCCGCGCGCAATGAACTCTGCCTGTGATTTACGGATTTCCACCTGCCTGCGCACGGAATCCTCAACGAAGGAAGAGAGCGTTTCGCCGTCCTTCAGCACGCTTTCCGCCGCCTCGCGAAAATCCGCCGTTACCCGCAGCGAAGGCAATGTCGCCGTTTTCATATTGCGTCTCCATGCGTTGCAATTGCGATGCCAAGAGTGCGCCGATAGGGGCGGCCTGTCAAATGCAAAACCTTGCAATCCCCGCCCGAGAGGCGGATAAACGGACTTCCCGCCTGATGACGACCATCAAAATCACCGATCTGGACCGCCATGCCCGTCGACTACAAAAAGCTGAAGATGCTCCGCCGTTCCCGTGTCGTCTGGGGCTCCTGGCGGGTGTGGAGGCCGAGGGCGGTTTTCTGGATTGGCGCGATTGCGGTTGGCCTTATCAGCGTTGGCTTTGCCTGGGCGGCGGATCGCGCCCAGCACCTTTTCTTTGCGGCGACCTCATCGGGCGAATGGGCGTTTCTGCTGCCGCTCATCATCACGCCGCTCGGCTTCACGCTCTGCGCCTGGCTCGCGATCACGGTTTTCCCCAATGCCGGCGGGAGCGGCATTCCGCAGGCCATCGCCGCGCGGCACCTGCGGGAAGATGCGGACCGTTCGCGGCTTCTGTCGCTGAAACTCGCCTTCGGCAAGGTGGTGCTGACGGTGGCCGGGCTTTTGTCCGGTGCTTCCATCGGCCGTGAGGGCCCCACCGTTCAGGTTGGCGCTTCGATCATGCTGCAGGCCGCCCGCTGGGGCGGCATGGCGCAGGCGAAGGGCCTCATTCTCGCTGGCTCGGCGGCGGGCATCGCGGCGGCCTTCAACACGCCGCTCGCCGGCATCGTCTTCGCCATCGAGGAAATGAGCAAGACCTATGAATCCCGCGCCAATGGCCTCGTCCTCACCGCCGTCATCCTGTCGGGCCTCGCTTCGCTGGCGCTGGTCGGCAGCTATACCTATTTCGGCACCAGTTCGGTGATGGCGAAAACGACCATGGACTGGCTGCTGGTTCTGGTCTGCGGCATTGGCGGCGGCGCGTTCGGCGCGCTGTTCAGCGCAGGCGCCCTGCGTCTTTCCGCCCGCATCCGGCGCTTCGCGCAGGCCATGCCGCTGAAGCGGATGCTGGCGGTCGCCGCCGCCTGCGGCCTTGCCTCCGCCGTCCTCGGCATCGCAACGGGCGGCGCGACCTTCGGAACCGGTTACGAACAGGCGCGCTCGGCAATCGAGGGCGAGGCCGCGCCGGCATTCTTCTTCATCGAAAAACTGGTGGCGACGTTCCTTGCCATGATGTCGGGTATTCCGGGCGGCATCTTTGCGCCGTCGCTTTCGGTGGGCGCGGGTTTCGGCAGCACCATGGCCTCGCTGCTCGGCACCAGCATTGGCCTTGGCGCCATCGTCGGTATGGCGGGTTATTTTGCGGGCGTGGTGCAGGCGCCGATGACGGCCTTTGTCATCATCCTTGAAATGACCGGCAATCATGAAGGCGTCATGCCTATCATGGCCGCATCGATGCTCGGATATCTGACATCGCGGCTTTTCTCCCGCGAGCCGCTTTATCACGGCCTGTCGCGGGTCTTCATCGCCCAGAGCATCCGCGCCCGGCGCGCCGCTCAGGCCAGCGAAACCTAACCTTTTATGCGCGGATGCCCGCCACGCCGAAATAACCGAGCCCCGGTATCTTCACGCCCGGCCGGCTGAAATCGATGCCGGCGACAAGACCGAGAAAATTGATCTCGAAACCGCTGCGCACACCGGCCGAAACGCCGAACAGGCCGCCGAGCGAAACGCTAACATCCTTCCAGTCATCGGCGATGTGGTAAAACGCGCCCTCTGGCAGATAATCGCGGCCCACGGCATCCGGCGGCAGCACGACGCCGAGTTCCGGCACGCTGCGCAGCACATGGGCGACGAAGGTGTTGGAGTTGGGGCCGGGATAGATGCGGTAGCCGCCCGGCCGGCCATAGGGGTAATCGGCAATCGCCTTTTCGATCTTCGGGATGAGCTTTTCCGCTTCCGCGCTGTGAATGGCCACCACCTGGCGCGGCATGTTGGAATACCAGTAGGCATCCGCCGCATAACCATTGTGGCGGATCGGCGTGCCCCAGCCCACCTTGTCGTAACGGTCATAGCTCGTAGCACCGGGCTTTTTCAGAACGACCCAGGCATGGCTGGCGACGGAGCCCTTGAAACCGCCGGTCATGGCGGAAAAGACATAGACGGCGGCTTCGCCGTTGCTGGACGCCGCCGGCAGCATGCCGGAGGACGACCATCTTGCGGCGTTCCAGCCGCGCGGATGGTCTTTCATGGCCCACAGCCCGGCCGATGCCAGCGCGGGAAGCAGATAGATAACGGCAATCGCCAGCAGCAGACGTTTTGCAAATTTCACTGATAGCCCCGTGCATCGAAAAATCAATTGCGGTATCAACCACATGAAATCAGAATTTTTTGAGGCTGCGAAAATGAACAATTCCGTTACCGTCGAAGTCACCCGCGGCAACCTCGTGGAAAGCCGCCATCAGGGCCTTGCCGTGGTGGTGGATGGCGATGGCGGCGTGCTGTTTTCGGCTGGCGATATCGAGCGCGGTATCTTCCCGCGTTCCGCCTGCAAGGCCATGCAGGCGCTGCCGCTGGTGGAAAGCGGTGCTGCGGATGCCTATGGCTTTGGCAACCGCGAACTGGCGCTTGCCTGCTCCTCCCATTCCGGCGAGGACGCGCATGTGGAGCTCGCCGCTTCGATGCTGGCGAAAGCGGGCAGGGATGCCGATACGCTGGAATGCGGTGCGCACTGGTCTTCCGACCAGAAAACCATCATCCATCAGGCCCGCACGCTGGAAAAGCCGACGGCGCTCCACAATAATTGCTCCGGCAAACATTCCGGTTTTATCTGCGCCTGCTGCCACACCGGCACCGACCCCAAGGGCTATGTCAGTTACGATCATCCGCTGCAGCAGGAAATCCGCGCCACGATGGCAAGCCTGACGGGTGCTGCTCTCGGTCAGGACAATTGCGGCGTGGATGGCTGCTCCATCCCCACCTATGCCGTTCCGCTGAAAGGGCTGGCGCATGGTTTCGCGAAAATGGCGACGGGCAGGGGGCTGGAAACGGGCCGTGCGAAAGCCTCGCGCCGTCTCGTCGAGGCCTGCATGGCGGAGCCCTTTTACGTGGCGGGCACCGGCCGCGCCTGCACGAAACTGATGCAGGTCGCGCCGGGAAAAATCTTCGCAAAGACCGGCGCGGAGGGCGTTTTTGTCGCTGCTCTGCCGGAAAAGGGCATTGCCATGGCGGTTAAATGCGAAGACGGCACGACGCGTGCGGCGGAAGCCATGGTCTCGGCATTGCTTGCGCGCTATTTCGATGAAGGCAGCGAAGAGCAGCAGGCTTTGCTTGGCATGGCGAACCGGCAGATGCGCAACTGGAACGGCATCCATGTCGGCGATGTCAGAGTCGTCGGGCTGTAAAATCGGCCGCTAAAAATGCGATAAAACCTTTGACGCAGCCAGCTGCCGGCACGATGATGGCTCGCCCTTGTGCAAGGCGGCCAACCCCTGGCTGCGGCCAGGGCCCGGCGCCCGCAACACGAGGAGGTGGGCGCCTTCATTTGTCCCGGAGGTCGCATATCCATGTTCACATTGTTTTTCTCCCCCGGTTCCTGCTCGCGCGCCAGCCATATCGTGCTTGAGGAATCCGGCCTGCCTTACACGGCCCATCGCGTCAATTTCGCCGAGGGCGAACAGCGCTCCGAGACATTTTTGAAGATCAACCCGAAGGGCCGCGTGCCGGCACTGGCCACGGCGAGCGGCGTGCTGACCGAGACGCCCGCCATCCTCGCCTTCATCGCCCAGATGGCGCCGGAGAAGAAACTCGCGCCGCTCGATGATCCCTTCGAATTTGCCGTCATGCAGTCCTTCAACGCCTTCATCTCTTCCACGGTGCATGTCGCCCATGCGCATGGTCGCCGTGGCAGCCGCTGGGCGAATGAAGATGCGTCTCTGGCGGATATGAAGGCAAAGGTGCCGCAGACCATGGGTGAGTGCTTCGAACTGATCGAGCACGGCCTGCTGCACGGTCCGTGGGTTCTGGGCACCGCCTATTCGGTTGCCGATCCCTATCTTTTCGTCATGTCCGGCTGGCTGGAGAGCGATGGGGTGGATATTGCCCGTTTCCCGAAGGTGCACGACCACTTCCGCCGCATGAACGACCGCCCGGCGGTGCAGCGGGCGCTGGCGGGAGAGAGGGGCTGAGAGGCCCAGTATTTCCGTCATTCCGGCCCTGAGCCGGAATCCAGCCGACGCGCGTCTGCGCGGCGAGAAGGACCCCTTTCAGCCCAAGGACTTGGGCTGGCTGGATGCCGGATCAGGTCCGGCATGACGGAGGGGTAAGGGGCTTAACCGCTCAGGCCGCCTCGGCGGCCCGGCTGTCCCACATCGTCTTGAACGCCGTGCGCGCCTGGCAGCGGGCGAGCCAGGCTTTCAACGCCGGATGGGCATCGAACAGCGGCTGGTGGCCCTGCGCGTAACGAACGATTTCCGCCGCGTTGAGATCGGCAACGGTGAAACGGTCGCCCACCAGATAATCATGGCTGGAAAGATGCTGCTCCAGCACCCGGAAGGGGCGTTTCAGCAGCCGGGCGGCGACATCGATCACGGCCTTGCCGCTATCGCTTTCCGACAGGCCTTCGGCAATGGCGGAGGAAATCTTCAGCGAATTGGTTTCGACTTCGGTGGCGGCGAAGAAGGACCATTGCAGCATCGCCGCATCTTCCTTCAGATCGATGGGGGCGAGCGGCCCGCCATATTTGCGGGCGAGATAAAGATTGATGGCCATGGATTCGTAAAGCACCATGCCGTCATCCTCGATGCAGGGAATGGTGCCCATCGGGTTGACGGCGAGAAATGCGGGAGACAGCGTGTTGAGCGGCGCATCCGCAGCCAGCGGATCGGCAAGGCGACGGGCCTGTATCACGGGCACATGCTTGAATTCTATGCCCAGTTCCCCCGCAAGCCACAGCGTGCGCGTGGCGCGGGAACGGTAGACACCGTAGATCGTCAACATCGAATTTACCCCCTTGAGAGCATTTCCAGTAAAAACCGCGTCGCAGTTTTACGTCCGGACAATGCGGAAAACAAAAAGCAGAATACGGCCGACGATGTCGGCAAACGGCGTGCTCCGGCCTTTTCGATGCGGCACGTTACGGTTTTGCACTTTTAAAGTGAAGTTGCAGATGACGGGGCCAGCTATGATTTTTTCTGATCCGTCAGAAAGTCCGTATCCGGCGACAACCGGTATTCGAAACGGTCGATGAAACGTTCGAACAGGCGCGCGAATGTCTCCACATCCTCCGCCGGCCATCCATCCATCACGTCCTCGATGACACTCATCTTGGTCCGGCGCATTTCCTGCAAAAGACTGGTGCCAAGCGGCGTGATCTCGACAATGCTGCGGCGGCCATCTTCCTGGGAAACGCCGCGTTTCAGCAGGCCGCGCCCGACCATATCCGCCACCACCCGGCTGCCGCGCGAGGGGTCGATGCGCATGCCCTCGGCAATCGCACCCACGGTAACATCGCCTTCCGCCCGGCGCAGAATATCGAGAACGTCGATGTGGGAGAGTTCGAGACCCGGAGCGAGCTTGGCAAGCGCCATGCGGCCGATGATGCGACGGCCGATCATGATGCGCATGCGCGTCATCGTATTGCCGATCCGCTTGATGTCCTCGGGCAGATCCTCGTTCCAGTTTTCCTCAGTCGCCACGCTTCATCGTCCCTTTCGATGCTGTTTTCCGATCACATTTAGCGGCATTAGCACAGATGTCAAAAACTTGCCATTGACATATATATGCTGATAGCACACAAATTGTCGCAGCAAAACTGCCGGAAGCCAACGAGATTTTTCATGGATATGTCCACCGCCCCCGTGGCGCCGCTTGTGTCGGATCATCGGCGCAGGCTTATCGTCTTTCTGTTCCTGATGCTGGCCATGTTCATGGCGACCCTCGATAACCAGATCGTATCGACAGCACTTCCCACCATCGTCGGCGAGTTCGGCGCGCTGGAGCGTTTCGGCTGGATCGGCTCGGCCTATCTTCTGGCGACCAGCGCGGTCATGCCTGTTTATGGCAAGCTCGGCGATCTGTTCGGCCGTAAATATGTGATGATCGCGGCGGTCGTCATCTTCACGCTCGGCTCGCTCGCCTGCGGTCTGGCATGGTCGATGGATTCGCTGATTGCCGCCCGCGTTCTGCAGGGGCTTGGCGGCGGCGGCATCATGGTGTCGATCTTCTCCGTCAATGCGGATCTGTTCGAGCCGCGCGAGCGCGCCCGCTACCAGAGCTATTCCAGCCTCACCATCATGGCATCCGGCAGCGTCGGCCCGATCCTCGGCGGCACGATGAGCGACCTGTTCGGCTGGCGGTCGATCTTCCTCATCAACCTTCCGCTTGGCATTATCGTCATTACAGGACTGGCGCTGATGCTGCCGTATCGCCGCCCGGCCCGCCAGCCGAAGATCGATTATCTCGGCGCGGTGCTCTTGGCAGCCACCATTGCCAGCGTGGTCTTCTGGGCAGACAGCAGTGAATTGTTCGGCTCGCTGATCGCAGGCCCCAGCCTCGGCATCATCGCTTTCGCCGTCATCGCCGCTTTCCTCTGGGTGCAGGTGGAACGCCGCGCGCCGGAACCGGTCGTGCCGCTGCGTCTCTTCAAGGACAGCACCTTTCCGCTCTTGATGATCGTGTCGCTGACCAGCGGCGGCATCGGTATCGGCATGGTCAATTATTACGCCCTGTTCCTGCAGACCACGACCGGGCTTTCGCCCTCCCATGCCGGCCTGTTCTTCATCGCCGTCACCAGCGGCATCGTCATGGGCTCGCTTTCGGCGGGACGGCTGATTTCGATCACCGGCGTCTACAAGCCCTTCTCGGTGGCGGGTCTTTCCATCAACCTCATCGCCATGCTGCTGTTCACGCAGATGCATGCCGGAACGCCGCTTTGGGTCATTGCGGTCCTCATGTTGGCACAAGGCTTTGCTGTCGGCCTCGGCCAGCAGGCGCCGATCATCGGCGTGCAGAATTCCGCGCCCAAGGCGGATATCGGTGCGGCGAGCGGTGCGGTAACGCTGACCCGCATGGGTGGTGCTGCCATCGCCATCTCGGTCTATGGCGCCATCGTGTCATCGAGCCTCAAGGGCGTGGCGGTCGATATTCCCGGTGTCGGCAAGATCGAGGAACTGACGCCGAAAATGCTCTCCGAACTCCCGGCCGCCTCGCAAGCCGCCGTCGCCTCGCTCTATTCGGATGCGTTTACGCCGCTCTTCTTCGCCGCAGCCGCAACCGCCGCCATCGGCCTTGCGGCGGCGCTGATGCTGAAACCGGTGCGACTGCCGGCGGCGGTACAGGCAAAGCCGGCGGAAGGGGCGGGGGAGTAGTGACGCGTAGTTGTAAGGCTGGCGTAAATCCCAGCCTTACGCGGCGCTCAATGATTTTTCGACGGCCAGTCGGAAGCCCAGTGCATGCAGGACTTTCTGCACGGTTTCATAGCGAAGCTTCGAACCGGGCTTAAGTGCTTTGTAGAGGCTTTCACGGCCCAGACCCGAAGCATCCGCAACATGTGACATTCCGCGCGCCCTGGCGACGGCGCCAAGGGCAGCAATGAACACGTCAGGGTTTTCGTCTTCCATCGCGACCGCCAGATATTCGATCATGGCTTCATCGCTATCCAGATAGTCCGACACATCGAATTGGCTAAATTCCGTCACGGCCATCCCTTCCTATTGTCTGCGCCATCCCGATTGCGCGTTTTATGTCCCGCTTTTGCGAAGACTTGTCCCCGCCGATCAGCGTACAGCCCCGGCTCAACGCCGAAATGACGGGTGGCAAAACAAAAACACCCCCACTGGAAATTTAACGCCCGTTCCGCGTTATGCTCGCAGCACTTTACATTCGCGCGGGCGGCCCTATCTCAATGAATATGAAGCCGGAACAGCTCCTGAATTCCACGCCCAAGGGCCTTTATTGTCCGGCGGGCGATTTTTATATCGATCCCGTGCGCCCGGTGGCGCGGGCGCTCATTACCCATGGCCATTCCGATCACGCCCGCGCGGGCCATGGCGCGGTGCTGGCCACGCGCCAGACGCTGGATATCATGCGTATCCGTTATGGTGAGGATTTCTGCGGCAGCGAGCAGGCGGTCGCGTTCGGTGAGAGGGTGGAGGTGAATGGCGTCACCGTCGGTTTCCATCCCGCCGGCCATGTGCTGGGTTCGGCGCAAATCTCCGTGGAAATGAACGGCCTGCGCATCGTCGCGTCTGGTGATTACAAGCGCGGGGTCGATCCCACCTGTGCGCCCTTCGAGACCGTTCCCTGCGATGTCTTCATCACCGAGGCCACCTTCGGCCTGCCGGTGTTTCACCATCCGCTGCCGCGCGTGGAAATCGGCAAGCTGCTCACCTCCATCAAACAGTTTCCCGAACGGACCCATCTTGTCGGAGCCTATTCGCTCGGCAAGGCGCAGCGCGTCATCCGGCTTTTGCGGGACAACGGTTATTCCGATCCCATCTATATTCACGGCGCGCTGGCGCGGCTTTGCGATTATTACGTCTCGCAGGGCATCGATCTCGGCGATCTGCGCCCCGCAACGCTCGAAAAAAGCGATCCCTCCGCCTTCAAGGGCGCGATTGTCGTCGGTCCACCCTCGGCTTTTCAGGAACGTTGGGCGCGGCGCTTCAACGAACCGCTCATCGCTTTCGCCTCCGGCTGGATGATGGTGCGGCAACGCGCCAAACAGGGCGGTGTGGAGCTGCCGCTGGTGATATCAGATCATTGCGACTGGCCGGAACTCCTGGAGACGATCAGGGAAATTTCCCCGCAGGCCGTCTGGGTCACCCATGGCCGTGAGGAGGCGCTGGTGCGCTGGTGCGAATTGCAGGGCATTGCCGCCAAGCCGCTGCATCTTGTCGGTTACGAGGATGAGGGGGATTGAGATGAAAGCCTTCGCGACGCTGCTCGACCGGCTCGTTCTCACCCCCTCGCGCAACGGCAAACTGAAGCTGCTGACAGATTATTTCCGCGATACGCCCGATCCCGACCGGGGTTACGGGCTGGCGGCGATTGCCGGCACGCTGGATCTCAAAAGCGTCAAACCCGCCCTGCTGCGCGAGCTGGTGCTGGAGCGGATGGACGAGGTGCTGTTTCGCTATTCCTATGATTATGTCGGTGATCTGGCCGAGACCATATCGCTGGTCTGGGGCAATATCGGCGGCGCGGATGATTCCGAGGCGCAGGACCCGCGCCTCGGCGACGTCGTCACATTGATGAATTCGCTCGGCCGCACCGAGGTGCGCAGCGCGGTGCGCGATCTTCTCGACCGGCTCGATACGTCCTCGCGTTTCGCTTTCCTCAAACTCGCCACCGGCAGCCTGCGCATCGGCGTTTCGGCGCGGCTGGCCCGGCAGGCGCTGGCGGATTTTGCCGGGAAAGACATCACCGAAATCGAGACCCTCTGGCACGGGCTGGCACCGCCCTATACGCAACTTTTCGCCTGGCTTGAGGGGAAATCCGGGTGGCCGGTGCTGGCGACGCCGGCCATCTTCCATTCGGTGATGCTGGCGACACCGGTTTCCGATGGCGACCTTGATGCGCTGGACCCGGCCGACTACGCCGCCGAATGGAAATGGGACGGCATTCGCGTGCAATTGTCCCGCGCCGGGAGCACACGAAAACTCTATTCCCGCTCGGGCGACGATATTTCCGGCGCCTTTCCCGATGTTCTTGACGCGATTGACTTCGAAGGCGTGATGGATGGCGAGTTGCTGATCGGCGGCACAGCGCGCTCCAACAATCTCACCCGCACCTTCTCCGACCTGCAGCAGCGGCTGAACCGCAAGACGGTGACAGCGAAGATGCTGGATGACTATCCCGCCTTCATCCGCGCCTATGACCTGCTGTTCGAGGGCGAGAGCGATATTCGCGCGCAGACCTATCTGGAGCGCCGCGGCCGCCTTTCGGATATTATCGAGCACGCCCCGCATGACCGTTTCGACCTCTCGCCGCTGATCGGCTTCTCCAGCTGGCAGGAACTCGACACGCTGCGCGCCGCCCCGCCCGATCCGGTGATTGAGGGCGTGATGATCAAGCGCCGCGACAGCGCCTATCAGGCCGGCCGCGCCAAGGGGCCGTGGTTCAAGTGGAAACGCGATCCCTATAATATCGATGCCGTGATGATGTATGCGCAGCGCGGCCACGGCAAAAGGTCGAGCTATTATTCCGATTTCACCTTCGGTGTCTGGGCGGAAGGCGAGGATGGCGAACAGCTGGTGCCTGTCGGAAAGGCCTATTTCGGCTTCACCGATGCGGAGCTGGAGGTGCTGGACAAGTTCGTACGTGACAATACGGTCGAGCGTTTCGGCCCGGTGCGGGCGGTGCGCGCCACGCCGGATTTCGGTTTCGTGCTGGAGGTGGCCTTTGAGGGCATCAACCGTTCCACCCGACACAAATCCGGCGTCGCCATGCGCTTCCCGCGCATCGCACGGCTCAGGGCCGACAAGCTGCCGGCGGAGGCGGACCGGCTGTCCACGCTGGTGGCGATGATCGATGGTGTGGAGGGGTAGTGCTTCCTTGTCCCGAAATTGCCACGATGCCTGCGAATACATTGTTGTCATTCGCGAATCCGTGATTGGACAGTTTCCCGCCGCAGTGTTGAACTGCTAATATTCTCATTCCCGCCCTCAGGTGCACATATGGCAGAAAAACGCTTTCTCTCCTCACCTTTCGGACAGGAAGAGAGCGGCGTGATCTGCCCGAGCCTGACGCGGCGCGGCCTGCTTGTCGGCGCGATTGGCGCCTCGGTGGCAGCGCTCTTGCCGCCGGGTGCAAGCGCGGCGGGTTTTTCCGCCCCCGAAGTCCTGCCGCTCGAAAGACAGGACTATGCGGAGGCCCGCAGACGTTTCCACACCCATCTGCTGCGCAAGATGCCCGCACCGGAAAAATCCTCAGCCCTCGGCACGCCACCCGGTGCCGAACGGGTTACCTATCCGGGCGGGCCTGACGGCTCCATCGAGCTTGTCGCCTGGCTCTCCCACTACCAGCCATCCGGGACGCCGAAACCAGCCGTCGTGTTTCTCCACGGCGGCAATGCCACGGGTGACGGCCATTGGGCGCTGATGAAGCCCTATTGGGAAGCCGGTTTCGTCGTGCTTCTCCCGTCCTTCCGGGGTGAGAACGGCCAGAACGGCAATTATTCCGGTTTTTATGATGAAACGGCGGATGCGCTGGCGGCTGCGGCCTATCTGGAAAACCTGCCAGGCATCGACAAAAAGCGGTTCTTCATCGCCGGCCATTCCAATGGCGGCACGCTGACGCTGCTGGCGGCCATGAGCCGCAAATTTCGCGCCGCCGCGCCCATGTCCGCAGGCGTCAATTCATGGCGCTACTTCAACCGCTATTCGGACGAGATCTGTTTCGATGAAACCGACGAGCGCGAATTCATCATGCGCTCCTCGGTCTGTTTCGGCCCCAGCCTCAAATGTCCGGCACTGCTGCTGCGTGGTGACGAAGAGCGGCCTTTTGATGCCGATCACCAGCTGTTTGTCGATCGTGCTTTGTCTTCCGGTTTCAAGGTCGACAAAAAACTGCTGCCCGGAACCCACAATGGCGTGGTCCCGGGCGCGGTGACGGAAAGCATCCGCTTTTTCAATCAATTCACATAAAAGGCCGAAAGCCGCTCGCGGCTTTCGGCTCTTCTGAAGTCAGGCGCTCTTCTTGAAATAGCCGAGCAGCCGCATGGCATTGGCGGTAACGAGAACCGTCGCGCCGGTATCGGCAAAGACCGCGAGCCACAGGCCGGAAAGGCCGGTAACCGTCGTCACCAGAAACACCGCCTTCAGGCCAAGCGCGATCGTCACATTCTGGCGGATATTCGCCATCGTGGCGCGCGAAAGGCCGATAAGGCGGGCCGCATCGCCGACATTGTTGCGCATCAGCGCCGCATCCGCCGCTTCCATCGCCACATCCGTGCCCGAGCCGATGGCGACACCGACGCTGGCGGCGGCAAGCGCCGGCGCATCGTTGATGCCGTCACCCACCATCACCACGGTCTTTTGGGCGGCCAGCTTGCGGATTTCCTCGACCTTGTTCTGCGGCAGGAGTTCGCCGCGCGCTTCAAGGCCCAGCTTGTTGCCGATGGCACGCGCCGTGCGGGCATTGTCACCCGACAGCATCAGCGAGGAAATGCCCATGTCCTTCAGCGCCTTGACACCTTCAGCCGCATCCTTGCGCGGTTCGTCGCGCATGGCGAAGAGGCCGCTTGCGGTTCCGCCGGCCATCACGACAGCCACCGTCTTGCCTTCGCTTTCGAGTGCGGAAATGCGATCGGCAAGGTCCTTCGAGAGGGTGCCGACTTCGGTTGCAAAGCGCGGCGCGCCAATGAACAGGTCCTTTCCGCCGACAGTGCCCTGCATGCCGCGACCGGAAATCGCCTTGATGTTGGAGCCGGGCAGCGGCTTCACGCCAGCCTTTTCGGCGTGGTTGACGATGGCCCGCGCCAGCGGATGGCTCGATTCATGCTCGATGGTTGCCGCTTCGGCGATCAACCCGACCTCGTTGCCATCAAGCGCCACCACGTCGGTCACCACAGGTTCGCCAAGCGTCAGCGTGCCCGTCTTGTCGAAGGCGACGGTTTCGGTGCGCGCCAGCATCTCAATGACCGCGCCGCCCTTCACCAGCATGCCGTGGCGTGCCGCAGCCGAAAGGCTGGAGGCGATGGCCGCGGGAACGGAAATGACGAGCGCGCAGGGGCAGCCGATCAGAAGCAAGGCGAGACCGCGATAAATCCAGGTGTCCCAGTCGCCGAGACCTGCCAGCGGCGGCACGATGATGGTGAGCACGGAGATCGCCACGATCAGCGGCATGTAATAACGTGAGAAGTTCTGGATGAAGCGCTCGGTCGGCGCGCGCGCATCCTGCGCTTCCTCGACAAGCGTGATGATGCGGGCGATCGTGTTGTCTTCCGGTGCGCGGTCGACGCGGATGCGCAGCGAACCGTCATGGTTGATCGAGCCGGCAAAGACGCGCGCGCCTTTTTCCTTGGCGACGGGAATGCTCTCGCCGGTCATCGGCGATTCGTCGACGCTCGATTCACCTTCCATCACCACGCCATCGGCGGCGATACGGTCGCCCGGACGTGCCACGACCACCTGGCCGATGCGCACCTGATCGGCGGCGACCTGACGCAGCGCGCCGTTTTCCTCCACCAGTGCCGTTTTCGGCAGCAGCGAGCCAAGGGCCTTGATGCCCGAACGGGCGCGAGCGGCCGCAAAGCCCTCCAGCAATTCACCGACGGAGAACAGGAGCACGACGATGGCCGCCTCTTCCGCCTCGCCGATGAAGATCGCGCCGATGGCGGCAATCGTCATCAGCATCTCGATGGTGAAGATCGCGCCGAAACGCGCCGCGTTGAAGGCATTGCGTGCAATGGGGAACAGCGTCACCAGCGTCGCGACGATGAAGGCGTAACCGCCCCAGGCCGGAAAGCTCAGCTCCGCCGCATAGGCGACCGCGACCAGAATGGTGCCGGTGAAAGTGTTACGGGCCTTTGCGGTGCGCCACCAGGCGCCTTTTTCATCCGCGCCGTGGGCATGGCCGACTTCAGCGCTCGGCGCTGCTGCCGTCACCGTCTGCGCCTTGTCATGCGAATGACCGGCGTGATCATGGTCGTGGCCGCCGCAATTTGCGTGGTCGTGATCCGAGTGATCATGGCCGGCGTGATCGTGGCCTGAATGGTCATGCCCGGAATGGTCATGCTTGTGATCGTGGTCGTGATCATGGCCGCTGCACGAACCGTGGTCGTGATTATGATCCTCCACCTTTTCGCGGGCAGCCTTTTCCTGCGGCAGCAAAGCGGGCTTGAAGCCGAGCTTGCGCAGCGTGTCCTCGATTTTTTCGACCGGGGTTTTGCTTTCTGCAAGCGACAGGTTCAGCCTTTCGCGTGCGACGGATACCTTGACGTCGGCAACACCGGGCAGGCGCGAGAGCGCGGTTTCGATCTTCGCCGCGCAGCTGCCGCAATCCATGCCGCCCACAGAAAAGATCAGGGCATTGCTGCCGTCAGCCTTCGCCTCCGTGTCGGCATGGTGGTGGCCACCGCACGATGAATGGTCGTGATGCTCGGTCTCGATTTTTGCCTGCGGGGCCTTTTCCTGTGGCAGCAGGGCCGGTTTGAAGCCGAGCTTGCGCAGCGTATCTTCGATCTTTGCGACCGGCGTTTTGTTCTCGGCGAGCGACAGGTTCAGCCTCTCCCGCGCAACGGAAACCTTGACATCGGCCACGCCGGGCAGGCGCGAGAGCGCGGTTTCGATCTTCGCAGCACAGCTGCCGCAATCCATGCCGCCGACCGTGAAGGTCAATTCCTCGGAGTTGCTGTTCAAATTGTCGCGTGTCGAAATATTCATGATTTCCGCTCCTGAATTCCAATCGACAGCCAATCTGGCACCTCTAGCAACTAGAGGTTCAAGAGCAAAAATGCGGTTTCTCGATTTTTTTTGAGAGACCCACACCAGCTTCGCGCCAGCCGCGTGGTGCATCTTGCCGCCACAGTTGGTTCCATGAAGCGGTTCAGATGACAGCACTCCTATTGAAAAACGGCCGCCGGGCGGCCTCTCTGGCGGGCCTTGCGTTGCTGCCCCTGTTGAGCGGCTGCCTTTTCGTAACGGATACGAGCCGGATGAACCCTGACGTCTTCGTGCAGGAAACCGCGCCCGTCTTCAATTTCAATTCCGTAAGCTCCAATCGCCAGCCGGAACTGCCGCCGCAGCCGGGCCAGCTTTCCACGCGCCCGCCGGACCTGTTCAGAACCCGCTTCCATCAGGAATATGGCCCGCCGGTGCGCGGCCAGGGTCTCAGCGCACCGCAGGTTCAGGGTATGAACGCGCCGCGGGCCATGGGCCAGAGCTCGCCGCTCGTACCCGATCGGATGGCGACCTATGGCCTGCCGGTCTCCAACCCGCTGCACCGGGTGATGTATGGGCCGATCCGCGATGATGACCGTTCGCTGCCGGCCATTCCCTATAGCCGCATCGATCCGCGCTATTTGAGACAGGAAGTAAGTTACCAGACGGCGGAAGCGCCGGGCACCATCATCGTCGATACAAAGCAGCATTTCCTTTATCTGGTGCAATCGGGCGGCAAGGCCATCCGTTACGGCGTCGGCCTTGGACGTGACGGCTACGCCTGGTCAGGTCGCGGCAAGATCCAGTGGAAGGCGAAGTGGCCGCGCTGGACACCGCCCGACGAAATGGTAAAGCGCCAGCCGGAACTCACCTCCATTTCCGCCGCCAATGGCGGCATGACGCCGGGTCTCAACAATCCGCTCGGCGCCCGTGCGCTTTATATTTTCAAGGACGGCAAGGACACGCTTTACCGCGTACACGGCACGCCTGACTGGCAGTCCGTCGGCAAGGCGACCTCGTCCGGCTGCGTGCGCATGCTCAATCAGGACGTGATCGACCTCTATGAACGCGTGCCGCAAGGGGCGCAGATTGTGGTTATCTGACCACGTTCTGAAAGAAAGCGCTGTGCCGCGCTGTCGCTCAAACGCCTTGTGACTGGCTTTTAGCGGTCGGTTAACTATTTTCGCAATACGCCTGAGACGTGGAGCAAACGACGTACAACGGCGATATAGCCGTTCGAAATGTGGGACAAACCGGCCTTATGACAAGCACCGACACAGATCTTTCCAGACGCACCTTCCTTTCCCTTCTCGGCATTTCCTCCGCTTCGCTTCTGTCAGGCTGCGCCTCGTCGGGCACGGGAGACGCCATCCGCCAGCAGGCAAGCGCCATCGGCAGCGATTTCCGCCAGATGTTCTCGCCGGGCGTCAGCGATGCGGAACTGGCCGTCATGTACGGCTCCGTCGAGGATGGCGGTTACGTCATTCCCGCCGTGCCCTATCAGAAAATCGACCGGCGTTATTATCGCCAGCGGGTTGTCGACCCGACCGGCGAGCGCCCCGGCACCGTCGTCGTGGATACGCGTTCGCGCTTCCTTTATGTCGTGGAGCAGGGCGGCAGCGCCATGCGTTACGGCGTCGGCATCGGCCGCGATGGCTTCGCATGGTCGGGTGAAGGCGTCATCCAGTGGCGTCAGAAATGGCCGAAATGGACCCCGCCGGATGAAATGGTCGCCCGCCAGCCGGAACTGGTCAAATATTCCTCCAAGAATGGCGGCATGCCGCCGGGCCTCAAGAACCCGCTCGGTGCCCGCGCACTCTATATCTTCCAGAACGGCAAGGACACGCTTTACCGCCTGCACGGCTCGCCGGAATGGAACTCCATCGGCAAGGCCGTCTCCTCGGGCTGCGTGCGCCTGATGAACCAGGACGTCATCGACCTTTACGACCGCGTGCCGCAGAAGGCGCGTGTGGTGGTGTGGCAGTAAGCCGAGACTCAATCGCATAAAAAGGCGGCCTTGTGCCGCCTTTATCTTTGGGGGGGGACTAAGGGCGCGCCAGATTGTCCTTCAGCGCATTCACCCGGTCCCTGAGCTGCGCCAGTTCTTCCAGCCCGCAGCCGGTGGCGCCGCCGATTGCGGCCATGATCTTCACGCCCTCTTTTTTGAGCTCGGCGCCCTTTGGTGTCATGGCCACCAGCACCTGCCGCTCGTCCACGGTGCCACGCTTGCGGGTGATAAGGCCCGCCTGCTCTAGCCTTTTCAGCAACGGTGAAAGCGTGCCGGAATCAAGGCCCAGCATTTCGCCGAGGGCCTTCACGGTGGAGGTCTGTTTTTCCCACAGCGCCATCATGACCAGATATTGCGGATAGGTCAGTCCGATCGGATCGAGCAGCGGCTTGTAGGCCCGCGTGAAGGCGTGCGCCGCACCATAAAGGGCGAAGCATATCTGCTGGTCCAGCCTCAACAGGCTTTCCATCTTCGTGTCGTTGCCCTCTGCGCCCATTGTTTTGCTCCAAAATAAACCGGGGAGGGAACAATCAGCCCCCGCTTTCGGTTCCTGCCGCATGGATGCGCGGCGAAATTTCGTGAAAACTATCGCAAAAAACGAATTTTCATTCAATGTGCAAAATTATATTGCGCACAATTTAATTGTTCGCTATAAGAGCTTCAACACCAACCCGAAGGGAGTAAATGCCATGCCTATTCTCTATACGACCAAAGCATCCGCCACCGGTGGCCGCGCCGGCAACGCCAAGTCGGAAGACGGCGTTCTCGACGTCACCCTGACCGTTCCGAAGGAACTGGGCGGCGATGGCGCCACCGGCACCAATCCGGAGCAGCTTTTCGCTGCCGGTTATTCGGCCTGCTTCCTTGGCGCCTTGAAGTTTGTCGCCGGCAAGGAAAAGGTAAAGATTCCTGAAGACACGACTGTGACGGCGACCGTCGGTATCGGTCCGCGCGAAGACGGCGGCGGTTTTGGCATCGAAGTATCGTTGAAGGCGAATATTCCGGGCGTTGATCGCGAGGTTGCCGAAAAGCTGGTTGCCGCCGCGCATATCGTCTGCCCCTATAGCCACGCCATGCGTACCTCCACGGAAGTGCCGGTCTCGGTGGCCTGATTTTACGAGATTGAAAAGCGAGGCCGGGTTCATCCCGGCCTTCTTGTTTTCAGAAAGAAAAATGCTATATTCTTTCCAAGGAAAGGATATGCGCCATGAATATTCACGCCAAGACCGCCAGTGATCCTGCATCGCAGGGCAGGGTCGTTACCAAGGCCGTCATCGCCGCTGCCGAACGGCTGGGCCTGAACGCTGCCCGCACGGCGGATATTCTCGGTGTTTCCGCGCCCACGGTGTCGCGCATGAAACGGCTGGATTTCCTGCTGGAACCGGGCGCAAAGTCCTTCGAGCTTGCGGTGCTGCTGATCCGGGTGTTTCGTTCACTGGACGCCATCGCCGGTGGCGATGAGGCGGTCGCGAAAAACTGGCTGCGCAATCACAATACGGCGCTTGATGCCGTGCCTGCCGACAGACTCACCACCATTACCGGATTGATCGATGTCCTCTCCTATCTGGACGCCCGACGCGCTCCTGTCTGAAAAACGCGCCGCATCGGGAAAATACTGGCGGCTGGTGGAGGCGCAACATCAGGTTTCCACCATGAAGCTGGTGGATACGGTGGAGGAGCAGTCGCTGCTGGAAGATATTCTGGAGGCGAGCAAGCGGCCGTTTCCGCCGGAATGCGCCGGTTTCGACTATCTTCTCGCCACGCCCTTCCGTTATGGCGCCGCCTATCCGCATGGCTCGCGTTTCCGCCGGGCAGGGTTCACCGAAGGCGTTTATTACGCCGCCGCCAGGGTGGAAACGGCGTTGGCGGAAATGGCCTTCTACCGGCTGCTGTTTTACGCGGAATCCCCCGGCACGCCGTTACCCGCCAATCCCGCCGACTATTCCGCCTTTGCCGCCCGTGTCGCGACTGATGCGGCGCTTGATCTGACGAAGCCGAAACTGAGCCGGGACGAGGCGCACTGGAGCGACCTGCAGAATTACGAGCCATGCCAGGCGCTCGCCGAGCAGGCACGGCTGGTAAAAATCGAGGCCATTCTTTACCGCTCGGTGCGCGATCCCGCAGGCGGCCTCAACATTGCCATCCTGTCGCCCAGGGCCTTTGCCGCAAAAGCGCCGGTGGAACGGATGAGCTGGCGTATTCACCTGTCCAAAACCGGGGTGCAGGCGCTTTGCGAATTTCCGATGCGCAGAACTGGTTTTTCGGTTTCGGATTTTGCCGGTGATCCGCGTCTGGCGGGTCTGTTGGGTTGATTATCGTTTGTTAGGCAGGACATCGCCGCCTGTTTCTTCTCCCCGCAGGGGAGAAGGTGGCCCGAAGGGTCGGATGAGGGGGCAACGGCAGCGATGGACCGCACCCTTGCCCACTCATCCCGCTGCCGCGGACTTCTCCCCCTCGGGGAGAAGAAACAAGCGGCATCCCTACAGTCCAATCGGGCCTAGCCGTAAGTTCGGACAGCCCTTACTGCTTCGCCACACGCGCACGCAACTCCTCCACATGCGCGGCGATTTCCGGTGTCACCGCATCGCCGAAATCTTCCATTTCAAACATCGGGCGAATTTCGATCTCGCTTTTTTCCAGCATCGGGTTGGGGCAGCGTTTTACCCATTCCACCGCTTCATCCATGTCCTTCACCTGCCAGAGCCAGAAGCCGGCAACCAGTTCGTTGGTATGCGGGAAGGGGCCGTCGATCACGCTGCGGCTGTCGCCGTCAAAAACGATCCGCTTGCCCCTGGAGGAGGGGTGCAGGCCGTCGCCGGAAAGCATGATGCCGGCATTGACCAGTTCCTCGTTGAATTTCCCCATCGCCTCCATCAATTCGGTCGTCGGCATGACGCCATCTTCGCTGCTTTTGGTTGCCTTCACAAAAACGATGACACGCATTGTCTTTCCTCCTTGGTTGCGTCTTCCCGATAGTTTCGCCGTTCGGCGCGACGGCCCGATGACATTTTCACGGACAAAAGTGGCGATATGCCGCCTCCCTGTCAGCCGAGATCGATGAGATCGCGGCGCAGCCGGTCAGGGTCGCCGCTGCCGATGCGGGCTTCTATTTCGGCATGGGTCTGTTCCCAGATGGGGAAGGCGGCGGCGAGCACGGCCATGCCATCGGCCGTCAGCCGCAGGCGCTTGCCGCGCTTGTCCCTGGGGTCCTGCTCGATGCTGACCAGCCCGCGTCGCTCCAGCGGCTTCAGCGCTGCGGTCAGCGTCGTGCGGTCCATGGCCAGAAGGTTGGCGACCGGCCCCATGGGCGGCGGTTCCGGCCGGTTGAGCGACATCAGCAGCGAAAACTGGCCATTGTTGATGCCAACAGGCTTCAGCGCATTGTCGAACAGCCGTGCAAGCGCCCGCGCCGCACGCTGCGCATGCAGGCAGAGACAGGCGTCCCGCACGAAAAGAGTTGCTGAAAAAGGAATCACGCTGGCGTTTGACATGGGATAAATATGTTGATATCAACCTAATTAGTCAAGCGGAACTTGATGCCCCGCTGATGGTTTTATTGACTTTCAATGCAGAAATAGGCGGCGCGCTGCGTGGGAGCGGAGTGGTGCCGTGGTGAAAGACGGATCAAGGAGGAAAGATCATGTCTCATCCCGTTGTTTCGAATGAAGAGTGGATTGCGGCCCGCCGCGACCTGCTGGTGAAGGAAAAGGAACTGACCCGCGCCCGCGACCGTCTGAACGAAGCGCGGCGTGCATTGCCCTGGGAAGAGGTGACGAAGGACTATATTTTCGATGCACCTTCCGGCCCGAAATCGCTGAAGGAACTGTTCGGCACCTGCAGCCAGCTCATCGTCTACCATTTCATGCTGGCGCCCGACTGGGAGGAGGGATGCACCGGCTGTTCCTTTTTCGCCGACCATGTCGATGGTGCGATGGTTCACCTGAAGCACGGCGATGCGGCCTTCGTCGCGGTCTCACGCGCGCCGCTCGACAAGATCGAGGGCTACAGACGCCGCATGGGCTGGAAGTTTCCGTGGGTTTCGGCTGACGGCAGCGACTTCAACTATGATTATCAGGCCTCCTTCCGCGATGAGGATATCGAGAGCGGGGCTATCACCTATAATTACCGTGAAATCGAGCCGATGGGCGCCCTGAAGGACCTGCACGGTGTCAGCGTTTTCGCCAAGGGTGAGGACGGCAAGATCTACCATACCTATTCCGCCTATGCCCGCGGCATGGAACAGGCGCTCGGCACGCTGATGCTGCTCGATCTGGTGCCAAAAGGCCGTAACGAAGACGGGGTAATGGATTGGGTGCGTCGGCACGATCAATATGAGGACGAGCCGAAAGCCGCATCCTGCTGCCACTGAAAACAGACAGACGAGGAGGACACAAGATGGAAATGGAAATCGCCAAACCGCAGAAGGAACATGAATTCCTGAAGAGGATTGTCGGAGACTGGGTCATGACCTCCAGTTCCGGCCATGAGGGATATGATCCGGACGATCCGAACCAGCAATTCAACGAGACCGTCCGCTCCATTGGCGGGCTGTGGATCATTGGCGAAGGCACCGGCAAGATGCCTGACGGAACGGAGATGACGGCCGTCATTACGGTGGGTTTCGACCCGGCCAGGGGCAATTTCGTCGGCACCTGGGTGGGGTCGATGATGACCAATCTCTGGGTCTACAAAGGCTGGCTGGAAGATGACGGCAAGACCCTGACGCTGGAAGCGGAAGGGCCTGCCTTTGACGGTTCCGGCCGCATCGACACCTATCACGATGTGCTGGTGCTGCATGACGACAACCACCGCAGCTTTTCCGGCAGCGTCAAGCAGCCGGATGGCACCTTCAAAACCTTCATGACATCGGAGTTCCGGCGCAAGGCGTAAAGCCGCGCCGGAATTCATCTGCACCAGAAGCGCCGCCGCATCCTGCAGCGGATAATCGCTGAAACCTCGCACCAAGATCTCCGGAGGAGACGACATGTCCGATACACACGGAAAATTCATATGGGTCGAGCTCATGACGCCTGACATGGAAGCGGCCGCCCGCTTTTATGGCCATGCCATCGGCTGGCAGACCAAGGATTTCGGTTCGCCGGAAATGCCCTATCTCGTGCTGGAAGCCGACGGCAAAGGCATGGGCGGCATCATGGAGCTGACCGAGGAACACAAGGGCCAGGGCATTCCGCCGAACTGGACGGGTTATGTCTCCGTGGACGACGTCGATGCCTCGGCCAGGCAGTTTGAGGAAAAGGGCGGCTCCGTCATGCGCCAGCCGCAGGACATCCCGGAAATCGACCGGTTTGCGGTGGTGGCCGATCCCTATGGTGCGGTTCTATGCATCATGACCCCGCTGCCGATGGAGAGCGGCGGTTTCCCCGAGGACATGCAGAGCAAGCAGGGGCATGTCGGCTGGTACGAACTGATGACGGGCGATGTGGATGGAGCGACCGCCTTTTACGGCGAAGTTTTCGGCTGGACCAAGGACCATGATTTCGACATGGGCGAAATGGGGCCGTACCGCATCTTCGCCCATAACGGCAAAGCCATCGGCGGCATGATGAAACGCATGCCGCAGGTACCCGTCTGTTATTGGGGTTATTACTTCAATGTCGACGGTATCGATGACGCCGTCACCCGCATCAGCACCGGCGGCGGCAAGGTCGTCAACGGCCCGATGGAAGTGCCCGGTGAAAGCTGGATCGTCAATTGCCAGGACCCGCAAGGCGCTTTCTTCTCGCTGGTTTCGCAGAAGAAATAACAATTCATACCCCTCCCGCCATCGAGCTGGCGGGAGGGGTGATTTGCCGGAGGCGGTTATGCCGAGGCGAAAAACGCTTCCGGGTCCTCGACCTCTACCAGTTTGCGTTTGTCTATCAGCCAGAAACGGGTTCCGACCGCCCGCACGAAACTTCTGTCATGTGAAATGAGGACGCAGCTGGCCTCACGACCGGTAATCTCCGCCTCCAGCGCTTCCTGCCCTTCAATGTCCAGATGGTTGGTGGGCTCGTCCAGCAGGTAGAAATTCGGCTCCGCCAGCCGCAGCGCCAGCATGGCCAGCCGCGCCTTCTGCCCACCGGAAAGCGTTGCGATGCGGCGCTTCTGCATTTCCATGTCGATCCCCGCACCCGCAAGCAGGCCGTGCACACGCTGGTCGCCAATGTCGAAACGGCGCATCAGGAGCGCGAAGGCTGTGCTGTCGTCATCGATTTCGGCAAGCGACTGATCGACATAGCCTGCTACCAGCGAAGGCGTGGCCTTTATGCCGTCCTGCATCTGGCCAGCGTCCGTTATCGCCTGCTTCAGAAGCGAGATCAGCCGCGTCTTGCCGACGCCGTTGCGGCCGAGAATGACGACGCGGTCGCCCTGGCGGATAAATTGCCGGCCGGTGCGGAACAGCAATGTCCCGTCCGGTGTCGAGACAGGGACATCTTCCAGTGTAATCAGGACCTTGGCATGGGTGCCGCGATTGGCGAGCTGGATCTTGCCGGCCGATCGTTCCTGATGTGCAGGCCGCGCTTTTTCCTCCAGCCTTTCGGCGCGCTGGCGCAACTGCTTGGTCTTGATGGTCAGAAGATCGCTGCCGGAATTGATGCCGATATTGTTGAGTTTCGCGGCCTGCCGGCGCAATTGCTGCGCGGTCTTCATGTCCCGCTGGAAACGCCGTTCGTCGGCGGCATCCTCCTCGGCGAGTGCCGTACGCGCGTGGCTATAGGGCAGGCGGAAGAGTGCCGAATTTTCCGGCCGCAGAAACAGCGTGGTTCTCGTGACATTGTCGAGGAAGGCGCGGTCATGGCTGACGATGACGACCGCCGTATCGCGCGGCAGCTGCCCCAGCCAGTTTTCCAGCACATTGATTTTTTCAAGATCGAGATGGTTGGTCGGCTCGTCGAGCAGGAGAACATCCGGCTCGGTGATCCAGGCCCGCGCCAGCATGGCAAGCCTCTGCCAGCCGCCGCTCAACTCTTTCAAAAGGCGCTGACGATAGGGCTCCGGCACCATCATGGCGTCGAAAATAATATCGGCGCGCCAACTCTCATTGTCGATCGCATCCGCCGGCAGGGCGGAAAGCACGGCGTCCCGCATCGTCTGTTCCAGAAGCGCCGACGGCAGGTGCTGATGGACGATGGACTGCGTCAGCCCGCGCAGCCGGGTAATATCGCCGCTGGTGGCGTCCAGTTCACCGGCAAGGCAATTGAGCAGGGTGGACTTGCCGCAGCCATTCGCCGCCACGATGCCGATGCGATCTCCCGCATTCACGGTGAGGCTGAGATTGGAGAAAAGTGGTTTTCCCAGAATGATTCCGAGATTGCGAAGCGTGATAAGGGTCATGAAGTCGTCTCTGGCAAACGGACCAGCAACGAGCCGTGGTCCGCCATGGGCAGGACTGCGTTCAGCTCGAGTTGGTCAGTTGTGAAAAATGCGCAACCGCAGACATGCTGCTTTCTGCGCGGCCTTTTGGGCAAACCAGAGTGTTGGTCTTCCGGTCAGCCCTGCAAACGCGTCTGCAGGGCAAAAAGGTGGCAGAGCTGGCGGTTGCGCCAGAAGCAGGAAATATCCATGCGAAGCCTCCTTTCTTGAAACGGGTTGAACTGATCGATGCTTAACAGCGGCGGCGTTGGGAGGCAATGGATTTTGTAAAGGGGGAGGTTAGGGAATGCTGTATGGGCGCGCAGCGACGATTGATCGCCAGACGCCTCCACTTCCGTCATTCCGGCCTTGAGCCGGAATCCAGCCAGCCCAAGTCATTGGGCTGAAAAGACTCTCTCCGCCACGCAGACGCGTGTCGGCTGGATACCGGCTCAAGGCCGGTATGACGGAAGGAGCTTACGGAAACGCTGTAAGCATGGAGCCTGCCGCATCAGGTGCGACCTTTGCGGTAGACCGGCTGAAACGTATCGCTTTACCGCTTCAAGCTCCCCAAAATCCCCCGCACGATAGCCCGACCGACAGAGGTTGCAACCGAGCGGGCCGCGCTTTTCATCGCCGCTTCGATCACCGTCTCACGCTGGTAGCCGCTCGTCTTGCGCGCGCCGCCATTGCGGGCACCGGTGGTGGAGGCCTGCGTGGGTTCGTCATCGCCGAAGCCCGGCAGGCGCCAGCGTCCCGAGGCGTTGTCGGACTGGTTTGCGGCGTTTTCCTCTTCCGCACGCTTGGCGGCTTCGGCTTCCGCCGCCTTCTGGGCGCGGGCATTGAGGATTTCGAAGGCCGATTCCCGATCCAGATCCTTGTCGTATTGACCGGCGACGGGGCTTACGTCCATCAGCGATTTGCGCTCGGCATCGGTAAGCGGTCCGACGCGGCCCGACGGCGGGCGCACGAGGGTGCGTTCCACGATGGAAGGCGCACCCTTGTCATGCAGGGTAGAAATCAGCGCTTCGCCGGTGCCGAGCGTCGTGATGGTGTCGGCGGTGTTGAAGGCCGGGTTCTGGCGGAAAGTATCGGCTGCCGTTCTCACCGCCTTCTGTTCACGCGGCGTATAGGCGCGAAGCGCGTGCTGCACGCGGTTGCCGAGCTGGGCGAGAACGGTTTCCGGCACATCAAGCGGGTTCTGCGTGACGAAATAAACGCCGACGCCCTTGGAGCGGATCAACCGCACCACCTGTTCCACGCGCTCCACCAGCACCCTTGGCGCATCGTTGAACAGCAGATGCGCCTCGTCGAAAAAGAACACCAGGCGTGGCTTTTCCGGGTCGCCCACTTCCGGCAGTTCCTCGAAGAGTTCCGAGAGCATCCATAGAAGGAAGGTGGCGTAAAGGCGCGGGTTCATCATCAGCTTGTCTGCGGCGAGAACCGAAACCGTACCGCGCCCATCGATGCCGACACGCATGATGTCGGCGATCTTCAGCGCCGGTTCGCCGAAGAAATTCGCAGCACCCTGCTGTTCGAGGACGAGCAGTCCGCGTTGCAGCGAGCCGACCGAGGCCTTGGAAATCAGGCCGAACTGGTTGGAAAGTTCGGTTGCGTTTTCGCCCATGTAGTTCAGCAGCGATTGCAGGTCCTTGAGATCGAGCAGCGGCAGCCCGCCCTGATCGGCGATCTTGAAGGCGATGTTGAGCACGCCTTCCTGCGCTTCCGATGCATCCATCAGCCGGGCGAGCAGCAGCGGCCCCATTTCGGCGATGGTGGCGCGCACGCGATGGCCTTTTTCACCGTAGAGATCCCAGAAGATCACCGGCGACTTGCCATAGGAAAAATCCGTAAAGCCGATCTGTTCGGCGCGTTTCTGCACCCAGTCCTTGGCTTCGCCCTCAGCGGCGATGCCGGAAAGGTCGCCCTTGATATCGGCGCAGAAAACGGGAACGCCGGCCTTGGAGAAACCTTCGGCGAGAACCTGCAGCGAAACGGTCTTGCCCGTTCCCGTCGCACCCGTGATGAGGCCGTGGCGGTTGCCGAATTTCAGCTCCAGATATTCGCCCTTGTTCAGGCTGTCATCCGGATTGCGGCTGGTCCCGATATAGAGCTGTCCGTCCTGCAACATCGACCATTTTCTCCTGCGGCTGACGCGAATTAAAGCGTTACAAGCATGCTTTGACCGCTACCGGTAAAAGCGGCCTTTTCATAGTTTGGTTGTGATGATCTTATAAGGACAGTTTCAAGGCGCAACAACTGCTTGATGGCGATGAAGAAAAACCGCTTCCTGAAAGTTGGGGCATCAGCCCGTCTCCCGCTTGAATGCGGCATGGGATTGTTTTACGTTGACGTTAACGTCAGTTATTCGATGTTGGCGTCGTTTTTCAACAGGAGGCAAGAATGAACGAAGTCGTGGACCAGATCGCCGCAAAGGCGGGCATAGACCCTGCACTGGCCGAAAAGGCCGTCGGCATGATCCTGGGTTTTCTGCAGCGTGAGGCGGCAGACGGTCCGATCGCCCGCATGATCGAAGCCATTCCCGGCGCAAGCGATCTCGTGGCGCAATATAATGGCGAAGGCGCCGGTAATGGCGGTGGCCTGCTCGGTGGCCTGATGAGCGCGATTGGCGGCGGCGGCATCATGGGTCTCGGCCAGCAGCTGATGAGCCAGGGCCTCGGCATGAGCGAGATTTCCACGCTCGCCAAGGAAACCATCGCCGTTGCCCGTCAGCATGCCGGCGATGAGGTTGTCGATCAGGTGATCGCTTCGGTTCCGGGCCTCAGCCAGTTCGCTTGATGCGACGTTATTCCAATGCGGGGCGCGGCGGCTGTTCACTGAACAGGCGCCGCGCCTCTTCTATTTCCGCATGGTGCGTTTCCGCCCAGATCCACACGCCGCAAAAGGCGCTGCCAAGCGTTCTGCCGAGTGGCGTGAGATCATAATCCACATGCGGCGGAATGACGGGATGCACGGTGCGGCGCACCAGCCCGTCACATTCCATCTGTCTCAGCGTTTTCGTCAGCATCTTCTGGCTGATGGTGCCGACCAGCCTGCCGATCTGCGTGAAGCGCAGGGTGCCGTGCTCTTCCAGCACCTCCAGGATCAGCATTGTCCATTTGTCCGCCACTTTGGCGATGATGTCCTGAACCAGCGCCTCGATGACCGGATCGGTCTCCGTGGGCGGTGGAATCCTGCGCCTGTTTTCGATCGCGGGATCGGCGGCGTGCCGCTTCATTTTTACACTCTCCTTTGGGTAAGTATAATTCTTTTGGGTGCCTACTTACGAATGGAGAGTAGAGTAGCTAATTTCCTGTCATCCCACAAGCACGACAACAGGTAAGGATTTTCCGATGAAAACGACAGGCAACACCATTCTCATAACCGGTGGCGGCTCCGGCATCGGGCGGGCGCTGGCGGAAGCGTTTCACCAGCGCGGCAACAAGGTGGTCATTTCCGGCCGCCGCCAGACCGTGCTGGATGAGGTGACGGCGGCCAATCCCGGCATGGCCTCGGTGGTCATGGACGCGACCGATGCCGATGGCATCCGCGCTTTTGCGGATGATCTCGTGAAGGCGCATCCCACCCTCAATGCCGTCATCAACAATGCCGGCATCATGCGACCGGAGGATATCGGCGCGGCCCCGGATTATCTGGAGACGGCAGAGGAAACCATCGCCACCAACCTTCTCGCGCCCATTCGGCTGACGGCGGCGCTCCTGCCGCATTTCCTCAAACAGCCTGAGGCCACGGTGCTGACGGTATCCTCCGGCCTCGCCTTCGTACCCATGGTGCTGACCCCCACCTACAGCGCCACCAAATCGGCCATCCATGCCTATTCGGTTGCGCTGCGTGAGCAGCTAAAAGAGACCCCGGTGGATGTCATCGAAATCGTGCCGCCCTATGTGCAGACGACGCTGATGGGCGAGGGGCAGGCAAAGGACGAAAGAGCCATGCCACTCGAGGCCTTCATTTCCGAAGTGATGGATATTCTGACCAACCGCCCGGAGGACAGGGAAGTGGTGGTGGAGCGTTGCAAGCCGCTGCGTTTTGCCGCCCAGAACGGCAATTTCGATCAGGTCTTCGCCATGATCAACCATCTGCACCCCTAAGTGTTCGTGTCAGGGGCACATGGCCTGCGATGCATGGCCTGCGATGCATGGCCTGTGATAATGTGGCGCTCTTTAAAGGGAGCGCCACGCTTTTATGGGCAACAGCCAATTCCTCATGCCGAAAACCGCCATGCCCGGCATCGCCGCCGTCGTGGCGGATAGCGACCGCGCCTTCCCGCGCCACATGCACGATCAGTTCGGCATTGGCCTTGTCGAGCGCGGCGCGCAGAAATCGCTCTCCGGGCGCGGCATGGTGGAGGCGAAAGCGGGGCATGTCATCACCGTCAACCCGGGTGAGATCCATGACGGCATTCCGCTGGGAGAGGGCGGCCGCGCCTGGCGGATGCTCTATCTCGACATCGATATCGTGCGGGATGCGATTGCCGATGTCCGCGAAAAGGATCGCGGCAGTTTCGAATTTTCCCATCCCGTCGATATCAGGCCCTTGGCAGACCGGTTCCGGGCGCTTTTTTCAGCCGTGACGGCAACGGATCGGCCGGGCGAGACCCTGCATTGCGATGAGACGTTGCTGATGCTTCTGGCAGGTGCGATGGAAACGGTGGCAACGCCACACGAGACGGCCGCGCCGGGCAGCATAAGACGGGCGAAAAGCAGCATCGATGACGATCCCGCCCGGCCGTTTCGCCTAACCGATCTGGCGCGGGAGGCCGGCATGAGCCAGTTCCGTTTCCTGCGATGCTTCGCCAGGGCCACGGGGCTGACGCCGCATAGCTACCTTCTCCAGCGGCGCCTGCATCTGGCCCGGCGTGCACTTGCCAAAGGCGCGCCGCCCGCCGACGTGGCCTTTTCCGCGGGTTTTTCCGATCAGAGCCATTTGAACCGGCTTTTCGTGCGGCAGTTCGGGGTCACGCCGGCTGCCTATAGGGCGGCGTCAGGTCGTTAACAGATCGCTGAAACCTCGCTTCCGTCATGCCGGACTTGATCCGGCATCCAGCCACGGCGCGCCTGCGCCGTGAGACGAGTCTGCCGTGAGACGAGTCTATTGCGATCAAGGACTTGATCGCGCTGGATCCCGGATCAAATCCGGGATGACGGAATGTGGATGCAACGGCTGCAATTTCATCCAAGACGTCGGCACTCATCCCCCGTCATGCTCAAGCCCTTCACCCCACAGGACTTGCAGCTTTCATGACCCTTGAATTCCTCATCACATCCCTCGTCGTCGCAGCCTCTCCCGGAACCGGCGTGGTTTACACGCTCGCCGCCGGTCTTTCCCAGGGGGCGAAAGCGAGCATTGTCGCGGCCTTCGGCTGCACGCTCGGCATCGTGCCGCACCTGCTGGCGGCCATTACCGGCCTTGCCGCGATCCTGCACGCCAGCGCGCTGGCCTTCGACGTGGTCAAATATCTGGGTGTCGCCTATCTCATCTACATGGCATGGAACACGCTTCGGCAGGATGGCGCGCTGAAAATCGACGATGGCCAGGAACATCGCGGAGTGGCACGGGTCATCGGCGAGGCGATCCTGATCAATCTCCTGAACCCGAAACTGTCGATCTTCTTTTTCGCCTTCCTGCCGCAATTCATCGCGCCCGAGGAGGCCTCCCCGACATGGCGCATGGTCGATCTGGGGCTGATCTTCATGGCCATGACATTTCTGGTGTTTGCGCTTTACGGCTGTTTTGCCGCCTCGGTCAGGCGGCAGGTGGTGGCGCGCCCGGCCGTGCTCACCTGGCTGAGACGCAGTTTCGCCGCCGCTTTCGTGGCGCTCGGGGCGAAACTGGCTTTGACGCAGCGGTGAGACCGAGCCGGGCTCACGCACCGGTTGTCTCAATCGTCCCAATCGGGCGCGAGGTGGCCGGGGCTGACGATGCGGCCGTTCGGTTTGGCAAGCGCGTGTATCGCCTGCATCTCTTCTTCGGTCAGGGCAAAATCGAAAATGTCGAAATTCTCCTTCAGGCGGCTTTCCGTCGCGGTCTTGGAAAGCGCAACGACATCCGGCTGCTGCACGGCCCAGCGCAGGGTCACCTGTGCCGCCGTCTTGCCGTGCTTGGCGCCGATATCCTGCAGCACCGGATCGTTCGGCACCCTGCCATCGGCCATCAGATAATAGGCGGTGACAGAAAGCCCGTTTTTGCGTGCTGCCGAGATCACCTTCGTCTGGTCGAGATAGGGATGGTATTCGATCTGGTTTGTGGCAAGCGGCGTGTCGGACAGTTTAACCGCCTCTTCGGTCAGCGCCACGTTGAAGTTGGAAATGCCGATATTGCGGACCTTTCCAGCCTTGCGCACCTCGTTCAGCGCGCCGATCCGTTCCGCCAGCGGCACATCGCTTTTCGGCCAGTGCAGGAGCAGGAGATCGACATAATCCGTCTTCAGCTTCTGCAGGCTTTCATCGACGGAGGCTAGAAAATCATCGTGCCGGTAACGGTCCACCCACACCTTGGTGGTCAGGAAAATATCGTGTCGGGAAATGCCTGATCGCGCGATGACCTCGCCGACCGCACCTTCGTTCTTGTAGATCTGCGCGGTGTCGACATGGCGGAAACCGAGTTTCAGCGCTTCCGGCAGAATGCGCCGCACATCGTCTTCCGGAATGCGGAAGGTGCCGAAACCGAGGGCGGGAATATTCGCGCCATTGGCGTTGACGTGATACATGGGTGTCTCTCCTGTTTCCTGAAAACATGACCGGCTGAGGATGCCGGACGGGGAAGCCGTCTTTTATTAACTGGTGTCCGCCTGATCGGTTTCAACCGGGCGGGGGCGATGTCACATCAGCACATAATCCACAGGGCGCGGATTGGCCGGAAGGTCGGTCTCGCCCATCGCCTCGCGCAGATTGATCTCGATGGTGGTGGCGAGCGAATTGATCGGAACGGCGTTGAAGCCGGTGCCGAAGGGTTCTTCCAGCTCGTCGGACAGGGCATCGAGGCCGAAAAATGTGTAGGCGATCAGCGTGCTGGTGAACGGCGTGGCCCAGCCGAGCAGATCGGTGAAGCCGAACGGCAGCAGAAGACAGAACAGATGCGCAGTGCGGTGCAGCAGCAGCGAATAACCGAAGGGAACCGGCGTGTGGCGGATGCGCTCGCAGGAGGCAAGTGCCGCTCCCATCTGCTGTACGGTGGCATCCAGCATCTGCAACTGGATATCGCTGATCTGTCCTTTGGCGTTTGCGGTGACAAGATCGTTTGAAATCCCGCGCAGGAGCATTTCCGGCCTGTTTCGGCTGCGGGCATAGTGCTCCGCCAGATCATCCGGAATGAGACTGGTAATAGTGGATTTCTCCCCGCCCGGGCGCAGATGCGAAACCAGCTCGTGGCAGAAGACGATGGCTAGATCGATGATCCGGCGGCGCGAGACGGGATCGGCCACATCCTGCCGGCTTTCCAGCATGGCGCTCTGCCGCGCCAGCGTGCGCGCCACGGTCATCAGCATGCCCCATTGTTTGCGGGCTTCCCACCAGCGGTCGTAACAGGCATTGGCGCGAAAGCCGAGGAAGACCGAAAGGGCGATACCCAGCAGCGAAAACGGCGCGCCATTCAGCGCCTGCACCAGATCGGGCCGGTCCTTGTGTGCCCAGACGACCAGCGTCGACAACAGGAAAACGGCAAGCACCTGCGGAAAGATGCGGACGATGATGGAGCCGCGCACGATGATGAAAAGTTGCAGCAGGTTCGGTTTTGGACGAACGATCATGGCGGAGACTCGAAAATGCCTGTGAGCTGGGTGGTGAGGGAGGCAAAAACCACGGAGCATATCTACATAATGGCAGGCCGCCATTGTCCACCCTTTTTTACATGATTGCACCTGGCGACAGGCGGCGTTACCTGTCGGACAGGCAAGATCGGAAACGGCAGATCGGAATGGGGAGGAGATTGCGTGTCGCGCTCACAACGGCTTCTTGATCTGTTGCAGATCCTGCGGTCCCACCGCATGCCGGTCAGCGGTGCTGCCCTTGCCGCGCAAACCGGCGTCAGCCTGCGCACGCTTTACCGCGACATAGCAACGCTTCAGGGACAGGGCGCGGATATCGAGGGCGAGGCGGGTGTGGGTTACGTTCTGCGTCCCGGTTTCCTGTTGCCGCCGCTGATGTTTTCGCAGCAGGAGATCGAGGCGCTGGTGCTCGGATCGCGCTGGGTGGCGGGACGTGCCGATGCGCGGCTGGCGGATGCCGCCCGCGCTGCGCTCGTGAAGATCGGTGCCGTTCTGCCCGATATCCTGCGCGAGGAACTGGACAATTCCACGCTGCTTGTCGGTCCCGGGCAGGCATTGGCCGCCATCCGCGTCGATCTCGCCGCCATTCGCGATACGATCCGCAAGGAAAGCAAGGTTGTATTGACCTATCGCGATGAAAAGGGAGAGGCGACGGAGCGGGTCGTCTGGCCCTTCGCGCTCGCTTTTTTCGATCTTGTCCGGGTCATGCTGGCCTGGTGCGAGACGCGGCAGGATTTCCGCAGTTTCCGGGCCGACCGCATCGAGAGTTTCCACGTGACGGACAAGCGTTACCCCCGCCGCCGCCAGGCCTTGCTGAAGGAATGGCGCGAGCGGGAAAAACAACGGCGTCGGCAATACCATGCTGACAAAAACTGACAGCAGGCGGGTCTAGAAGCTGTTCATCCACAACCAAGGAGAACAGCCATGACGACCCACCCCGACTTTACCATTCTCTACGTCGATAACCCGCCGGCCAGCACGGAATTTTACAGGGCGCTGCTGGGCGCGGAGCCCGTCGAAGCCTCGCCGACATTCTCCCTGTTCGTCCTCCAGAACGGCATGAAGCTTGGCCTCTGGTCGCGCCACACGGTAGAGCCGAAGGCGTCGATCACCGGCGGTGGCGTCGAACTTGCCTTCCGTGTCGAAAGTGATGCGCAGGTGGATGGAACCTTTGCCGAATGGAAGGCGAAGGGCATCGCCATCTTGCAGCAGCCCGCCAGAATGGAATTCGGCCACACATTCACCGCCGCCGATCCCGACGGCCACCGCCTCCGGGTCTATGCCTTCGCGGGCTAGAGATAATGCTTTGAGGCCTATTGGCTAAAAGGTTTGCCGTCGCACCTCACGGCTTTCCTCATCCCTGTGCTTGTCACAGGAATCCAGCCAGCCCAAGTCCTTGGGCTGAAAGGATTATGATGCGCTAGCATGGGAAAACGCTGCGTCGCGCCCCCTGCGCTACTTCTTCACCGCCACCATGAAAAGCCGGGGAAAGCGCAGAAGCAACCGGCCATCCGCCATCGGTGGATAGGCAGCCTTGATGCGCTGCGTATAGTCGGCGAGGAAGGCCTCGCGGTTTTCCTCGCCGGCGGCGGCGAGATAGGGTCGCAGCCCCGTGCCCTTGACCCATTCCACGATGCTTTCCGCATCCTTCATGGGGTGGTTGTAGATGGTGTGCCATACATCCACCCGCGCGGATTTGGGCGCCAGCGCATCGAAATAGGCGGCGGGCGAAGGCAGCGGCTTGCGGCGCAACTTGCCATCCGCAAACGTCTCCTTCCAGGGGCCGTTCGCGCCCGTTTCCTCCATGGCGCGATGTGTCGGCTCCTGCAGATTGTCCGGCATCTGCACGGCCAGAACGCCGCCGCTTTCCAGCTCGTCCATCAGCCGCGAAAAGACGGCAAGATGATCCGGCACCCATTGGAAAACCGCATTGGCATAAAGCAGGTCGGCCTTCTGGGCCGGCTTCCACTGGGCGAGATCGGCCTTGCCGAAGCGCGTGGTCGGCAGCCGATCCGCCGCCTTCTCCAGCATGTCGTCGTCGCTGTCGATGCCGGTAATGACGTTGACGCCGTAGCGATCGGTCAGAAGCTCGGTGGAATTGCCCGGACCACAGCCGAGATCAAAGCCGTTCAGGACGCGCTCCAGCGGCACCTGCGCCAGAAGATCCCTTGCGGGACGTGTCCGCTCGTCTTCAAATTTCAGATATTGCTGGGCGGACCATGCCATGATTTTCTCCTGCTGAAATGTCGCATCCGGACGGGCGAACGAGGATGCGCAAAGGGCGCCGCAGGCGCCGTGAGATCACCAACATCGCACGGGTAAAATCGCCCCGCCATCATCCGATGCATGAATTATTGTGATGAATCTATTCATCAACCTTTTGTTTCACCTCACAAAACATCTTTGACAGGGCGTCTCGTTGTTATTTTCCATCAAAATCAAAGATCGTGGCAATTAAAACTTGACCTCTCTCGGTCAGAGGCATTCACTCCGGCCGATTTCCAGAGCATTCCCGGAAAAAGCGCGAAGCGCTCTGCATTCGGAAATGCACCAAGACAGAGAGACAGAGCGTTATCGCTTTTCGAAAGAAAAGCGGAGATGCCCGAGACAGGAGCCATTATGAGCGTCGATACCGCACCCCGATCAACCACCTGGACCTATGTTGACGGTCAATGGCTGCCCGGCAATCCGCCGCTCATCGGCCCGACCTCGCATGCCATGTGGCTGGCCTCCACGGTGTTCGACGGCGCGCGCTGGTTTGATGGCGTGGCTCCCGATCTCGATCTGCATTGCCAGCGCGTCAACCGCTCGGCCACCAATATGGGCATGAAGCCGACCATGACGGCGGAAGAGATCGAGGCCCTGGCGCTGGAAGGCGTCAAGAAATTCGATGGCAAGATCGCGATCTATATCAAGCCGATGTATTGGGCCGAACACGGTTCGGTCGGCAGCGTCGTTGCGCCCGACGCCAATTCCACCCGTTTTGCGCTCTGCCTTTTCGAAGCGCCGATGGATGCCGGCAAGCCGCTGACGCTCACCGTTTCGCCGCTGCGCCGTCCTTCGCCGGAAACCGCGATGACGGATGCCAAGGCAGGCAGCCTTTATCCCAATAGCGGCCGCGCCATTCTGGAAGCCCGCTCGCGCGGTTTCGACAATGCGCTGATGCGCGACATGAATGGCAATGTCGCCGAATCCGCTTCGTCCAACATCTTCATGGTCAAGGATGGTGTTGTCCTTACCCCCGTTCCGAACCGCACCTTCCTTGCCGGTATCACCCGCTCGCGCGTCATCGGCCTTCTGCGTCAGGCCGGTTTCGATGTGCGTGAGGCGACACTTTCGGTCGAGGATTTCCGCGAAGCGGATGAAATCTTCTGCTCGGGCAATTATTCCAAGGTTTCGCCTGTCGTGAAGCTGGATGACCGGGAGTTGCAGGCAGGTCCGGTCGCGCGCAAGGCGCTCGATCTTTATATGGACTGGGCACGTCTCGGCGCCGACGTCTGAGGTCAAAGACCGCTATTTCAAAAACCGCGGCGGGTTCTTAACCGCCGCGGTTTTATTTTGGGCCGGCGACATTATCCCTTGAAAATTCAGGGGTAAATTTAATCTAATTTTATAGAAGCACCCTGTAGCTTGCGGCATTACCGTTTTGGGCTATGGGGGCCGCCAATGTCTTTCAGCATACGCAATATACTTGTGAGTTTTTTTCTGCTCATCGGCGTGGCGCTCGCGGGTTTCGTGGGCAACGGCATGTGGCAGTCGGTGAACCGCGCCCGCACCTTTTCCGAAGTGGCGCAGCTCGTCTCGCTCGACAAGCTTCTTTTCAACGCATTGCTGAATTTCCGCAGCGAACGGGGCAACAGCGCCTCGGCCCTGACCGTCGATCCGGCGAAAACCGCCAATACCATCGCCAGCGTTCAGGCTTCGCGCCAGAAGGTGGACGCGGCCATGAGCGCCTTTCTCGAACAGTCCGCAGCGCTTGATCAGGCCGGGCTGCAGGCGCCGCTGAGCCGCGTGAAGGATATTTACAAGCAGTTTCTGGAACTGCGCAAAAAAGTCGATGCCAACGTCACCCTGCCGCTCGACCGCCGGGAAAGCGGTCTGGACAAGACCGTGCTGGCGCTCGGGGCGGATTTCCTGGCTGCGCTTGAGGCGGGATCGACGGCGATGGAGGGCGAAGTCCGCTCGCTGGACCAGAGCCTGACCGGCCTCATTCAGTTGCGGTCCTATGGCTGGTCGGCACGCGCGCTCGGTGGCAGCGCCACCGTCATCATCAATGCGGTCGTGGCCCAGCAGCGTCCGCTGACGGCGCAGGAAACCCAGCAGCTCAACAATTTCGATGCCGGCGCAGCCTTTGCCTGGAAAGCCACCGGCGAACTCGTCGCGCATCAATCGACGCCGCAATCGCTGAGGGACACCTATGCGGTTGCCGACAGGACCTATTTCAAGGGCGATTTCGTCACGCAGCGTGCAAAGCTGATTGACGATCTGAACAATGGCCGCACCCCGGCCTTCACCATCGACACATGGCGCGACACGGTAACGGCAAGTCTCGATACGATCGCGAAAATCGCCTCCGAAGCGATGGATGTTCTCAACGCCAATGCTGAAAAGGCAAAACAGGACGCCTTTATCGGCTCCATGGTTTACCTCGCTGCCTTCATCTTCACGCTGGGCATCTGCATTCTCTGCCTCGGCGTCATCGTCGGCCGCGTCACCCGCCCGATCAGCCGCCTGACCAATGCGATGATGGAACTTGCCAATGGCAACCTGTCCATCGACGTGCCCGGCGCCAAACGCGGTGACGAAATCGGCGAGATGGCCCGCGCGGTGGAGATTTTCCGCGAGGCGGCCATTCGCAACCGCGAGCTGGAGACGCAGGCCGACACAAATCGCGAAAAGGCCGAGCGCGACCGTGTCGAATTGCAGCAGCGCGCCGAAGCCGAAGCCGAGGAGCGGTTGAGCCAGGCCACCGGTTCACTGGCCGGCGGCCTTCGCCGGCTCGCCTCCGGCGACATGGTCTGCGAGATCGCCACGCCTTTCGCCCCGCAATTCGAGGCGCTGCGGCATGATTTCAACAGTTCCGTGGTTCAGCTGCGCGAGGCGCTGGCAAGCGTCGGCAACTCCGTCCAAACGGTGAATGGCGGTGCGCATGAGGTTTCCTCTGCGTCTGACGATCTTTCCCGCCGCACCGAGCAGCAGGCCGCCTCTCTTGAAGAAACGGCCGCAGCGCTCGAAGAAATCACCGCCAATGTCTCGGCCACCTCAAAGCGGACCGGCGATGCGCGCGACACGGTAAGGGAAGCAAGGGCGAAGGCCGATCTCTCCGGCAAGGTGGTGCGCGATGCCGTCTCCGCCATGGAGCGTATCGAGCATTCCTCGCGCCAGATCGGCCAGATCATCGGCGTCATCGATGAGATCGCCTTCCAGACCAACCTTCTGGCGCTGAATGCCGGCGTCGAGGCGGCGCGGGCAGGTGATGCCGGCAAGGGCTTTGCGGTCGTGGCGCAGGAAGTGCGCGAACTGGCGCAACGCTCCGCCAATGCGGCAAAGGAGATCAAGCAGCTCATCAACGCCTCCGCCATCGCCGTCAGCGAGGGCGTGAAGCTGGTCGCCGATACCGGCGTCGGCCTCTCCGAAATCGAGCAGCTGGTGTTGTCCGTCAATGCCCATATGGACGCCATCGCCACGGCGGCGCAGGAGCAGTCCGCCGGTCTCGCCGAGGTCAATACCGCCGTCAACCATATGGATCAGGCCACGCAGCAGAACGCCGCCATGGTCGAGGAAATGAACGCGGCCGGCGCAGGGCTGGCGCAGGAATGCGCCAATCTCCAGGCGCTGCTGGCGCAGTTCCAACTCGGCCAGCAGGCCTCCGCCCTGCATGAGACGGCAAGGCAGATGCAGCGCGCCGCAAGCCCGGCTCGCGTGCCTGCCGCTCCGGCCCCGAGGGCCCGCCCGGTTGCCGCACGTGGCAATGCGGCCCTGGCCGTGAAGGGCGATGAGTGGACGGAGTTCTGAAGGCGATCCAGCGTTGGATATGGCAAGGAACCAGTATCCGCACTCCGTCACCCCGGACTTGATCCGGGGTCCAGTGCGATCAAGTCCTTGATCGCGAAAGAGTCGTCTCACGGCGCAGACGCGCCGTGGCTGGATGCCGGATCTAGTCCGGCATGACGGAAGAGAAGTGTCCCATCAACAGGCCGAGGCTCGCGCCCAAAACCGGCGCGGGCCTCATCGTTTCCGCAGGTCGGGCAAGGCAGCGGCAAGCGCCCTGAGCGGCGCAGTCATGTGCTTGTCGCGCCTCAGCGCCAGCGCGATCCTGCGCTCCAGCGGCGGTTCGAGCGAGCGCCATTCAAGACCGGATGCTGCGCCCTCATGCTCCACGGCCATGCGCGGCACGACGGCAAGACCTAGACCCGCGCCCGCCAGCTTCTTGATGGCCTCGACGCTGCCCAGCTCCATGGCGGGCTGCACGGTGCGGCCGCTCATTGAAAACCATTGATCCACCAGCCTGCGGGTATTGCCGCCTTCGTAAAGCAGCAGCGGTCGCGTCGAAAGCGCCTCCGCATTCAGCACCGTTTCTTCAGGAACGGAGCCGTGCGGGAAAACCGCCACCAGTTCATCGAGATGGATATCGCTGATATCGAGGCTGCGGCCGCTGGCGGGCAGGGCCACCACCGCCGCATCGATCGTGTTGGCCTCCAGAAGCCGCAATATATCGTGGGTATTGCCGGTCTGCACGACGATGTCGATGCCGGGCATGGCCTGGCGGATCCTGCCCAGCACCGGCGGCAGAAGATAGATGCAGGCGGTGGCGCCGGTGCCAATGCGCAGGCGTCCCGTAACACCGCTGCGATGAGGTGCGACGGTATCGATGGCATGCGCCACTTCTTCCGCAATCCGCCTCGCATGGATGAGGAAATCCCGGCCCGCCGCCGTTGGCTGCGCGCGTCTGCCGACCCTTTCGATCAGCCGCACGCCAAGCTGCTTTTCAAGCAGCCTTATGTGCAGGCTGATGGCCGGCTGCGTCAGCCCCGCCTTGTCGGCGGCGGCGGAAAAACTGCCGAGATCGGCCACATCCATGAAGCTGCGCACCTGCCGCAGATCGAGATCCATCATCAAAGAAAACCTTATCGTTTGTATAAGACAGATAATCTTTATTTTGGCTGCGCCGCAATGCACAATGAGGCCGTGAATGATCCGCAGGACAAGAGAATGACCCTTCCCACCGTTTCCAGCCTTACCATCCGCCCCTGCGAAGAGGCGGATATCCCAGCCATTACCGAAATCTACCGGGACGCCGTGTTGCACGGCCGCGCCAGTTTCGAGATCGATCCGCCGACCGCGGAGACGATGGCCGAGCGCCGCCGTCTTCTGGTCGCGGGCAATTACCCCTATCTCGTCGGTGAGTTCGATGGAAAGATAGCCGGATATGCCTATGCCGGCGCCTATCGCGCACGCCCCGCCTATGGCGCGGCGGTCGAGGATTCCGTTTATATCGATCCGGCGATGAAAGGCTTAGGCATCGGCCGCAAGCTCCTCGATGCGTTGATCGAGGAGGCGACCGCGCGCGGCTTCCGGCAGATGATCGCCGTTATCGGCGATTCGGCCAACGCCGCCTCCATCGGCGTGCACCGCGCCGCCGGTTTCGAGCATGTCGGCACCTTCAAATCCATCGGCTGGAAACATGGCCAATGGCTGGATACGGTGCTGATGCAGCGCGCACTGGGCGAGGGCGATACCACGCCCCGCTTCTGAGAATTCAGGGCTTGGTGGAACCGGGAATTTCAACCTTCAGCGTATCGCCGGCAAGCTCGCTGCCCAGTTCCACGGCCTTGGTCTTCTTGTCGTAGACGCAGATATGGCTGACAGTCGCCTCTGCTCCCCCGTTCTGACCGGTTGACTTGGCCTTGCCGGTGATGATGGCGAGGCCGTAATTCTCGCTGCCGATCGGATCGACCACGGCCTTGGCGTCTTCAATCATGTCTTTGCCCGCGCCAAGGCACGCCGTCTGCACATCCGCCACGAATTCCTTCCACGCATCATCCGAAGATGCGGCGGCGGGCAGCGCCAGCGATGAGAAGGCGGCAACAAGGAGAAGCTTTGGGGCGATGGAGCGGATCAATGGGCGGGTCATGGAATTTCCTTCCTGCAATTTCGGCAAAAGCGAACCGATAGGGTGGAAAACGGTACGCCAGGGTTGTGAAACAAATGTGGTGGCGGCTTCACGGAGAGGAATTTTCTCTTTTGTCGGAACATTTTGATATTTCGCAGGTTGCCCAAACGGAGCTTCGCTCCTATGGTCCGCTCACACGGTTTCTAGGAGCGGTAACCCGCTGCAAAAAGGAGTAAAAACCATGGCCTTCGAACTTCCCGAACTCCCCTACGACTACGACGCGCTTGCACCCTACATGTCGCGCGAGACGCTCGAGTTCCATCACGACAAGCACCACAAGGCATATGTCGACAACGGCAACAAGCTGGCTGCTGAAGCCGGTCTTTCCGACCTGTCGCTCGAAGAAGTCGTGAAGAAGTCCTTTGGCACCAATGCCGGCCTCTTCAACAACGCTGCCCAGCACTACAACCACGTTCATTTCTGGAAGTGGATGAAGAAGGGCGGCGGCGGCAACAAGCTGCCGGGCAAGCTGGAGCAGGCATTCGCCTCCGATCTCGGCGGTTACGACAAGTTCAAGGCCGATTTCATCGCTGCCGGCACCACGCAGTTCGGCTCCGGCTGGGCATGGGTTTCCGTCAAGAACGGCAAGCTTGAAATCTCCAAGACCGCAAACGGCGAAAACCCGCTGGTTCACGGTGCAGAGCCGATCCTCGGCGTCGACGTATGGGAACACTCCTACTACATCGATTACCGCAACCTGCGTCCGAAGTACCTCGAAGCCTTCGTCGACAGCCTCATCAACTGGGACTACGTCCTGGAGCGTTACGAAGCTGCTGCCAAGTAAGGCTTGCGGAACGGAATTTTTGGAACACCCGGCTTTCACGCCGGGTGTTTTGTTTTCAGGGCCTGATACCTCCGGCCGGCCGCATCCGGTATCTGCCCGGCTTGTCACACGCCTGTCATCAGCCGGGTTTATCGCGGCGCATCATGACTGAAAAAACCACACCTCTCTTCTCCTTCGGCATCGTCGCCGACCCCCAATATGCCGATGCCGATCCCCGCCCGGAAATGGGCCGGTATTATGCCGAGAGCCCGAAGAAGCTCGCGCAGGCCATCGACACCTTCAACCGCGAGGACCTGGCCTTCGTGGTGACGCTGGGCGACATCATCGACCGCGGATTTGAAAATTTCGACGCGATTCTCAGCGTCTACGATGGGCTTCGTCACCCTTCGGTCATGCTTCCGGGCAATCACGATTTTGCCGTCGCCGCCGAGCATCTGACGGCCATCCATGCCCGCCTCGGCATGTCTGCCCCCTGGCATGATTTCGCCATCGGCGCGATACGCTTCGTGGTTCTTGACGGCAACGAGGTAAGCCTCTTCGCCCCGCCTTCCGGCGATCCGCGCCGCGCGCTTGCCGAAGAGCGGCTGAAGCGCCTGCGGGAAGCGGGTGCGATCAATGCCCAGGACTGGAATGCGTCGCTCAGCGACGAACAATTCGAATGGTTGCGGGCCGTTCTGCAAAAGGCCGATGCGGCGGGCGAAAAAGTCGTCGTTCTCTGCCACTATCCGCTCTATCCGGAAAACGCCCATAATATGTGGGACGCACCGCGCATCCTCGATCTTCTGGGCGCACACCCTTCGGTCATCGCATGGTTCAGCGGCCATAATCACAATGGCAATTACGGCGTGCTGGGCAACACCCACTTCGTCAACTTCAAGGGCATGGTGGATACACCCGACCAGAACACCTTCGCCATTGCCGATGTCTTTGTCGACCGCATCGTCATTCGCGGCTTCGGGCGTGAAGAGGATAGGGTGCTGGAACATCTGCGGCAGAACGCTGCCGTAATTTGAAGCCAGCACACCTCTCTCGACCCTCATTCCTGCGACGAGCACAGGAAGGGCGGAGAGGGGTTCGCCGGCACGGAACGAAGGTTGCAAGACGTACTAAATCAGTTGCTTTTACGCGCCGGGTTAGTTCGTCGTGCGTTCTGACGTTATGTTGCCCGGCTGGTTGCTCTGCCAGCCGCTCATCCACAATTGCCGCAGCTTTTCGCCTTCCATCTTGAAAAAGCTGCCCGTGGTTTCGCAGGTGATTACCCGGTCCGAGCGGAAGTTGCGGATCGCCTGCCGCAATTCGCACCAGGCGACGATATTGGTCGTTTCCGAATAATAGATCACGGCGATGGGGCGGATTTGCCGCCGGGTCTCTGCGCCGGTTTCATCGCAATAGGTGAGATCCAGCCTTTCCTCGTCGCGCACCGCCCGCCTGACAGTCGAAAGATCAATGCCGGCGGGTGCGGGGGCGATGCTGCCCCAGGCGTGCAGGGCATTGGCGGAGAGCATCTTCGACAGGGGCTCGGGCAGGGATGCCGCGATCTTGTCGCTGACCTTTTTCGCCGCCTGCCGCAATTCGGCATCCCCCGTGCGGGCGACCATGGCAAGCGCAAGCACGATTGCCTCGGTCTCTTCGATGGAAAACATCAGCGGCGGCAGGTTGAAGCCGGGACGCAGGATGTAACCGACGCCGCGTTCCCCTTCGATCGGCACACGCATGGTCTGAAGGGCGGCTATATCGCGATAGACCGAGCGCACCGTCACCTCCAGCGCCTCGGCAATCGTCTGCGCGGTGACAGGCCTGCGCGCCACCCGCAGGATCTGGATGATCTCGAACAGTCTCGACGCCTTGCGCATTGCCGTTTTTCCGGTTGCTCACCACGCAACTGACACAACGCTGTCAGTTGGCTTTTCCTATAAACAGAAAAACACATTGAGAAACATATGCTTTCCCGAATGTGCCGCAAACTGTTTTGGGAGATACTGACATGAGTTACGCTGAAAATCTCTGGCTTTTCTTTCTGGTCCTGTTCGGCATCATCATCCTGCCGGGCATGGACATGCTGTTCGTGCTGGCAAGCGCTTTGACGGGAGGCAAAAGAACCGGCCTTTCCGCCGCAAGCGGCATGAGCGCCGGCGGCATCGTGCATTCGCTTTACGGCGCCCTGGGCGTCGGCATGCTGGCCGCCTGGATGCCCTCGCTGTTCCTGCCGCTGCTGGTCTTCGGTGCGGCCTATATGATCTGGATCGGCATAGGCCTGATGCGCAGCGCGATCGTCGTGAACGGCGATGAGGCGCAGGCGAGCGCTTCGGTCAGAAAAGCCTTCTGGCGGGCGGTGCTGACCTGCCTTTCCAATCCCAAGGCCTATCTGTTCATGATGGCGATCTATCCGCAATTCCTCAAACCGGCCTATGGCCCGATCTGGATGCAGGGACTGGTGATGGGCGCGATGGTGGCGGTGACCCAGTTCACGGTCTACGGCGCGCTGGCGCTGACGGCGGATAAAAGCCGGGCATGGCTGGTTTCTTCACCGGGTGCGACAATCTTCATCGGCCGCGCCGCCGGTTTCATGCTGATTGCCGCAGCCCTGCTGACGCTTTGGGAGGCCCTGTCCTAGACTTCTGTTTTCACGATAGAATTCACCGCAATGTGACTTCTTTTCGCCATCCGGAAAGGGCATCCTCGCGCCGTTCCATCTAGCGTCCGGTATCCCAGCCGGAATCAAGGAGAGAGTCTATGAAATTGAAAACCATCGCGGCGGCCATGCTTTTCGGCTGTCTTTGCGCCGGAGCGGTCTATGCTGCCGGCGAAGTCGAAAAACGTGAAGGCATGATGAAGCAGATCGGCGGCTCCATGGGCGCGCTCGCCGCCATCTCCAAGGGTCAGAAGCCTTACGACGCTGACGTCGTGAAAGCCGCCGTGACGGCCATCAGCACCAATGCCAAGGCTTTCCCCGACCAGTTCCCGCCCGGCAGCGAGGCCGGCAGTGCGGCGGCACCCGCCATCTGGGAAAATTTCGAGGACTTCAAGGCAAAGGCCGCCAAGCTGGGCGCGGATGCGGACACGGTTCTTGCCAATCTCCCCACCGATGAGGCAGGCGTCACCACCGCCATGAAGACGCTCGGCGCCGATTGCGGCACCTGCCATCAGACCTATCGTCTGAAGAAATAATCCTTTCAAAACGCCGCTTTCCGGCGGCGTTTTTCAGGCCTGGAAAGACACCTGACCCAGTCAGGTGAGAGTGGGGAGAGGGGCATGTCTTCCATTTGGACGAAGCTTGCGGGCGGGATCGCGATTGCGGCCGTTGCGGGTTATGGTATTTTCGCCTGGGTGACGGCGCCTGAGCGACAGGCGCCCAGCCATTGGGTGAGCCTTGGCGAGCCGGATCTGGCCAATGGCGAAACGCTGTTCTGGGCGGGCGGCTGCGCCAGTTGCCATGCCGCACCCGATGCCAAGGGCGATGCGCTTTTGATGCTTTCGGGCGGGCAGGCGCTGAAAAGCCCCTTCGGCACCTTCCATGTGCCCAATATTTCCTCCGATCCGCAACATGGTATCGGCAGCTGGACGCTGGCCGAATTCGGCGATGCCATGACGCGCGGTGTCGGCAAGAACGGGGAACATCTCTACCCGTCCTTTCCCTATGCCTCCTATGCCCGCATGACGCAGAAGGACATCAACGACCTCTACGGTTATCTGAAAGTCCTGCCCGCCAGCCAGAACGACGCGCCGGATCACGACCTGCCGTTCCCCTTCAATATGCGCATGGCGCTGGGCGGCTGGAAATTCCTTTATTTCGACCCCTCGGCGCGGCCCCGCGTCGAGCTTGCCAACGCCAATGCCGAATTGCTGCGCGGCCAATATCTGGTGGAAGGGCCTGGCCATTGCGGCGAGTGCCACACACCGCGCAATGCGCTCGGCGGATTCCAGACGGATAAATGGCTGGCCGGCGGTCCCAATCCGGAAGGCGAGGGCCGTATTCCCGACATCACCCCCGGTTCGCAAAGCATGGGCGCCTGGGCGGCGGCCGATATTGCCAGCTATCTGGAAACCGGCTTCACCCCGGAATTCGACAGCGTCGGCGGTTCCATGGTCAAGGTGCAGCAGAATATGGCGCATCTGACGGCCGATGACCGCGATGCCATCGCCGCCTATCTGAAGGCGATCCCGTCGCGTTAGAGCCTGATACCTCTCCTCCGTCATCCCCGGGCCTGACCGGAGGATGACGGAGGAGAGGTAGGTAAGCGCCATTGACTCCCGACCCCGCCCATCGGATAACAATCCTGTGATGGTTCCTTCCGGGCATTCCGGAAGGTGAAAAGGGAACACGATAGGGAGAAATCCTCATTCGTGGCTGCCCCCGCAACTGTGAGCGGAGAGCCTGAAACGAAATGCCACTGGCAAGCCATCTCGCCGGGAACCCAGGGTTTCCAGAGAGGGTGATGCCGGGAAGGCGTTTCAGGTTTTGACCCGTAAGCCAGGAGACCTGCCATCACGGAAATATCCATGCCGGCGGGGTGTCCGGAAGAGCGGAATGTCAGGGTGGTGGGATCAACTTCTCCCTGTGTCAGTCTCGTATCCCCGTGGTGAAGTGTATCGTATGCGGCTCGACGGCCTTTGCTGTTCGGCCGCGTCCAGAGGCGCGGGGTCGCGCCGCAAGAGGGGTCACCATGTCCATCAACCAGAATACGGCCAATTCAGCCGTTTCCGCAAAAACAACCAGCTTTGCGCAATCGCTGACGGCGATCATGCTTGGCCTGTTTGTTGTCGGTTTTGTCGGCTTTTCCCATGTGGAAGCCGTTCACAATGCCGCGCATGACACGCGCCATGCCAATGCCTTCCCCTGCCATTGAGGGGAAACCGCATGTCGTCTTTTCGCAATATCGTCTTTACCGCCGTTCTCGTCGGCATTCTCGGCGGTTTCGCCGTTTCGGCCATGCAGGCTTTCGGCACGACGCCGCTCATCCTTCAGGCGGAAACCTATGAAAGCGCCGGCGAAGCACCCCACAGCCATGATGCGGCGGCGCCCGGTGCTGCCGTTCCTGCCCATGAGCATAACGATGAAGCCTGGGCTCCGGCCGACGGCTTCGAGCGCACCGCCTATACCGTCGCCGCCAATGTTCTCACCGCCATCGGTTATGCGCTGGTGCTGACCGGCCTCATTTCGCTGCGTGGCACGAATGGCGGCTGGCGTGAAGGCCTTCTCTGGGGTGTTGCCGGTTTTGCCGCCGTCATGCTGGCCCCGATGATCGGCCTGCCGCCGGAACTGCCGGGCAGCCCGGCTGCCGCGCTCGAGGCACGGCAGATCTGGTGGCTTGCGACGGTTGCCGCAACCGCGGGCGGCATTGCGTTGATCGCCTTCCGCCGCGAACCCTGGGCCATCATATTGGCGCTGGTGCTGATCGTCGCACCGCATGTGGTGGGCGCACCCTTGCCTCCGGAAGGCGAACATGCGCTGGCACCGCTGCCGCTCGAGCGTCAGTTCATCGTCGCCGCCACCGTGACCAGCTTCGTTTTCTGGGCTCTGCTTGGAACATTGAGCGCGTTTTTCCTGAAGCGCTTCCAGCAGGCGTAAATCCATGCAGGACGCAGCGGAATGGAGTGAGGAACTCGATGCGCTGCGTTTTGCCGTTCCCGGTCACGGCGCTTTCTGCGCCGTGCACCGTCTTGCCTTCAAGGCGGTTCTCGGACCGAGCCCCGGACACGAGGCGGCTCTCACCTTTTTCCATGACCACGAGGCCGCCTTCGTCGGGGCAGCCCTTTCCAAGATAAAACGTGCAAATTTGCCCGCCGGCCGCAGCCTGCATCTGAACAGCCGCGATATTCGCCGGGCGATTGCCGGGGAGGGTGAGGAGCCGGCGGCGCGCGTGTGCCGGGTGCTGGATCGGCGATAATCCTCGCTATTCTCACCTCCGTCATCCCGGCCTTGAGCCGGGATCCAGCCAGCCCAAGTCTTTGGGCTGAAAAGACTCTTTTCGCCGCGCGGACGCGCGTCGGCTGGATTCCGGCTCAAGGCCGGAATTACGGGGAGTAGAGGGAGTGCAAACAACCGAGACGGCTGCGCCTCAGCGATGCTCTGCCGCAAAAACCTGAAGTTCCGCCTCGGCTTCCGGACCAAAGAGGCCGAGGTGTTTCAGGATTTCCACAGCGAAACTGACCGGCGCGCTGCCGGCGGCGGTGACGATGCCGCCATCGCTGACCGCTTTCGGCTGGTCGCGATAAAGGTTTTCACCGCTATAGGCCGGATAGGCCTTGTGGGATGCCAGCGAATTGCCGGTATGGGCGACATCGTTCAGAACGCCCGTGCCGCCGAGCGCGCTCGCCGCCGCGCAGATGCCGGCCACCAGCCGGTCCCTGTCGCGAAACCGGTGCACCAGCCCGCCAAGATCGACAGCCGTGCCCTTTTCCCAGCTGAGACCACCGGGAACGATGAGAGCATCGATATTCTCAGGATCGAGCGCGTCATAGGACGTGTCAGGCGTCACATTCAGCCCGCCCATGGAGGTTACCGGCCGGCCATCGGGCGTGGCGTAAACGATCTCGACGCCGAGATAGCTGCGTGCTGCGGCAGCAAGCAGCGCCGGTTCCCAGTCCGCAAAATCCTGCGCGAGCGCAATGGCGATCCGTGTCATGGCCGTCTCCGTGGTTTTTAATCAGGCGATGGCCTGCATGTAGCGCATGCCGGTGACCGGGCGGGGCGCGAAATCCATGTTTTCGTAGAAACGATGCGCCGCCACATTGCCGGTCGTGGCGCTGACGGAAAGATAGTCGCAGCCCAGCCGCTTGGCGATATCGCGGGCGCGGGAAACGAGGTGCTGGCCGGTGCCATGGCCACGATGGCCGTCACGCACGAAGAGATGGTGCAGCTCAAGTCCGCGCTGACCTTCCTGCGCCCTGTAGAGCGGCAGAAGCAGGGCGTAGCCGATCAGCGCGCCATCGGCTTCCGCAACCAGCCCATGCACCCAGGGCAGGGGGCCGAACAGGTCGCGTTCCAGTTTCGCCGGCGTGATCGCAGCCGCATCGCCGTGGTAGGAGGCAAGCAGCGTGATCATCTCGTTGAGTTCGGGCAGATCCGTCTTGCGTGCGCCACGAATGATGACGACGGGCGGTCTTTCCAGTGTAAGGGTGCTATCTTCGGTCATTTCTTTGGTCCTTTGGTCTTATCGGTGCCGTCAGGACGCTTGAGAAACAACAAAGCCGCCTGACGGCGGCTTGTTGACAATATGATCTGTCGAGCCGCCCTTAAAGGTAGGCCCAAAAGTACGAGCAGGAGATGGGTGCGCGTTCGTTGATCATGGGACATGCAATGCGCCCGAATCCGTAATCTGTCAAGCGGGTCAATTCGCAAATCGCGCGATTGCCGAAACAATGGCTTCTTCCATCCCCGCATCCGCCGTGGAATGTCCGGCGCCGTCGATCATGATTAGTTCGCTTCCCGGCCACGCCGCGGCAAGCTCGTAAACCGTGACCGGTGGTCCCTGCAGATCCCGCATGCCCTGAATGAGGACGCCCGGAATGCCTGCCAGCCCGCCGGCGTTGCGGAGAAGCACGCCGTCTTCCAGCCACGCCGCATGGTGGAAATAATGCGCGCACAGACGCGCCCGCGCGAGCCTGTAGTTTTCATCGTGCCATTTTTCGGGAAAAGCCGAGACGGTCTCTGCGGTAATCGAACCCGCCTCCCATAGATGCCATTCATAGGCCGCCCCGGCGCGGATGGCGGGATCCGCATCCTTCAAAAGCCGGTAATAGGCCGCGACAGGATCGTCCTTCGACATATGATCCGGGATCGCGGCGATAAAACGCTGCCATTGCCCGGGCAGAAACATCGCCAGCCCCTGATAAAGCCAGTCGATTTCCTTCTGCCGCGTCGTCGTGACACCCGCCAGAACCATGGCGCGGACTTGGCGGGGATGGCGCTGGGCATAGGCGAGGGCGAGCGTCGAGCCCCATGAGGTGCCGAACACCAGCCAGTCATCGACGCCAAGCGCCACACGAATGGCCTCCATGTCGCCGATCAGGTGCTGCGTGGTGTTGTGCTCAAGGCTGACGGCCGCATTCGGCGTGCTCTGCCCGCATCCGCGCTGGTCGAACTGAATGATGCGGTAACGCTCAGGATCGAAATAGCGCCGCGCCTTTGACGATATCCCGGAGCCGGGGCCGCCGTGAAGCAGGATCGCCGGCTGTCCCGCCGGATTGCCCGCAATCGTCACATGCAGCCTGTGGCCGTCGGAAACATCGATGAAAATAGTGTCGAAGGGGGCGATTTCGGAAAAGGTCTCTGGCATCCGGCATCTCTTTTGAAGCGATGGCAGGCGCATATATCGCCCGGATGACAGCGGAATGTCAGTGCCGCCGTCTTCTCCGCGTCTCAGTGTTCGCCTTCGCACATTCCGTGGTCGGAAAGCGCGCGGATGACATAACAATCCTCGATCGAATGGCCGTGGCAATGGGAGACGATGCGCTCCAGTTCATGTTCCAGCTTCTTCAGGCTGGCGATTTTTTCACGCACATGGGCGAGGTGTTCGGCAGCGATACGGTCCGCCCCCTCGCACGGCATCTGCCGGTGCTGGCTAAGCGCAATCAATTCGCGAATGGCGTCGATATTCAGACCGATATCGCGGGCATGGCGGATGAAGGCCAGCCTTTCGAGATCGGTTTTTTCGTAGCGGCGCTGGTTGCCTTCCGAACGGTCCGCCTCACGGATGAGACCCATCTGCTCGTAATAACGGATCGTCGGCACCTTGACGCCGGTACGTTTGGACAATTCACCGATGGACAGCATCGCTTTCTCCATATCTCCGGCGCAGCGGGAAGAGAGCGGGTTGTTTTCGCCGCTCAGGGTCCGATGCTCTAGTCTCTAGAGATATTACGTTTCAGCCCGCTGTTCAATGGGTGTCAGGCGGCCTCGTCCACGCCGAGCGCCTGTGCCAGGGCCTTCAGAACTTCCGTCTCAAGGCTGGAGGCGGCTTCAGGCTGCGCAGCGGCGGCCATTTCCGGCGCGGATGCGCCTGTCGCGGAGACGCCGCTGTCGAGGTTCCACAAAGCGGCGGCAAGACCGGCGGAAACGCTGGCGGCGGCCGGTGAAACTGCCGTAGCGACGCTTTCCGCGCTGGAGATGGCGCGATGCGCGGCCCGGGTCAGCTCCAGCAGGGCCTCGGTGGTGGAATGGGTTTCCTTGTTTTTCGCCGGTTCAAGGGTCCGGACCGGCGTTGCGTAATAGCTGCTGGTGGTTGCTGCGATAGTCGTCATGACTGAGTCCCCAAGTTCTGATGGTGTATTTTTAGGGGCCGAAACATTCGCGAGGATTGCGTCATGCGAGACTTGAACGAAAAAACATCTCAATATAGTATACCCCCCTATAGTATATGAGGTGCCTATGTCCCATACGATCCGCAACAAGGAGAAGCTTCTCGCCCGCATCCGTCGCCTGAAAGGGCAGATGGAGGCGGTGGAGCGCGCGCTGGACGACGCCAAGCCCTGCGGCGAGGTGCTGCAATTGCTGGCTTCGGTGCGCGGCGCGCTTTCCGGCCTCACCGGGGAGGTGATGCAGGAACATCTGCACGAACATGTGGTGCACGCCGAAAGTGAAGAAGAACGGGCGCGGGCGGCGGAGGAGCTGGCCCAGGTACTGAAGACCTACATCCGCTAGAGCATCGGCGGAAAGACCAGATGCTTAGACAAGACGCTCTGAAAATCGAACAGGATTAGCGACATGACGACGACATCCGAATTCTCCCATGCGGCCGGCCATGAGCATGTTTTCCTCGGCCAGAACCATGAGCGTAACGAGAGGCGTGTGTGGATGGTGATTGCGCTCACCACCGTCATGATGGTGGCCGAGATCGTCGCCGGCCACTGGTTCGGCTCCATGGCCCTGACGGCGGATGGCTGGCACATGTCCACCCATGCGGGTGCAATGCTGATTTCGGCGCTGGCCTATCTCTATGCCCGCCGTGAGGCGCGCAATCCGCGTTTCACCTTCGGCACCGGCAAGTTCGGCGATCTGGCGGGGTTCGCCAGCGCCATCGTGCTGGCGGTGGTGGCGTTGCTCATCGCCGTTGAAAGCGCGATGCGCCTCGTCAATCCGGTCGAAATCGACTTCAACCAGGCGATCCTCGTTGCCGTCATCGGCCTTGCCGTCAACCTTGTCAGCGCCGTGCTCTTGAAAGACGACCATCATCATGATCACGGCCACGGTCATGGTCACACCCATGGCTCGCACGCCCATCACGATCACGGTTCGCACGCGCATCACGGTGAGCATGATGCAAAGGGCGGCAGGGACAACAATCTGCGCGCCGCCTATCTGCATGTGCTGGCCGATGCGCTGACCTCGGTTCTTGCCATCGTCGCGCTGCTGCTCGGCAAATGGAACGGCTGGTCTTTCCTCGATCCGGCAATGGGCATCGTCGGCGGTCTGGTCATCGCACGCTGGTCATGGGGGCTGGTCCGCTCCACGGCGACGACGCTGCTCGACGCCGTACCCCAGACGGAAGATCTGCCGCAGGAAATACGCGAAAGCGTGGAAACGGAAGAGGATCGCATCACCGACCTGCATGTCTGGCAGGTGGGGCCGGGGCATCACGCCGCCATCGTGGCAATCCAGTCGCAGGTGCCGAAAGCGCCGGCTTTCTACAAGCAGAAACTTGCAGCCATACATGAACTCTCGCATGTGACGGTCGAGGTCAGTCCGGCAAGGGCCTGATGGGAATCGACTATTTCAGTTTGTTGATCAAGGCGCTTGAATCTCTCCGCGTCATCCTCGGGCTTGACCAGAGGATCCATACCCGCTTGAAGCCTTGGATCCTCGGGTCAAGCCCGAGGATGACGGAGGTAGCGGTAGAGGCAGAGGCTTTGTTCTAAAAGCCTATTCGGTATATTCCGAATAGGCGCTGCGCACCCACTCGGCCTGCGCTTCCACTTCGATCTCGGCAGAGGCCGCAGCAGGCGCGCTGCCATTGCCGACGGCCCACAACACATTGGCCAGCGAATGGGAAAGAATGGTGCTGGAAACGGTCGGGTTGCCGGGGCCACGCTTCACGGCCTGCTCTTCGGGCGCGCTCTGCGCGCTGCCGGCTTTTTCGATGTCGCGGATACGTCCCTGATAGTTGTATCCGCCGATATTGCTTTCGATCTGCATGTCGGTGATTCCGCGTTCAAAAGTTAACGAATGGTTAACGACGGCGACTTGTCCGAAACTTGCGCTTGCTGCGCTGCAACGACGTTCCCGGCTTGACAGCCGGCAAAGGGGTGCTTCGTTTTTGCCTAATGAAGACGGGGCAGGAGGAGATTGCCAGCTTTGTCCCTCGCGGCATTGCAGTCCGGTTTAAATTTCTGGCGCCGTGAACACCTCACTCCCGTCATTCCGGCCTTGAGCCGGAATCCAGCCGACTCGCGTCTGCGCGGCGAGAGAGTCCTTTCAGCCCAAGGACTTGGGCTGGCTGGATACCGGCTCAAGGCCGGTATGACGGAACGAGGAAATCTCGCGGACGCGGCCAATCCGTCCGGTGCCGGATTACGCCGTTTCCTTCTCCACCGGCACAACCGTTTCCTGGAGCTTCTCCGGCTCCTCTGCCGCTTCCGCCTTCACCTCAACCTCAACCTCCTGCGGCGCGGGCGTCACCATGGCCGCCACCAGCGTGTCCAGCCCGATGCTGCCGACGGGCTTTCCGTCCTCGTCCACCACATGCGCGGTCGTCTCGTTGGCTTCCGACATGTCGCGGGCAATGGTTTCCAGCGTCGCGTTTTCCGGCACGGACATGCCCTCGGGGCGGCTTTCAAGCGGCTCCATCACCGTGGTCGCCTGCAGCACGCGGCCGCGATTGACGTCGCGCACGAAGTCGGTGACGTAACCATCGGCCGGGGAGAGAATGATGCTCTGGCCGTCGCCCTGCTGCACCACTTCGCCGTCCTTCAGAATGGCGATATGGTCGCCGAGCCTGAGCGCCTCGTCCAGATCGTGGGTGATGAACACCACGGTCTTTTTCAGTTCCTGCTGCAGATCGAGCAGCATGGTCTGCATGTCGACGCGGATCAGCGGATCGAGCGCCGAATAGGCCTCGTCCATCAGGAGGATATCAGCGTCATTGGCAAGTGCACGGGCAAGGCCGACACGCTGCTGCATGCCGCCGGAAAGCTGGTTCGGATAATAATCCTCGTAACCGGCAAGGCCGACACGCTCCAGCCAGTAGCGGCCCTTTTCCTCGCTTCTGCCGCGCGGTACGCCCTGGATGTCGAGCCCGTAGACGCTGTTTTCCAGCACGGTGCGGTGCGGCAGAAGGCCGAATTTCTGGAACACCATCGCCGTCTTGTGGCGGCGGAACTGCCGGAGCGCCGAAGCGCTCATGCCGCAGATATCCTCGCCGTCATAGAGAACCTCGCCCGCCGTCGGGTCGATCAGCCGGTTGATGTGGCGGATCAGCGTCGACTTGCCGGAGCCGGAAAGGCCCATGACGACGGTGATCTTGCCGCCCGGCATGGTGATGTTGATGTTGTTGAGGCCAAGCACGTGGTTGTGTTTGTCGTTCAGCTCCACCTTGTCCATGCCGGATCGCACCGCTTCGAGGTACTTCTCGGGATGCTTGCCGAAGATCTTGTAGAGGTTGCGGATTTCGATGCTTTTAGCCATGGGAGACCTCGCGGTATTTCTGCAGGCGCTTGCCAAAAGCCTGGCTCGCCCGGTCGAACATGATGGCGATGGCGACCAGAGCGAAACCGTTCAGGAAGCCCACCGTGAAGAACTGGTTATTGATGGCCTGCAGCACGTTCTTGCCGAGCCCGCCGACACCGACCATGGAGGCGACGACGACCATGGCGAGCGCCATCATGATGGTCTGGTTGATGCCGGTCATGATGGTGGGCAGCGCCAGCGGCAGCTGCACATTGAACAGCTTCTGGCCGTTGGAGGAACCGAAGGCGTCTGCCGCTTCCAGCACCTCCCGGTCCACCAGGCGAATGCCAAGGCTGGTGAGGCGAATGACCGGCGGAATGGCATAGATCACCACTGCGATCAGGCCCGGTACCTTGCCGATGCCGAAAATCACCACCACGGGGATGAGATAAACGAAGCTGGGCAGGGTCTGCATCACGTCGAGCACGGGATTGATGAGGCGTTGCAGGCGTTCCGAACGACCCATCAGGATGCCGAGCGGCAGGCCGATGACGATGGCGATCAGGGTGGCGATGGCGACGATGGACAGCGTCGTCATGGCGTCGCGCCAGAGACCGACCGCACCGATCATCAGCAGGGCGAGCGCCGTGCCGCCGGTAATCCTGAAGCTGCGACCGGCCAGATGCACGATGGCGAGAATGATGAGGAGCGTGATGATCCACGGTGTCTGGATGAACAGCCGCTCCGAGGAATTGAGGAAGAGCTGCAGCGGATGCACGATCACATCGATCGCATCGCCATAGTTGCGCACGATGTCGCGAAAACCATCATCGATGGTCTTGCGTGCCACACGCATCGTGGAATTGTCGATGGCCGGGAACTTGCAGAGCATGTCCGGCAGGTAATTGCAGAGGGCCATTATTGTTGTTTTCCCTTTGGGTTATTGGGTGGTGAGCGGTGGAAGCTGGAGCGCGGGGCACCCCCCTCTGTCCTGCCGGACATCTCCCCCACAAGGGGGGAGATCGATCCGAGGCAAAGTCTCGCCCATCAAACACGTTGCGGATTTGTGAGAAGGGTGCGCCAAGCCGATCTCCCTCCTTGTGGGGGAGATGCCCGGCAGGGCAGAGGGGGGTAAGCGGCTTGCGCCGACTCCCCCATCAACCAATCACATCGAAGCCTTGATCTTCTCCGCCACCTCGGCCGGAACCCACTTCGTCCAGATGTCCTCATGGTTCTCGAGGAAATACTCCGCGCCGTCCTCGTTGGTGCCCTGGTTCTCATCCATCCAGGCGAGGATTTCGGCGACCGTCTTGTTGTCCCAGTTGCGGGCCTTGATGTAGTCCAGCGTCACGCCGGCCTTGCCTTCGAAATCCTTGGTGATGACGGTAAAGACATCGGCCACCGGATAGGCGTTGACCTTGGCATCGGCGCAATCGACCTTGGCGGTGCATTCGTCATAATGGGCGCGATCGAGTTCGACGCCGTCATCCAGCTTCACCATCTCATATTTGCCGAGAATGGCGGTGGGCGACCAGTAATAGCCGAGCCAGCCCTGCTTCTTTTCAAACGCATTGGCGATGGAGCCGTCGAGGCCGGCGGCCGAGCCGGTGTCGACCAGGGTGAAGCCCTTTTTGTCGCCCTCGCGCGCCTTGTAGAGATTGGCGGTGGTCACCTGGCAGTTCCAGCCGGACGGGCAATTATGCACGGCGCCCTTGCTGGCGTCTTCCGGGGCAGGGAAAAGTTCGGGATGTTTCAGCGCATCCTCGACGGTCTTGATATCAGGGTGCGCGTCGGCGATGAATTTCGGGATCCACCAGCCTTCGACGCCGCCATCGGTGAGGATTTTAGACGCCTCGATCATGCGGCCTTCCTTGACGGCAGCATCGAGCGGCTCGCGCACGGCGTTCACCCACAATTCGGGCGCCATGTCCGGCTGGCCCTTTTCGTTCATGGAGGCGAAGGTCGGCATGGTATCGCCGCTGACGACATTGACCGTGCAGTCATAGCCGTTTTCCATGATGAACTTGTCGACGTAAGCCGCGACACCGGCGGATGCCCAGTTCATTTCGGCGATGGAGATGCTGCCGCACTCTTCGGCGGCATTGGCGGAATTTGCTGCACCGGCAGCGATGATAAAGCCCGTTACGAGAATGGTCGAGGCGAGGAGTTTCTTCATGTGTAAGACCCCCAAGTCTGATGCAGTGTTTTCAATTGGCAAAGCGGGAGCACTGCAAAGCCCGGATTGCCAAGGGCGAACTGACATGGCGCGTGGAAAAGCCGAAAAATGACGGCAAGAAGAATATCCGCAGAACACGCTGCGGCATTGCCGCAGGATATGCGGCGAAAAGGCGCATGAATATGTCAACGACCGGCATAATACGGCCAAAAAGTGATATTGCAACGCGAAATGGCGCATCGCAGCCATGCGTTCGATTCCCGGAACATTTTTCCGTCTGGCGTAATACTGAAAATATATTTGTAATTTACTGAGGTGTATTTTGAATTTCAGTAGTTTGAAATAAAAATCCGTTATGTCGTTAAGTGGTATTTAAAGAAAAAATACCGGCGCGATTTTGTGGAAAAAATATTCAGAAACGGGTTTTCGAAGGGTATTTTTATACTGTTTTTGGTTCGGGCGACGGCTCTCCGCCGCCCGTTCCGCCATCAGCGGGTCACGCCGCGTCCTTGCCGGCCACCTTCAGCGCAAAGGCATATTCGAAGGCGATTTCTTCCAGCCGCTGGAAACGGCCCGACTTGCCGCCATGGCCGGCCGCCATGTTGGTTTTCAGCAGGATGGGGGCTTCTCCCGTGGTCTTCTCACGCAGCTTCGCCACCCATTTGGTCGGCTCCCAATAGGTCACGCGCGGATCGGTGAGGCCGGAAAGCGCAAGGATAGGCGGGTAAGGCTTCGTACCCACATTGTCATAGGGGCTGTAGGCGGCAATCCAGCCATATTCCTCTGCCGATTCCAGCGGATTGCCCCATTCCGGCCATTCCGGCGGGGTGAGCGGCAAAGTGTCATCAAGCATGGTGGTCAGCACATCCACGAAAGGAACGGCGGCGATGATGCCGGCGAATTTTTCCGGCGCCATATTGGCGACAGCACCCATCAGCATGCCGCCGGCCGAGCCGCCTTCTGCGATGATGCCCCCATAGGAGGTGAAACCCTCCTGAACCAGATGGTCGGCAGCGGCGATGAAATCCTTGAAGGTGTTCTGCTTGGCTTCCATCTTGCCGGTTTCGTACCATTCGAAACCCTTGTCCTTGCCGCCACGAATATGGGCGATGGCATAGATGAAACCACGGTCGGCGAGCGACAGCGTGGTGGTGGAGAAGGAGGCGGGAATGGTGATGCCGTAAGCGCCATAGCCGTAGAGCAGGCAGGGGGCGGAACCGTCAAGCGCCACATCCTTGCGATAGAGCAGGGAGACCGGCACCAGCTCGCCATCATGGGCAGGCGCCATGATGCGGCGGGTGATGTAATCGTCCGGATTGTGGCCGGAGGGCACTTCCTGCGTTTTCAGCAGCGTGCGCTCGCGCGTCACCATGTCGTAATCGAACAGCTGGCTCGGCGTCGTCATCGAGGAATAGGAGAAGCGGATGACATCGGTGTCATATTCCGCCGCGCCATGCAGGCCAAGCGAATAGGCTTCCTCGGCAAAGGCGATCGAATGTTCCTCGCCCGTGCGACGATCGCGGATGACGATGCGCGGCAGGCCATCGCGGCGCTCAAGCCAGATCAGGTGACGGGCATAGGCATCGACGGAGAGAATAAGGCGGCCCGGCTCATGCGGGACGATCTCTTTCCAGTTCTCTTTGCCCGGTGCCGTGACCGGCGCTTCCACAATGCGGAAATCCTTGGCATCGCCGTCATTGGTGAGGATGAAGAAGACATCGCCACCTTCGCACATCGAATATTCGATGCCCTCTTCGCGCTCCGCCACGATAGCAGGCTCGGCTGTCAGGTCTTTGGTGGAGAGAATGCGATATTCGCTGGTCTCATGGTCGTGAATGTCGATGAAGATGAAATCGTCGAGAACCGACGCGCCGACGCCCATGAAGAAACCGGGATCCTTTTCCTCATAAACCAGCCGGTCGGCCGATTGCGGCTCGCCGATGATATGGTGGAAGACCTTGGAGGGGCGGTGGTTCTCATCCTGCAGCGTGTAGAAGAAGCTCTTGCCATCGGGCGCCCATGCGCCGCCACCGCCGGTGTTTTCCACGACATCGGCAAGGTCTTCGCCGGTTTCGAGGTTGCGGATGCGCAGGGTGAAATATTCCGACCCCTTGTCGTCATAACCCCAGATGCCGTGACTGTGATCGGAGGACTGGTCGAGACCGGCAAGCCGGAAATAATCCTTGCCCTCGGCCTCCTTGTCGCCATCAAGCAGCACATGTTTTTCACCGCCGCCGCGCGGGGTGCGGAAATAATGCGGCTGCTCGCCGCCGGTCACGAACAATGTCCCGTAAGCATAAGGCCCGTCATTGACCGGCACGGAGGAATCGTCCTGCTTGATGCGGCCCTTCATTTCCGTAAACAGCTTTTCCTGAAGCGCCCTGGTGTCCCCCATGGCCGCTTCCATATAGGCGTTTTCTGCTTCCAGATGGGCGCGGATCGACGGGTCGAGCAGGGTAGGGTCCTTGAACATGGCCTGCCAGTTATCGGCCCGGAACCATGCGTAATCGTCGGTGCGGGTAATGCCGTGATGCGTATCCTGAACGGGCCGTTTTTCGGCGGTCGGGGCGGCGGGCAGGTTCTTGAAAATCGGCAAGGGAAACTCGCTTTCGTATGAAGAATTCTTGGGCGGCACCAAGATGTAGAGCGGGCCTTGCGGCCGATCAAGTTTCAAATCTCCACAGGCGGAATGCGGCTTGGGCACAATTTCGTCAGCTTTCGATCACATTTTGGCAATATCCGGCAAATCAGCGATGATGGATGCAGGCCGCCCGGCCTGCCGCCCACCACAAGAACAAACGAAAAAACTGACAGGATCCCATGCGAAAGCTTTTTCCCGCTGCCCTTTCTGCCTTTTTCCTTGGCTTGCAGACCTTCACGCCTGCTTTCGCGATTGATGCCAGCGTCATGCGGCAGTTGAACGCGCTTGCCCCCGAGGAGCGGCTGGAACAGCGCTGCGATATCGAGGCGATGGAAAGGATAGCGACCGAGCAGAAGGGCATGCGGCCGGACAAGGTCATCGCTTATACTTTCGGTGATCCGGAAGTTGGCAAGAACTCCATCAAGGCGCCGGGCGCGGTCTTCAGAAGTTCGGGCGAATGGTACAAGCTCAAATACAAGTGCCAGCTGAAGAGCGACAGCCTCAGCATCCAGTCCTTCGATTACCGCGTCGGCGATAAAATTCCCGAGGAGCAGTGGAAGAAGTTGTATCTTTATGACTAACCAAGGATTTTTTCGGTTGCCGGCAGGCGTTTAGCCTCCGCTTTTCTTGCCGCTCCGCCACCGGCTCTGTAACCCTGCTTGCCGATCAAAGCGAGGGAGACGGGCATGGCGACACGATTCAAGGGACTTTCGGCTTTTCCGATCACGCCGGCCGACGAGGCCGGGCAGGTCGACACACAGGCCTTTTCCGCCCTCATCGAGCGGCTTGATGCTGCCGAGGTGGATTCCGTCGGCATTCTCGGCAGCACTGGCATCTATATGTATCTGTCGCGCGGGGAGAGACGCCGGGCCATCGAGGCGGCCGCGTCGGTCCTCAAGGGCAAGCGCACACTCATGGCCGGCGTCGGCGCCCTGCGCACCGATGACGCCGTGGCCTTGGCAAAAGATGCCGAAGCTGCCGGTGCGGATGCATTGCTGCTCGCGCCCGTCTCCTACACGCCGCTGACGCAGGAAGAGGCCTATCACCATTTCGCCGCCGTGGCCGGCGCAACGGGCCTGCCGCTCGCCATCTACAACAATCCCACCACGACCCGCTTTGCCTTCAGCGACGAGCTTCTGGTGCGGCTTGCCTATATCCCCAATATCCGCGCCATCAAGATGCCGTTGCCGGCCGATTCCGATTATGTCGGCGAGCTTGCGCGGCTGAGGCCGAAGCTGGGGCAAGATTTCGCCATCGGTTATAGCGGCGACTGGGGCTGCGCCGACGCCACGCTTGCCGGCGGCGACACCTGGTACAGCGTGGTCGCCGGCCTGCTGCCGGTTCCGGCCCTGCGGCTGATGCGGGCGGCTCAGGCCGGCAATGCGGAAGAGGCGAAGAGGATCGATGCGGCCTTCCAGCCGCTCTGGGCGCTGTTCAAGGAATTCGGCAGCATCCGCGTGGTTTATGCCGCCGCCAACATCCTGTCGCTGACAGTCAGCGAACCGCCCCGGCCGATCCTGCCGCTCACCAGCGCCGAACGCCAGCGGGTGGAAGAGGCGCTGGAAGCGCTGTCCGGGCTGGAAACCGCGCCTTAATTCGGGCGTTTTGCGGGCGGATTGCCACGGAATGATACTGCATTCACTGCGGAAAATGAAAATGATACGTCGCTTCCTCCTTGCTGCCCTGTTCGCTTCAGCCGCGTCCGCCGCCTTAGCGGGGACCGGCCTTGTCGAACCGACGCTGAAAATGTCGCCGCAGCATGACGGCAAGGTGCGGGTGGCGATGACGCTCGATGCCTGCATGGGCAAGACCGACCACCGCATTCTTGATACGCTGGTGAAGGAGCGCATTCCGGCAACGATCTTCGTCACCGCCCGCTGGCTGAAACACAATAGCGAGGCGCTGGCCACGCTCATGGCGCATCCGGATCTGTTCGAGATCGAAAACCATGGCGAAAACCATGTGCCGGCGGTGGATAAGCCGGTTTCCATCTACGGCATCGCCGCGGCCGGTTCGGAAGCGGCGGTCGAGCAGGAAGTGGAGGGCGGCCGTCAGGCCATCGTCGCCGCCACCGGCCTCCAGCCGCAATGGTTCCGTGGTGCCACGGCCAAATATACCAGGTCCTCCATGACCACCATCAACCGGCTGGGCATGCGGGTCGCCGGTTATTCCGTCAATGGCGATGGCGGCTCGCTGCTGGGGGCGGCCATGACGGCGAAACACATCGCTGCCGCCAGGGATGGTGATGTCATTATCTCTCACATCAACCAGCCCACCCATGAAGCGGGCGAGGGCGTGGTGAAAGGCCTTCTGGCGCTGAAGGCGCGCGGCGTGATTTTCACAAGGCTGGACGATCCGTCCTTCGCACCGCCGGGGAATTGATCCGCAAGGTCGCCGCCCTTTCTTCTCCCCGCCGGGGAGAAGATGCCCGAAGGGTAGACGAGGGGGCAAGCTCCCCGCATCTTTCCACCGTCGCCCCCTCATCCGGCGCTGCGCGCCACCTTCTCCCCGGCGGGGAGAAGAAATATGCCGCACCGGCTTGGCCGCGAAACGGCGCGGACACGAGCCGACAACATCCCTCACATCCATGCCCGTTTTTCGGCGGCGTGCCGCTTAAATTTGCGCTAGCATCCTCCCCATGATGCTGTTCAAACGCCCCGACACCGAAACACTCTATTCTGCCCTTGTGAACAAGGACCCCGCCTATGAGGGCGTGGCCTATGTGTGTGTGACATCGACCAAGATCTTCTGCCGTTTCACCTGCACGGCGCGAAAGCCGAAGATCGAAAACTGCCGGTTCCGCGAAACCATCGCCGAATGTCTGGAAGCCGGTTTCCGCCCCTGCAAGCGCTGCAAGCCGATGCTCGCCTATGGTTCCGCCGATGAGACCGTGACGTCGCTGCTGACGGCGCTGGAAAACGAACCGGCGCGGCGCTGGCGCGAGGAGGATGTGGTGGCGATGGGCCATGATCCGTCCACCGTGCGCCGCACCTTCAAGCGTCGTTTCGGAATGAGCTTTCTGGAAATCGCCAGATTGCGGCGGGTGGGCGGCGCTGCGGAAAGCATCGCTTCCGGCGAAGCGGTGATCGGTGCGCAGATCGATGCCGGTTACGAATCCGGCAGCGGTTTCCGCTCTGCCATCAACCAGTTCTTCGGCTCTTCCCCCGCCGCCATGAAAGGCAAGGGGTTTTTGAAGGGTGACTGGATCGATACGCCGATCGGCCCGATGCTCGCCGTCGCCGACGATCACGCCCTGCATCTCCTCGAATTCGCCGACCGGCCGGCGCTTCCCGCCGAGCTGAAACGGCTGAAGACGCGCACCGGCGCGGATATGGTGCTCGGCCGGACGGCCGTGACCGGCCAGATCGAAGCGGAACTCAAGGCTTACTTCACCGGGCATTCGGCCGCCTTTGAAACCCGACTTGCCGGCCACGGCACACCCTTCGAGCGCGATGTCTGGCGCAGCCTGCGGGAAATCCCGGTGGGTGAGATCGTCAGCTATTCCTCGCTCGCAACCGCCATGGACAGGTCGTCCGCCGTGCGTGCGGTCGCGCGTGCCAATGGCGCCAACCAGATCGCCATCGTCGTGCCGTGCCACCGTGTGCTGGGCGCGGATGGCAGCCTGACCGGTTATGGCGGCGGGCTGTGGCGCAAGAAATGGCTGATTGAGCACGAGCGCCGCATGGCGAACCGCCAAGGCATGCCGCTCGCTTCCTGAACGGCTGGCTGCTGGTTTTCAGGAGGTTGTTCATTGATAGTGGAGCGAGGCGCGTGGGGTTTACCCCCCTCTGCCCTGCCGGGCATCTCCCCCTCAAGGGGGGAGATCGGCAGGAGGCCCTACCACCGCTCCATTC